>NZ_JBHSAP010000007.1:652460-820435 GCF_042650125.1 Salinithrix halophila
CGTATGAGCGGTGCTCATCCCACTGGTAGTGGGTTGTTCCTTGAAAACGTTATGGTAGGGGGTTCCAGCGGCGAACAAATCGCTCCCGCTGGGTAAAACCATAAGAGAACGATAAGGAACTAGAACGCTGGTAACAGGCGTTCCGCCCATGTGGGTACATTCTAACTGCATGGGACGGGCTGATGAGACAGCCCTGAACTTGGGAGTTGCACGAAGCAGAAATGGATTGAATGCGCTAACTACCCAAGAATCCCACGGCTTCAGCCGTGTGGAGTCTCAATCATCGAATGGTTCGTGTATAAGAAAAAGCAGCTCCTTCGAGCTGCTAGAAACCATGGATAATCAAATGACTCCCCACAAAAAAAGGACGGACCGGCCTGCTGCCGTCCGTCCTTTTCACTTTTCCTACAAGGTGAGGCCATCCTCTTTTCCCGATTGCTGCATACGATGGCGCCAATCTATTTTTACATCGTTGTTCTGAGGGGTGCTATCCGCCAGATAATAGAGAGAATAGATGCCATCCTCCGTGCTTAGGAAGCGAGCATAGCCGTGTCCACCGGTCATCTCCACCTCGGCCAGAATATCATTCCGTTTCTCTGCGAGGATGTTCCAATCCTTCGCCTCGTACTCCTTCAAAAACCCGTCTTCCATCATTCTTTGGGCAAACTGCCGGGTGCTTACCTGACCCTGAATGCCTTGATAATAGCTGACGATGACCAACTCATCGGAAGTTTCGGCACTCCGCCCCTCTGGAGTCAGCAAGGTAAGCTCGATATCCACCCCGTTTTTCGACAGGTTTTCTTGATCTGCCTTCTGCCAGTCCTGATCGTCCGTCTTCACAGTCAGGTCGCTGACAACCAACTCTTTCCCCTCTGAGAGACCGCCGGAATCTTGTCCGCCTTCCCCATTCACGGGTGGTTGGGCTTCCAGATCCTCATCCGTCTTCTCCGACTCTTTCCTGGAACCGGAATCGGGATTCTCCGCTCTCTTCTGTCCCCCTTGGGCTTCCCTGTTTTTGGCCAGCTCGCTTATCACGAGGGAACAACCGCTTGAAAATACCAGGGAACCGAGGGTAATCACCCATAACAACCCTCTCACCGGCAACAATCAACACCTCTTTTTTCTGCATAGAATACCCTTCTCTTCTATCCTATTGAATTTCCCAAACCGCGTCACTAGACAAAACAGCCTAGTTCTCCGAATGCCAACGTTTCGGACCACCGTCCTCATAAAAAAAACGCCGGCACGAGCCCGACGTTTACCTGAATCTCTCCCTTTCGCCAAAACGGAACCCCTGCTCCGCCGAACCCGGGATTAGACACCCCCGCAATGACGATCCGACCGTGCTTCCACCTTCTCTGTCTTTTCTGGTGAAGGCTCGTCGCGAAGCTGTTCTGCAGTCTGATCGCGCAGCTCTTCCGCTTGTTGTGTCCGCAATACTTCTGCTGTTTTTTGCTTTTCAGCCATGGTTCTCATCTCCTCCTTTGATTAGGTTATTATGCGGGTTAAAGACGTCCAGGGGACCGATCCACCTCAAATTCGGTGAGATTCTTCGGGTGGCCACCCAGACTATTTTCATAATTGGAAGGTGTCTCCGTATCCAAGCCCAAGGAATCCTCCTCTTGATGCGGGTTCCTTTTGTCTTCGGCAGCGCGTTTCTTTTTATTCTTCATTGTTTTCACCCCATTATTTTTGCTTAGTATGAGCGAAAAATGGGCAGAAATGCACAGAGATGCTTTATCGTCGGCAGCCCTCGTATGTTATAAACGGAGGGTGCGAAAGAAATGACCCTTCCCGCCAGCGAAGGTCAAGCTTCGGCAAACGTTTTTGTTCCATCCATAACAAGGGTAAATTTACCAGTAATGTTCGCCAAATTGTCCGTTTTTTGCAGAGAAGTTCTTGTTATGATTGAACGTAAATGAAATTTTTCTCATCAATAAAGGAGATAGCTTTTATGAATAAAATATCGTCAGTCTATCGGTCCGAAACCCTCTCCATTGGATTGATGTTGTTCGCTCTCTTTTTCGGAGCGGGTAACCTCATATTCCCTCCGGCGCTCGGCCAGGCCTCCGGAACGGAATTCGGCCCTGCAATCACCGGCTTTGTGATCACCGGGGTCGGATTACCCCTGCTGGCTGTGATCGCTTTGGCGGTGACAGGGGGAAACATGCAAACCATCGGAAGCCGGGTTCACCCTCTATTTGGGCTGATCTTTACGGTTATCATCTACTTGGCAATCGGACCCTTTTTCGGGATCCCGCGAACAGGGAGCGTCGCTTTTGAAATGGGTGCTGTACCTTTCCTGCCTGCAGGAATGAAAGAGACAGCCCTGTTAGTCTTCACCGTGTTTTACTTCTCGCTAACCTTCTGGCTCTGTCTGAACCCTTCGAAATTGGTGGACCGGATCGGCAAAGTCCTTACCCCCCTCCTGCTGATTATCCTGACCGTTATCCTGGCAGGTCTGTTTTTGAACCCGATTGGGTCCCCCGTCGCTCCTAGTGATGCATTTCAATCAGAGGCTTTCTTCGGTGGATTTGTTCAGGGATACCTCACGATGGATACTTTGGGTGCCCTCGTCTTTGGGCTTGTCGTCATCTCTGCCGCCAAAGGCAAGGGAATCAAAGAATCACCCGCCCTCGCCAGAACGGTGATATCGGCGGCGGTAATCGCTGGGGCCGGTCTCGCCTTCGTCTATCTGACACTCGGTTGGTTGGGTGCCACCAGTTCCACCCTCGGTACAACGGATAACGGGGCGGAAATCCTGACCCGGGTGGTTGCATCCCTGTTTGGAGACTGGGGAGCCCTGCTCCTCGGGACAGCGGTCAGCCTTGCCTGCCTGACGACTTCCGTCGGCCTGGTTTCTGCCTGCGGGATGTTTTTCTCTCGGATCATCCCAGCAGCCTCTTACAAACTCGTGGTCGGTATCCTTTGCCTGGCCAGCCTGTTGATGGCCAATGTCGGCTTGACCCAGATCATTTCCGTCTCGGTTCCGGTATTGGCTGGAATCTATCCGATCGCTATCGTCTTGATCCTTCTCTCCTTTTTGCAATTGGAACCCGGAACCGAGAGGCCCGTTTATGCCGGAGCCGTCATCGGAACGGCACTGGTCAGCGTGATCGATGGTTTAAATGAGGCCCGCATTCCTCTGGGCGGACTCGGCGAATGGTACGCCCAGCTCCCCCTCTATAATCAGGGAATCGGCTGGCTCCTTCCCGCTATTGCCGGTACCCTGATCGGCTTCCTGTGGATGACCGTCCGGGGCAGTCGGGTATGGAAAAAGGCAGAGGATCATAGCTAAAAGGAACCACAAAAAAGAGAAACCTCCCCTATCGGGTGAGGTTTCTCTTTTTTGTCTTATGCGCTAAATTGTTCTTCTTCCGTGGATCCTTTGAGAGCGGTGGTAGAGGAGGTTCCTCCTGTGATCGTCATCGAGACGGCATCGAAGTAACCGGTTCCCACTTCCCGCTGGTGGCGGGTGGCAGAGTAACCGTGAGCCTCGTTGGCGAACTCGGCCTCTTGTAACTCCGAGTACGCCGCCATCCCACGATCCTTGTAGCCGAGGGCCAGCTCAAACATGCTGTTGTTGAGGGCATGGAAACCGGCCAAGGTGACAAACTGGAATTTGTAGCCCATCTTGCCCAGTTCATCCTGGAAGCGGGCAATGGTCTTGTCATCCAGTTTTTTCTTCCAGTTGAAAGAGGGAGAGCAGTTGTAGGCCAGCATTTTGCCCGGGAACTGAGCATGGATCGCCTCCGCGAACCGGCGGGCTTCCTCCAGATCAGGCGTAGAGGTTTCACACCAGATCAAGTCGGCGTAGGGAGCGTAGGCCAGCCCCCTTGCGATAGCCGTATCCAGTCCCGATTTTTGGCGGAAGAATCCTTCTGGTGTCCGCTCCCCAGTCAGGAATTGATGATCCCTCGGATCGACGTCACTGGTGATCAGTTCAGCGGCATTGGCGTCTGTCCGGGCAACCAGGATCGTCGGCACCCCCATCACATCTGCGGCAAGACGGGCGGAAACCAGATTGCGGACGGCATGGGCGGTCGGAATTAACACCTTGCCTCCCAGGTGGCCGCATTTTTTTTCAGAGGCCAACTGATCTTCGAAGTGGACGCCAGCCGCTCCTGCCTCAATCATTCCTTTCATGAGTTCAAAAACATTGAGGGGGCCGCCAAAGCCGGCTTCCGCATCTGCCACGATAGGAGCGAACCAATCCCGCTGGGCGCCTCCTTCTGCATGTTCGATCTGGTCTGCTCGCTGTAAAGCCTGATTGATCCGTTTCACCACGTGGGGAACACTGTTAGCAGGGTACAGGCTCTGGTCGGGGTACATCTGCCCTGACAGGTTGGCGTCGGCAGCTACTTGCCACCCGGAGAGATAGATCGCCTTCAGACCGGCCTTCACCTGCTGAACCGCTTGGTTGCCGGTTAGTGCTCCGAGGGCTTTCACATGGGGCTCGTTATGGAGCAGATCCCACAGCCGCTCCGACCCCCGACGGGCCAGTGTATATTCAATTGGGAAAGAACCCCGAAGTTTGATCACGTGTTCAGCCGAGTAGGTACGTTCAATCCCTTTCCAGCGCGGATCCGTCTCCCATTTCTTCTCTAGTGTTTTCGCTTCCTGTTGAACCGTCATCGCTCATCTCTCCTTTATAGTCGCTCTAGCGCTTTCAGCTTCTTGTACCGGGTAAAGCTCGATATTTTGCTATGTTTACGCTTCCAACTTCTTATAGCCGGGCAGGGTGAGGAATTCGACGAAGTCGTCGGCAAGGGTCAGTTCGGTGAAAAGCTCCTTCGCCTCCCCGAATTTTCCATTAGCATAGGCATCGACACCGATTCGATCCTCGATCCGGTCCAATTCTTCCTCCACCGTCTGTAGAAAGAGTTCCTTCGTCACCTTGCTACCGTCGGATAGCTTCCCCTCGGGATGACGGATCCATTGCCATACCTGAGCGCGGGAGATCTCCGCTGTGGCGGCGTCTTCCATCAGGTGGTTGATCGCCACCGCTCCGTAACCCCTGAGCCAGGCTTCGATATACTGGATACCGACACTGACATTGTCCCTAAGCCCCTGCTCAGTGATGGGCCCCTCGGGTACCCGGCACAGATCCTCCGCAGTGACTTGGACGTCCCCTCTCTTTTTGTGGATCTGATTGGGGTGAAGCATATGTTTGTCAAAGACATCCATGGCCACCGGCACCAATGCCGGGTGGGCGACCCAGGTGCCGTCGTGGCCGTCAAGGGCTTCACGTTCTTTGTCGGCTCGCACCTTGGAAATCGCTTCCTCGTTGGCCTTCGGATCGTCCTTCACCGGAATCTGGGCAGCCATCCCACCGATACAGGGGGCGTTCCTCCGGTGGCACGTCTTTACTGCTGACAGAGTATAAGCTCGCATGAATGGGACAGTCATCGTCACCAGGGACCGATCGGGCAAGATCACTTCCGGCCTGCTACGGAAGCGTTTGATGTAACTAAAAATATAATCCCAGCGGCCGCAGTTGAGGCCCGCGGAGTGCTCTTTTAATTCATAGAGGATCTCATCCATTTCAAAAGCGGCGAGAATCGTCTCGATCAGCACCGTGGCTTTAATGGTACCGCGGGCAATTTTCCGCTCATCCTGTGCGAAAAGGAAGACATCGTTCCACAAGCGGGCTTCCAAATGGCTTTCCAGTTTGGGAAGGTAAAAATAAGGCCCTGACCCTTTGCGGAGAAGGGTTTTTGCATTGTGGAAAAAATAGAGACCAAAGTCGAAGAGAGCTGCTGGAATCGGCTTCCCGTCCACTTCGACGTGTTTTTCATCCAGATGCCAGCCACGAGGACGAACGATGATGACTGCCGGTTTACGGGTAAGTTCATATCGTTTTCCGTTGGGAGCGGTAAAGTCGATCTGACGGTTGATAGCGTCTCGCATGTTGATCTGCCCTTGAATGCTGTTCTTCCAGGTGGGAGAGTTGGCATCCTCAAAATCCGCCATGAACACCTTTGCACCCGAATTCAGGGCATTAATGACCATCTTGCGGTCAGAGGTAGGACCGGTGATCTCCACCCGTCGGTCCTGCAAATCGTAGGGGAGATCTGCAATCGACCAGGACAGATGGCGGATCTCTGCTGTTTCAGGCAGAAAATCAGGTCCTTTCCCCGCGTCGAGTTCCTGTTGCCGTTGGTGCCGGTTTTTAAGCAATTCATCCCGGCGTCCCCGGAAGCGGCGGGCCAGTTTTGCAACGAAATCCAGAGCCTCCGGTGTGAGAATTTCCGCAAACGCTTCCGTCACTTCCCCCATCACGTTCACGTGGGCATGTTCGGACGATGTCTGTGTGCTCACGGATGGTTTCACTCCCTCGAAAAGAATCGGATAGTGTCGATCTGTTTGAACACAGAACGATTAACTTGTGTTGTATTATATAACAGTGAAATTGAAATTGACAAGACTTTTTTCTCAATTGGAACAAAAGAGGCACAACGGTAGGCACGACAGGCTTTTGCCCTTCTCCTGATTGGTTCGGAATAAAAAAAACACGGGATATTGATCCCGTGTTCCATCGCGGACGAACGTTCTCAGGAAGCGTACGGCCCGTTTATTTCTTTTTCTTTTTCTGCTGTTCCTTCCCCTCGATGTAGGTCCATTTTAAGGTGTACTCGGGACCGATGGGATGACGAAACAGATTCTTCACATAGGGTTTCTGGACATAGGCCTGGGATTCGTAAAAGAGAGGGGCCACTCCAGCATCCTCCATCACGATCTCTTCCGCCTTCACCATGGCTTCATTCCGGGCTTTGAAGTCGGAAGTGCTTTTCGCTTTCTCGATCAGACGGTCGAAAGCAGGATTATGCCACTTTCCGAAGTTGACCTGGCTCGCAGAATGGCCGATCTCCATAAAGGCCATCGGATCATTGTATCGACCGATCCAGCGAACGAGGGAAAGGTGAAAATAGCCCTGTTGTTCGGCGGCAAGCTTCTGCTTAACCGGCTTTGGGTTGATCGTGACGTTTAGGCCGAGGTTGTTCTTCCATTCGTTCTTCAGAAAGAGCGCGATCTTCTTCCGATCATCGTCGTTCACGTTAAGCTCCACCGTCGGAAGGGTTTCGTATCCTAGTTCATCAATTCCTTCTTCCAGAAGCCGACTTGCTTTTTCCTTATCGAAGTCTACCAACTTACCGGCATCTTTCCGGAAGGGGTCCCCGTTTCCGTCATCGATGCCGTCCGGTACCATCCCTTTTGCCGGACGGGAGCCGTCTTTCATCACTTCATTGACCAACTGTTCCCGGTCCACAGCCAAGCTGAGGGCTTGGCGAATTTTTTTGTTCTTTAAGAATTCCAACCGAGTATTATACACCAGTAGGAAAGTTGCCCCCCGCTCCACGGGAAGAAACTCACTCCCCCCCTTAAACGCATCCACCAGTTCTTTCGAAAGGGGGGCGACGTCCGTCTTCCCTGACGTGTAACCATTCATGATGTTGACGGGATCGGTGTCGACTTTCACATGCACCTGTTCGAGCTTGACGCTTTTTTTATCCCAGTATTGATCGTTTTTTTTGTAGCGGAGATTTTGCTCATGATTCCATTCCGCTAGGACAAAGGGACCGTTGTAAACCATCTTCTCTTTATCCGAGCCGTATTCTTTCCCATACTTCTCCACGATGTCTTTCCGTTGGGGCAAAAACGCGGCGGAGGCGGTCTGGCCGAGGAAATAGGGGCTCGGCTGACGCAGTTTCACTTGGAGAGTCCGATCATCCAGGGCCTTTACCCCGACAGCCTCTTCTGGAGCTTGTCCGGTATGATAAGCTTGGGCGTTTTCAATATCAAACAGCATGACCGCCGATTCCAGATTGAAATTCGGGTTGAGAGCCCGTTTCCAGGCGTATTCGAAATCCTGTGCCTTAACGGGCACTCCATCACTCCATTTCGCACCTTCCCGGATCTTAAAGGTTATCGTTTTTTTATCTGGGCTGATCTCCGGCATCCCGTCTGAAATCGCAGGCTGTACCTGATTCGCCATATCCAGTCTCATCAGGCCTTCCATCACGTTATTCAGTACGTTAAACGAACTCCCGTCGACGGCGATCGCGCTGTCCAAAGACGGGGGTTCAGAAGCGATGGTAATATGGAGCTCCTGGCGATCCTCCTTCGCCGATTTCGCCTCCTTCTTCTCACCCAATCCACCCTCAATCCATCCGCACCCTGAAACCAACATTCCCCACACAAGACAAACAGTCGTTACACCCATCCATCTGCTTCTCAATGTTATCCTCCTCCGGAACGGCTCTTACTCGCATGACATGCCAGAAAACCGTCCCTTCACTGAAATTTATGATAACAATGGCTGCATTTAATTATAGTTCAACTACCCTCGGTAATGAAAGGGCTTTCATGGATGATAGGGTGGCTTGGTTTTCCAATAGTCAGTCTGTTATAATAATTGGAAATATGGATAAACCAACCGACCGATTCCTTCTGAGAGCAGCGTGATGGTACACGCAAAGGAGGTCTTTAAAGAAAAAACTTCTACCCAGTTGGTCGACACTCCTCAAGACACCAGACAAGGGAGGATTCCAAATGGCAGCGTCTGATCTGCAGTCGAGCCGGGCTCCGGAAAACTCCGAATGGGAGCAAATTGCGGAAACCCGGGATTTCAAGGTGATCATCCGACGCAAGAAATGGTTTATTCTGCCCGCCACTCTGTTTTTTCTGGCCTATTATATCGCTCTCCCCGTTCTCAACGGCTATACGGATTGGCTTCACCCCAAAGTGATCGGTTCCATAAACCTAGCGTACCTATTCGCCCTGTCCCAAATCATCATGGCGTGGGTCATCTCCCTCCTCTATGTTCGTCACGCCAACCGCACTGACCGCCATTCAGATAACGTTGCCACCCATAGGAAGGAGGGGCTTCGTTGAGGCTCACCGCCTTTGTGCTATTCTTTGTCATCGTCTCCCTCACCCTCATCATCACCTACTGGGCCGCTAAGCGAACCAAGTCGACGACGGATTTTTATGCCGCTGGCCGTTCAATCACCGCTTGGCAAAACGGTCTTGCCATTTCGGGGGACTACATGAGCGCCGCCTCTTTCCTCGGAATCGCCGGTCTGATCGCTTTGTACGGCTACGACGGTTTTTTCTATTCCGTCGGTTTCCTCGTCGCATTTCTACTGGTTTTGCTGGTAGTGGCAGAGCCCCTCCGCAACTCCGGTAAATACACGATTGCCGATATGCTCGCCTACCGCTTGAAGGCACCGCCGGTCCGGTCTGCCGCCGCTCTGTCTACCATGTCCATCTCAGCTTTTTATATGATCGCCCAACTGGTGGGCGCAGGAGCCTTAATTAAGCTTCTTCTCGGTCTGGATGGAACCATTTCTATCATCGTGATCGGCATCCTAATGATTCTGTATGTGGTCTTTGGTGGTATGTTGGCTACTACCTGGGTGCAGATCATCAAAGCGGTCCTGCTGATGACGGGAACCGTTATTCTTAGCCTTCTCGTCCTTTCCAAGTTCAATTTTAGCATCGTCCATATGTTTGACCAGGTGGCGGAATTAAAGGGTCAGCGATTCCTTGAGCCCGGGCTCCAGTTCGACAATCCGATTGAAAATCTCTCCCTGGGTCTTGGGTTGGTTCTGGGGACAGCCGGACTCCCACATATTCTGATTCGCTTCTACACCGTACCAACGGCACGGGAGGCCCGCACTTCAGTGGTTTGGGCGATCTTTATTATCGGCACCTTCTATATCCTGACCACTTTCCTCGGCTTCGGTGCCGCCACCCTCGTCGGTGAAGACAAGATCATCGCCGCTGACAAAGCGGGAAATATGGCTGCTCCCTTGCTAGCGGAAGCGGTCGGGGGAACCTTCTTCTTCGCCTTTATCGCTGCCGTCGCCTTCGCTACCATTCTAGCTGTGGTAGCCGGGCTTGTGATGTCCGCTGCCGGGGCCTTCGCCCACGATTTTTACTCCCACGTGCTACGGAAAGGAAAAGCAACGGACAAAGAACAGGTTCGAGTAGCCAAGCAAGCTTCCATCGGGGTCGGGATCGTCTCCATCATCCTCGCACTCCTTTCCAAGGATCAAAACGTTGCTTTTCTCGTCTCCCTCGCCTTTGCAGTAGCCGCTAGTGCCAACTTGCCGTCAATCCTATTCAGCATCTTCTGGAGGCGATTTAACACGGTCGGAGCCGTAACCGGCATCCTGACCGGCCTCGTCAGCTGCATCCTCATCGTTGCCTTCGGTCCAAACTTCCTGAAAGAAGATGCGATCATCCCTCTGAGCAACCCGGCTCTCCTATCCGTCCCCCTTGGTTTTCTGGGTGCTTATCTAGGGACCATCCTGAGCAAGCCGGAACCTGACGCCGATGAGAAGTACACCGAACTTCTCGTCCGGTCCAATACCGGCATTGGCGCAGAGTGACAGAAAGCCAAATGCCCCATTTGGTCTATTGATCCTCCTGTCTTTCTCTCCCTAGACTGAGAAGAGACCGGTCGATCATGTGCCGGTGAAGCATTCATGGAGAGAAGGTATGTAATGAAAAAACCCATCCACGAAGAACAACAGCGAGCAATCCAAACCTGGGAATCGATCCGGGAGGGAAGAACTCGCCTTACGGCGGCAACGGCCCGGGGGGATTGGCAGGAAGCCGAACGGATCACCGGTGATCTCGCTTTCTGGGAGTTGGAGCTAAAACGGCTGGAACGTTCGATCGGGTTGTTCGCCCTTTTCTGCGAAGAATCGGATCACCAAATATTCCCTGATCATTAACAGTCCCCCTGTCCCTTCCGCAGTTTCCGGGAGAGACAGGGGTATGCTATACTCGGATTGAGGAATAGGATCGGTCGTCCGAGAGAAATCATCAATTACAAAGAGAAAGGGTGCAACCTATGGAACAGATGGATGCCAATCAGATCATCGAATTTATCCAGAAGAGCGAGAAAAAAACCCCTGTCAAAGTACATATCAAAGGAGATCTCTCCGGCATCGACTTCGGTAAAGAGGTTCACTCCTTTATCACCGGCAATGTCGGCGTCCTCTTCGGTGATTGGAAGGCCCTCCAACCCGTACTGGAAGCCAACAAAGGGAAGATCGAGGATCTGGTGGTAGAAAATGACCGGCGCAATTCCGCCATCCCCCTTCTCGACATGAAGGACATTCCCGCCCGCATTGAGCCCGGTGCTTTCATCCGGGAACAGGTGGAAATCGGCAAAAACGTCGTCATTATGATGGGAGCTTCCATCAACATCGGCGCTGTGATCGGAGACGGAACCATGATCGATATGAATGTGGTCGTCGGCGGCCGGGGAACGATCGGCAAGAACTGCCACATCGGTGCCGGGGCCGTCATCGCCGGGGTTATCGAACCCCCGTCGGCTACTCCGGTGATCATCGAAGACGACGTCGTGGTCGGGGCCAACGCTGTCATCCTGGAAGGGGTGCGCGTCGGCAAGGGCTCCGTCGTCGCTGCCGGAGCCGTGGTTGTGGAGGATGTCCCTGAAAATAGTGTCGTTGCCGGTACTCCCGCCAAAGTAATTAAAAAGATCGACGATAAGACCCGATCCAAGACGGAAATCAAACAGGAACTCCGCCAACTGTAAAACTAGCTACAATCAAACAGGATCGGAGAGAAAGTGCGGGGCCGTGGAAACGGCCCTCCTTTTCTATATCGGAACCAAACCGCGAAAGAGGAGGAAGTGCCATGACCGATTGGGTATCCCTCGATCAGCAATATATCCTACCCACCTACAACCGTCTGCCCATTGCCATCGCCGAAGCCCGTGGCAATACCCTAACCGATACCGAGGGGAACTCGTACCTGGATCTGTTCACCGGATTGGCCGTTAACGTGTTGGGCCATTCCCATCCTAAGGTGTTGGCCGCCCTCCACGAGCAGGGAGAACAGTTCCTCCATGTTTCCAACAAATTTCTCAACCCACCAGCGATCGAGCTGGCACGCCGTTTGGTGGAAAACAGCATCCAAGGGCAGGTATTCTTCTCCAATTCCGGGGCTGAAGCGACCGAAGCGGCGGTGAAGTTGGTTCACAAATGGACTCAGGCTGAAGGAAAGGGCAAACATGGCTTCATCGTCATGAGGAAGAGTTTCCACGGTCGCACCTTGGGGGCGGTCCGGCTCACACGCCAACCCGGCGTCTACCAGGACTTCCCCCAACCGGATTATCCCGTCTATGAAGTGGAGCCGAATGACATCGATGCCTTGCGTGAGTTGTGCGAACGAGAGCGGCCTGCCGCCATTCTGGCGGAACCGATCCTCGGCTCTGGAGGTGTACAGCCCCTTAGCACAGCATATCTGCAAGAGATCGAACGCCTTTGCCAGGAAAAAGGCATACTATGCTGCATGGATGAGATCCAGACGGGGATCGGTCGTACAGGCCACTTGTTCGCCTATCAGCACGCCGGCATTCAGCCGGATCTAATCCTGTTCGCAAAAGGGGTAGGAGGCGGCCTTCCCCTCGGTGGGATCATCGCCGGAGAAAGGACGGCCCACCTGTTCAAACCGGGTGATCATGGAACTACCTTTGCCCCTTCTCCACTCTCAGCCGCGCTGGGAAATGCCGTCCTCCAGGTACTCCTGGAAGACGGCGGCTTGGAAGAGGGGCGCCGCAACGCCGAACACCTATGGACGCGCCTGTCGCAGTTGAAAGAAAAGTACCCGTCTCTGGTACAGGCTATCCGGGGCCAGGGGATGATGATCGGTATCCATACCTCCCTCGCTCCGAAAGAAGCCTCTCAGCTGCAACAGACTCTTTTAACAGACGGGTTTCTGGTTGATATCGCCCAACAGACGGTGATCCGTCTGTTGCCCCCGCTCACTCTAACTCCGCAGGAAACGGACCGTTTCACCAACCACCTAGCTAAACGATTGGCTGAAATCGCAACGAAAGGAGGAACGACACCGTGACTCAATCCGCCCTTCATCCGATGGTAGAGGTGAGGCGCCGGCTCCATCAGATTCCGGAGCTGGGCTTTGCCGAATTTAAAACTCAGCGCTTCATCCTGGACTATATCTCCCGCCTGCCTCAGGAACGCCTGGAGGTAGCTACCTGGCGAACCGGGGTGCTAGTCCGGGTTCGAGGAACCCAGCCGACGCGCACCATCGGTTGGCGCACCGATATGGACGGATTGCCCATCGAAGAGGAGACCGGTTATGACTTTCAATCTCTCCACCCTGGCAACATGCACGCCTGCGGCCATGATCTACACATGGCCATCGCCCTTGGTCTTCTGACCCATTTCACGGCCAATCCTACGAAAGACCATCTGCTCTTTCTCTTCCAGCCGGCAGAAGAAGGGCCCGGCGGTGCCCAGCCGATGTTGGAAAGCGACGAATTCCGCCGGTGGAAGCCGGATCTGCTCTTCGGGCTCCACATCAGTCCGGATTACCCGGTCGGCACCATCGCCACCCGGCCCGGAATCCTGTTTTCCAATACTTCGGAGCTGTTCATCGACTTGACAGGGACAGCGGGTCACGCCTCCCTTCCCCACCGAAGCAACGACATGGTAATCGCCGCCTCTCAACTGGCGATGCAACTGCAAACGATCATCTCTCGCAACATCGATCCCCTGGACTCAGCCATCCTCACCCTAGGCAAGGTAACCATCGGCACCAAACAAAACATCATCCCTGGATCGGCCCGACTAGAAGGGACGATTCGAACCCTCTCCATGGATTCCATGGAAAAAATCAAGGATCGGATCCGATCACTGGTGAAGGGAATCGAGACCGGCTTTGAATGCCAGGCCCATATCGACTGGGGAGCGAACTACTGCCAAGTGGAAAATGAGGAAAACCTGACCCGTGAGTTTATGGAGTGGGCCGGGAGAGAAGGCGGCGTCCAGGTGGTCGAATGCCGGGAAGCGATGGCCGGTGAGGATTTCGGTTACTTCTTGCGGGAGATCCCCGGCTTTATGTTTTGGCTGGGAGTTGATACAGCTTACGGCCTCCATCATCCTAAGATCCAGCCCGACGAAAGAGCCATCCCAGTCGCCCTTGACCTCCTAACAAGCTACATCGAGTGGAAAGCAGGGAGATAAATAGCCACCCAAAAACCCCTTGGTCCAAAAGCTGCGGACCAAGGGGTTTTTCAGGTGTTGGATAGATCCTGAATTGAACAGTTACCGCTGGAAGGACAACCACTACATCCGCCGGAAGAGCAGGCACTGCCGGAGTTTTTCAGACGGCGGACGAAGCTGACCAGCTGCCAGGCCGCAAAGCCGAGTACGGCTGCGATCACGAGGTAAATCATCGGGCTCTCCCCTTTCTTCCAGGAGTCTCAAAGGAGCCATCCCGCCGCTTGGTAGACCATCCAGGCGACAACCCAGGCGACGGCAAAGCTGTACCCCACGGAAAACACCATCCATCCCCAAGAACCCGTTTCCTTTTTCAACACCACCACCGTAGACACACAGGGCGTATACAAGAGGACGAAAAAGAGAAAGGCCAGAGCGGAAGCAAACGTGAACGTACTGGGAAGTAAAGTGGCCAAGGTGCTGACTGAATCCCCTGCGCTGTATGCGACACCCATCGTTGCCACCACGACCTCTTTGGCCAGAAACCCGGTTAGGAGGGAAACTCCTGCTTGCCAGGAGTCGAAGCCCATCGGGGCGAAGAGTGGAGCGATAAAATCCCCTATAGAGGCGAGAAAACTTGCTTCCATCCGCACCTCTCCCTGCCATGAATAGTGACCGAGGAACCAGAGTAGAACCGACATGCCGAAAATAATGGTCCCCGCTTTTCGGACGAATCCCTTGGATTTATCCCAGGTATGTAGGAGTAAGCTCTTCAGCATCGGTGCCCGGTAAGGGGGGATTTCCATGACAAATAGATCTTCCTCCGCCCGGATGAAACGATTAAGGACGAAAGCCGTACCAATCGCCATCAAAATGCCGGAAATATACAAGAGAAAAACGATCTCCGCCTGCCACTGGGAAAAGAAAGCAGCAACGAAAAGCGCGTACACGGAAAGACGGGCCGAACAGGACATAAATGGAGAAATGAGGGCTGTCAAGAGACGGCTTTTCCGGTCTTCCAAGGTACGGGTCGCCATAATGGCGGGAACATTGCATCCGAAGCCGAGCACGAGCGGGATAAAGGCCTTCCCGTTCAGCCCTATCCCCCGCAGAAACCGGTCCATCAGCACCGCTGCCCGAGCCATATATCCGGAATCTTCGAGAAAGGAGAGGCACAGGAACAAGGTCGCAATCTGGGGGACGAAAACGAGCACGGCTCCCATACCCGCCAGGATGCCGTCGGTCACCAGCTGCATGAACCAACGGGGGCTATCCATCGCTGACAAAGCTGACGCGAGCCCTCCCGATATGGGACCTGCGATCCATGCGTCCAACCCATCGGAAAGTACAGTCCCCACCCAACTAAAAGTAATTTGAAAGATGAGATACATGAAGAGGAAGAATATCGGTAAGCCCAAAACGGGATGGAGCAGCCATCCGTCGATCCGACCACTCCAAGACCGATCTGCCCCTTCTCGGGTAACGGTCCCCTCCATCATCGCTTCCACCCAGGCATAGCGGGCTTCCCGAATTCGCGCGGGAGCCTCGAGAATGCCCGAACGGATCCTCTCCATCTCCAGGAGTCCCCTATTTTCAACACTTTCTTGGATCATGGCCGATACACTCTCGTTTCCTTCTAACCACATGAGAGCCAGCCAACGCAGATGGATCGACGACGGCCGTTTCATCTCCCGAAGGAAGGGTAACAGAGCCTCCACCCCATCTTCCACTTCTCCGGAGTACCGGATGGATGTCGGACCGGGGCGAATATCCTTTTCCATCCGCTCGAGCAGAGAGCTCTTTCCTTCCCCCCGCCGAGCCACCATCGGTACCACAGGCACCCCCAGCTCTTGTTCCAGACGATTCTTGTTGATGCGAAAACCCCGGGTGTCAGCCACATCCATCATGTTGAGGGCGACGACCATGGGCAGCCCCATCTCCAGCAACTGAGCCGTGAAAAATAGGTTCCGCTCTAGGTTGGAAGCATCGATAATGTTCAGCAAAGCACTCGGTTGTTCTCCGAGAATGAAAGACAGGGCGATTTTTTCCTCCAAGGATTGAGCGGAAAGACTATAAATGCCGGGAAGATCGACCATTTTCCATTCCCGGCTGCCCTTCACCCACCCTTCCTTTTTATCCACGGTCACACCGGCCCAATTGCCCACGTATTGCCGTGTGCCAGTCAAAATATTAAACAATGAGGTTTTACCCGCGTTCGGATTCCCCACGAGTGCGATCGTCTGATTCATTCCCTCTCCACATCCCCGATCAAGGAGTTCAGGATTCCGTGTCGATCCGGATTCCCTTTACATCGTTTTTACGAAATCCCATCTGGTATCCTCGAAAACGAAGAATGATCGGATCTCCCAATAAGGCCTTTCTTACCACTTCCACCTCGGTTCCAGGCGTCAAACCCAGATCGAGAACCCGATTGCGGAAGGTCTTCTTAACCCTCACATCCACAACACGCCCTCTTGTCCCCACTGCACATTCACTCAGCATCAAAGGACATCCCCCCAATTGCATAATGATAATCATTATCAACTTGATCATACCCGAACTGGAAGATTTCGTCTAGTTTTTTTCAATTTAACAGCTGATTGGGATCTCTGGATAGATCATCCGTTCTCGGGAGGAGTCTATAAGGTCATGTCGAATATGGGACATGAAATAGAAAAGGAGTGGTTTCTCCATGCACATCCTCCCCCTTCATCCACCTTGCTCCTGGGAGCTCCTCCGATGATTTTATCCTTAACCATCGGCACGTTCCTTTCGGCTGCCGCTTATCTATGGCTGGCGATCTATCGGGAATCTCCGCGATGGAAGTATGCCTTAAAGCCAGGCACCATGCTGTGGATCCTCATCCTGGCAGCCACGGGTGCCTTGGAAAACCCCGGTGCCTATAGTTGGTGGATCCTCGTCGGCCTGCTCTTCTCCCTGGCGGGGGATGTCTTCCTCATGCTGCCTTCGGATCGCTTCGTGCAAGGGTTAGCTTCGTTTCTCATCGGCCACCTCTGTTATATCACGGGGATTGCTACCCTGCCTCCCGGTGTGCCGGATCCCCTTTCGATGATCATGCTCGGGCTGATGGCTGCCATCGCCGTGGTCTTTAGCCGTCTGCTGGGTCCCGGCGCCTCCCGTGAAGGAGGAAAAAATCTTCGCTTCGCCGTAACCGTTTACGTCTCCGTGATTTCGCTTATGGTTTGGTTTGCCTTAAAGACAGCCCAGCCCCTTCTCATCACCGGCGCCGTAATCTTCGCCGTCTCAGATGCCATCCTGGGGTGGAATCGGTTCCGCCGTTCGCTAGCTTGGGCTGACTACGGTGTGATGTCCACCTACTTCACCGCCCAATGGTTTTTCGCCCTCAGTATTCACATGAGTTAAAGGCAGAAGTCCTTCCTCTACTCAAATAAAGAAAAGAGGGGCCCGGTTGAATCCTCCGATTCATCCACCGTGCCCCTCCATGCTTCCCTACTGGTTATAGAATTTGTCCAGAATATACTCTTCCGCTTTCACCTTTTCTCCGTAAACGTTGGTGACCTGTTTGTTTTTCAGCCACTTCCGGATATCGCTGTTCTTGATTTTGGTCACATGGACCGAACTTGAACTGACCATACGAACAACGACTTTACCGGTATTGCGGTCAAAAGTGACGTGAAGATAAACGGGCGAGGACAGTTGTTTTTTCTTTACATACGATGCTAGGTCTTTTTGAATGATCCTTTTAACCTTTTGCTCCATGGTTCGGGCTTCTGCCGTTTCTTTTCCTTTGGCTGAAAAGAAAGTGCCGGACTTCTTGTTTAGGAATTCTTGGTACCAAAGAGCTGCTGGATCTTGCTTGAACCGCTTCTTAAATTCCCGCTCAAAGTTGTCCCCTTGCTTCATCGAGTAAAAGAAACGGATGGTACCCGGTGATTTCCGTTCCAAGAATTGAATAAAGGCTGTCGCATCCTCGTACCCGCCTGTAAACGCATGTTTAAAAGGGTGTTCGACAATCTGCTTTCTGGACGGCAGTTTCGCTTGTGTAGCCCCGCCGTACCGTTTTGCATAGGTGAACATCGCATGATGGGATAACCCTTCATCCAGCCAGTGGGGCCAAACGGCAGGTTTATCATCCACCGGCATGTTCTTATCACTCGCCAATAGATGGTGAATTTCATGAATAAGAATATCCCTTAATTTGTTTTCCGAATAACCCTTGGTTTTATGATAAGAAATTGCGATATAGTCATCCCATGCTTCTGCAACATTGTCCGCCTCCAAGCCTTCCCGAACAACCATATTGATTCGTTTGAGATGCATAGGGTTACCATATTTCTCGGCCATATCAGGCAGGATCTGAGTTTCTACGTATTGGATAGCGGATTGAAGGCGGGCCTTATACGTTGGCTGGATACGGATCGTCAGATTCGAAAAATCGGCAGCTAACTGGATCTTTGGTGCCTTATTTTTACGAACAGCAGAAACGGTAAGCTCCAACGGGTCCCCTAAATCATGACCGTCTTCTTGGTAACCGATGACTGCATGGGCTCCTACAGGAGAGCTTTCCATGACTTGCCGCGTATAAATCCATTTTTTGCTGCCTTGCTTGTGTAGGAAGGAGGTTTGGTATGATTTCGAATCGGATTGTCGTTTGACTGTCACGTTGCCAACATCGGTTCCCATACCAGAACTGTTGAGAATCAACTGGGACCAGACCGTTTTACAGGTTTGACTCCGGCGCAACTCCAGCTTGGAATTGCCAACCGTATGATGCTGTATCGTGACGGCATCCTTCGAACATCCGGTTTTTACAGGGTCTGTCCCGTCATAGGAGGCCGCTTCCGCTGTGTACCCCGGCAATCCAGTGCACAATAATCCTATACTTAAAGTGACTGCGAATATTTTTCTCACTATGACACACCTCTTTTCTCTTTTTATCATCTAAAATCATTATACCAGTCTAATATTTAACAATCATGACATAACAATGAAACAAACCTTACAAAAATGTAAGGTTTCAAAACAAAAAAACCCAGCCGTATGTGGCTGGGTTTGAAAATGGTACGGTTTAACCGATGGAGCCTTCCATCTCAAACTTGATGAGGCGGTTCATTTCAACCGCGTATTCCATCGGTAGTTCTTTGGTGAAGGGCTCAATGAAGCCCATCACGATCATCTGGGTCGCTTCTTCTTCGGAGAGGCCGCGGCTCATCAGGTAGAAGAGCTGCTCCTCAGACACCTTAGAAACCGTCGCTTCGTGTTCCAAGGTGATGTCATCGGTCTTGATCTCGTTGTAAGGGATCGTATCCGAGGTGGACTGATCATCCAGGATCAGCGTATCACACTCGATTTTGGCCTTAGAACCTGCTGCTTTCTTGCCAAAACTCTGCAGTCCTCGGTACGTCACTTTCCCACCCTGTTTGGAGATCGACTTGGAGACGATGGTGGAAGTGCAGTTGGGAGCCAAGGCCGTCACTTTGGCACCGGCATCTTGGTGTTGACCCTTACCGGCCACTGCGATGGAGAGGACGTCTGCTTTGGCGCCTTCTCCTTTCATGATCACGGCGGGGTACTTCATCGTCAGTTTCGACCCGATATTACCGTCCACCCATTCCATATGGGCTCCTTTTTCAGCGACAGCCCGTTTGGTAACCAGATTGTAGACGTTGGGAGCCCAGTTCTGGATGGTGGTATAGCGGCACCGGGCATGATCTTTGACAATGATCTCCACAACGGCGCTGTGCAGCGAGTTCGTGCTGTAGATCGGCGCTGTACAACCTTCGACATAGTGGACGAAGGATTCTTCGTCAGCAATGATCAACGTCCGTTCAAACTGCCCCATGTTCTGGGAATTAATTCGGAAGTATGCCTGCAACGGCACTTCGCATTTAACCCCCTTAGGGATGTAAATGAAGCTTCCGCCGCTCCAGACGGCACTGTTCAGGGCGGCGAATTTGTTATCCGACGGGGGAACGATGGTGCCGAAATATTCCTTGACCAGTTCGGGGTATTCTTTGACTGCCGTATCGGTATCGCAGAAGATGACCCCTTGGTCTTCCAGCTCTTTTTGCATATTGTGGTAAACCACTTCTGATTCATACTGGGCAGAGACACCGGCCAAGAACTTCTGCTCGGCTTCTGGAATTCCGAGGCGATCGAAGGTGTGCTTGATCTCCTCCGGCACTTCATCCCAGCTGCGGCCTTGGCGCTCTGACGGTTTTACATAGTAAGTGATATCGTCAAAATTCAAATCGTCCAGTTTACCAGGCAGGATAGAGAACCATTTGGAATTCTGGGAACTGGGCATCGGCATCTTGTAAAACTGTTCCAGGGATTTAAGACGGAAGTCCAGCATCCACTGGGGTTCTTCTTTCATACGGGAGATCTCTTCCACGATTTCACGGGTCAGTCCTCGTTTGGAACGAAAGACGGAGACGTCCTTATCGTGGAAGCCATATTGATAATCCGAGATTTCGGGCATTTGCTTCGCCATGGTACATCCCTCCTTCAGGGTGGAATCAACGGTCGTCCGTTGGTCCCTTGGCGCCTTTCTCCAGAGCCTTCCATGCAAGGGTGGCACATTTAATCCGTGCGGGAAACTTGGCTACCCCTTGCAGGGCTTCAATATCTTCAAGGGGAAACTCCTCGGTATCCACGTCCTCCCCTTGCATCATGCGGGAAAAGAGATCCACGAGTTGCAAGGCCTGATCCACGGACAATCCTTTGACCGCCTCCGTCATCATCGAGGCGGATGCCAAACTAATGGAACAACCTTCACCCAAAAATTTGGCTTCTTTAATTGTATCATCCTTTACGCGCATCTGCACAGAGATCCGGTCTCCGCAGGTCGGATTGTTCAGATCGACGGTGACAGCACCATCCTCAATCCGGCCGCGGTTCCGGGGTTGTTGGTAATGGTCCATAATAACGCGCCGGTACAGATCATCTAAAGACATTGCCAAAATACTCCTTCGTCTTTTGTAACCCCTGAACCAAGCGATCGACATCGGCTTCATCATTGTACAGATAGAAGCTTGCCCGTGCGGTGGCAGTGACATCCAACCACCTCATCAGGGGCTGGCAGCAATGGTGGCCAGCCCGGACGGCAATTCCATCAGCATCCAGTACCGTCGCCACATCGTGGGGATGGACCGTGTCGATATTGAAAGTGACGAGGCCGGTCCGGTTCTCCCGGGGTCCGTAGATCGTGACGCCCTCCAATTCATCCAGGCGTTCCAGAGCGTAGGCCGCTAAACGGCGGTCGTGGGCATCCACTTCCTCCATACCCACTGCCTCTAGATAATCGATGGCCGCTCCCAGTCCGACAGCACCAGCGATGATTGGGGTTCCCCCCTCGAACTTCCAAGGAAGTTCCTTCCAATTTGATTCGTAGAGATCGACGGTGTCAATCATTTCGCCACCAAATTCGATGGGTTCCATAGCCTCCAGGAGCGACTCTTTGCCATAAAGGACGCCGATCCCCGTCGGTCCCATCATCTTGTGTGCGGAGAAAGCAAAGAAATCGCAGTCGAGATCCCGTACATCCACTTTCATATGGGGAGCACTCTGGGCCCCGTCTACGACGATGACGCCGCCTTGGGCATGGACCACCTCCGCCAATTCCTTGATCGGAAAGACCGTTCCGAGAACGTTGGAAACCTGGGCGATGGCCACCACTTTGGTCTGCTTGGTGATCGCCACTTTCGCCTTCTCTAAGTTCAGGGTTCCATCCGGCTCCAAATCAAAGTATTTCAACGCAGCACCTGTGGCTTTGGCAGCCTGTTGCCACGGAATTAGATTGCTGTGATGCTCCGAGGGGGAAATCAGGATTTCATCCCCCTCAGTCAGCTTAGACCGGGCATAGCTGGAAGCGACAAGATTGAGGGCAGTAGTGGTCCCTCGGGTAAAGACAATCTCCCGAGTCGAGTCAGCATGAATGAAGCGGCGGACTTTCTCACGGGCGCCCTCGTAGGCGTCTGTCGCCTTGGAACCCAAGGTGTGTACACCACGGTGAACATTGGAATTGATCTCTTTATAATAGCTTTCCACCGCCTCGATCACCTGAATCGGCTTTTGGGAGGTGGCAGAACTGTCAAGATATACAAGCGGATTCCCGTTTACTTCCTGATCGAGGATCGGAAAATCCTTGGCATAACGGTTCATGATCCCAGCTTCCTCTCAATGACACCGACAAGCCGGTCACGGAGTGAATCAAAGGGGATCGTATCCAATACTGGGCCAACAAACCCGAAGATGACCAGCCGTTCCGCTTCCCGCCGGGTCAGCCCACGAGACATCAGGTAGAACATCTGGATGGGGTCGATTTTGCCGACACTGGCCGCATGACCCGCCTGAACATCGTTTTCGTCGATCAGGAGAATCGGATTGGCATCGCCCCGCGCCTGCTCACTCAGCATAAGGACTTTTTCCGCTTGCACGCCATTGGCTTTGGTAGCACCCTTCTCGATCTTAGTTACCCCGTTCAAGATCGTCTGAGCGGAATCCAGCATCACCCCGCGGGCGACGATGTCGCTCTCGGTATGGGTCCCCCAGTGGCGGACCGTAGAAGTAATGTTGGAACGTTGCTCCCCTGAACCGACGGTAATCGATTTGATCTGGGCGTTGGAACCGGCTCCCTTCATGTGGGTCGTGTTGTCGGAGATGGTACGACCTGCGTTCAAGTCACCCACGATCCACTCCAGATGGGCATCTCGGCCCACTATGGTCCGGCGATAAGCCGATTCCGTCGTTTCTTTGCCCTGGGTATGCAGCGTGGCGATCCGGAGACGAGCGTTATCCCCGACAAACACTTCTACCGCCCCATTGATGACGGCATCACTGTCTTCCTCGGAACCGTAGTTAGCGATGATATTGACATCACTGCCTCTTTCCACAACGGCCAGAAGATGCGGGAAAGTGCCGATTCCTTTACCGGCCGCCCAGAAAAGAATCTGGAAGGGAAGTTTCACTTGTACGTTTTTCGGTACATAGAGGAAAAGTCCTCCGCTGAAAAGTGCAGTGTGAAGGGCGGTAAGCTTATGTTCTTCGGGATTTACCGCCTCTGTGAGAAAATACTTTTGCAACAAGTCACCGTGTTCACGGGCAGCCGTAGCCAGATCCGTAAAGATGACCCCTTGTTCCTTTAAAGAATCGGCCAGTTGGCTGAACACGGGGCTGGAATTTTTCTGGACAAAAACATTGTCATCCTTCTCGACAGAAATAAACTGCCGGATCGTATCCGGAAGGGCATCGGCACTGGCGACGGCCTCTTCCGCTTTAAAAGGCTCAAATCCAGTGAAGTTCCACCGGTCGATGCGCGTCTTCTCCAGTTTGGGCAAATGAAGGTGGGAGACGGCATCCGAAGCGGCCAAACGCTTCTGAAGCAACCATTCGGGTTCTTGGAAAGACTGGGAAAGTTGGGTAACAGTTTGACGGTTAAAAAGTTGTTCGGTATGGACGCTCATATCGGACCCTCCCCCGCTCAAGCCTGTTGGCCGACGGTTTCGTCTTCGATGCCCAGTTCTTCTTTAATCCAGTCATACCCTTCAGACTCCAAGCGTTCAGCCAGTTCAGGACCACCAGATTTAACGATGCGCCCCTGCATAGCGACATGGACAAAGTCCGGTTTTACATAGTTCAACAGACGTTGATAGTGGGTGATAATGAGAAATCCGGTGTTCGGATTACGAAGGTTGTTCACCCCATCAGCAACCACTTTCAGGGCGTCGATATCTAACCCAGAGTCGATTTCATCCAGAATAGCAATACGAGGTTCCAACATCATGAGCTGCAGAATTTCGTTCCGTTTTTTCTCCCCACCGGAAAACCCTTCATTCAGATAGCGGTTGGCAAAGGATTCATCCATGTTCAACTGGTCCATCTTTTTGTCCAGCTGCTTGATAAATTTCATGATAGAGATTTCGTTTCCCTCGCCGCGCTTGGCGTTGACGGCACTGCGAAGAAAGTCGGAGTTGGTCACCCCGTTGATCTCAGAGGGATATTGCATACCTAGGAAAATACCTTTTCGTGCCCGTTCGTCCACTTCCATCTCCAGCACGTCTTCCCCATCCAGGGTGACGTCCCCCTGGGTTACCTCATAGCGGGGATGGCCCATCAAAGCTTGAGCCAGGGTAGATTTACCCGTCCCGTTGGGCCCCATGATGGCATGAATTTCGCCGCCTTTCACTTCCAGGTTTACCCCTTTGAGGATCTCTTTCTCCTCGATGGCCACGTGAAGATCTTTTATGGTCAGCTTGGGAGCCGTCGACATCTTTACATTCCTCCATATTCTCTTCACCTTCATACTCAAACGGAAAATCTTTTACCGTTTGCAGGTGGAAATGGTTATGTTACGATAAGGCTCGATACAGGTGAACCGCCGGATGATTTTTAGACTGATTATCACCTGATTCTCATTCCATTCTATATCAAGGAACTACAGGATTCAAGGCATCCGCGCTTTTGATATATTTTATGTATACACGGAGTCCCAGTCGCCGAAAACAGGCGGCAAACTTGAAATGGAGGAGGTCTTCGCGCTCATGCGTCTGAAAGGGAAAAAAGTGGTTTGTTTCGTCGATGCCGAATTTGAAGACCTGGAGTTGTGGTACCCGGTCATCCGCCTGCGAGAAGAAGGAGCGGAGGTACACCTCGCCGCTCCGGAAGCGGGGAAGGCATACCATGGGAAATACGGTGTCCCTGCAGTGGCAGATAAAGCCTACGCCGAGTTATCCGCCGACGATTACGACGGTGTCCTCGTTCCCGGAGGATGGGCTCCAGATAAGATCCGGCGCTATCCCGAGGTATTAGACATCCTCCGTCAAGCCGACACGGACCAAAAACCCATCGGTCAGATTTGCCACGCGGGTTGGGTGTTGGTCTCCGCCGGGATCCTGAAGGGGAAGAAAGTAACCTCTACCCCAGGAATCAAAGACGATATGACCAATGCCGGAGCCACTTGGGTGGATGAACCGGTAGTTGTCGACGGCCATCTCGTCTCCAGTCGCCGCCCGCCGGACCTAGCTCCTTATGCCCGTGCCTTCGCCGATAAACTGGCCGGCGAATGAAACCGATCCGGTGCATCGAGTGCTACAAGCAACGTCCGGGGGGACGATGTAATTTCTGCCCCCTGCACCGGAAAAATCGGCACCTATACAAACCAATCGACGGAGGTTGGTTTGTACGGAAAGAGGAGTCAACCGGCCCTGCTTCCGAATCCTCTTCCGCCGATGCTGATACGGATTCCTCCGTATAACCGCCCTTTTTAGGGCGGTTTTTCTAATGGAACCACTGGCTCATCTTCTGTTACTATCACCTAGAAACAGGATGGATACTCGAAATGAGACGGATTTACTGAATTCCCGTCGGATAAAAAAACAGCACCGAAGACTTCGGTGCCAATAGAATCTGTCTCGTATCCTTTTTCCCTAGTGAATATTTCGTTTCTTAAAGCGCCCGCCTTTTACCTCATTTAGATTACCTACAGCCAGAAACGCCTCATCATCGATATCCTCCACGATGGATTTCAGTTTCGCCTCTTCCAAACGGGTGACAACGCAGAAAATGACTTTTTTGTCATCTCCCGTATAAGCCCCTTCTCCTCTTAAGTAGGTTACCCCGCGACCGAGTCTGTGCAAAATCGCATCTCCGATTTCTTCGTACTGGTCGCTGATGATCCAGGCCGATTTCGTTTCATCAAACCCTTCCATCGTTGTATCAATCGTTTTAAAGGCGATAAAATAGGCGATCAATGAATACATCGCCCGATCCCAGCCAAAAACGAAACCGGCGCTGCCCAGGATGAAGATATTGAACACCATGACGGTCTGGCCAACAGAAAAGGGTAGCTGCTTATTGAAAAGGATAGCCAGAATTTCCGTTCCATCTAGCGATCCGCCATATCGGATAACCAGTCCAACACCGATCCCCAGAACGATTCCACCAAAAACCGAAGCCAAGAGCGGATCATCTGTTACCGGTTCTACCGAATGGAGAAGCTCCGTTCCCACAGACATGACAACCACGCCGAATAACGTGGAGAGGGCAAAGGTCTTACCGATTTGTTGGTAACCGACGAAAAAAAAGGGCAAGTTGAGGAAAAAGAGCAACACACCCAGGGGGATTCCAGCCAGATAGGAGAGAATAATGGAGATTCCCACCACTCCGCCGTCAATAACATTGTTGGGTACCAGGAACAATTCCAGCCCGACAGCAACCAATCCCGCGCCGATCAAGATAAGGATGCCCCGCTTCAAGATCTTAGGGATACTCAATTTTTTATGTTGCTTTTTTCTCTCCATCGCTTCTACTTCCAAGCTGACACCTCACCTCAGGATAAAAAACGCTTTCTTTTATTGTACCAAAAAAACGGACCTCATCAGGTTTTTCATCGATCACGCCGTCATCCGACGGAAATTATGGGCCCCTTTGGCCGGCGGTAAACGAAATGAGAAACACTACCGAAACCAAGACGTGATATCATCGTGATAGGAGGGAATACAGGTGACACGGTTTTATCTGGTTAGACACGGAGAACCCTACTGGGCCTTGACGGAGGAGCGAAAGCTAGTCGGCGTCCAACGCGATCTAGTTCCCTTATCCGAGAAAGGAGAACGAGAAGCGGAATTGGCCGCGAGGGACCCTCGTTTCGCGGAAGTGGAGTTAATTCTTACTTCTCCATACACCCGGGCCATTCAGACAGCAGCGATCATCAGCCGCCGACGAGATTTACCGATTACCGTCGAGTACGACTTGCATGAATGGGTGCCGGATCGATCCCTTTCCTACGATTCCTTCGAAAAACTGAAGGAGCTACGAGACGATTTTTACCGTCACCAAGGCTCCTATCCCAATGGGGAAGAGCGCCCCTGGGAAACGATGGAAAACGTAACCCAAAGGGCCCAGAGTGTCATCGACCGCTACCGGATTCATTCAAAGGTGATCATCGTCTGTCACGGTATGGTGATCCGGGCTCTCACTGGAGGGAACCGGGATGTCGATCACTGCGCGGTGGTGGAATGGGATCTCCCTTAACGTATCAAGAGCGCGGTTCCCACGCTCTTGATGTGCTTTCGGTAAACCTCATGGGGTGCTTCTTATGGAGCATGTTATCATTTTCCATAGGACAAACGTCTAAATTTATATTATACTTAATTTTTAGGAAATGCAGCGAGCATCCTTCCTTTTAAGGAGGTTGATAGCAAGCGTTCTTGTCCCAACATGTACCGTATTGAAAAATGATGCTCGTGGAGAAGATTCGATGAAGCGAGAAACCCTACCATTACAGCGGAGAGGCAGTTTACATAGGATGTCCCTTCTGTTTGCAATGGAAATCATGTCTATCTGATGGATCTCACCCGAAGGGAAATGAACTCGGCTGCTAACTGCTGCCGAGCGAGAGGTAGGGAAGCCCAACAGATGAGCCAGATTGGGCAAGAGAAGGGATGATCCTGACATCCATGATGGAGGTGATCCCAATGGAAGTTCAAAAAACCGAGCGCGGATTGTTCCGCAAAAAAAACATCGCTTATATCATCCTCGCAGCGGAGCAAGGACCCTCATTGAAAAAGGAGTTGAATACCTGGGATCTGACGATGTTGGGGATTGGAGCCATCATCGGTACAGGGATTTTCGTTCTCACAGGGGTCGGTGCTACTACCGCCGGCCCAGGAATGATGCTTTCCTTCATTCTAGCGGGGGTAGCTTGTGCTTTGGCGGCATTTGCCTATGCGGAATTTTCTTCCACCGTTCCGGTGTCGGGTTCCGTCTATACATACAGCTACGCCACTCTAGGGGAAATGTTTGCTTGGATCATTGGTTGGGACCTAATGCTCGAATATTTACTGTCAGTCAGTACCGTTGCCGCAGGATGGTCAGGCTATTTTCAATCTCTTCTCAAAGGATTCGGTATGGAACTGCCTCGAGAGATGACAGCAGCTCCGGGTTCCATACCAGGAGTAACGACGTACTACAATTTACCGGCCTTTATCATCGTCATGGCCCTTACTTATCTTTTATCCATCGGTATTAAAGAATTGAAGCGGTTCAACAATGTCATGGTCATCATCAAAGTAGCGGTCATTCTCCTTTTTATCATTGTCGGCTTCAGCTACGTCAAACCGGACAACTGGACCCCCTTTCTCCCTTATGGATTCTCGGGTGTTTTTCAGGGGGCAGCCCTTGTCTTCTTCGCTTATATCGGTTTTGATGCCGTCGCATCCGCAGCGGAAGAAGTGCGGAACCCCACGCGGGACCTACCAAAGGGGATCTTTTTCTCCCTGGGAATCTGTATGCTCCTCTACGTCGTGATGGCGGCCTTCCTTGTCGGGATCGTGCCCTTTTCACAGTTCTCCGGCCATGAAAACAGCCCGGTTGCCTACGCGCTCCAGGTAGCTGGACAAGACTGGCTGGTCGGCATCGTCAGCTTAGGGGCCCTCCTCGGGATGACCACCGTCATGCTGGTCATGTTGTATGGACAGACACGGATTATCTTCGCCATGTCCCGTGACGGTCTATTACCCAAATTCTTTTCCCATATTCACGAAGATTACCGGACTCCCTACGAGACCACCTGGATCATCGGCCTCGCTGCCGGCCTTTTAGGTGCTTTTGTTCCGCTTCACCAACTGGCCGAATTGGTCAATTTGGGCACACTGACTGCCTTTGCTCTCATCTCGGTCGCGGTTATTATTCTACGCAGGACCCGCCCCGATTTGAATCGAACATTCCGCTGCCCAGGCGTCCCGTTTCTACCGATCTTAGCCATTTTAGTCTGCTTGTTCCTTATGTTCCAATTGTCCATGATGACTTGGATCCGTTTTGGCGTGTGGCTTTTAGCAGGGATGATCGTCTACTTCTTGTACTCTAGGAAGCATTCCCATTTGAACCAATTCCACGACCAATAATCCACACTCCTAAATACCCAACCCCGCGCCTGGTAATTTGCCGAGCGCGGGGTTGTTTACGTATGGGCCAAATTCCGTAGCGATAGGCCCCAGTCTTACTTTGTCAATTCCAAGAAGCGATCGATATCACGATGAACCCGATCAATGGCTCCCTGCCAGAAACCAGGGCGAGTTAGATCGACACCCAGGTGTTTGTAGGCGAGATCTTCCACGGTCATCCGACCGGTGTCACGGAGAAGATCGACATATTTCTTCGCAAAGGCAGGACCTTCCTCCATAGCGCGGCTATAGAGGCCGGTACTGAACAGATAACCAAAGGTGTAGGGAAAATTGTAAAAAGGGACCCCCGTGATGTAAAAATGGAGTTTAGCCGCCCAGAACCAAGGGTGGTACTCTGATAAAGAGTCTTTAAACGCCTCTTTTTCTGCTTGAACCATCAATTCTTTCAAGCGCTCCCCGGAGACCAGTCCCTGGGAGCGTTCTTCATAGAAACGCGTCTCAAACAGAAAGCGGGCGTGGATGTCCATAAAGAAGGCAACAGAACGCTGGATTTTATCCTCTAACAAAGCAATTTGCTGTTCTTTGCTCTTCGCCGAACGGATCGATGCATCCGACACGATCGATTCTGCGAAGGTAGAGGCTGTTTCAGCCACGTTCATGGAATACCGTTGCACCAACTGGGGTAGATCGTTCATCACATGCTGGTGGTACGCGTGCCCCAACTCGTGGGCCAAAGTGCTGATGTTGGAGGCTGTCCCGGCAAACGTCATAAAGATCCGCGACTGACCGCTATCGGCAAAATTGGTGCAAAAACCGCCGGGCCGCTTGCCAGGCCGGTCTTCCGCCTCAATCCACCGCTCCCGGAAAGCCTGTTCAGCGAAGCGAGCCATTTCGGGATCAAAATGAGCGAACTGCTCCAGGATGAAGGAGGCTGCCTCGTCATAACCAACCGAACTCTCTTCTTTTGCAACAGGAGCGTATAGATCATACCAAGCTAACTTTTCCACGCCTAGGAGGGTTGCCTTCCGTTCGAAGAAACGAAGGATTTTTCCTTTATTGCGGTCAATCACGTCCCACATCGTGGATAAGGTCGCACTGGACATTCGGTTGACGTCCAGCGGTTCCTTCAAAATCGAGTCCCACTCCCGATGACGGTACAATTGAAGACGAAAACCGCCCAAATGATTCAGCGTGGAGGCCAGCAGGTCCTCCTCCTTCTCCCAGGCTTCGTTTAATCTATGGAAAACGGCTTTGCGAACCTTTCGATCGGGGCTGGACATTTTGTTGGAGGCCTGCCCGATGGAGAGTTGCTTGGTTTGTCCTTCTTCATCATAGGGAATTCGCATACGACCGACAATCGAATTATAAAGATCCCCCCAAGCATGGTATCCATCCACGGCCAGATCCCCCGCCAAGCTCTCGGCATCCGCTGGCAGCCTCTCTGCTGCTCGTCTGCGCCTTTCTTCCAGGGGAAATGCGATAGGCGAAAAGCGGGACCCTTCCAGCAAGGAGTTCCACACAGGGGTCGGCATCTCTAGGAAAAGCTGGTCCAGCCGAGTCAACGAAGCGTTAAACGCAGCGCCGATCTGGGATAGACGCCCACGGAGCAACTTCGCCTTCTCATCCTTCACATCCTGGGACACAAGACAAACCACAAAAGCCCCCGCTTGACTCAGACGGCGGGAAAGACCCTGAACGGTTTCCAGCACACCGTACCAAACATCTGAATCTTGCGAGGGTTTTTTCTGTAGTTGGCGAATCCGGGCATCAAAATCCGTCGTATCCCTCTCTAGTTCCTCGAGGTATTCCCGAAACTGGGGAGAAGAGCTCCCGCCAGGGAAAAAAACATCGAGATCCCATTTCTGACTGTATTTTTCTTTTTTCGAAGACATAGCCTCACCTTTCTTTTATCTCTTTTTATCTACCCTGATTATACCATCTTATCGCTGGACACAAACTTTATGAAGTCTCTCGATGCAGAAAATAAAAAACCGGTGGAATTACCCACCCGGTTTTTTCCGTTCATGATCGGTATCTATTATTCGGCTCCAGCTTCAGAAGCCAGTTGTTTCGCTTTCCGATAATCTTCTTCCCGAGCCTCTTCCACCTGAACTTGCTTGTCGATGCTTCGTTCATATTCGGAATAGGTGATGTTATGGGAAGCTACCATAGCCCGTTCAATAGTTGCCGACGTCTTTTGATTACTGATAAAAGAATCGCTCCTTTAAATTAGTCACTGAAAATGGTAACGCGTTTCCAGTGAATGTTCAAACCTCAGATGGCACGCTGAGACGACGTCAGCACCTGTGATGGAGGCTGAGCGCTGTATACGTCCCCAAAATGGTCCATCTCCATCAGGCTCAAGCAAAGAATCCACCTTGGGAACAGACCCGAACAACAATAGACAGAGCCTGCTTCAGTGTTGCAACTCCTGGCCGTAACCCGGATTCTCGGCTTCTACCCCGCCCTGAAATCCGATCAAAGCATCCTGAAGAAGGGTGACAGACTGAGACATGGGAAGACCACTGCCAAAAGCCCCAGCTACCGCGGCCGCCTCCAGAACCTGCCGGTCGGATGCCCCCTGATCGATCGCCCCTTTTGCATGAAAAATGATGCAATACTCATCATTGGCCATCAGTCCCAGGGCCAGCCCGATCAAATGCTTATGCATCCCTGACAGTTCGCCCTCTTCAAAACAGGCCTCGGTAAACTGGATATATTCCTGGGCCACTTTCGGTAGGTGTTTTTGGAAAACGCCGACCCCTTCTTTGTAGTCTTGTAACGCTTGTTGAATCATGGAACCCTCCATGTAAGAGGACCTCCTCGCTTATTTGGGTGTCCCCTGTATCTTTTGCCCGAAATTTGCCAAACATGCATGAAATCTCGGGCCGGAGGGATCATCAATCGATGCGGAGTATCACCTTGCCAACGTTTTTATTCGCTTCCATATGTCGGTGGGCTTCTTGAACCCCCGCCCAAGAATAGATGCGGTCGACTATCGGCTTTAACCGACCCTCCGCGAAAAGAGGCAACGCTTTTTCCATGAAGTCCCGGCTCAGTTGTGTCTTGTAGGAAAGACTTCGAGAGCGCAGGGTCGTTCCCGTTACTTGAATCCGTTTCATCAAAAGGGGGGCGAGGCTGATGCTTTCGACCTTGGCACCCCCCAAGGTGCTGATCAGCACCAGCCTACCGTCCAGGGCAAGAGAGTCCATATTTTGCTCCCAGTACGGAGCCCCGACAAAATCTAAGATGAGGTTGACGCCCTGTTCTCCAAGGGTTTCTTTTAAACCGGGTGCAAAAGGACCTGCCTTATAGTTAAACCCGATACCCGCCCCTAATTCCCGGCAAGCGATCAATTTCTCTTCCGACCCCGCGGTTACGGCTACAAAGGCCCCTGCCTCCTTGGCAAGTTGGATTGCAGCCGTGCCGACACCACTCGCCCCGGCATGGATTAGCACCCGATCACCCTGCTCCAGCCTTCCAATCCAGAAAAGGGCTTGGTAAGCGGTTAGAAAAACCTCAGCGATAGCCGCCGCTTCTTCATAAGAAAGGTTCTCCGGAAGCGGCATCGCCATCGCTCCAGGAATCACGGCATACTCGGCGTAACCGCCCCCCGGCAGGAGTCCGAAAACACGATCCCCTTTTCGCCAACCTTGGCAGTTCTCCCCCACCTCTTCTACGACACCGGCCATCTCCAACCCCAGAAGAGGACTCGCGCCCGAAGGCGGTGGATATTTCCCTTGCCGTTGCATGATATCTGCCCGGTTGAGAGCAGTCGCCTTCACCCGTACAAGGAGCTCATTATCAGTGGGCTCTGGTGTTGGGTACTCTCCCATCACCAATTGGTCCGGCCCGCCCGGTTGATTGATCCGTACAGCTTTCATCCCATGGCCTCCCTTGTGGGGAATGACACGCAAAAAGTTGTTTCCCTTTCTCTCCATCCGGAAAACAACGTCAACCGGCTTCGTAAACGACGGATTCCGTCATTTTGGAGAACGCTTCTTCCCATGCTCCTTCATCTACCAGATGTTCTGCTTTACGCCAACCTTCCTCATCCACGGAAGACGCGAAAGGTTGAAGTCGACGAAAGGTTGAAACGGCTTTCTCCCATTCCCTTTCTTCCGCTTGAAAAAGGGCCAGCTGGTGAATCGCATAACAAAGACCCGGCCCTACGAGGTTACGCCCGTCTTCCTCGGTATAACCGGCAAACCGATCCTCTTCACGTCGGATCAGCCCTTCCAATTCCCGTTCCGCCTCTTCCTTACGACCAAGGCGGTATCGGTAGTAGCAAAGGTAAACCTCCAGATGAAAACGACTCATCATATAACCCATGGAATCCGGATAAGCGGAGAGGGCATCCTCCATTTTCCGCTCTGCTTCGGCAAACCGCTCCTCCGCCGCATCCATCTCCGCCATTTCCACTAGACTACGAACATAAGCAAAGTGGCGGTTCTCATTATCATCCGGCCCGTTGGCGGCGATCGTCTCAAAAAGGGGGTAAGCCAACGCTTTTTCCCCCCGCTGCATAAGGGTCACGGCGATCAGCATACGGGAATTCAGCTGATCAAACTCACTGAAAATATGGTTGGGTAATAAGTGAGCGACCTTCTCCCGGGCCGCCTCCTTCAATTCATCCAGTCGTGGCATGTTTTTCCCTCCAGATAGGGAGGGGTCCGGCAATGGCCCCTCCGTATAATCCCCTTCATTCTACCATGGAAGTCTTGTCAAGTTGGAATATACCCGGAGCTTGTTCCCTCGCTGTTAAAGCCGCTTCAGTTGCTCACTGTAAGAAGTTCTCTCACCATGTTTCGTTTCCTGATCGTCGTCTGCTTTCACCCGGCTTTTCCCTTCGGTTACGGGACCTTCAGGAGTGGATTCAAAGGCCTGCTCCAACGGATCCATATGATCTGGGGTTCCTTTTCTACCTTTGCTCTCCATCTTGCCACCCCCCTTCCCGGATGCGATGGATATAGGGTGCATCCGGGAAGGGGGATTATTCAAAGGCATGTTTTTCCCAAGGGGGATTATGTATAAAAGGAGGGGCTTGACCTCCTAAAGACCGCATGGACGGAGCTATACGCTTGTGGTACGGTGAGCGTATCTGCCAAAAGCGTTGTATCTCCCTATCGGAAAGGGTTGAAAGGTTCATGTGGTTCATTTGGGCTCTTCTGAGCTCCGTCACTTTCGGGATGTCCGGCTTCCTGATGAAAGCGAGTTCCGTCCGCAAGGGTTCGGTTATCTATACCCTATGGGGGCTTTACCTGACAGGAACCCTGGGCTTCCTCATCTGGACACTCAAGGTGGGTGAATGGCGGTGGGATGGCCCCGTCCTGCTCGGTGGCCTGGTCGTGGGTCTCGGTTCAGCCGCAGGCAACTGGTTATTCATGTTAGCCCTGGAGAAAGGCCCGGCCAGCCTCACCTCCCCACTGGTCAATACCAATATCCTTCTGATCATTCTCTTTTCCGTCTTAGTTTATGGGGAGCGGCTGTCCGTCTTCGAATGGGCGGGAGTGCTGCTATTGATTCTGGCGGTCTTCTTGATTCCCATTGATCCTGATGAGAATTTAGCCGTCAAAAATAAGAAATGGGTGCTACTCGTTATCGCCGCCACCCTTTTCTTTACTTTCCGCAACGGGGGCCTCAAGGTAACCGATGAAAGAGGTCTGGCCGGGGAGGCTGTCCTCTTCTATGGCTATCTTTTCAGCTGGATCTGGATGACTGTAGCAGCCTGGCGCCGGCGCTCTCGACTTACCAACCCGTCGGGCTCTTCTGATTGCACTCCTCAGGGGATGCGAAGGGGCCTCTTTTGGGGGCTCGCCGCCGGGATATTCTCCTTCGTGGGGATGCAACTTTATGCCGTAGCCCTGATTGAGGGCCCCGCCAGCATCGTAGCCCCTTTATTTGCCACCAATAGTCTCGTAGTCGCCCTGTTGTCCATTCTCTTTTTCCGAGAGCGGCTATCTCGGGTGCAGAAACTCTCTCTTCTGTTTTTATTCTTGGGGCTGGTCCTCACCCGGATATAATCCCTTCATCCCATGTCTGTCACCTCAACAACCCTAAGGAGGTAATCCCCTTGGAACAAGAAACGGCTCCTCATTTCTGCCTTCCCTCTCTGGACGGAGAGACTGTCTGCCGAAAGGATCTGCTGGGAAAGGTGGTTCTCCTCTCCTTCTGGGTTACTTGGTGCCCTTCCTGTCAAGCCGACCTTCCCCAGAAAGAAGTCTTCGCCAGCTCCCTGGATGCGAACCGATTCGCCTTTTACACCGTCAACGTGACGGGACGGGAGGCGGACCCTGACCAAGTGCGACCTTTTATGCGGGAAAATGGGTATCGCTTCCCTGTCCTCCTGGATGACGGACGTTCTGTCTACGATGCTTTCGGGATCACCTCGGTACCGACCTCGATCTTGATCGATTCCCAAGGAAGAGTAGCCGGTCGATTCGACGAAACCGTTCCTTTCGTCCAGATCGTAGAGGAAATCGGTCGGCTTCTGCAACGATAAATCACCTTCCGTACTCCCACGGAAGAAGAGGAGGAACCCCATGGATTGGTTGGAAGCGTTCGTGTTGGGCATTGTCCAGGGGTTGACCGAATTTTTGCCCATCAGCAGCACCGGACACTTGTACTTGGGTCGACATTTGTTCGGCCTGGATGAAGCGGGGCTCTTTTTGGATACGATGCTTCATTTCGGCACCCTGTTCGCGGTTCTGGCTATTTATCGTCAGGAGATTATAGCGGTTGTCAGGGATCCCCTTGGGCCACTGGCTCGGTTGACCGTCGTGGGAACCATCCCGACGGTGATCATCGGTCTCTCATTTAAGGATTTTTTCGAAGAGGTCTCCACTACCGGTGTAACCATCGGCTGGGAGTTTCTCGCCACCGGTGTGATCCTCTGGTTGGCGGACACCGTGAAGGAACGGGGATACAAAGGGTTGGAATCAATCACCTATACCGACGCCCTCGTTATCGGCACTTTCCAAGGAGCCGCCATTCTGCCAGCCATTTCCCGGTCTGGTCTCACTATCGCCGCCGCTCTCTTCCGCGGGATCGACAAAGGAACCGCCGCCTATTTCTCCTTTTTTCTCTCCATTCCAGCGATTGCCGGAGCGCTTGTCCTATCAGCCGCCGATCTGGTAACCGGGCGAACGGAAGTACTCCCCCTTTCCTCCCTCCTCGTTGCTACTGCCATGTCCGCCCTGTTCGGCTACTTAGCAGTCCGCTGGATGATCCGTCTCCTCAAGCGAGGCTCACTCAAAGGGTTTGCGGTTTATGTATGGCTCCTCGGCCTGCTGGTACTCGGATTTCAGTGGACCGGATCCTTTTGATCCGCATGCTTAAAAGGCCCCGTTGCTAGCCGTTTCACCCGGATCCTTCTCCGACAAAGGGACTACGAAAAGAGGCAAGGATGTATATGAGAGAGAATAAGAGTGTATGCGCTTACTGAGTGAAGATAATCCCAGTTGACAATAGTCATACTGGTCTCGTCACAATAGAGTGAGGGCGAACTGTTATTCTAAGGAGGCATGTCTTCATGATCCCTTACGAACATGACGAATGGACCGATTTTTCTCTCCCGGAAAACCGGGAAGCGATGAAAGAGGGACTGTCCAAGATAAAAAGCGAACTGGGCCGTGAATTCCCCCTGATCATCGGCGGTGAACGGATCGAAACGGAAGACAAGCTGGTCTCTGTAAACCCTTATCGAAAAGACCAGGTAGTTGGAAAGGTTTCCAAAGCGGATAAGGAATTGGCCGAACGGGCGATGCAAAGTGCCCTGGAGACTTTTGAAACCTGGCGGAAATGGCCCGTCCACCTACGCGCGGATATTCTGTTTAAGGCGGCGGCCATCATCCGCCGGCGACGCCACGAGTTTTCCGCGGCCATGGTATACGAATCAGGGAAAAACTGGCTGGAAGCAGATGCTGACACGTCGGAAGCCGTCGACTTCCTGGAATACTATGGGCGCCAAATGCTTGAACTGGATCAGGGAAAAACCGTTATCTCACGCCTCAATGAAAAAAACGAGTATTTCTATAAGCCCATGGGCGTCGGCTTCATTGTTCCTCCCTGGAACTTCCCCTTCGCCATCATGGCCGGGACTACCGTTGCTGCACTGGTAACCGGGAACACCGCGCTGCTTAAACCCTCGGAGAAATCCCCCGTGGTGGCTGCCCGTTTCGTCGAGGTGCTGGAGGAAGCCGGGTTGCCGCCGGGGGTCCTTCAATTTATCCCCGGTGATCCTAAAGAAATCGGTGACTATATCGTCGATCATCCGAAATTGCGCTTCATTAACTTCACTGGTTCCAGGGCTACCGGCACCCGTATATACGAGCGGGCGGCCAAAGTCCACAAGGGACAGAAGTGGCTAAAACGGGTCGTAGCAGAGATGGGTGGAAAAGACACGATTATCGTGGATAAAGATGCAGACCTCGAATTGGCCGCCCGCTCCATCGTTTCCTCTGCCTTCGGATTCTCCGGCCAAAAATGTTCCGCCTGCTCCCGGGCCATTCTGCACCAGGATGTCTATGATCACGTACTGAATCGGGTGGTAGAGCTAACTGGTGAATTGAAGATAGGCGATCCCGCTGATCCCGATGTGGATATGGGACCCGTGATCGACGACATCCAATTTAACCGGATTAAGGAGTACATCGCCATCGGTAAACAGGAGGGTGACCTGCTTACCGGCGGTGAAACAGACGACTCCCAAGGCTTTATGGTCCAACCTACCATTATTGCCGGCGTAGAACCGGAAGCACGGATCATGCAGGAGGAAATATTCGGCCCCGTAGTTGCCGTCGCCAAGGGGAAAGACTTCGATGAGCTTCTGGCGATCGCCAACAATACGGAATACGGCCTAACCGGCGCTCTTCTCACCCGCAATCGGGAACACATTCAACGGGCACGGGAAGATTTTCACGTCGGCAACCTCTACTTCAACCGTGGTTGCACGGGTTCCATCGTCGGTCTGCAACCCTTCGGCGGATTCAACATGTCCGGTACGGATGCCAAAGCCGGCGGCCCGGATTACCTGCTCAATTTCCTGGAAGCAAAGACAACCTCAGAAGGCCTTTAACAAAAAAAGCCCCCCTTTCCTTTGACGGAAAGAGGGGCTTTTTTTCACACCCAGAACAGCATCGCCACAATGCAGGTAGCCGCTACAAAACAGCCTCCGCCCATAAACATAATCGCGTACTGGCTTCCTTTTTCTTTGAGATGCATAAAAGTGAAGAGTTGGAGAACTACCTGAAGAGCAGCCAGGATTAGGAGGACGGGCACCAGGTAACTCACAGGAATAGCCTTGGTGGACACCAGGACGAAAGCGGCTGCCGTCAGTAGGATCATCCATACGAAAGAGAGGAGATATTTTGCCTCTCCCGTGTAGCCATCAGGACGTTCGGTCTTCTCGACTGTCGACTTCTGAATCTGTGCCATCTTGTCCGCCTCCCCAAAAGTCGTAATTATACAATAATTATGAATGACCGAGATACCAACTGTCAATCTTTCACTTTTTTTGAAAAACAACCTCCTCCATGAGGCTGCTAACAAACCCCTTCCATAACCCTCTTTCATCCGTTTACCCAAAGTGAACAACTCTGACACCAACGGTGGCTTCTTGGATGGTTGAGCTCGTTACCCACTCAGAAAAAACGAAGCCAATGTCTATACAGACATCGACTTTGAAACCATCCTATTTTAGCTCTAAAAGCAGCTTCCCTGGATCAGCGGTGTAAGTGCCCACTGTCTGGGTTAACCGAATGGCGTCAGCTCCGTCGACAACCTGATGGTCAAAGGAAAGAGACACATTCATCCTCCACCCCTTGGCCAACTCCCCATCCTGGATGACAGGGCGTTCCTCCACAGGATGAAGAGCTAGAATGCCCACTTCAGGCGGGTTGATGATCGGCGTAGCCCACTTGCCCCCTAGGGACCCGGCGTTGCTGATGGTGAAGGTGCTCCCCTTCAACTCATCGGGGCGCAGCTCCCCTTCCCGTGCCCGGCGGGTCAGATCACCCAGCTTTTCCGCAATTTCACCGATGCTCTTCTTATCCACCTCTCGGATCACCGGCACCAGCAATCCCCGCGGAGTGTCAGCGGCAATGCCGAGATGGACGCTGCGGTAGCGACGAATCGTTTTTCTCCCGTTATCAAAATGAGCATTGAATCGCGGATGTTGCTGCAATGATCGTGCGACAATCTTTAATAGAATCGGTAGGTATCCGATTCGAGGCCCGTTGTCTCCCTGTTTCCACTTCCTTCGCCATGCGACCAACCCAGTGACGTCCAGTTCGTCAAAATGGGTCGCATGGGGTTTTTCCGTGACGGAAAGAAGCAAACGATCGGCGATGACACGTCGGGTTTTGGAAAGAGGCTCCTCTTGAACCTCTTCTTCCGAGGCTGTAACCTTCCTCGGCTCCTCCGACGGGTGAGAGTCCTTTTGGGACGACTCTCCCTGAACAAACTGCTTCACATCTTCCCTCATCACCCGTCCTTGAGGGCCGGTACCGATGATCGAGTGAATATCTACACCCAACTCCCGCGCGAACCGGCGGGTAGAAGGAGCAGCCAGTGCCCTGCGTCTACCGGTCGATACTGTTTCCCATTCCTTGTCAGCCGGTTCCCTGCTCATCAACCTGTTCTCTTGCCAACTGGAGTGATCAGCCGATTTCGTCAGGGAGGGTTCCGCTGGTGTGTCTCCACCTACGATTACAAGGAGTACTTCCCCGACAGGGACGGTCTCCCCTTCCTTCCAGCGGAGTTGTTCCACCCGGCCCGAAGCCGGAGCGGGGAGTTCCACCACGGCCTTGTCAGTCTGCACCTCAACAACAGGCTGATCCGCCGTCACTTCTTCTCCTTCATTCACCAACCAGCGCAAGACATCCGCTTCAGCTACGCCTTCTCCGACATCGGGCAATAGAAACTCAACGCTCATCGACTCCCCTCCCCTAACATGTCATGACGCTGTCCAAGGCTCTACCGACCCTCTCCACTCCAGGGCGGAAATGGTCCTCCAGGGCAAACATCGGAACCGGAACATCATAACCCGTCACTCGCATGATCGGAGCCTCCAACCACCAAAAGGCGTGTTCGTTAATCAAAGCAACGATTTCCCCGCCAAGCCCGGCGGTTTTTGGGGCTTCATGGACGATCACTGCCCGCCCGGTCTTTTTCACCGATTGGACAATGGTTTCTTCATCCAAGGGAGAAAGACTGCGCAGGTCGATCACATCACAGGAGATTCCCTTGTCCGACCAGGCTGCAGCTGCTTTTTCGGCTACGGGGACCATTGCCCCCCACGCGATCAGGGTGACATCCTCCCCTTCCCGTACCACACGAGCCTTCCCTAGAGGCGTTTGATATTCTCCCTCCGGCACTTCTTGCCGGAAGGAACGATAAATCTTCATCGGCTCCAGGAAAATGACCGGATCGGGATCCCGGATCGCCGCCAAGAGCATTCCTTTCGCATCATAAGGAGTCGCAGGAACAACTACCTTCAACCCTGGGGTATGGATAAAGAGGGATTCCGTGGAATCCGAGTGGAGTTCCGGGGCTCGAATCCCCCCCCCGTAAGGAACACGAATCACGATCGAAGCGGGATAATCTCCCTGTGTTCGGGTTCTTAGGCGAGCCGCATGGGTAACCAGCTGTTCAAAGGCGGGGTAGATGAAGCCCATGAACTGGATTTCCGCCACTGGTTTCAGACCGTTGATCGCCATGCCGATGGCGGCACCGGATATTCCCGCTTCCGCTAGGGGCGTATCGATCACTCGGTCATCGCCGAACGATTTCCAAAGCCCTTCGGTGGCCCGGAAGACGCCTCCGTTCTTCCCGACGTCTTCCCCCAGTACGATGACGGTCGGGTCTGTCTCCAGAGCAACCCGCAGCCCGTCATTGACCCCTTGTACCAGAGTCAGTTCAGCCATGAGTCTCCACCCCTCCTTCCAGCTCCCTCCGTTGGCGAATAAGACCCGGCGGTAACTCCTCATATACATGGTTGAATAAGTGGGTCGGCGGTGGGGCGGATGCCTGTTCCGCTTCCTTCACTGCCTGGTCGACAAGTTTCCGGCAGTGGCTTTCCCACTCTGCTTTCTTCTCTTCTTCCAGCATCCCTTGAGAGGACAATAGTGCTTCATAGCGGAGGATGGGATCCCGTTCCTTCACCCAGCTCTCCACCTCGGCTTCCTCCCTGTACCGGCTGGCGTCATCCGCCGTAGTATGGGACCCCTTGCGATAGGTGACGGCTTCGATCAGGGTGGCCCCTCCGCCTTTCCTCGCTCGTTTTACCGCCTCATCCATCGCATGGTAGACCGACAACACATCATTTCCGTCCACCCTTATCCCGTGAATGTTGTAGGCCGAGGCCCGTTCTGCCACTGTGGGGACAGCGGACTGGCGGGAAAAAGGAACACTGATGGCATACCCGTTGTTCTGACAGAAAAAGATGACAGGCAGCCGGAATACCCCTGCAAAGTTAAGTGCTTCGTGAAAATCCCCTTCGGAGGTGGCCCCGTCACCAAAATAGGCGACGGCTACGGAAGATTCTTTCTTCAGTTTTGCCGCCCAGGCTGCTCCCATGGCTTGAGGCATCTGGGTGGCGATGGGAACATAGGGCGGTAAAAGACGGACTCCCTTCGGTGCCCGGTTTCCTTCTACCCTTCCCATCCAGTAAAGCAGAATGTTTTTCAGGGGCATCCCAGCGATCATCGCCACCCCATGTTCCCGGTAGCTGGGGAAAATCCAGTCTTCCTTCGAAAGCGCCAGGGTGCTTCCAACCTGGGCCGCCTCCTGGCCTTCTAAAGGGGCATAAGTGCCGATTCTTCCTTGTCGTTGCAGGATGACGGAGCGGCGGTCAAAATGCCGAACCTTTACCATCCAACGGTGGAATTCCAGCTTCCGCTCTGTAGCGAGCCCTTCCCACATTCGCTGTCCCACTTCGGTTAACGACCCATCCTCCCGCAGGCAGCGTGACTCCAGTCGATCCAACTGTGTCAGCAAACGAGATCCCTCCTAGCGCCGTTCGAATCCGAGCAGGATCCGTTTCAGATCCGATACTTGACGCAGACGTTCCAGGACAAGCTGGTCGGCGGCACGGCAAGTGGGTAGATCTTCTTCCCGGGACAGTTGATAAATTTTGAGAAGCATATCGAAAATGGAACGGGTCTTCTCCATGACTCGCTCGTGATGATACCCGCTCAATTCATCGGCTACTTGGATCAGACCGCCGGCATTCACCAGATAATCTGGCGCATACAGAATCCCTCGTTCGTGTAGACGATCCCCATGAGCGTCTTCAGCCAACTGATTATTGGCTGAACCCACAATCGCTTGACAGGCGAGTTCATCCAGCGTGCGGTTATTCACCACACCGCCGATCGCACAAGGAGAAAAGATGTCGCAAGGCTTTCGATGAATCGTCTCCACATCCGCCGCTTCCACTGAACCGGGATACTTCTCCACCAGGGAACGAATCCGGTCCATGTGGACATCAGCGACAATTACCCGCGCCCCCTCTTCCACCAGCTGGGCCACGAGACGAGCACCCACTTTTCCAGCTCCCTGGATGGCGACTGTACGCCCTCCCAAGTCAGTAGAATTCCATAGGTGACGAGCTGTAGCCCGAAACCCCTGCATCACACCGTAAGCCGTAGGAATCGCCGTATCACCGCTTCCCCCGTGACTGACCGGAAGTCCGACAAAAGATTCCGACTCCCGGGCTGCATGGACGAAATCTTCCGGCATCGTCCCCATATCCGTCCCGGTGAAAAATCGTCCGTTCAACCCCCCGACGAAACGGCCGAAAGCACGGAACATCTCCGGACTCTTGTCCTCTTCGGGATGACCGATAATGACCGCTTTCCCGCCGCCGAAATCGACGTCCGCCAGCCCACATTTGTAAGTCATTCCCCGGGATAAGCGCAGCACATCCTTTAGGGCCTCATCTGTCGTCCGGTAGGGAGCCATTCGGCATCCTCCCAAGGCGGGGCCCATCGTTGTATCGTGGAGGGCAATGATCGACTTAAGGCCACTTCCTTCATGGCGGCAGAAAATGACTTGTTCATGGCCCGCTTCTTCCATCAACCGGAATACATCTTCCATGGTGGAACCCTGAACCGACTCCCGTAGATGAACCGCTTCCTCCGTATCCGTACAGGACTGCTGATTGTTTATAACTTTCATCGCCATCATCCTGTTCCTTAGAAGTTGAATAAAGACCGCCACCCTCCCGTTTTGGCCTTGAGTTTGGCGGTCCAAGGATGGGGTTGAAAATGAAAGCGAAAGCAGCAAAATTCCGTCGTCACAGTGTATGCCCCGGCCTAGAAGGCGTTACCTTCCCCCAGGGATACGAAGTCATCTCCCCTGATAGCGTGGCGGGCGTTTCTCCATGAAGGAGCGAATCCCTTCCCGGAAATCCTCCGTTCCCCCCGCGATCTCCTGCAACTGAGCCTCGTACTCCAAGGCTCCCTCCACATCCGTATCAATCCCGCGATAGAGCGACCGTTTAATAAGCCCGATCGCCCGGGTCGGCCCTTGAGCCAGCTTCTTCACAAACCGGAGGGATTCTTCCTGAAGGTGCTCATGAGGAACCAAACGGTTAGCCAGTCCGATCTGAACCGCCTCCTCCGCCTCTACGTCACGACCGGTAATCGCGAGTTCCATCGCTCGCCCGAAACCGACCAGACGGGGCAGGAAGTAACTGGACCCGCTATCTAAGCCAAGCCCGATCCGAACAAAGGCTTCCACGAATTTGGTGCGTTCGGAAACAATGCGCAAGTCACAAGCAAGAGCCAAGCTGCACCCCGCCCCGGCTGCGACTCCGTTGACGACGGCAATGATCGGCTTCTCCATCTCCGTTATGGCGCGGATCAAGGGGTTGTACCGTTTGCGAACGCTCTCACCGAGGGAGGGACGTTCTTTATCCAAGTCCGTCCGGTCATTGAGGTCCTGTCCTGAACAGAAGGCTTTACCCGAGCCGGTAAGAATGACGGCACGAACCTCCGGGTCCTTGGCCACCTTCTTCAGAGCTTCCAGGAGATCCTGGTTGAGTTGTTGGTTAAACGCGTTAAAGACCTCGGGGCGGTTTAGTGTGATGATCCCTACCCCGTCTTGCTTTTGAAGCGTTACGGTTTGGCCTGTTTGAGTCTGTCCCATCGTCGTTCCCTCCTTGCCCTCATTCCCCCCGGAAATGGGGACGCCGTTTTTCCATAAACGCCCGCATTCCTTCTTTCTGATCCTCCGTGGAGAAAAGGAAATAGAAAAGTTTTTGTTCATAATCCAATCCGTCAGCGATCGTCGTATCGAAAGCTTTCAAAACGGCTTCCTTAGCCAAGCGAAGGGCTATGGGAGCTTTGGCAGCCACTTCCCGGCACAATTTCATCGCTTCCAGTTCCAAGTTTTCTAACGGCACAATCCGGTTCACCAAACCAGCCTCCCAAGCTTCTCCCGCGCTAATCGGCCGTCCGGTCAGCACCATCTCCATCGCCCGGGCTTTGCCAACGGCTCGGGTAAGACGTTGGGTCCCGCCCGCCCCCGGCATGACGCCCAAGTTGATCTCGGGTTGTCCAAAGTGAGCCGTTTCTGCCGCCACGATCATGTCGCAGGCCATCGCCAATTCGCAACCACCGCCAAGGGCATATCCGGCCACTGCTGCCACGATCGGCTTATGAATGCGGCGGATCCGTTCCCACTGAGCAAATTGGTCGGACAACAACATCCGAACCGAGTCGGCATCCGCCATCTCCCCGATATCCGCCCCGGCAGCAAAAACACGGTCTCCACCAGTGATCAGGATACATCGAACTTCGGGGTTTTGGTCCATCCTCTCCAGGACTTCGGCCAGCTCCTCCACCAACGGGGTATGAAGCGCATTTAACACCTCGGGACGATGTAACCGGATTTTCCCTACCCTACCGTCCCAACTCACTTTCAAAAACCGGTGATCCAAACTCTCCTCTCCTCTCGGGCAGGCCTTAAAGCGCTTACATTTCCGACGCGTCAAAATAATCAATCCATTGGGATTCCAGCAACTATTTTATCAAAACAAGCGCTTGTTTGTCAGTGTTTTGCTTTAAAGCGGAAAACAAAAAGAAAAGCCCTTGCGGGCTTGAGCCTGGTGGCAAAAAGGCACTCCTGTGACAAGGATGCGGCCGATTTTCGGCGAAATCACTCTTTATGTACTCGAACCAGGATAAGCCGTGCCTTGGGTCGCTCTGCTCCCCGGTCACGCTATGCACTCGAACAGTACAAGTCGTGCCTTGGGTCGCTCTGCTCCCCGGTCACGCTATGCACTCGAACAGTACAAGTCGTGCCTGGGTCGCTCTGCTCCCCGGTCACGCTATGCCTCCAAGCGGGGAACCTTTGTAAGCCGCTTCCTTACGAGACGTGGCTTCGGGTCTCTTGCAGGCAGGTCTCGCAGATGATTTTCCCCTTGAAATAAAAGAGTTGGTCCGTCGAGTCGCAGAAAACACAGCTAGGATTATATTTTTGCAAAACGATCGCATCATTGTAGACAAAAATCTCCACGCCATCATGAGGGTTGATGTTCATCGTTTTTCTGAGTTCCTTAGGAAGGACGATCCGGCCCAGGTGGTCCACTTTCCGCACGATTCCGATCCCTCTCATCCACGCATCCCCCACTCTCGAATTGGTCAAACCAACGGGAGGGTGTCGATAGGCCAACTGAAGGGAGGCGAGATCAGAGCCATAACGTTTGGCTTACTGATTCTCAGATGTCTCTTCGTTTGCTTCACTGCTGGAAGAGGGGCCACTGGACGGGGCGTCATCAGACGACGACTGTGAAGACTCTTCACCTTCCGTTTCACCGGAGGACGAATCCGGAGAATTCGTATCCGAGGGTTGATCGGGAGAAGGATCAGGATCTTCCTCCTCATTCGGCGTGGAGGATGGTTCGCCATCTTCCTTGTCATGATCCTCTGCCCGTCCATTGGGCGACTTGCCTTCCTCTCTTCCTTCGGGTTTTTCTTCGGATATGCCGGCTTCCTCGTCTTTTTCGGAATCCCCGGCAGGCTTGCCGTCCTTCTGGTTGTCTTCCCCATCCTCTTCCTCAATCCACGTAGCCCATTCTTCATCGGAGGGCGGATTACGTAAAACCGGGGAAAGGTCGACTTGTTTCATCAGATCCGTAATCGACATCTCAGCCACTTGTTCCATGGATAATTTATGGCCGTTCCGCTTGGCAAATAGACCCACTGCATATTTAGCCGGTGAAATCCCCTTTTTCTCCGCTTTTTCCTTTAACGGTTCTGGAAGAGGTATCGTATAAAGGGACAGGTTGGTCCGTTTCAATTCAGGATTCTGCTGGACTTCCTCTTTGATTAGAGAAAGGGCTTCTCCAGAAGCTTTTTCAGGTTCTTTTATGGAATCCACTTCGGAGATAAGCACTCTCTCTTTGTGGTCCAGATAATGGGCTTTTTTTGCAAGGTTCAGCACGTCAACCACGACATCCGCCGCTTTCGCTCCTTCCCAATCCATACCGCTTACCAACCGTTTGGCTTCAGGATTGAGCGCCCGTAAACGGACAACCTCCCGGTCTTGGTTAAGCCCAAGCTCTAGGCTGGGATTGAGGTCGATATAGATATAACTTTCAGCATGGGCTTTTGCTGGATCCCAAAAGGGATTCAACAGAGCAAGGAGTAACACAGCCGCTGCCAACCCACCGGTCATCCAGGAAGTTGGTCGGGTCCAGAACGACAGCAGGAACGGTTTTTTCTCCAGTGCAAAGTGGATTTCTTCACCCATATCCACTTCCCTTTCCTGCTTGGGAACTTTCAAAAACTCCCCTTCGGGGGTCATTACCACCCAATGTTTATGCCCAACTTCCATGACGATTCCCTTTGGCATATAACGCACCTCCTTTCCCATCAACGGGGATGTCGAGATACTGGCGTATCAGCGGCAGATCTTCGACAAGAACCAGGACGAGAGCCTTTAAGTATACCCGGTTCCGTTTTAACGTACGCCGATGACAGCCGACTTTCTCAGCAATTTCTTTCCCTACCCTTTTTCCATGTAAAAACATTTCCAACAAATCTTCTCTTTCTGTGATTTTCCGGGCGATTTCAAGCATGTCACGCCGCGTGTCCCTGTGTTTAGGAGAAGCTTCCACCAGATCAGACAGCTTGATCCCATACCGAGCCAAGGCCTTCGAAAACTGGGCTACTTCCATCCGAGTCAAGTCCCGACGTTCGCCTTCTCTGTACCGATCGAAGGACTGAGTCACTACCTCAGGGTGATTCGATTCGTTTTCTCTAGAACCCGGCGACACAAGCGGCACCTGATTCAGATGCTTTTGTTCCCGTCGGTAAAAGTCAGTCAAGCGTCGTTGTATCACCAAATAAGCAAAAGAGAGAAAGGACGACTGTTGATTCGGTTCAAAACGTGTGATGGCTTCATTAAAGCCTGAAAATGCGACGGAAAATTCATCGTCCCGGTCTGTGATTGGCCTCCGACAAATGCGAGAAGCGACCTTGGTAATATACGAGGTATGTTCTTTCAATAAATCTTCTCGCAACCCGGATGATGGGTCGATCCGTGCTTTTTGCACACGTTCCTCTAACTCTCGCTTTTGCTGGTCTTGATCACCGTCCCCCGGATGCAATACCGACACCTCTCCCTACTCTATAATTCGAAGCACTTTCTTTTTTTCTGTCCATCTGGCCAACTTTTCTAGCGAAAGGTCCGGTCCTGCGTAAAGGGCTGATGAATCCATATCCCTTTATTTGGTTGACGAAACAACATTTATGTAAAAGAGGAAACATCCAATCCATATCCCTGAAACCATTCGACCGGAAAAACTTTCCGCACCGAAAGAGAAACAAGGTTTAAACTCATTATAATTCGTTCATTGACCAATAAAAAGAGACCTACAAGTAAAAAAACCGATTCTGACGAATCGGGTAGTGCTGGCGGGAAAGGTGTCGCCTATTCGCGAGGTTCTTTTAACGGGCTTCTGATTTCCCGAGCGCTTTTACCGCTTCCGGGTTTTCCAGGGAGGAGAGATCCCCAGCGTCTTGGCCGGTATAGGCAGCTTTGATCGCACGACGAAGGATTTTTCCATTTCGGGTTTTGGGTAGCTCTCCGACAAAGTAGAGCTCACGCGGTCGGAGCGCCTTTCCCAGCTTTTCACCGAGAGATGCGATCAATTCCCGAACCAGAACATCATCCCCCTTCACATCCGACTTTAGTACCACGAAACAGACCGCCGCTTCCCCTTTGTCCGGATCTGGAACACCAATGGTGGCTGCTTCCAGGACAGCTGGATGGTCCACTAGTGCAGACTCCACTTCCGCAGGTCCAAGCCGTTTGCCCGCGATTTTCAACGTATCGTCGGAACGGCCTGTGATATACCAAAAACCGTCTTCATCCGCCTGAACCCAATCCCCGTGAACCCAGGTCCCTTCCCAGCGGCTCCAGTATGTGCCTTCGTACCTTTCGGGATCGTTCCAGAATCCCTTTGTCATTCCCACCCAAGGCTGACGGATCACCAGTTCCCCAACCTCACCGCGAACGGATTTCCCCTGTTCATCGACGATGTCGACGTCCATCCCCGGCATCGGCCCGCTAAAGGAGCAGGGAGCGATCGGCTTCATGAGGTTACTAAAGAGAATCCCCCCCGATATCTCTGTTCCTCCTGAATAATTCCAAATAGGGACCCGTTTATCTCCAACCTGGGTGAAAAGCCAATGCCACGGCTCCGGGTTCCAAGGCTCCCCTGTCGAACCGAACACCTTTAACGTACTCAAGTCTTGCTTTTTCACCCACTTTTCACCGAACTTCATCAGTACCCGGATCGCTGTCGGTGAAATACCCATATGGGTGATTCCGTGGTCCTCCGCTAACTTCCAGAGACGATCGGGTTCCGGATAGTCCGGTGTTCCTTCAAATAGGAGCATCGTACTTCCATTTAGGAGAGCCCCGAACACCATCCACGGTCCCATCATCCAACCCATGTCCGTCATCCAGAACAAGGTGTCCCCCGCGTCAAGATCCATCCCGTATCCTGCATCAAAAGCCGCTTTAATCGGAAAGCCCGCATGGGTGTGGACGGTTCCCTTCGGCCGACCGGTTGTCCCAGAAGTGTAAATAATCATAAAAGGTGCATCAGCTTGAGTTTCGACACAAGAAAGCGCTTTCTTTCCTGCTATGAGGTCATCCCAGTTCACATCCCGCCCCGGATTTACCGGTATCTCCCGCCCAAGGCGTCGGACAACGACCACTTTTTCTACACTCGGGGAAAGATCCGCGGCTCGATCCGCCTCCTCCTTCATGTTGACCGTTTTACCTCGGCGAAGAAATCCGTCAGCCGTGATCAGTACTTTGGCCTCACAATCACGCAGGCGTGTAGCAACGGCTTCCGCTCCATAGCCGGAGAAGCAGGGAGTGAAAATAGCTCCGATCCGGGCGGCAGCCAGTATGGTGATCACATTTTCGACCACCATCGGCAAATAAATCGCAATCCGGTCCCCTTCCTTTACCCCCAGACTTGTCAGTCCCGCCGCCATACGGGAGACTGCCTGGTACAGTTCTCGGTATGTCCACTTTTGAACGCTGCCGTCATCTCCTTCCCAGATTACAGCCAACCGGTTGCTAGCTCCCAGATCTTCCGCCCAGCGATCAACACTGTTCCAAGCCACATTCATTTTTCCATCAACAAACCAGCGAGGCCAGGCTGTACCCCGGCTGAGATCTACCACCTTCTTGTAGGCATGGAACCAATGGAGGCCCATATCCTTCTCTACCGCTCTCCAAAACCAAGCAGGTTCTCGAACCGAACGCTGGTAAAAATCATCGTAGTCTGTTATTCCGTTCTTCTTCATCAGTCGAAACATCCGCATCGTTTGCACCCGTTCCGCCTTGGGAGCCCATATCGCTTTTTCCACTGTCTCACCCCGCTGTACTTTGTTCCCACGCTTCTATTGTAAACATGCTCCCGACACCGGTCAAAATAAATCGCCGATTTTGACATTTCCCTCCGACAAGGAATTTTTACGATTTTTCAGGGCAACCCTTGGGAGGATTGGGGTACAATAGGGGACACGGTGAAAGAAAAGAGTGGTGCTGGTATGGATAAACGATACCTGAAACGAACGATTCTGAAGCGGGAAGTCAAGAGCAGACATCTGGAGGAGACCCGGGCTTTCCAGGTCTATCTTCCTCCTGACCACGATCCAGATGGTGAATATCCCGTGTTATTCCTACAGGACGGGGACGATTATTTCAACCTGGGACGCCTAGCCACCCAGGCAAACCGGTTGATCCTGGATGGAGAGACCCGCCCTTTCGCCGCCGTTGCCATCCCGGTGGATAAGGAAAAACGCACCTCGGAATACGCACCGATCGGGGATCGTCACCTTTCTTACCTCCGTTTTTTCGTCGACGAACTCCTCCCCGCAGTGGAAACAGAATTTCCCATCGCTACTGCTGCTGGGGAACGCGTCCTCGGCGGTTCTTCCCTCGGAGGGACGGTCTCTCTGCATTTAGCGCTTCAGTACCCCCAGCAGTTTCAACGGGTTCTCTCCCAGTCCGGCGCCTTTCTGGAACGGACACTGGAACAAATCAGACAGTCGGATTCCCTCGGCTATCTGGAGATCTACCAAACGATCGGCAAATCGGAAACCGCCGTTCCTACCCATCTAGGTAATCTCGACCTCCTGGCCCGCAACCGGGAAGTCCATCGCGCCTTGCTGGAAAAGGAAGCCGACGTCCAATATTCCGAACAGGAAGGCAACCACACCTGGGGCTTCTGGCAGAAAGATTTACCCTTCGCGCTGAAGGCTTTCTTCGGTAAGTGACTGAGCCAACAAAAAATGACCCCTTGCCGGGGTCGTTTTTTATGTCGCTACCGATGTGTTGCTTATTAGGCCCGTATTTTTGAAACCCGCTTGACGGTTACTCCTGTTTTCCGAAGGAGACCAATTCCGCCGGTTGAATTAATACTTTTCCATTGCCATTGAAGTCCAGTTGGAAGGTTTCTCCGGAAGATTTGCCGAAGAACGTCTTCAGGTTAATATCCGCTCTGACCCGTGCAGATACTCCCGAGGTCCAACCGATCACCGCATTGGGATCCACGACGACGGGAGCGTCGAGGGCAATCGGTTCACCATGGGAACTGATCGCCACATAACCGTGGCCCGACAGTTTGCACGTGAAAAGTCCTCCCGTGGCCATCCCTGCCCCGCGCATCAGGGATATATCCCAGTCAATATTTTGTTCAAAAGCGAGGAGGTGGCGTCCTTCGACATAGAAGGACTCCCCGGTCAGTTTTAGGATGGTCACTTCGGCGGCATCGTCAGCGAGAAAAAGATCTCCGCTACCCGTCGCCTCCATCAGGGGAAAGCCCTCGCCGGTCAGTTTCTTTTTGAACCACTTCCCAACCCCGCCGGAAGTGCTTTTAAACTTGATGTCCCCTTGGTAGGCGATCATACTGCCAGCCCGGCAATAGACTTTATCCTTCAGATGGATCTTGAGCGCTTTGCCGTTTTGTTTGACAAAAGCTTCCGTCGACGTTACTTCTTCTGCTTTCTCCAGTAGGTTTTCTAAGGATTCTGCCATGGGTCCATCCTCCTTTGATGATCTGTACAGGAAGCATACTATTCGGGGAGATGGTAGATTACCCTCCCATCGAACCGCTTTTTGGTTTTTCCCAGTGATCCATTAGGCACCAAATCAGCCAAATCAGTGTGGATACTCCGCCTACCGCAAGAAAGCGGGTCCCCATGCCATAGCCTGCAAGCCATGACACTAGGGCGAGCAACCCACTCGTCCCCGCCACCCACCCAAAGATCTCCCTCATCATCCTCTCTCCTTCCGTATGTGAAAACGCCGCCCGGTCTGCTTGTGTTTGGCGGCAGGCAAGGCGGCGTCATCACTTGTGTTGGGGGCAAGTTCAGCAGTGTTTATCGTAAGCACTGGTCAGGTTGGCGGAGATCTCTTCTAGGGTGCGGTCCTCAATTTCATGGCGCTGCACCATATGCACCAGTTTACCATCCTTCATCAGGACGAAAGACGGAGACGAGGGCGGGTACCCTGTGAAATATTCCCTCGCTTTTGCAGTCGCTTCTTTATCCTGACCGGCAAAGACGGTAAACAGGTGATCCGGCTTCTTGTCATTGTTCAAAGAGTGTGCCACAGCGGGTCGGGCAAGGCCGGCGGCACAGCCGCAGACGGAGTTGACAACCACCAGCGCCGTTCCTTTGGCCCCTTCCAGGGCCTCCTCCACTTCTTCCGGAGTCGTTAGTTCCCGAAATCCGATTCGGGTCAATTCGTCCCGCATCGGCTGCACCATCATTTGCATTTGTTGAATATAGAAATCTTGAGCCATCCGAATCCCTCCTTTAAATTTCATTGTATCTAATCGCCAACCCTGCGTCTACTCGACTGGAGTAAGGGGCCTCTCTCCCCATGAACATATCCTTCGAGAAAAGGAGGTCGTCCCTGTGGACGTGAACGCCTATCTCGCCCGAATCGGCGAAACCCGGTTGCAAGCTCCCGATTTCACTTTTCTCTCCAGGCTCGTGGAGCGGCACTTCTACACCGTTCCCTTTGAAAATCTGGATATCCACCTGGGGCGGCCGATCCGCCTCGACCCTGACGCCATCTACCATAAAATCGTTCACCGGCGCCGTGGCGGCTTCTGTTATGAGCTAAACAGTGCATTCGGCTCCCTGCTCCACTCTCTGGGCTTCAATGTCTCCTATATATCCGGTCGTGTCCGCACGTCATCGGGGGGCTTCGGTCCCGAATACGACCACATGGCTCTATTGGTCGGTCTGGAGGAGGAATACTTGGTCGATGTGGGCTTCGGAGACAGTTGCCGCCTCCCCCTTCCTCTCTCTGGAGAACGGAAGAAGGACATTAGCGGCTGGTACCGGATCAAACCCCGATCTAAACAACCGGGAGTCTTTGCCCTGGAGAAGAAAAACGGCAGAAGGTGGTCCCCAGAATATCTTTTCACCACCCGTCCGAGAAAATTAGAAGACTTTGCCTGCATGTGCGAAATCCAACAGACCTCCCCTACCTCCGTCTTTCGGCAACATCTTATTTGTACAATCGCCACTCCGGGGGGGCGGATCACGGTCTCTGACAACCATTTCACCATCACTGAACGGGGAGAAAAACAAAAAATCCCTATACAGTCAGCCAACGATCGAGAGCTAATCATTCGCCGCTGGATGGGAATCGATAGCCGGTCGCAATCGCTCTATTCGCCGGTTTTTCCGGGTAGCTGACAAAGAAATGAATATCCCCAATCCTTTATGGCCCTTTCGGGGCTTTTTTTCGTTCCATCAAAAAAGGGAATATTCCCCCCTGGAACCGCGCATCCTCCAGATGACGACATCTAAACGGAAAGGCAGATTTTCCATGACCCCAACCGATCATCAGGAAGAAAACACCCGGCCCAAAGAAACCCCAGCGAGACACCTGCGTGCTTTCGGATGGATGCTTCTTTTTACCACCATCTCCTTCGCTCTCGTCGGCAGCGGTTATTTCTCCGCTCCGCTCACCTTCACAGTCATCCTCGCTTTGGCCTTTATCCAGCTTCTCCTGCAACTAGTTATTTTCATGCATATGGACCGCCGCCATCAACTCCCTATCCTCTTCATGGCTAGTGGGATCGGCTTCAGCATCATCATCGCCGTCGCCATGTGGGCGATGAAAGGGTAACAACAAACGAGCGATTCCAGCTTACCACCGCCATGTTCATCGGGCGGTTTTTTTACGCCTTTCAACTAATTCTGTGGCCTTCTTCCCGTGTAAAAAATTAATAAGAAAGTGATGTAGATGGGGAGTACAAAAAAGGAATTATCCTGCTTGGTTACGAATACCAGACTGAATGAACTTCTACATGCCATATATCCAAAAGTATCCCATTTTGAGGTGATCGATGTTGAGCCCGTTAGAACTCTATGAAATCGGAGAAGTCATCCGAAAAGTAAGAAAGGATAAAGGTTTACGATTAGAAGATCTGGCCGATGAAAATATTTCTCCTGCCACCATCAGCAATATTGAACGTGGGGTCCCTCATGTCAATATGGAAAAGACGCGTTACTTGCTACATAAATTAGACCTCCAACTGGAAGCGCTGCCATCCCTTATGGTTAACGAACAACAGGAGTTGGAGAATACAAAATTTCGTTTATTTATGATTGATACCTTAATTGAAATTGGGAGCCCGGATGAAGCCCTTGAGCAGTTGGATCACCTGGCCATCGATGATACCCATACCTTTTCCGCATGGGGTCATTATTTGCGGGGGAAAATCTTTCGAGCGAAAAAAAATTGGAAAAGAGCCGAACGCTCATTTTTTAATGCGATTCGATTAAGCCAATCCAGCACAGGTAAAGAAAGTAACATCGAGGCAGCAGCTTTCGTCGAACTTGGCTTTTGCAGTTACAGCCAAAATGATTTGGATCAAGCCCTTCGGTATACGGATAGCGGGATTGAGGCATTTATTCCTCATGGCGAACGCCAGCAACTTTATTTCTTGTTACATCGAAATAAAGCCATTTATTTAGAAAAACTCAGCCGGATCGGTGAAGCCATGAAAATTGTCCAAGAGGTTTGGGACCGTTTGATTGAAATGGAACAAGCGGACACTGTATTAAGCTTCTATTGGTTGAGAGCTGAATTGCTAAGGCGGACAGGCATTGTGGATGAAGCGATCATCTATGCGAAAGAAGGATTAGAAAAAGCGCGTTTAAATAAAAAATATGACTCGATGTTTGACCTTTGGACCGTGTTGGGCGGCATCTATATGCAACAGCAGGAGTGGAGGAAATCAGAAGCGTGTTTTAATATGGCATTGAAACTGGAAGGGACTTTTGATTCGGAATATAAATTTGTTACGACCTATGCCCGTGTAGGTGTTCTGTACATCAAGCAAAACAAATGGACCGAAGCCCATGAGGTACTCACGAAAGCTGTAGAGATCGGCGAAAAAACCAATACCGCCCCTAGATTGACTTACGCTCTTCAAATCATGGGTGATTACTACAGACTGCAACAACACTTTGAAGAGGCCATCCCCTATTACAATAAAGCCTTAGAGCTTGCCCGGAAACATCAATACACCAAAAAAGAATACCAAACACTCTTCCGATTATCCCAGTGTTACGAAACGTCAGACGAGCAGGCATTCCATCGCTGTCTTCGAAATATGTATAAAATACAGCAACACCTACCATGGGAGGAGGTCCAGGTCTATGAAGAAATGGAGTAACGTTCTTGTTGTCCTCATTACTTTATTTGTCGGGAGCCTCTATATCAGTGATGATCTTATAAATTCTTCTCCAGACGCTAAGAACAGAACGGCCAATAATCAGGACGATCCAGGAACCTCTTAATACCCCTATGACAAAACCTGAGCGGGGCTCCTCTGCTCAGGTTTTGTCATGGCATCTTCTAAATTTCCAAATGCAACCGGTTGCATAGAATATTTTGGAGTCCCCGGTTTTTTCATCCGAAATTCCTGTGCAAGTCAAGTCCCCGATGTGGCACGGGATTTCAAAGAAAAATGGAAGCGTATATTTTCCCAACCATGGATGAAAAATATGGTTGTTAATTCCTTAATTATGAATAAGCCTAACAGCCTCATAAAAAAGCCCTTACATCCGGGCTAGGCTTTTGGTAAGATGAATGACATTACAGGTCATTATCTCATTAAAGGATTCCATTTTTATTTCTCAGTATTCCATTTTCAAGGGAGGTTTTTCTGTGTCTAAGAAGGCTTTTGGTATCTTACAACAAATCGGTCGCTCGCTCATGCTGCCTGTGGCCATCCTGCCAGCCGCTGGTCTGCTTCTCGGGATCGGTAATGCTGCCAAAATCCCGCTTATGGAGCAAGCAGGCGGGATCATCTTTGCCAACCTTGCCCTTATTTTTGCCATTGGGGTAGCCATCGGTCTAGCGGACAATGAAGGCACCGCCGGCCTCGCTGCCGTAGTCGGATTCCTGATTATGAACGTAACAATGGGGATTCTCGCTGAGGGTACAGGTGTTAAGACCGATGAGGTTCTTGGGATAAAAACCGTCAACATGGGAGTTTTCGGCGGTATCTTTATCGGTTTTGTCGCGGCCTTCTTATATCGAAGGTTCCATGACATCAATCTGCCCCAAGTATTGGGCTTCTTCGCCGGACGGCGTTTTGTTCCCATTATCACTGCTGTTACCGCTTTCTTGCTTGGGATCGCCTTTTTCTTCATCTGGCCCCCGATTCAGGGAGTCATCGACAAATTCTCCATCATCGTGACGCAACAAAACACAGCATTGGCCGCTTTCATCTTTGGGTTGATCGAACGGTCTCTGATTCCCTTCGGTCTGCACCATATCTTCTACGCCCCCTTCTGGTTTGAATTCGGCACCTTTAAAACAGCTGCCGGTGAAATCGTCAAAGGGGACCAGGCCCGGTTCTTTGCCGGCGATCCCACTGCCGGTACTTTCTTGGGCGGGAAGTTTCCCTTCATGATGTTTGGCCTCCCCGCCGCTGCCCTCGCTATGTATCATGAAGCGCGCCCTGAAAGGAAGAAAGTGGTCGGCGGGATCATGCTCTCCGCCGCCCTCACCTCCTTCCTGACCGGGATCACGGAACCGATCGAGTTCACGTTCCTGTTTGTCGCTCCGGCATTGTTTGCCATCCATGCTGTATTCGCCGGGATCTCTTTCATGACCCTCCATCTATTGGGGGTTAAAGCCGGTCTGACCTTCTCCGGGGGTGTCATTGACTATCTATTGTTCTTTAAGCAGGACACGAAACCACTCCTGATCCTGGTGGTGGGTGCCGTCTTTGCGGTCATCTACTATTTCGGATTCCGTTTCGCCATCCGTAAGTTCGACCTGAAAACACCAGGACGGGAACCAGAAGAAGAAGGGGTCGAACAGGGAGCAGTCCAGAGTGACGATCTGGCTTATGATGTTCTCGAAGCCTTCGGCGGCGGTGAAAATATTGACAAACTGGACGCCTGTATTACGCGTCTGCGTGTTCAGGTGAAGGATGCCGCCGGAGTGGACAAGGACCGCCTGAAACAATTGGGCGCTTCCGGCGTACTGGTATACGGCAACAACGTGCAGGCGATCTTCGGCACCCAGTCCGATACCCTGAAAGGACAGATGCGTGACATCCTCCAAGGGAAAAGCCCCCGTAAGTCGGAAGTGAAGACCCAAACCGAAGTAAAAGCGACTGACGGTCAAAAAGAAGCCGCCGCGCCGATGAGCGGCAAGGTTCTGCCGATTACGGAAGTACCGGATGAGGTCTTTTCCGGCAAGATGATGGGCGACGGCTTTGCGATCGATCCGACGGACGGCACGGTGGTCTCCCCCGTGGACGGCAAAGTGGTAAATGTCTTCCCCACCAAGCACGCCATCGGCCTGCAAGGCAACAATGGTATGGAAATTTTGGTCCATGTGGGGATCGACACTGTCCAGTTGGACGGTAAAGGCTTTGAGCTCCTGGTGAAACAGGATGCAGAAGTGAAGAAGGGGCAGCGCCTCCTGAAAGTGGATCTGGACTACATCAAGAAACACGCCAAGTCCGCCATCACTCCTGTTGTGATCACCAACATGGCCGAGGGGGAAAAACTGAACCTCCTCAAAGAGGGACAGACAGTGAAATACGGCGAGACAGGAATCCTCTCTATCACCAACGAATGATTCACTTTAACAGGACCGGCTTGATGCCGGTCTTTTTTTTATGACCCGATGGAGGTAAGAGAAATACGCTTTTGGTCTGATTTTTTCTTTTTTTACGGAAGTTTATTATAGAAGTAACACGGCTGTGATCTACGCATGATAAACTGTGGTGCCATGATGGAAACTCCAGGGTGAGGTGAAGCGGATGATTTGGTTAACGATGCTTTCGTTCCTCTTGGCCGGCTTCGCATTTTTTTCTATCTTTCTGGTTTGGTTTTCCGACCGGGAAACCAAACGCCGCGGACTCATCAAGCTCTTTTCCGCAGCCAGCCTCTTGCTTCTAGTACTGGGTATCTTCACGTATCCCGACACTTGGGGAGGACCTTTCCGAGAGCAGATCGATTACGCCCAATTCCGGCAGGATCTCCTTGAATGCCGCTATGACGAAGTAGCGTACGACCAAGACAGTAAAGGCACCTTCCTTCACCTGAAAGCGGAACTAAAGAACTACTTTAAAAGCGAACTCAGCTGGGGAAACAAATCTGCCGCAATGGATGACCTGGATAAGGCGAAGCAGTCCTGCAACCTGAAAGTGGCCTCCTACTAGTCATTCCGATCTGCGAAAAGAAAGCGCTCACTAGATCGTAAGTGCTTTCTTTTCCGGCCTGGTCACCCGCTTTGTCCCGCTTTAGCCTTTCGTTTCTTCTCTTTCTTTACTTCGGCACAGCGGCCAGGCTGGGGAAACAATTTCCCTGGGTTCATCTGGTTCTTCGGATTAAAGATTTCCCGGATTCGTATCTGGGCATCGATTTCTTCCTCTGTGAAAATGAACCGCATTTCCTCTCGTTTTTCAATCCCGATGCCGTGTTCCCCAGTGATGGTACCACCGGCATCGGTGCAGACAAGAAGGCAACGCGTGCCCGCTTTCAGAGCCCGTTCCTTCTCTCCAGGCACGCGTTGGTCAAACAGGATCAGCGGATGGAGGTTCCCGTCTCCGGCATGAAAGATATTGGCGATCCGGAGGCCACTCTCTCTGCTGATCCTTCCAATTTGCTTCAGCACTTCAGGGAGGGAACTACGCGGGATCACCCCGTCCTGGACGAGATAATCCGGGGAGATGGCTCCCATCGCACCAAAGCCGGTTTTACGGTTGGCCCACCAACCGGCTGCTTCTTTTTCATCCTTTGCTACCTGCACTTCCCGGACATTCCAACGCTGACATACCTCCACAACCTCCCGCGTCTGGTCTAGAAGACCTGCCGCAATCCCGTCCACCTCGATCAATAACAGAGCCTCGATGTCGAGGGGGTGACCGACCGGAAAATTGGCCGATTCCACCGCCTGAATGGCCGTCCGATCCATCATCTCCAAGGCAGCCGGAAGGATACCGGCGGAGATGATTTCCGAGACGGCCCGGGATCCATCCCCTACATCGTCAAAATACGCAAGGATCGTCTGTTTAGCCTCCGGGCTTTTTAACAGGCGGAGAGTGATTTCTGTCACAATCGCTAACGTCCCCTCCGACCCTGTCAGCAAACCCAATAAATCATATCCAGGTGTGTCGGGAATACCGCCTTCCCCGATCCGGATGATCTCCCCATTCGGGAGCACCGCCTCAACCCCCAGTACATGATTGGTGGTGACCCCGTATTTTAGGCAGTGGGCCCCGCCAGCATTCTCGGCAACATTCCCCCCGATGGTACAGCAAGACTGACTGGAGGGATCCGGCGCATAGTAATAACCCGCATCGGCGATGGACTGGGTCAATTTCAAATTGACAAACCCCGGCTGTACTACGGCCATCCGGTTTTCGAGATCGATCCGAAGCAGTTTTTTCATCTTGACCAGGCTGATAATCACTTCGCCTCCGAGAGGGGTCGCTCCACCACTAAGCCCTGTACCGGCCCCCCTGGCGATAAACGGGATATTCTCCTCGTTGAGCAGACGGACAACGGCGGCCACCTCCCTGGTGTCCGCGGGGAAGACCACCGCTCTCGCTTCTCCCCTTTGCAAAGTGAAACCATCACACTCATAAGCTACGAGATCTTCCCGGTGATACAAAACATTCGGCTCCCCTACCCGGTCGATCAGCCCCTTGATCAAGGGGTCGCGCTCCACTCCCCTCCGTTTTTTGCGAAACAACGTCACCCCTCCTCCCTATACGCCGCCACCCGGTCTCCTTCTTGATACGACCAGTCTAACAATTGAACCGTATGGACCACCTTCCCGGCCCCGCCACGGCGCAGAACCCCCGCCGACATCTGGAGCATACACCCCGGATTGCCCATGGCAATCCACTCGGCCTCTGCGGGTACATCCGCCATTTTTCTATCGAGAACGGCACTCGCCATCCCAGGGTTTGTCAAGTTGTAGATGCCTGCACTTCCACAGCACTGATCCGGGTTGGCCATCTCTATCCACTCCACTCCAGGGATGGACTGCAACAGTCTGCGGGGTTCCTCCCGTATTCCCTGTCCATGAGCAAGATGGCAAGCATCATGGTACGAGACCCGTCCGGTGATAACCCCCTTTGGCTTCACAAATCCATGATCGTAGAGAAACTTGGAGACATCCACCACCTTTTCGGCAAAAACATCCGCTTTCCCCCGATAGTCAGGGTCCTCTCGGAACAAGTCGGGATACTCCTTCATGGCACATCCGCATCCTGCCGCATTCACCAGTACCCAGTCAGCGTCAGCGAAGGCGGTGATGTTCCGTTTAGCCAGCTCCTTTCCAACCTCCCGCTCCCCTGCATGGACATGGAGGGCCCCACAGCAAGTTTGCTCCCGAGGAAGATGGACCTCATACCCATTCCTCGCCAAAACCCGAAGAGTCGCCTCATTGATATCCCCGAACACGGCATCCATGACACAACCGGTCAAAAATGCTACGCTCCCTTTTTTAAGGCCGATTGGCGGGACGACCTCCGAGTGTGTTTGGGCAACGGGTTTTCCGGTGATCGGAAGCACTCGTTCCAGCTCATCTAGATGGTCGGGTACCCCCTTCATGAGGCCAATCTTCCTTGCCAAAGCTGTCAAACCGCTTTTACGGAAAAACATCAGCAGTCCGGCCAACCTGCGGAGGCGGGTCGGATGCGGAAAAATCCCCTTGAGAAAAAACCGGCTGACCACGCCTTTCCAGCCTCTCAGGGGCATCGCCCTTCGGATCTGGCCGCGCGCTTCTTCTATCAGGCTTCCTACCCGTACGTTAGAAGGACAAGCTGTCTCACAAGCACGGCAATCGAGACAGGTGAACACAGGGTCCATCAGTTTTGCGTTAAGCCCGATCCTCCCTTCTGCCACCGCTTTGATCAAGTGAACGCGTCCCCTCGGTGAATGTTGTTCGTGCCCGGTTTCCAGATAGGTGGGACAGGACTCCAAGCACAGACCGCAATGCACACAATCCGCCCATTTATTTTCGTCGGGAACGTCTTTTGGTAGATAACCCCCCGGTACTTCTTCCATACACGGGAGATTCGGCTCCGGAGTCAGACCGGTTTCACTCTTTCCATCCGACATGTCACAACCCTCCCACAAAGCGTTGATCATTGAGGGTCCGGTTCGGATCGAAGGAATGTTTAATTCCTTCCATCAGCGGCAGAGGGGCGATCCGATCCCCCCAGGCATCAAAACGCTTCCGCATCGAGAAGGGCATATGGTCGACGACGGCATATCCACCCCGCCCTATGGCAAAAGTCCGCAAATCAGCGAGATATCCAACCACCTGTGAAGGAGGGCCGTCGGCGTAAACCCGAGTAATTCCATGACCGGCTCCCCCATGGGCTAAAACCCGCAGACCCTCGTCGTCAGCCCGTCCTGTCGCAAACCGGACACATGCCGCTACATCCGTGTTTCGGGTGCCGACTTTCACCGAGACCGTTTCGCTCCCTCGCTCAGCATCCACCCCATTTGGTGGAAGACGGGACCATTCTTCCCACCGAGCTTTTGCTTCCGCCCGACGGTAGAACGCCAAGTGAGCTCCTGCCGGGCAATGGCTCCGCAGCCATTTCTCCTGAGCTTCAACGGCTTCTTTCCGGTCTTCCCATGCGATCGCCAGTCCATAGCGGGGAGAGCCCGTCATTTTTTCGGCTAAAGCGGGGTTGAGGAGTTCAAGTATGCAGGGTTCCAAGGTAGCCGATTGAATAGCACGAACCCAGGGTTGGATCTCATCCTCCGCTCCCTTCCGAAAGAGGACAATCACCAGACTTTCCTCTTTCGGAACAGGCCGTAGTTTGACTGTCAGTTCGGTCATCACCCCCAGCGTTCCCATCGAGCCGACAAAGAGTTTGTTCATATCGTAACCCGCCACGTTCTTGACCACTTTACCCCCTGTGCGGATGATGCACCCATCTGCACGGATAACGCGAATCCCTAGGACAAAATCCCTCACCCCACCGTAACGAAGACGTTTCGGACCTGAATCGTTCGCCGCCACGACTCCCCCCAGGGTTGCGGTACCAGGCCAACGGGGATCGACTGGAAGCATTTGACCTTCCTTCGACAGATACGAAGCCAACTCAGAGATCGTGGTCCCCGCCCTAGCCGTAACCGTCATATCTCCGGCGCGATGCTCGACCACCCCTTTGTAGGCGGCAAGGGAGAGTTCCAGGTCGTACCGTTTCCGCAAACCCCCGAACCCTCGTTTACTCCCGCCTCCCGTGATTGTCACTTTCCAGCCTCGATGGTCCGCATGACGAAGGATCTTTGCAATCTGATCCTCGGTTTCGGGAACCACCACCTGGTCACCACAGTTGCCGAGGGGATGAGGCCCTCCCCCACCCGAAATAGATAATCCCGGAAAAACCGTCTCCAACTCCGTCAAGAGCATCCCCATCACCTCCATTTCATTCTGCAACGCTTGGGAAGAACCGTCTTTATCCACCGGTTTCTTTTTGAAGACACCTGCTTCTTTTCGGAGAATATCGGATACTCAGCAAGTTATTCCCATTGAAACAACCCTCTCGGGGTATGTCAATTATGAAAATTCCCAATGCTGCCTAGACAGCTGAAAATCGTCCCCCGTCTCTAAAAATACGGCTACTTCCCCCTCAGGGAAAACAGCCGTATCCGCCTCTCATTTTCGCTCCTGCTTCCTATCGTCCGGATTATCGAACAGCTTCTTATAATCCCCATACCCTTCCTTGTCAAGATCTTCTCTAGGAATGAACCGGAGTGAGGCCGAGTTAATGCAAAAACGTAAGCCCTCGGGCCCAGGGCCGTCCTCAAAGACATGGCCCAAGTGGGAATCAGCCGACTGACTGCGAACTTCGGTTCGTACCATTCCGAAACTTCTATCCGTCCGCTCAGTAATCGTATTTTTATCGATCGGCCGGGTAAAACTTGGCCAGCCACAGCCCGCATCATACTGGTCCCGTGAGCTAAAGAGCGGTTCCCCGGAGACAACGTCCACATAGATGCCTTCCCGCTTGTTGTCCCAGAATTCATTCTGGAATGGGGGTTCCGTAACCTCATTCTGCGTGACATCATACTGCATCGGGGTCAACCTTTTCTTCAGTTCCTCCCGGTCCGGTTTCTTGAACGTACTCATCGGATTCCCTCCCATCTTCGTTTTAAAAGATTACTTCTGCAACATTTTCCGCATTCGTGCGGCGGTCTCCAGGATTGGGGGAATCACTTCCTTCATCCGCACACGAGTGAGCCGGCTCACAGGGCCGGACACAGCTAAGGCGGCAAGAATCCCCCCGCCAGGATCGAAGACAGGTACAGCGATGGCGGAGGTTCCCGTTTCCCGCTCTTCGAAACTGGTCGCATACCCTTGTTTCCGAATCTCTAGGAGTTGAGCGAGGTACTGCCCTCGGTCTACCGACTCCGGCCAAGAAGGATCCCCCAGAACCGTTGCCTGTTCCGCAGGATCGGCAAAAGCAACCAGTACCTTACTTGAAGCCCCTACAGCCAGTGGCATACGGACTCCGATCGGAGCTACACGCCGGATCGTCTGCATACTTTCCACAGCCTGAACCCTAATCCGTTCATAACCATCCCGGATATACAGGCTAACCGTCTCCTCAATCGCATCTCGGAGGCGTTCCATTTCCGGCAGAAAGAGAACCGCTGGATCGTCTGCCCGGGATAGATTGGCCGAAAGTTCCCATACCCTAAACCCCAGCCGGTACTTATCGGTCTCCGGATGGCGGATGAGAAACCCCTTTTCTTCTAGTGTAGCCAAGAGACGGTATACGGTACTCTTGTTCAGTTCTGTCATCCGAGCAATCTCTGTTAAGCTCAACTCCGGCTGTCGGGTGAAACACAGCAGGATATCCAACGCCCGTTCCGCCGCACGCACGGTCCTTTTTCCTTCCAAAACGGGGGCCCCCTTCCGTTTCACCAATTGAAAATCATTTTCAACTACATTATACGCCCTTTTTTTCCCGTCCAAAAGAGTGAGTTTAGGGCGGATCAGGGTATACAAATAAGGATGCCAGTTGGTATAATAGTACCGTAATTGGAAACCTCGTTTCAACAGGTGAAAATCAACGAAGAGATTGTTTGGATTCCGTCATAAGGAGGTTTTCTGAAAATGTCCAACAAGGACTTGTTCGGAGTAAAGAAAAAGCTTTCCGCCGGCGGCAAAGATTACGTCTATTACCGCCTCGCCGGTCTGGAAGAGCAGGGGATCGGAAATGTCTCCCGCCTTCCCTTTTCCATCAAAGTACTGCTGGAAGCCGCCGTCCGCCAGTATGATGGTGTCGCCGTCACCAAAAAACACATCGAGCAGTTGGCCAGCTGGGCTGACAAGCCTACTAAAAACGAAGTGGCCTTTAAACCCGCCCGGATCGTGTTACAGGACTTTACCGGTGTGCCTGCCGTCGTGGATCTGGCCGCACTGCGATCCGCCATGGACCGTGTCGGCGGAGACCCCAATCGAATCAATCCTCTGATCCCCGTCGACTTGGTTATCGATCACTCGGTGATGGTGGATAAGTTCGGAACCGAAGACGCCCTCGAATACAACATGAATCGGGAATTCGAACGGAACGAAGAGCGGTACCGCCTGCTTCGCTGGGCAACCGACGCTTTCGACAACTTCAACGCCGTTCCGCCAGCCACCGGGATCGTCCATCAGGTGAACTTGGAGTACCTGGCCAAAGTGGCTGCAACCCGCGAGGTCAATGGTGAAACTGAGGTCTTCCCGGATTCCTTGGTTGGTACGGATTCCCACACCACCATGATCAACGGCCTTGGTGTCGTCGGCTGGGGTGTCGGCGGGATCGAAGCGGAAGCTGGCATGCTGGGGCAGCCTCTCTACTTCCTGACCCCGGAAGTGATCGGCTTCAAGCTCACAGGGCAACTGCCTGAAGGAGCCACCGCTACTGACTTGGCCCTGACCGTCACTCAGATGCTGCGGAAGAAAGGGGTCGTCGGCAAATTCGTCGAATTCTACGGCCCTGGCTTGTCTAGCATCAGCCTCGCCGACCGGGCCACCGTCGCCAACATGGCTCCGGAGTACGGTGCCACCATCGGCTTCTTCCCCGTGGATCAGGAGTCGCTCAATTACCTCTCCAACACCGGCCGGGACGAGTCCTTGGTCGAACTGGTCAAAGAGTACTACACCTCCCAGGGCATGTTCCGTACCGATGAGACACCGGATCCGGTCTTTACCGACTCCGTCGAGCTCGACCTGGCCGACGTAAAGCCGAGCCTTGCTGGCCCGCGCCGTCCCCAGGACCGCATCGAGTTGACGGACATGAAGAAAACCTGGGTTGAAACCTTATCCAAACCGATTGAAAAAGGCGGCTTCGGTGTTCAAGCTTCTTCCAAGAAAGTCAAGGTGGAGATGAACGGCAAGAGTTTAGAGCTGGACCACGGCTCCGTCGTGATCGCCGCCATCACTTCCTGTACCAACACCTCCAACCCCTCAGTGATGCTGGGTGCCGCCCTGGTGGCCCACAAGGCTGTCCAAAAAGGCCTGACGGTTCCGCCCTACGTCAAGACCAGCCTCACTCCCGGCTCCAAGGTGGTTACCGAGTACCTGGTGAAATCCGGTATGATGGACTCCTTAGCCAAGCTCGGGTTCACCCTGGCGGGTTACGGTTGTGCTACATGTATCGGGAACAGCGGCCCGCTGCCGGAAGAAATCTCGCAGGCGATCAACGATAACGACTTGACCGTGGCCTCTGTCCTCTCAGGTAACCGGAATTTCGAAGGCCGGATCCACCCGGATGTAAAAGCCAACTATTTGGCTTCTCCGCCGCTGGTGGTCGCCTACGCCCTCGCAGGAACCGTTGACATCGACTTCGAAACCGATCCGATCGGACACGACACCGATGGCAATGCTGTCTACTTCAAAGACATCTGGCCCAGTAACGAAGAGATCTTGAAGACAGTGGAAGCGTCGATGAATGCCGACCAATTCCGCGAACAGTATGCCCGTGTCTTTGATGCCAACGAACGCTGGAACCAGATGGACACACCGAAGGGTGAACTGTACGAGTGGGATGAAAAATCCACTTACATCCAAGAACCGCCTTTCTTCGTCGATCTGTCCGCCGAATTGGAACCGATCAAGGAGATCAAGGGCGCCCGGGCTTTGGCACTGCTCAAAGATTCCGTCACCACGGATCACATCTCCCCTGCCGGAGCCATTGCTCCCAGCAGCCCTGCCGGAAAATATCTAAAAGAAAACGGCGTTGAACCCCGCGACTTTAACTCTTACGGCTCTCGCCGCGGGAACGATCGCGTCATGACCCGGGGCACCTTCGCTAATATCCGGATCCGTAACCAAATGGTTCCCGGCACTGAAGGCGGCTTCACCAAGCACATCCCTTCGGATAACACAATGGCCATCTATGACGCGGCCATGAAATACAAAGAGGACAACACGCCATTGGTGGTCTTGGCGGGCAAGGAGTACGGCACCGGATCTTCCCGGGACTGGGCAGCGAAAGGGACCAACCTCCTCGGCGTCAAAGCCGTTATCGCCGAAAGCTTTGAACGGATCCACCGTTCTAACCTGGTCGGCATGGGTGTTCTCCCTCTGCAATTCGATGAAGGGGACAGCTGGCAATCCCTCGGCCTGACCGGTGAAGAAACCTTCGACATCACGGGGCTCAACAACGACATCGAGCCCCTCCAGAAGGTAGACGTTACCGCCGTCAAACCCGACGGCTCCAAAGTGGCGTTCAAAGCCATCATCCGCCTCGACAGCCAGGTAGACGTTCAGTACTACAAAAACGGCGGAATCCTGCAAACCGTGCTCCGCCAATTCCTGAACGACGCCGAAACGACAAAGGCCTAAACCGTGCAACCCCTGCGCCTTCATCACGCTCTGATCACCATTCCACCCAATCCCCGGCTTCGATCGTTTTGAGTTGCGGGATCCCTTCGGGAACCGATTGGAATTGATCGAACGGCGAAAATAAAAACACCCTCGTGCACGCAATCGTGCACGAGGGTGTTTGTTTTATTTGTCCCCTGAGTTCTCGGAAACCGGCTGAACCCGTCCCATGAGCAAATCATCTAGGGTGGTGTGGTCCAGCAGACGGGCCACGGTATCACGCACCAATGCCCACAGCGGCTTCAACAGGCAATCCCCTTCCAGAGGGCACGACTCATATGCCGTGACGCTGACGCAACCCATCGGGGCCAGCGGTCCTTCTAATTGTCGGATCACTTCACCGACGACGATTTCTTCTGCCGGCTTTCTCAGAGAGTAACCACCGTGCACGCCCCGCTTACTTTTTACATAACCCAACATCTTCAGTTGCAGCAGAATCTGTTCCAAGTAATACACCGGTACCAAGGTTCTTTCCGCTACCTCGGCGACAGGAAGGACGCCTTCGTTTTGCCGTCCTAGAACGATTAGGGCCCGCAAGGCGTACTCACCCCGGCTTGATAGTTTCATCCACTTCTCCCCTTCCCCAGAGGATCATTCATTCCCTCGCGGCTTTCCGTAGCCCTTACAACACAACATCCCCTTCTTACGAATCGTCCAATCAGCCCGTTTAGAAGGCGATTTTGACCATTCGATTTTTTTTGAAAATTGATCAGATCGAATCCTTTTTTAGTTCCACTGATGCAACCTATGTGCCCAACCCGCCTGCAGTTCCGTTTTTCCTCAGACCGTTCCTGCAAACGTGCCGGACACAAAAAGGCACCGCTCGGGGTGCCCTGTCCTGTTGTGAATCATTTCGTTCGACTACGGGCAGCTGAAAATGTCTGCATGGTCTTATACCAAGAAGAAACCGTTCCGTCCGGAACACCGGCGGTAAGGAGTTTGCGCTGGCCAAGACGGCGACAAGTGCCGTTTTCCATCAGGAGCAGGACATCCGCCGCCTCTGCGATCTTCAGGTCGTTTGTGGCAATCAGCGTAATTCCTTTCGCGTGACGTTCGGCCACTTCTTCACAGAAGAGCTCCCATCCCAACTCGTCCAATCCTTCTGCCGGTTCGTCCAGCAGCCATACCACCGGGTCAGCAACCAGGCTGCGGGCCATGATATAGCGGGCGGACGGCCCATCAGGCAGATCTTTCACTGGATGTTTACGGTATCCAGCCAGCCCCCACTTAGCGATCAACTCGGCGGCCCTTATCCTTGGCCGAGGAAGACGGCAAAACCGGGCAAGGTAGTGAAAAGACTCTTCTACGGTCAGCTCCTGGCGGGAGCGCTTTTTCCTCGGCACATATCCGATCCGACGGCGGAGAGAATCGACAGGAGAAGCCCCGCCCATGGCAGCTACACTGCGGGACCAAACCTGCACCTCATTTTGCCTTGTTTGATACGTGATCCTGCCGTCATCCGGCACCAAGGAAGCAGCAGTCACCCGCAACAAAGTGGTTTTGCCCGCTCCTTCTGGACCGAGAACGGCTGTGATCCCTCTTCGGACCGAGGCCGTAAAGTCGAGTAGCCCCGTCTGAGCCTCCTGGTTGTACGGGCGATGACGGTAATCTGTGACAGAATCTTGATAACGTTTATTGACATGAGACCATTCGATACGCAAAAGGCTCATCCTTTCGTAAACCCATCCACCTGTTTTCAAGCATAACCGAAAAAGCAGACAAAAAGAAGGTTCACCCGAGGGAAAAGTGGGGCTAAATTCCGCAAGGTGACAAAACTGTTTCCTGATACAGGCATCCATATGGAGCGCTTACTCTTATTGACGATCTTCCCCTCCAAATGGTTGCAGATTTCGACAAGAAACCCCTTCTATTCCAATGGAAAATCTGAATTGAACCGCTTTTGAATCTATGGTATGGTTAGGTTGGCAACTGCATACGAAACGGGAGCTTGGAGGAGCCAGGCTGAGAGGGCGGGAGTCTACGCCGACCGTTAAACCTGATCTGGGTAATGCCAGCGTAGGAATGGATGGAAGTTCCGTGTCTTTTTTTCCGCGAGGAATCAAAAGGGCCGTACGCTGTGTACGGTCCTTTTCTGTATAAATAAGGATCGTGACCGTCCTCTCCCCCTTTTGTGTGTGGCCGCACCATTATAAGAGGAGGGCTTTTTTCAATGAATATCAGTCAGGGCGCTTTACCCGGAAGCCGCAAAGTCTACGTGGCGGGCCCCCGGAAGGATATGCAGATCCCTATGCGGGAGGTCGTTTTATCCCCGACCCGCAATGAATCCGGTGAAAAAGAGAACGAACCAGTCCGCCTCTATGACAGCAGCGGCCCCTATACGGACCCGAACATATCGATCGATATCCGAAAGGGCCTGCCTCTTCTCCGGAAGAATTGGATCCTGGAACGGGAAGACGTAGAAGAGTATGAGGGACGGGAAGTCCAAGCTCTTGACAACGGGCGGAAAGATTCTGTCCCCGGACAAGCCATCCCCGAAGGGCTAACCCGTCGACCCCTGCGAGCCAAAAAGGGGCGGAATGTTACCCAGATGCACTATGCGCGGAAGGGGATCATTACCCCGGAAATGGAATTCATCGCCCTCCGGGAAGGAATGTCTGCCGAATTCGTTCGGGAGGAAGTTGCTTCCGGTCGAGCCATCATCCCTTCCAACATTAATCATCCCGAAAGCGAACCCATGATCATTGGGAAAAATTTTCACGTGAAAATCAATGCCAATATCGGAAATTCCGCCGTCTCCTCTTCCATCGACGATGAGGTGGAGAAAATGGTATGGGCGACGCGATGGGGCGCAGACACGATCATGGATCTCTCTACCGGCAAGGATATCCACACCACCCGGGAATGGATCATCCGTAATTCTCCGGTTCCTGTGGGAACTGTTCCTCTCTACCAGGCACTGGAGAAAGCAGGAGGAGAACCCGCTAACCTCACATGGGAACTCTATCGGGATACCTTGATCGAGCAGGCGGAGCAAGGGGTGGATTACTTTACGATCCACGCCGGTGTGCTTCTCCGCTATATCCCCCTGACCGTCAATCGGAAGACAGGCATCGTTTCCCGGGGCGGATCAATCATGGCCGCCTGGTGTCTGGCCCACCACGAAGAAAGCTTTCTCTATACCCATTTTCGGGAGATTTGCGAGATCATGCGTACCTATGATATCTCCTTCTCCCTGGGAGACGGCCTCAGACCCGGCTCGATCGCTGACGCCAACGATGAAGCCCAGTTTGCTGAATTGAAAACCCTCGGTGAATTGACCAAAATTGCCTGGGAGTATGACGTCCAAGTGATGGTGGAAGGACCCGGCCACGTCCCGATGCACCAAATCAAGGAGAACGTGGACATTCAGCAGGACATTTGCCGGGAAGCTCCTTTTTACACATTGGGGCCGCTGACCACCGACATCGCTCCCGGATACGATCACATCACCTCTGCAATCGGGGCAGCTATGATCGGCTGGTTCGGAACAGCGATGCTGTGCTATGTCACCCCCAAAGAACATCTCGGTCTCCCCAACCGTGAAGACGTGAAAGAAGGCGTGATCACTTACAAGATCGCCGCCCATGCCGCCGATCTGGCAAAAGGGCACCCTCGGGCGCAAGTCAGGGACGATGCCCTCTCCGAGGCTCGATTCGAATTCCGCTGGGAGGACCAGTTCAATCTCTCCCTCGACCCGGAACGGGCCCGTTCTTTCCACGATGAGACACTGCCAGCGGAACCGGCGAAAACCGCTCACTTCTGCTCGATGTGCGGTCCCAAGTTCTGTAGCATGCGGATCAGTCATGACCTCCGACGCTATGCTGAGGATAAAGGCCTGAATCCTACAGAAGCCCTGGACGCCGGCATGAAGGAAAAAGCGGAAGAATTCAAAGACTCGGGCGCTAAAATCTATCGCTAAGGATCTACCAATCGGTACACCCCTTTCACCGGCCCTGAGGGCCGGTTTTTTTTGTATCGAATACCCATCGAAATAGAAAACGCCGGGCATTTATATCGCCCGGCTTCTCTCTGTATGTATCTATAAGGTCTTGGTCTTCTTTTATTTTACCATCCGTTTCCGTTGACATAAATCCGCATTCATGTCTATTTACATCCTCGGTTTGGCGTATCCTTAGGATCATCCCGGCAACAACAGAAAAGACGGAGGAGATCGCCGCCATGTTCTCGAAGAATGGAAGGATAGAAATATCGGCGTAGAACGAATGCCTATATCCAGAGGAGGATCAACCATGCCACTCACTACCACACTACAAGTCCGTTTCAACGAATGCGACGGACTGGGTCATGTCAATAACGCCGTTTACTACACCTATATGGAGACCGCCCGGATCGAATTGTTCCAACTCCTCGATCCGGATATGAATCTCAATGACTGGAAGCTGATCGTCGCTTCCACTAGCTGTGAATACAAATCCCAGGCCTCCTTTGCCCAATGGCTCACCATAACCACGGAAATCGAACGTATCGGCAACAGCAGCTTCACCGTCCTACACCGCATCCTTGATCAACAGACGGAGGAACTGATTGGACTTGGACGAGCCGTCCTGGTCCACTACGATTACAGGAAACAGAAGAGCTCCCCTCTGTCCAAAGAAATGGTCAAAACCCTGCAATCCTTGGCACTTCCCCAATGAGGTGTGGGTAGCCCTTCTGTTGATTACAGATTTAAAAGCTTGAAAGAAGCCTAATGATCTTAAAAAACAAAGACCTTTACAAAAACCCGCCGAAGAACGGACGGGTTATTTGTTCTGACGGTTTTAGATACCTGTCCATAGGGGGTACCAGCACATGCCAGGTTTCTTTACTTTCCTGACAGAAAGTAAAGAAACCAAACCGCATGGTTTTGTTCATCCTGTGCCGCACGGACAAAAGCCCGCCGAATGGAAGGATCTCTCGCTCTGTCTCCAACCGAGAGATAGAAATCAACGGTTTCCTGTTCGTCTTTGAATGCGGCCCGAAGACCTTCCCTGAAGTCTCGGGGACAGGGTTCCGGTGTAATCGGCGGCACCGCGCCCCCGGTCAAACGATGGTAAATGCCCATGAAAACCTGATAATGGCGGACCTCATCTTGACGGATCTCCAGGATCTGTTTGCGGGTTTCTGCATCCGGTGCCGCCTTCGCCAAACGAGCATAACACTGAATCGCATTATACTCCCCGCTGATCGCCCGTCCAATTTCGCCGATCAGACGCGGGTCCTGTACGGGGCGAGCCATCGGTGACACTTCGGGGATCCAGCTGGGAATATGGTTCATGGCTATCACTTCCATGTCATGGACTTCACCCTATTCTATGGGTTGCTACCCCGAAGCGTGCCTACCTCTACAAGGTTTCCCGGCTTTCTGTCACCCCAAGAAGCAGAACGAAGCGATACCTAGCTGGCCACACTGCGAATGTGCTAAGGTGAAAGTGAATGAAACTCCCCTTTTCCATAAAAAGGAGGATTCCTATGCAAATCTTAGTTGTCGGAGCCAACGGCCAAGTGGGGAAACAGCTGGTCTCCCTGCTCATGCAACAACAGCACCAGGTGCGGGCCATGATTCGTGATCACTCCCAAGCTCCCTTGTTGGAAGGCCTGGGGGCGAAGGCGGTCCTGGCGGATTTGGAAGGCGATATCGCCCACGCTGTGAAGGGGGCTGACGCCATCATCTTCACCGCTGGGTCCGGCGGCCACACTGGCCCGGATAAAACAGAACTGGTGGATCATCTCGGAGCGATTAAAACCATTGGAGAAGCTGAAAGACTCGGGGTCAATCGCTATGTGATGCTCTCTGCTCTCAGGGCGAAAGACCCGGACAACGGCCCGGAAACGATGCACCATTACCTTGTCGCTAAAAAGAAAGCGGACAATCGGCTGCAAAACAGCAGTCTCAACTATACCATCGTCCGTCCTGGACGCCTCTCCAACGAAGAGGGGAGCGGGCGGGTTGAGATCGCCGAAAATCTCCCCTTCCGTCCCGAACCGATCTCCCGGGTAGACGTGGCCTATGTGCTCGCATCCACGGTTGATCTAACAAACACTTACCGCCGCTGCTTCGATCTGCTGGCAGGGGAAACCCCGGTGATGGACGCCCTGCGAGAGCTTTAGAGTACCGGCTTTGGCTCCCCCATGCGAACAACCGCCTTAGTTCCTGTTTCCAGGAGCCAAGGCGGTTGTTCGTTCCATCATTTATACGCGGGGGCGCTCCCCGTAATATTCCGGTCGGCAACGCGCCAGATAACGGGAGGCCTCCCCCCGCTCTCTGTTGGAGGGGCTGGGGGTCACTTCCGCCCCTCCGGTCAGGCCATCGATCGCCTGAAGCAGCCCCTGGCGAACCTTTTTCTCCAGCTCCTCTGCCGGAAGGGAGATAAAGGAGTCCAGCGTGGCCACTGTATCGATGTAAACGGGGCGTTCTCCCTCCGCCATTTCATAAAAAGCGTTGAGAGCGGAAACAGCTGCCTCCCGCTCGGCATGAACGAGGAGGGTCGCATGAGCTAAGATATAACCCGGTCGCTTGGACGAAAGACCAGCCGGCCCCCCTTTCCACACCTGGGAAGTACCCACCACTTTTTTCCCCTGGATAACGACATTGTAGCGGCCATCGCAGAAAGAGCCGGGGACCTCTCCAAAATAGGAGTCCAGCCCAAAAGTTTCTTTCGCCATCCGCATCAGAGGAAGCCCCAGCATACGATAAACATCGTCAATGTTCCAGGATGCCTCTTTAGGTCGAGGGAGAAACAGGGATAAATTCAGTGTCCCCGGTCCGTGAGGAACGGCGGTGCCCCCGCTCTGGCGCACGTAAACCGGCCATTCCATGCCACTCATCATCAGGGCTGCGTTCAGAGCCCGGGGAGTCCGAATATCTTTCTTGGCGACCACGAGCGCCCTAGGACCTTGCCAAATCCGTAGAGTAGCCGGCTCCTCTCCACTGGCCACAGCCTCCCCAACTGCTTCTTCCATCGCATAATCCAAAGGAGAGGAAGCCATGAAGGGTTCGTCGATCACCCTCCACCGGCCAGCCTCCCGGTAAATGGCGGCAGCGGCAGCCATTTGTTCGTTCATCATGTCCTTCCTCCCCATCCATCAACCATCTCGTCCATTATACCGTAAACGAAGCTTCGCTTCCCAAATCCAGACTTTTCCCATCCCTTTCACCCACCCCACCGAGTCCATGATACAAGTCTGTAACATAGTCGTCATATACCGCCTCCTTTTACGTGCTGGATTACTCGTAGATTAAGGGTTGTTTACAAATCGACCAAACGGCTCGATTTCGGTATTTCAGGCGTTATAATAGGTTCAACGACAATCGATTCGGAGGTAGTTGATGATGAATCAAACGGCTTTTGGTCTTTTTAACGCTATGGTGTTCAGCATTCCCTGCTGGTTGGGTATCATCTACGCTTTGCGCCTCGCCTTCTGATCAGCCCCTCACCAAGCCGATTGGCGAGCCAAAAAAGATCCCCGGGTGCACTCTCTCGCTGATCGAAAACAAGTGGACGCAGCTTTTATGGAAAAATGCCGGATCACCCGGCCGGCGGAGCAGGTTCGACTCCTGCCGTCCGCTCTAAAAACCGCCCGCAGCCGGAGTCGGCTGCGGGCGGTTTATCTGTTTGTGTTGGTCATCAAGGGCTTCCGTCGATACTGGAGGATTCACGGGACTGATCCATCTGACTCCGGATCTCCTCCAACACCCGATCCAGGTGAATCGCTTCGTTCCGATAGCGCTCTATACTGCGTCCTTTCCGATCCCCCTCTGCAATCTTCCGTTTCAATTCGAGACACCGTCGCTCCAGGTAGGAGAGAGCGGTGTTCAACTCCTCCCAGGACAAGTTGATTTCCAGTCTCAAGGCGTCACTCTCCCTAGCCTTATCTGACTCTTATTATTGTATGACCTTACGACTGATCCATTGACACAGAATATACGGCAGAAACGACTTGGTCTGTAAGCGATCAACCGTAAAAACCCTGCCCCTGTACAAAAAGACCTGTCGGCTTTATAATGAAAATTGCTGTGCCAACAAGCACAGAGGGTGGGAGAGGGTTAACAAATACGATGTGATAACCATGATTCATCGGTTGGACCGTTTTTTCTGTCCGGAAGCTCAGGGCTCGACCTGGAAACGGGAGCTGACAGCAGGGTTGACTTCCTTTTTCACCGCTGCTTATATCATCGTGGTTAATCCCTTGATCTTGCAGGATGCGGGGATTCCTCTCGGAGCTGGGGTGGTAGCAACTATCGCCGCGTCGGTATTCGGATGTCTGTTAATGGCCTTCTGGGCCCGTGCTCCGATCATCTTGATCCCAGGGATGGGCGTCAACGCCTTTTTCTCCTTCACAGTGGTCCAGTCCTTGGGCCTCTCCTGGCGTGAAGGACTGGCAGCCGTCATCCTATCTGGCGCCTTCTTTTTGCTCGCATCCGTCACTCCCCTTGGGGAACGATTAGCCGGAGCAGTCCCTTCGTCCCTGAAACACGGGATTACAGCTGGAATCGGTCTTTTCCTCACTTTTATCGGGTTGCAGAAGGGCGAGTTGATCCGATCGAGCCAGGAAACCTTCGTCGCTCTAGGGGATTTCAGTAATCCTGTTGCGTTGTTGACCATCGCAGGGCTGATCTTCACCCTGATCCTTTATGTACGTAATGTCAAAGGAAGCCTGTTGTTGGGAATTCTATTGATCACGGGGCTCTCCTGTCTCCCCGGAGTGAAGACCGGGGAGAACTCGGTGAACCCCGGTTTCAGCGATTACAGCGGTGTCTTTGCTGCCGTAGAGTTCCCGCTATTGTCTGCACCATTCTGGGTGGCTGTCTTCTCCTTAACCATGATCGTACTCTTTGAAAATATGGGCTTACTAACCGGGATGCTTCCGGATACGACACGGTTTCCCCGTGCCTACCGGGCAACGGCGCTCACCACCGTCGCTTCCGGTTTTCTTGGAACCAGTCCTACAATTGCGGCTGCCGAGAGTGCATCAGGGATCGCCGAAGGGGGCCGAACCGGTTTGCCGGCCCTTGTCGCCGGTCTCTTGTTCCTGGCTTCCGCTTTTAGTCTCCCGTTGTTGGGGTTGATCCCGGGGAACGCTGCTGCCCCGGTGTTAATCATCGTCGGTGCCCTGATGATGCAGAGTGTGGCCCATATCCCTTTCCATGATTTTTCTGAGGGATTCCCCGCCTTTCTAATCATCGCCGGGATCCCGCTTACCTCCAGCATCGCAGACGGACTGGCATTCGGGTTTATCGCCTATCCGCTCTTAAAGGCTGCTCTCGGTCGCTGGAAACAGGTACCCGCTCTGATCTACCTGATCGCTGGACTGTTTCTGTTCAATATGATTGCGACCACCGTCGCCACCCATTAATCACTCATACAACACCCCCTGCCGTCGTCGGCAGGGGGTGCTTTCATTTTCCGGCTTGGTTACTCCCAAGTCCTTTAGCTAGATTGTTCGCATTCTGTTCCATGATGCTAAAATAGTCTTCCCCTTTAGCTTCCTGAGCCTTCGTGAGCCCTTCCAGCGGATTAAGGGTGAGAGGGCGTGCACCGACTTCCTTGCGTACCGTTTCCGCCACCTTCCCGCTGACAAGGGTTTCAAAGTACACATAATCAACCTTGTGTTTGCGGGCCAATTGCACCACTTCCCGCAACTTCCGAGCACTGGGCTCATCGGAAGGGGAAATACCGGAGACGGCCACCTGCGTCAACTCATAGCGGTTTGCCAGGTAACCGAAGGCGGAGTGTGAAGTGATAAACGTTTTTTTATCGCCTTTTTTGACGATCTCGGCAAACTTCTGGTCCAACTGGTCGAACTGATCGGCCAGGGAGGCGTAATTGGCTTCATAATCATTCTTATGTTTGGGATCCTTTTTGACGAAGGCATCCTTGATCGCTTCAGCCTGTTGTTTAGCCTTGATCGGGTTAAGCCAGACGTGGGGATCTTTGTCCCCGTGATCGTGCCCGTCCTCATGACCGTGTTTGCCTTTATCCACGGAAAGCAAATCCAACTTTGCCGAGGCGTTCAAGACGGTGACATCCCCATCTTCCAGCATCGGCTTCACTTTATCGAGCCAGGGTTCCAAACCCGCTCCGTTGTAGATAAAAAGATCCGCGTCGCTAAGAGCAGTCAGATCTCTGGCGGTGGGCTCATAATCGTGGGGCTCGGCTCCTGCCGGAACCAAGTTCTTTACTTTTACGTGCTTGCCGCCGATTTTTCCGGCAAAGTCAGCCAAGGGGTAGAAGCTGGTGTAGACGGTCAGCTTCCCATTCTCCTTCGCTGGCTCTCCACCCGGGGAGGAGCAACCCGTTAGCGCTAGGGTGAAGATGAAAAAACCGATCCAACATGTCTTCCATGATTTCAACGGACACACCTCCTGCACTTCCCTTTTCTTGTTCTCCATTTTATAATGGAGAGGGCCATTTGTAAATCGAAACGTTTACGATTTTACCATCTTCCAATTCGACATGACTTCATGTATACGACCCAGAGTAAGCCTACTGTGCAATCAACTTAAATCAGCATTGATCTGAATTATACCGATATGAACAGGGAAGGAGGTCGCTGTTTGTGGTCAAATGGATCCGGGAGTTCTCTGTAGAACTGACCGGTTTACTCGTGCTAGGCGGTTTTTTATCGCTGCTTTTTTTCGGCTTCGAAACCATTCAGAATTTCAACGGGCTGGAGCCCACTAACCTGCTGCCATCGGCGTCCCCCATACTGGAAAGTTGGATCACTCTGTTTCTCAGCATTTTCATCGAAGGAATCCCCTTTATCCTAATCGGGGTACTCGTCTCGGGGTTGATTCAGGTATATGTGAAAGAGGAGGCCCTGTGGCAATTCATCCCCAGGCGACCGTGGCTCTCTATCCCGCTGGCGACCTGTATGGGGCTCGCCCTCCCAGTCTGTGAGTGCGGAATCGTCCCCGTCGCCCGACGTCTGATTGGCAAAGGTCTCCCGCCCTATATCGCTTTTACCTTCCTGCTCGCCGCTCCCGTTATCAACCCGGTCACTATCTTCTCTACATACCTGGCCTTTGGAAACGACTGGGGAATGACAGTGGCTCGCGTCGGTTCAGTGGCCGTCATCGCTTCATTGATGGGAGTCGCCTTCCTCCTGTGGTTCAGCAAGGATTTGCTGAAGGAGGAAAAATTGGCGGAAAAATGGAATGACGACCACTCCCAACAAAGCCCCCACGGCGTTCACTCCCATGGTCATGATTGCGGGCACAGCCACGAGAGCGGAACAGGGAACCGAATCCATCACGCTCTATATCACGGAGTCTTTGAATTTATGAACATGGGCAAATACTTCATCACAGGAGCCCTGATTGCCGCCGGATTCCAAACGTTTATCGGTCTTGGGTCCATCCGGGACTTCGCCCAGAATGAATGGTTAGCAATCCTGCTCATGATGGGACTCGCCTTTGGCCTATCCCTCTGTTCTTCCGCTGATGCCTTCGTAGCCGCGTCTTTCCGTTCGGCCTTGGGGAATGTGCCCCTACTGGCATTTCTCGTGTATGGACCGATGATGGACCTGAAAAACATCCTGATGATGACCGGCAGTTTCAAAAAGAGGGTGGTGCTGTTCTTTTTCGGCGGTACAACGCTCCTCACCCTCTTCTTTGCCGGCATCTGGATCTTTTTCGTCTCTTGATCCAGTTTGAACGAAAGGAATGAAAAGATGGGTGCTTTGATGCGAATTCTCATTTGTTTCGGCACGTCCCTCCTATTGATGAAGCTGGCTGTCGCCGGTGAGCTGGGGCTCTACGTCAATCCCCGCTTCCACCCCTTCGTTCTCGCCTCCACCGTTATCTTAATCCTGATGGGGCTCATACAGATTTGGCATTTCCGCCAACCGGCCCTCCACCGGACGGGTAAACTGGGAACCCTCGTCCTGCTCTTCCCTCTGGCAGCGGCGATTCTCTTCCCCCCATCTCCCCTGGATGCTGACATGGCTTCTAAGAAAGGCGTTCAATACCTCTCCCCGGAGGCGATGAACCAACAGCAACAGATCCTTAATAAAAAGGAAGCGGAAATCCGAAAAGACAAGCGGAGCCCGGATTCCCCTTCCAATACAGAGGATGGGTCTGCTCCGGAAGACGGTCTGACAGAAAAGGACCTGCAGAAAGCCCCCGATAACCGCGGGACCCGGAATCCTTACTACGGGAAGATCCTCCGCCATCTGCAAGCGGCCAATGTCATCACTTTGGAAAACGACAACTACATCGACCGCCTAACGACGATCCAGATGTATAACCAGGAGCTAAAAGGGAAACCGGTACGAGTGAAAGGCTTTGTTTTCCGAGCGGATAACATGCCCGGAAAAACCATCCTCCTCGGCCGCTATGCGATGACTTGCTGTGCAGCGGATGCCAGCGTAATCGGGCCCTTCGCCCATTTCCCCGGTGCCGACGGGTTGAAGGAAGGGGAATGGATCGAAGTCCAAGGAAGACTGGACGAAATCAACGTGGAGGGAAGCCTTGTCCCCGTCATCCGAGCCTCCTCCTATCAAAAAATAAAGGCGCCCAAGGATCCTTATGTATATGCCACCTATTGACGACGCAAACAAAACGTTAGGTGAGGAGAATCCTCCTTATCTACCGAAAAATCGCTTTTTATTCGACCACCACAGGAGAAGTCCTCCCCCAACGAAAACGGCGCCCCCCAGCACCATCCATCGATGGATAAGCTCTGTCACCACTTGCCAGTGATCTCCCAGCAAGGTACCCAGTGTGACAAAAGTAAGAACCCAAAATAGGGCTCCAGAAGCGGCATAAACGGAAAACGATACATAAGACCAGCGGCTGATGCCAGCGGAATAAGCGGTAAAATGCCGAACACCGGGAATAAAGTAACCGAATGGGATCGCCCAACTTCCGAAACGGCAGAACCACCCTTGTGCACGGTCCAACTTTTTTGGGGTAATTCTAAAAACAAAACCGTACCGTTTCAGAAAAGGAAGCCCTAGTTTGCGACCTGCGAAAAAACTAACCGACATCCCGGTCAGACTCCCCGCAAAAGCGGTTCCAACCGTCCATCCGAAATGGAAAAGTCCTTTGGATACCAGATAGCCAGTAAAGGTCATGAGGATCTCGTCAGGGACCGGGAGACCAATAATCCCCAACATCAGAGCACAAAACAGACCAATGTATCCGTATTGAACCACCCAGTGAAGCACATCTTCTACCATGGGCCAACCTCCTTGCCCGAATTCCGTTTCCCAAATGGTAACCATCCATATCCTTTCCTACCCTACCGAGGGCAAACCAAAGAACCGGCTCCCCCGAGCCGGTTCATCATTTTCTAAGGTCGCTATTGGAGAGAGCGGATATCCCGAATCACCTGGGCATAGTCTGGTTGTAACCCGTTATAGGCGGCCATTACCTTTCCCTGATCGTCGATCAGATAAAAGCGGGAAGAATGACGGATTACAAGGGGCTCATCGGGATTTTTCGGATCTGCCCGTTTGATGGGAACCCCAAAAGCCGTCTTCAGAAATTGATGCATCTGCGGTTCACTATCATGGGTAAGGAAGCGCCAGTTGGAGAAATCGGCCCTCAGGTTGTTGCCAAACCGTTTCAACACCGGTGGGGTGTCGTACATCGGATCGGCGCTGAAAGAGACGATATCAACGTCGAGGCCCGATTTGGCCAGCTTTTTCTGCAACCGGGACATATTAGCCGTCATCGGGGAACAAACATCGGGACACCGGGTGAAGATGATATCCGCCAGCCAGATCTTCCCCTTCAGTTCCTCCATCCCGAAGGGTTTCCCATTCTGATCCCGATAGGTGAAATCCGGCAAGGGCAGACTGTTTACCCCGATAGAATCGGGTGAAGGGGAAACCGTTTTGTCTCCGTCCCAAAACCAGTAACCCGTCAACACCGCTGACAATACCAAAAGAAGGAGGCCCTTCCTCTTCCAATCCTTCATCCCCGCAGCCATTCCAAATCCTATCCCCTTTCCGGCCGGAAACCGGGTTACGGCTGGACTGTTACCGATTGGGACTTCATCTCATGGACGCCCCGCGCGGTGACATGATACATCACTTTCACCTTCCCGCTTTTATCGAAGGTTGTCTCAGCAGAGTAAACGCCAGGGGCAGTCCGCTTGGTCTTTAGCTTTTTGTGCGTTGCTTTGTCCTCTCCTGCCGGCCAAACTTCGAAGCTGACCCTATCGGCATCGTTTACGGGTTCTCCCTGCTCGGTGATACGGGCTTGCAGTGTCACCGCTGACCCGGCTTTCACCTTCTCAGGGTCCGTCTTCAGCTCCACCCGGAGTTTTACCGCCATTTCCCCATCCTGGCCGTGACCTCCATGACCTTCTTTCTTCTGGCGAGAAGAATCCTGATCGCCACCGGATTCCTCTGACTGCCCGCAAGCGGTCAGGATCAACAAACCGGCAACCAGGAACAAAAAGCCCAACCGGATCCATAAGCTCCGTGCCATTCGAGCATCATGTCCTTTCCCTAATGATTTATGGCAGACTCGTCTCCTTTATTCCTTCGAAGCACACCCACAGGAACCGGTAGGATTCATTTCTTCTCCGATCCGGCGAAGAGCCTCCGTAAAGGAAAGGACATCGCCACCGAATCCTTTGACGAATTTCCCGGCAACTTCCCAGCGCTCAAAATTGAGCACCTGTGGCTGGCAACAACGAATATCCAGTTCACAACCCATGACATACCACGCCGTCTGGGCACTTATCGTGGTATTGCTGAAGAAGTCTTGGCATACGGCCTGCAAGCTTGTCTCATTCAGCTGACTGTGGCGGAGTAGACCGCAATGGCTGCAGCAGGCGGTCTCCACCTGGTTTCCCGGCAGGATGATTCGATAAGCCAAGCGCGGATCCACCTGACGGCTACACAGGATGCAGCCCTGAGGAGCGGGGGAAGGAGAGGCGGTTTCTCCCCGGCTCAAGGCAATTCCTCCGTAGACTTTATGGATCAGCCCTTCCTGCAACAGAGGCCGGATGTCCCGATATACCGTCATTTCGGAAACCTTGAGATCTTTGCTGATTTCGGAGATCTTCAGTTGGGTTCGTTTTTGAATCCATTCGCGGATCCGCTGCTGGCGTTCGTGGGGAAGCATGGTTCGTCCACCTCCTCAATGTTGGATTTTAACAACCATCCTCAAACCGCTTTCAGTCTATCTTGCTTTTGAGGCGGGTTCAAGTATTTGAGATGGAAAACCGGCATCCAAGTGCCGGTGACATTTTAGGACCGTTTACGGAACAGGCTGATCATAGCGAGGAGCAAGGCGGCCCCGGCGAGGATGGTAGGAACCGATGTGTTAGGGCCCTCCGTCTCAGCCCCCTCCTTTGCGTCCGCTTCCTCCTGAGTGGATGGTTTGGTGTCATCGTCATGACTTCCATGGCGATGCCCTTCCCCTGTGGCAATTTGGGTCATAGAAGCTGGTTGGTCGGAGTCCGGGGGCCCTTCCCACTTGACCACCGAACCATCCTTATAAGTCTGACGGGCTTTCCAGGCAATCTTACCCGGCTTTTGCGGATTGGCTCCGACGAAGGAGAACTCCATGAATTCCCCTGCTTTGATCCCGCCATCTTTGGCTTTCCAGCGGATGGAAGTGATCCGTCCCTCGTCGTCTTTTTTCGTCTTGTACTCCCATCCCGAGATCGGCATGACGGAGACCAACTCGACTTCTTTGGGAACTTTCAGCTGTACTTGGGTTGTCGGGATATCCTTTTCTACCGGCACGCGAACGGTATATTTTTCGTAGGCTCCTGTCGTGCTGTCCGTGGGCTGAACCGTCACGTGGGCGTCTGCCAATGGTGTAACAGCGAAAAACATCGCGACTGCAAGGGCACAGATGGCCCCTCTCTTTTTCCTCATTTATTCTCCTCCTCCGGGTATAAATATCTCAGCAGACCAGTGCTTCTCTTTACCACCGGGATATTCTGCAATAATCGTGAATTGCCACTTCCCTACCATAGAAAAAGGCACTTTCGCTTGGTAATGCCCTGTCCCACCCATCGGTTCGGCTAAAACCGGCGGGATTTTCATCCCGTGCTCCTTCATAGCCAAGTCCACACGCACCCGTTTCGGTTTCTCCTTCTCCGGAAGTCGGATCTTCATGGTTTGATTACCTAAACCCAGCTGGGGAATTTTTACGACAGCCTTTGTCTGCTCCGTCTCTAGAGCAGCGTGGTAACTCTCCATAGGAACCGGATAAACGGACTGACTCATCCAAACACCCGCGAGAAGGGCAATCAGGCCGGCTGCCCACTCTACCTGTAACCAGCGACCAGCGGGAGAGCGCCCCTCTCTCTTCCAGCGGAGCGTCTGAACTAACGCCAGAAACAACATCACCCCTGTTAGCAGGAACTTGATAAAGAGCAAGACGGCCCAGGCTTGCCGAGAAGCGAGTACCTGCGTCCAATCCGATTGGAAACCGACCATCCAGACACCGCTTGCCAAAACGGTTAGGGCAGAAATCAAGGCCGTCGGCACGAAGAAGGCCCGAATCCGGGAAAGGTCCGCTTCGCCTCCTGTCCGGCGTTTCCACAAAAGCACCAAAACCAGATAAGTGAGAGAGCCTAGCCAGGCGGCGATCGCCAGAAGATGAATCACCCGTAGCAGAGTGGCCGTTAATGGACTTTCCATTCCCCATACATGACCCCCTATGGCGGGAGCCGAGGCAAGAACCATCCATAGGAACAGGTACCAGGCTCGGGTCATCCCCGGAAGGATGAGCAGGAGGATCAGCACCAGCTGGGTGAACAGCATCAAAACAAAAGGAAATTGAAAAAGCAAACTCCACTTCCCATCCAGCCACAGTTCAAACAGGTTAACATTGGTTAGCGTGGCTGAATAGGCGACCGCTTCCACCAGGGTTCCCAACAAAAGAAGGCCGCCGCCTACCCACCGTGCCCTTCCGAGTATGTAAGCAAAGCCTGGGAGTCCCCGTTTTTCAGCCAGCCAGGCCATCCCGTATAAACCGGCACCCAGGAGTAACATTCCTTCCACCAGATACCGAGCGACGACCAGCAGCCCATCTGCCATACCGGCTTCTTTTTCCGGGACGTCGACTTCACCCCCAACCTCTTTCCTGACGGAAAAGGAATACGATCCTTCTACAGGGTGACCATCTAAGGAAACCACGTTCCAGACTACCGTGTAGGTTCCCGTCTTCAGGTACGGCAAGCCCTGGTTCAACTGTTGGGATCGTCCGCCTTCACGGTTGTTTGGGAGATGAATCTGGCGACCGTTCCAATCATAGAGTTGGATTTGAGACAGATTCCTTTCGATAGGCTCGTTAAAACGAAGGCTGACCTTTTCCGGGGCTCGCTTCACCACTTCCCCGTTCTCAGGTGATGTCTCCTTTAAGCCTGCGTGGGCATAGAGGTCCGGTGCATACCAAAAGGAAAGCAGGAACCCTCCGAACACTGCTGCCAAAACCTTAAGCCAAACTCTCCGGTTACTCCGTACGGTTTCCGTAGGTATAAGTACACCCCCCTCGATTGAAAAGTTATAACACCTCCAAACAGACTTTCACCCCCAGAAGTTTATCGCGCTTTTCAAATCAGTTCAATTGTATTATTGTTCATTCTGTGAAAAGTTGTTGAATAGTTGATGAAACAAAAACCATCGACCGGGAGGAATGCGATTGATCACTTATCTCCTCGGTTTGGTATCAGCGGGAGTCTGGACGGGGTATCTCGTCCTTCTCATCCGTCGGCGCAAAGAAGAGCTAGACGGGATGACCGCCATGGTGACAGCGATGGCGACTGGTACCCTGTCCGGCTTGTTGATCGGGACTGTACTCGGAGTATGGTACGGGCAAATGACCGCTCCGACGGTCTACGCTTCCCTGGCAGGAAGTGCCGGGGGATATCAGGCCGGAAAACCGATTCGTTTTTCCGCATCACTGGAAGGACTGCTCTCTGGGATTATGGGTGGAGCCATGGGAGCCATGTTGGGAGTCATGATCCGGGAAGAAGCCCCTATTTTCCTCGTCGGAATGATTCACGTCATTTTTGTAGTAGCCAAGATGATGACCATCGGCCTGATTCATTGCGGAAGTGCGGAATGCCCCGCCCAAATCCGTCGCAGGTTTATTCGGAGGCCCTGGCCGATACTGTGGATGGGCACCATCCTGGTCATCGCCCTGTGGGAATCCAGTTTCACAGACCCCATCCCATTTTGGCAACAACTGTTTCACCTTCCACCCATCCCTTACGAGCCGCATGCTGATCTGCCACCCCCGCCCCACCATCATTAATCCATCGTTCAGAAAGAACAGCCTACCTCTGAAGACCCCAAAAAGGGGGTCTTTTTTTGACGCACCAACAGGGAGTAAGTCATCAATTATTCACAACTAACCCCAAAAATGAAATTGCTATCTTCACAAGGAATCGGTACACTTTTTATCAGTTTCCATTTGTTCTTTTTTGTTATAACTTTTCATCAAGGGAGCTCGATAAAATGAAAAATGTGACACGCGTAATCCTTTGTTCACTGCTAGTTACCTTGCTTTTTAGTCTTGCCGCCTGCGACGGTTCACCCTCCTCCGGTGACGGCAAGAAACACGAACACAAGAAGCACCATTGATTCGCCCATTTACCCATCGAGAGGAGTTCGATCCTTTTGCTTGCTCAGGAATCCGTCAAAAGGATGCCGTCGGGCGAAGACCGGCGAAGCCTCCCATTGTTCGCAGCCATTTGGCGCTGGCATTTCTATGCAGGGATCTTTTTCACCCCTTTTTTGGTCATGCTTGCCGTCACCGGGGGTATCTACTTATTCAAACCGCAAATTGAATCGGTGTTATACAAGGATCTCTTCTTCGTTTCAGAAGGAAAAAAGCTAGAAACTCCTTCCCAACAAATTGATCGAGTGAAGAGTTCTTTTCCCGATGCGGAGATCATCCGTTACAAACTTCCTTTAGAAGCCAATCGCACATCGGAAGTCGGTTTGGTGACAGCGGAGGGGGAATCTCGAACCCTGTTCGTCAATCCCTATAATGGAAAGGTCGTCGGTCAACTCAAGGATGATCAGCGGCTGATGGATCAGATCGAACAACTGCATGGCGAGCTGATGGCGGGAACCATCGGGGATCGATTGGTGGAGCTTGCGGCCTGTTGGGCGATGATTCTACTGATCACCGGCGCCTACCTGTGGTGGCCCCGACATCGAAAGGGAATCTTCGGTACGTTCCTCCCCCGATTGAAGCAGGGTAAACGTGCCTTCTGGCGAGATCTTCATGCCGTTCCGGCCTTCTGGCTGTCCCTGTTTATCGCCTTTTTAATCTTGACCGGCTTACCCTGGTCCGGCTTTTGGGGAGAGCAGTTGCAAAAAATCGGGACAGCCACCCAAACCGGATATCCGGCATCTCTCTGGGGCGGGGACAAACCGGAGTCGACGATTCCCGCCAAAGATGTAGCGGATGTACCATGGGCGGCAGAGCAACAACCGGTTCCCCGATCCAAGGCTACCTTAGCATCGCCCCTTTCCATCGATCAGGTGGTTAACATCGCTGATTCACGAGGCATACACCCGGGCTACAACGTAACCTTCCCAGAAGGAGCCAAAGGGGTCTACACCGTGTCGGTCTTTCCTGATAAATCCGTGGATGAAGCCACGATGCACATCGATCAATACAGTGGAAAGGTGCTGGGCGATTACCGCTTCCGGGATTATGGACCTTTGGCAAAGATAATCGCTACCGGCATTACTCTGCACAAAGGTACCCATTACGGTTTGCCGAACCAGATCGCTGGCCTGCTCGTATGCCTCGGGATTGTGGGGATTGCCATCACGGGCATCGTCATGTGGTGGAAGCGAAAACCGTCTGGAAACCGACTGGGGGCTCCACCTCTGCCAAAGAACTTCCGGATGGTGAAAGGCGTTGGCATATTGGTAGCGGTGTTGGGTATTCTGTTTCCTTTGGCGGGCTGTTCCCTTCTTTTGGTCCTGCTCTTGGATCGGCTGGTCATCCGAAAAATCCCTCGCATGAAACAGTGGCTTGGATGAAATCTCCCTAGTCACCCACGACAAATCCCTGCTCCTTCTCGAGCAGGGATTCCCTCTTTTCGTAGGAAAATGCCCATCGGTGAATGCGAAACCCAAAACTTGGGGGAGAATGGTTCTTGAGCGCTTCGGGTTCACCCTGGATTGGACGGTTTCCATCGATCTATGGTATCCTTCAAGACATCATTCGGCATAATTTCTCCTAAACCGTCCCATCGGACCGAAACCGGGATTTCAATGAGTTCGTTCCACACAAAAACGAGCCACAACCACGGAGGTTATCCTTTGAAACAGTTTTTGGCAGAATCCAGGATTTTCTTTTCCCGGTTTATCCACTCTCCCGACCGAATCGGCAGTATCCTCCCAAGCTCCCCGTTCCTGGTTCATGCCATGTTACGGCAGGTAGATTGGTCACGAACCCGGACCCTGGTCGAGTTAGGAGCAGGGACCGGTGCCGTTACCCGCCGGCTGGACTCCTATCTCTATCCTGGAAGCCAGGTGGCCGTCTTTGAGCAGGATAAGATCTTGCGAGAGCATCTCTGCCTTGCTTATCCCCACTTTCAGCATTTTTCCCAGGCCGAAGACCTCTGCTCCCTGACCCGGTTATGGGGAGTTGAACACGTGGACTGCGTGGTTTCCAGTCTCCCCTTCACCGTATTCCCGGAGGCATTGAGGAACCGGATCCTACAAGGAATTCAGGATTGCCTCCGCCCCGGCGGGTTATTCATCACCTACCAATACTCGCTTCATATGAAAAAGCGATTCACTGAGCAATTCGAACTGCTCGGTATCCGTTTCGTCCCATTAAACATCCCCTGCGCCTTCGTTTACGTCTGCCGCAAACGATAAAAGCACAAAAAAAGACGTCCATCGCGGGCGTCTTATTTTTGTGATCGTTAACCAGTATGTTTCTGCTGATTTTTAGCCTTCGAACGAAGCATTCGTATCAAGAGAACCAAACTGGAAGAGACCAAGCTAATGGCCGTATAAATCAATAGAAAAAGCACGCTATCTCCACCAGAAGAAACCAACATCACAGCCGTCGCGATCACTGCCGTAACCACAGCCCCAAGCCACAACCGTCGAAAGAATAGCTGACATAGGACACCATGCCAAAAGACGCAACAGGCAAGTACACCAGAAAAAGAGCGACGATATCTACGTAATTATTTAACCATTCAGCCATGAAGAACCCTCCCTAGAAATATTAATCGACCTCTCCTTGAAGCTCACGGCCCTTCCACTTGTGCCGGTTCATCTCCTCGGTGTCCATGTCCTTTACCTGTTGGGAGTCAATCCCAGTCACCTTCCATCCCTCCGACGACCGTTCCATTCGCAATCGAATCCGCCGTTCGTAATCGATAGCGTACAAAAGATATTCCCGTTGGTCCGAATCCCCGCCGGGCATTTCTCTGTACATAAGGTATACCTTTCTAATCCTTTTCCATTTCTGGTCGGAAACCTTCTTTGCTTCTTTGGACAATTCCTTTGTTGATAGGGATTTAGCCGTCATCGCTTTTGCCTTTTCGTAATCACGATTCAACCATAGATCCGTGAAAAAGGTTTCCACCGTCTGATCGCTATGATCTTTTTGTTTTTCGCCCCATTCACAAGCCGTCATCAGGATCGTCAAGCAAAACAGCAGGGTGATGAATCGCCACTTTCCTTTCATTTAAATCCCTTCTCCCTTTCACCACGTATCTTACCAAAATGTTTGATTCCTTCTGATAATCATTTTCTAAAAAATATGTATCGGGAAGACAAGAAAAAACCGCCCCATTGGACGGTATCTTTCTACTCCCTTTTTAAGTCCCCCCTGGTTCTGTAGCTTCAACCATTGAGCTTGTACTTTGCTTTGCGCTTACTTGATCCACACAGTAAATTGGGCTGATAACAATGGTAAAAATAATGAGGACGATTAATGCCTTACTCCGCTTCCTCAAAAATGTCAGCCTCCCGGTTTTTTGTTTCAAGTTGTACTTCATACATATTCAGGAGGCATTTCTCAAATTCCTGCCTGTCAGTTTCCTGATAACATTGAGAGAGACGAAACAGAATTTGGCTTTGGTTTTTTTTATATCCATAAGAACGAGCCAGCTTAAGCGCCTTCTGGTAATAAGGAATCGCTTCGTCTTTTTTACCTTGTTGTTTAAAATAATCCCCCATGATCCGGAGGGCATAAGTCAGCTTCGGTGCATCATTATGAGCTTCCGCATTGGTGACCGCTTTCTCCAGATAGGTTTTTGCCTTCGCCCATTTCTTTTGTTCCGTATACAATATACCGAGCCATACATAGGTATCGGTAAGGGCCTTTTCGCTCTCCAGCAAGCCCTGTGAGGCTAAAGCTGTGTAGAAGCAACGTTCTGCCTTTTCCCATTGCACCTCAGAAGTATAAACACTTCCCATGATCGTCCACATATCAAACATACATTGGTAATTTTTGTTTCTTCTGGAGAGTTCCAAACCTTCCTGAGCGTATTTAATGGCTTCCTCGTTTTGCCCTGCCATTCGAAGTAGCTCAGCGCGGGCGGAATAGAGGTTTAATACCGTTGCACTCTCGTCAATTTGATCAATCTGATCCCAAGCCTCTTGAATCACGCGCAACCCTTCATTGACTCTTCCCAAACGTTCAAGGTAAACCGCTTTATTTCTGAGAAGTACATATTTGACATACCCACGTCCCCCGGATTCCTGAAAGGCATCCAATCCACTCTCGGTAAACTCCAGGGCTTTTTCAATCTCATTTTGCCGGTAACAACACAAGCCCAGTTCTGCAAACGATGCCGCTTCGATATTTTCTTGATCCCGGTTCTGATTCGCCAGACTAATCGCCATTGAAAAACTTCTCTCCGCACGATTCCACTTTTTCATCCCTGCGTAACATTTCCCTTTGATATAGTGCAGTATTGCGGAATAGGGATGATGATCCTCGATTTTGATTTCTTCCAGCTTAGTCATCGCCTCGTCGTATTTACCCATGGAAATAATGGCTTCGATGGAATCCAGAGTTAATTTCAGGTCTTTCAGTTCCTCTTCTTGTTCCATGAGGATGGAAGGAATTTCGCTCATATTCAATCCAAGCTTTTGGACCAGATAATACACCTTGGATGAGTTGACGTGGGCGATACCGCGCTCGATGTTGCTGATCGTTGCCGGGGAGATCCCTTCATCGGCTAGATCCTCTAGCCTTAAGCCTCTGGATTTTCTCACTCTCCGTATAGCTTCACCGACATCTTTTATTTTTGAAGGCTCCATCACGACACCCCTTCTTCTTTTTGGGCTTATGCCCTCATTCTATACTATTATTACTGAATATGGGAATAGTCTTTTCGTAGGATTCAAAGGGATATTCAAACTTAAATAATCTAGAACCCCCTTCTCTATACAAATAAATAGCCCCGAACGGGGCTATTTTAACGGGCCTTCTCTTTTTTTCTTCTCATGCCCTTTCCACCTGTGCACGGACCGCCCGCTTCCATTCCCGGTGCAGACGCCGGGTGACAGGGCCTGGGTTTCCGTCGCCAATAGGTCGTTGATCGGCACGAACGCAGGGAAAGGGACCCCAGGTGGAGTTGGTGAAAAAGGCTTCCTCAGCAGTATGCCATTCTGCCGGATCCACCCTTCGTTCCTCCACAGGCAAGCCGAGACGGGGGACAAGCTCCATCACCCAACGGCGGACTGTACCGGGGAGGGGGCCTCGGTTCAAGGAAGGGGTAATCAGGATCCCTTCCTTTACCAGAAAGAGATTGGCCGACGCTCCTTCGCAGAGATCCCCGTCCACAGTGAGAAAGACGGCTTCCTCCGCCCCCTGATCCACGGCCTCTTGACGGGCTAGGATGCTTTCCAGGTAATTGAGGGATTTGACCCGACAGAGAGGAGAGCGTGGATTTTTCGGCAGGGAGGCGGTGATGGCGGCCACCCCTTCTTCATACCGGGACGGATCGAGGGACATTTCCTTCGCTTCTGCCCATAAGGTGTATTCCTGCAATTCGGCGAGGGATTTTCCAAAAGGCCCCTGCCCCCGTGTCAAGGTCAGCCGAAGATAGCCTTCCTCCACTCCGCTGGCCACGATGGCTTCGGCAATGGTTTCTTTTAACTCCCTCTTCTCAGGCGCACGGGCAAAACGAAGGATGCGGATGCCTTCCCTCATTCGCTCCAGATGGTCGTGCAGAAAGAGCGGTACGCCTCCTTCCACGCGCAGGGTTTCGAAAAGGCCGTCTCCGTAGAGAACCCCCCGGTTTTTCAGAGACAGGAAAGCTTCCTTCCTATCCATCACGCAACACCTCCCGCTCAGAGGGCTTTCAGCCTCTCGTTATCTGGATCAATGGGGGACCGGTTCTTCGTTGACCCCAGCCGCCGTCCATACATCAATTGCCTTCTGCATGCCGCGTCCTTTTGCCAGGGTTTCCGCATACTCCAATTCCGGATCCGAGTCTGCTACGATACCGCCTCCCACGTGGTAGGAGAGGGTTGCTTCCTTGGTTCCGATCCAGGTCATGGTCCGGATCGCGATATTCCATTCCGCCGAACCTCTGGCGTCCACGTAGCCGATCGACCCGGTATAGACGCCCCGTCGACCGTCTTCTAACTCATGGATCACCTGCATGGAACGCAATTTGGGGGCACCGGTAATCGAACCGCCGGGAAAGACATCCCGCAGAATCCGTCCCGCTGAGATCCCTGATGGCAGCCGGCCTTTTACTACCGCTGATTGGTGCCAGACTGTAGGGTGGGGCTCGATGGAGAAGAGTTCAGGGACTGCTACAGACCCTATTTCGCAAAATTTACCAAAATCATTGCGCTCCAGGTCAACGATCATCACTAACTCCGCCCGATCCTTTTCGCTTTGGGCAAGCTCCTTCCGCAACTGCCGATCTTCCCTTTCCGATCCGCCACGGGGGCGGGTACCTTTGATCGGTTTCGTCTCAATCTCCTTACCGCTCCAGCGCAGAAACTGCTCTGGAGAAGAGGAGAGAACACCGAACCCTGGAAAGCGAAGAAAAGCGGCATAGGCTCCTGGATTGGCTTCCCGTAGAAAGCGGTATAACTCCCAGGGCTCTCCCCTCAAACGTCCTTCCACTCGGTAGGAAAGGTTCGCCTGATAGATATCACCGCGACTGATGTACTCCTGAACTCGCTGAACCCGCTTTCGGTATTCCTCTCGGCCGATCTCTGGGGTCATGGGAACCAGCAATCGACCAGGTGTCGGCTCCGCTTCAGAAAGCGGAGCTCTGTTCAATCGCTCCAGTAATTCGTCCAACAGGGAGCCGGCTTCTTGTCCCCACGTCATCACGGCCACCCAGGTTTCTCCCGCTTCGATATCGAGGATGACCATTTTGCCGGGAACCATCAGACAGGCGTCGGGAATCCCTTTTCGCCGCTTCTTGGGAGGTCCGATTCGTTCTCGATCCCACCCCGATTCATAGCCCAAGTATCCGATGACCCCACTTATAAAAGGTGGGGCATCCTCCGGTGTATCGGCAGCAGGAACCCCATCCAGCATCTCATCCAATATCGTAAAAGGATCCCGGCAATCTCCGGTCTCCAAGGCCTCCATCCTCAGCGGGTCCCACGCCAGCACCGCATACCGCCCCCGACCGCAACTATCGAGGAAAACCGCCTCTTTGCTCCCTACCGTTAGATGTCGGAAAAGCAAGGTCCCATCCCAGAGTCGGGTAACCCTTTTCCATGCGATATCCATCCCATCCACCTCACTGCCTCATTGCTCGTCCCTCCATTGTACAGGAGGGACGAAATCGACGGAAGCACCCGCCATTGCTTTCTCCATCCCTATTCTAACCTGTTCTCTGAAGACAAAAAACACCCTTCATCGGGACGTGAGGTGCGAGGCCGGATTTCCGACTCCGCGCCCGATGTTCCTCCCGCAGATGTCGGGCCTGTCCTCTCCGCCGGAACCGGCCCACCTTTGTGGTACGAAAGTTGTCGACCTGACGCCCCTCAGCGGGACATTTTTGTGGCTATATCCATGTTGGCGCAAGGTTGTTCGCTTTCAAGAAATTTTTTTCTCACGAGTGAACATCTTGGCTTTGCGGCATCTTAAAAACAATCACTGAAGCGAGGGGGAGCAATGTGTGTAACCAATATCAGATCCATGAAGACCGCTTTCGTACACGGGACGGCCTCCATCTTTATTACCGGATTTGGGTACCTGAGGTGGTGAACTCTGCCGTGATCCTGATCCATGGGGCGGGTGAACACCTCGACATATACAAGCATTTAGGGAACCGTTTCGCCCGGGACGGGCACGCTTTTCTCACCTTTGACCTTCGTGGATTCGGACGTTCGGATGGAAGAAGCGGCCATGTTACCTGTTTTGATGAGTATGTGGACGATGTGGATCAGTTGCTTCACTTTTTCAAGCAACGACTAGGAAATACCCGCTATTATCTGATCGGGCACAGTTTGGGCGGCCTGATCGCTATTCGTTTTGCCCAAACCAAACCAGATCACGTCAACGGAATCGTCTTGTCCGCCCCTTCTTTGGGCTTAAAATTCGATATCCCTCATTTTGCAATCCGGATGATTCAACTAATCGGCGGGGTTACCCCTTCATTCAGTGTTGATCCTTATCGGCTAATGAAAAAAGCCCAGCTGTTTCCCATATTGAGACAATATGTGTTTGATGTAGGGCCGATGAACGATCCATTCATCGCATCCCGGTATTCTATTCGTTGGGTACAAGAGCTCCTCGCCCATATCAACGAAGCTGTGCTCCAAGTGGAAAAAATCATCACCCCCACTCTGTGCCTTCAGGGGGATCATGATCCATTGATTCCCACGGATTCCGTTCGCTTGTTTTTCGATCGCCTCAACGTAAAAGATAAAGAGTTGGTGTTGCTGCCTGGAGCTGGACACAGACTGCTTCACTCGGAAGCTTCCACCCCGGCGGCCGATATCTTGATGAAGTGGTTGAAACAGTGGGTTTAAGGGGGCCAATGGCATGAGGTCAAGAAGAAGGACATGGCTATATATCGCGCTATTGATCCTTTTTACAGGAGTATTGATCTGGTCGGCCATCCATCCCAAAGACCGATCCATCTGGTTTTATGAAGCGGGCCCGGCTGTTTTGGGCGTCGCATTGCTTGGTATCCTGTACAAACGGTTCCCGTTGACCCCGATATCCTATGTGTTTATTTTTATCGGGGGGTTGATCACATTGACTGGCGGCCATTATACCTATCAGGGAGTACCATGGTTCGACCAATTCTCCGATCGAAACCATTTTGACCGACTCGGCCATGCCGTTCAAGGAATCGTATCCGCTGCCCTGCTCAGGGAGATTTTCATCCGGAGACACGTCGTAAAGAAAGCGTTCCTGACCACCAGCGTGATTGGTCTTTGCCTCGCTTTTTCGGGGGGATATGAAATCCTGGAGTTTCTCTCGGGTACGATACGAAAAGAAGAAGCACTGGAGGAGTTTCTGGGATACCAGGGAGACACCTGGGATACCCAGTGGGATATGATTTGCGCTTTGGCCGGCAGTATCCTGTTTCTCCTCTTCTTTCACAAGACGCAGGACAAACAGATCCAACAAATCGAGAAACAAAAGCTTTAGGTTGCATAAGCAATCGGGTCAACAGCTCCCGCCTCAGCAAACCCCTTCAGTCGAAGGCGGCAACTGTCACAGGTACCACAGGCAACTTCCCCTCCCTGGTAACAGGAAGTCGTCAAGTGATAAGGGACACCGAGTCGAAGCCCTTCCCGCACCGTCTCTCCCTTGTTCAACTGGATAAGGGGAGTCCGAAGCCGAATGCTATTCCCTTCCGCTCCCGCTTTGGTAGCGAGGCGGATGGTCTCCTCCAGGTGAGCGATAAACTCCGGGCGGCAATCCGGGTAGCCACTGTAATCAACGGCAGATACGCCGGTGTAGACAGCTTCCGCTCCGATCACTTCTGCATAAGCCGCCGCCAAGGAGAGAAAGATCAAGTTACGCGCCGGTACATAGGTGGCTGGAATCCCCGCTTCTGTCTCTGTCGGTACATCGATCCTGTCATCTGTGAGTGCACTCCCGCCGATTTGGCTCAAGAAGCCGATATCAACGATTCGGTGGTCGAACACGTTATAATGACGAGCCACCGCCTGGGCTTGTTCCACCTCCCGGTCGTGACGCTGACCATAACGGAAGGTGATGGGAAACAAACGATACCCCGCCTCTTCGGCCAACCCCATGCACGTGGTGCTGTCCAGCCCTCCAGACAGCACGATAACCGCTTTTGGTTTCACCCTTTATACCCCCCTTTCTGCTGGATCCCAGATGAATTTATGCAGTTGTAAACTGACCCTCACTTGGGGAAGGGGTTCAGCTAACACCCATTCCACCAATTTTCGCGGGGGCAATGTTTCAAAAACGGGACTAAATAGAATGCGTCCCTTCCGGTGCAACCGGTTGACGACCTCCACCGCGGCGCGGAAATCCCTCTGATCCCCAATGACAAATTTCACTTCGTCCCTGTCGGTAAGACACCGAAAATTATCCGCCAGCATCCGGCTTTCTTCCCCGGAAGCGGGTAATTTCCAGTCCATGATGAAGCGTACTTTCTCTCCCCATGGATGTTCCCGGCGTAACGCATCAAAAGGATCGAGCTCGATCGCACCGTTTGTCTCGATATGGACATCCTCGATCCCTTCCGGTTCCGCCAGGGCGACGAGGAGGGCAGCGGATTTTTCCCTGTGCATCAAGGGCTCCCCGCCTGTGAAGCAGATACGGCGACTGGAAAAACGGTGAGCCCCGTCAGCGATCTCCCCGATGGAAGCTTCATACTCCGGGCGGGCGGGCGCATAGCTATAAGGGGTGTCACACCAGGTACAGCGCAGGTTGCAGTGGAATACACGGACAAAAATCGTCGGGTATCCAGCTGCCATCCCTTCCCCTTCTACCGTCTCAAACACTTCCACCATCGGCAGTTTCCACTGTCTGTACATGGATGGTTCAGGTAGGTTCCATCGATCAAGCATCGGCTTCCATCCATTCTCGCCGCATCGTAGCCCGACTGGTAGGCGTTTCGTATAGAACCAATTCTTCCAGTCGGTGGCCCCGTTCCTTTAGCCCCTCCCGCTCCAACCGGGCGTCCAATTGCTCCCAGATCCAGACGATCATGTTCTCCGCGGAAGTGTTCATATTCGGGAGCACCTCATTCAAATAGCGATGGTCGAGCCGTGCTTCGATCTCCTCCTTATACATCCGTTTGATGTCGGTGAAGTCGACCGCGATTCCTACCCCATCCACATAGCCACTGATGGTGACCACCAGACGGTAGGTGTGGCCATGAAGATTTTTACATTTGCCCTCGTAACAATGGAGGTGATGAGCTGCATCAAAGGTAAACTCCTTTGTTACGGCTACTCGTTTTGCGTGATAACGGAGCTCCTCCCGCCGAATGTCGACACCGAGCCGCTCCACCTGTGTTGGAATCTTAAATTCCATGAAAAAACCCCTTTCCGAAAAAGGGGAACCACATGGAGAAAAACCTCCTCTAGGAGGCGGATATCCAGATGGGGTCCCCTAGTGTTGTTTAAAGAGTGGTGGGTTTACGACACTCTGTTCTCACTTACTCTATCATCGAAGTCCGGATAGAGCAAATGCCGGCTGGCAATGGGTGCCGCTCTAAGAAAAAATGCCAGTGGAGAGAAGACATTCTCTCCACTGGCAAATATGACGCACATCCAGTTTCCGGGTAAGCGTACCACAGAAGCTTTATCCCATGTCAAACTGGGCAAGGGGCTGATACATCGGGGACTGGTACAGGTGGGTCTGATAGAGGACCATCTCATCGACGGTCCAGCTTAGATCCTCTTCGCCGCAGGAGAATAGTGAGGGCAGTTCCTCCTGGGGAAAATCATTCCGCTTGTATTTCTTGGCGAGCGTAATATGAGGCTTATAAGCCCGTTTTTCCTTTTCGAACCCCAAGGGCTCCACCCGATTGATCACGGTATCGTAGAGCGCTTGAAGACAATCCAGGTCGCCCCCCAATCCTGCCCACAGGACGCGGGGACGGGTGGGTACGCCAAAAATACCCAGCTTCCGGATCGCCAGCCGAAACGGCTCCTGTTCCGTCATGACATGCTTCAGCTCCCGCTTAACTTCCCGGGCCTGCCGGAAAGTGCAAGCCCCCAGGAATTGTACAGTGATATGATAATCGGATGGATGTACCCAGGTTTGAAAGGGCCAGCGTTCCTGCATCACCTCGCTCCAACACGAAAGGACAGACCGCTGCCGGTCGGGAAGAGGGATCGCGATGAACAACCGATACAAGGGATTACAACTCATCACTTGCACCTGCCTTTTTTGAACGCGAATGAGGAGCCGCGAAGCGGGACCTTCTATATAAGATGTCCGAAAATCCGGTGTTGACCCTTCCTTGATACCCAAAAACGGAAAAGCCCGGGCAACCCGGGCCTTAACTACTATTCTCTCAAATTTACAGGGCTTTTTTGGCTGCTTCGACGGCGGCTTCGTAGTCCGGATGGTGTGTCGCCTCGGAAACAACCTCCACATGGACCAACTGATCATCCGCATCGATGACAAATACGGAGCGAGCCAGAAGGCGCAATTCCTTGATAACCACGCCATACGCTGTGCCAAAGGAGAGATCCCGGTGGTCGGAGAGCGTTTGCACCTGATCGATCCCGACAGCTCCACACCAGCGTTTTTGAGCGAAGGGAAGATCGACGGAAACGGTAAGGACCTTCACATCTTCACCGAGACCGGCGGCTTCTTCGTTGAAACGACGAGTTTGGGCATCACAGACGCCCGTATCCAAGGAGGGTACCACGCTGATGATTCGAACCTTTCCTTTGCTGTCGGCAAGTGTAACTGGGCTCAAATCATTGCCTAGGACGGTAAAATCTGGAGCGGTCTCTCCTACTTTCAGCTCTGGGCCAATCAGGGTGACCGGGTTCCCTTTAAACGTAATTGCACCTTGACGCTCGGTTGCCATGATAAAATCTGCCTCCCTTGTGGTGTCCTCACCCGTATGATAACATACATCCGCCTTTTTTCGGCTAACTGGAACCCGGCTCTCTTTCCCTGAAATTTCGCCTGTCCATCCCGCCGCCGGTTGTGGTACCCTCATGGGGGCAGAAGAGCCGACAGCTGTCTCCGAGGGGAGGCACCTTGTTCCTCGGCCTTCATCATCCCCTTTTATTATCAGATGGCAAGGAGTGCGAAAATCATGCAACAACCCATATTTCTCCGCCCTGTTTTTCAAGAGCGGATTTGGGGCGGCACCGCTTTACGGGAACAGTTCGGTTATGATATCCCCTCGGACCGGACCGGAGAATGCTGGGGAGTCTCCGCCCATCCCCACGGCCCTTGCATTGTGCGGGAAGGCCCCTATAAAGGTCTCACTCTGACGGAATTATGGTCCCAACACCCAGAAGTCTTCAATCACTTCCCAAGTGAGACATTTCCACTGCTCACCAAAATCCTGGATGCCGACAAAGACCTTTCCATCCAAGTCCACCCCGATGACGAGTATGCTGGCATCCATGAACAAGGGGAACAGGGAAAGACCGAGTGCTGGTACATTATTGATTGTCAAGAAGATGCAGAACTCGTCTTCGGCCACTATGCCCGCAACCGTGAAGAACTGAAAGCGATGGTGGAAAAGGATGCATGGCCATCCCTGTTACGCCGAATCAAAGTTCGCCCCGGTGATTTCTTCTATATTCCCAACGGTACCATCCATGCTCTATGCGCGGGAACGTTGGCCCTGGAGATCCAGCAAAATTCCGATGCTACCTACCGGGTTTATGACTACAATCGCACCGACAGCGAAGGGAAGAAACGGGAGCTACACCTGGACAAAGCGCTGGATGTCACCCTCGTTCCCCACCGCAATCAGGTGCCGGACCGGCAGATCCGTCGTCTGGACGCCGGAGAGTGGACCACCTTCGTCGAATGCCCCTATTTCGCCGTCCACCGTTGGACGGTGAACGGAACCGTCTCTTTCCACCAGGATCAGCCATTTATGATCGCCAGTATAATTGACGGTGAAGGGGAAATCGAGGCAGAGGGAGAGACCTTCCCTTTCTACAAGGGGGATCATCTCATCCTGCCCACTGGGCTTGGTCCTTTCAACATCAAAGGAACAACTGTCTGGATCACCGCTCATCCCTGACTATAAGGAACGAAAAAACCACCTGGCCTCAGCTGAGGCCAGTTTTCTTTATCTACGTAAGCATGGACTCCCTTCGGATTAACGGTCCAAGTCGAGCTCCTGTGAAGGGGTGATGTCCGCGGACAGAACCTTTTTCATTTGCCGGAGAGCATGGTGACTCTCCCCCGGATCCTCTGAAGCGACACAGTCGGCAGGGACGTGAAGCTGATAATCCCTCATGTAGGCGTCATTCGCCGTGAACAGAACGCAAATATCGGTCTGCACCCCCGTTAAGATCAACCTCTCCACATTCAAATAGGCAAGTAAAGTTCCCAAGGTGGTGGAGAAGAAACCGGAATGCTTTGGTTTGATGACAAAATAGTCGTCGTCTTCTGGTTCCAGTAGTTGAGAAATCGGTGCTCCCGGCGCCTCCTCATGGAGACACTGCTTCACCACCTGGTGAAAGTCTGATTTCCAACGACCGTAGTTATCGTTGACGTAGATAACCGGAATCCCTTTCTCCTTCACTCTCTTCTTAAGCTGATGAATCCGATCGGCCATAGGGAGGGCATGGGAAAGAAGGGCCTTCCCTCCCTTAAACTTCATCTGGTTGATCACATCAATCAAAATCAGGGCAGTATGGGAGGTATCCGGTGCCGACCCGTGCAGGTCTTTATTTTTAGCCGGAGAAGTTTCCATCCTCATTCCCTCTCCTTTCAGAGCTACCACTTTTATCGCCGTTTAGAATGGATGATCTATACCGCTAATGTACCCGGCGCTGCCGGTACAGTACATAGGCCAAGTCTTCCTTCTTTCTTTCGTTTTCCCCGAAATAAAAACCGGTACTCTTCTTACCTTTTTTATTCGGACCACGAAGAACGAAAAAAGTCCCCTTTTTGTAATGCCTCTGTAATAGCTTTTCGTCTAGGACTTCAGTATGATTTATTTAGAAATGGTTTCAGCTTTTTTGTAAAGGAGAGTAAGAACCATGGCTGCCTTTCAAGAGACTCCCCGTATGCCCTGGAAAGGAGCCCGCATCCTCCAAAACATCCTGCGCGGCGGTGGTTCGGCGCTCCTCAACCTGATTATTCTGATCCTGCCTCTCACTCTCGCCATCCAGGGGTTATACATGTTGCAAAGATGGCTGTTCGAGGACAAAGGAGCTCTCTATTTCCATTCTTATACGGATAAAGCCGCCAGCACCGTTTCCCTGCTTTTGCTTCTCTCCCTTATTCTCTTCTATATTCAAGTGTTGCGCTATGGCATCCGTAACATCCAAAAAACAGTAAAACGTTATACAATCCCAATTCTGGTCGCGATCCCGCTCTTGTTGATGGTCCTCGATTCCTACCTCTTGATCGGACCAGACAAAATTGTACAATCTCCTTTCTGGAATATCGGTCGGGAAACCACGCACACCTGGGACGATGTGACGAACATCTCCGTCGGCCACTCCGTCGGAACGGATGACGAACTCTTCTCCGGCACCTACCTTCTCCACTTTAAAGACGGCTCCAGCCTTGAAATCTGGAAAGCAGGGGGCATGAGTGCCACCGACCTAAAACGGGTGGACCGATTAGCGACAGCACGGGGAATTCCCTTTACTGTCAATGCACCTTTATCGACGAATGCCATTCACATTCTAGAAGAGCGGGGCTGGACGCCCGCAGAACGAGCATTTTTAGAACAGCTCTTCCAACGTTGAACACCCGCACACGATATGCGGGTGTTTGTTATTTCCGGATAGGTATTTCAATGTTTCGACATCTGCTCAAACGGGGTATCCAATGATTACAGACAGATAGATAAACAAAGGAGGGTCTCGACTATGAGTCGAAAGAAGCGGTTAGCGGAATTAATGAAAACGGTCCAGGAGATGCGGTTGATCCAAGTGGAGAAGGTCATGCGTAAAGAGTGGAGCCCCCTCAAAAACAAAAGCGCCTGAAAAGCCCCGATCACTGATCACTTTTCCAATATTAAAACAGAGGGACAGATGTCCCGTTCTATCCTTTTACGTCCATTCCAAACTTCTCCTTCAGGTCACGTTGCAGCTGTTGGTAATAACGATCGCTAACGATGCCTTTGCCTCCGCGCAGAATCTCCCGGGCGTAGTGGTCCGGGGGCGCAGTCTCTTGCTTCTTATCCATGACGGTAAAAGTGAGGACATTTGAAACCAGCTTCCCACCAAGTTGGAGGGTGACCCAGGCAGGACGGTAAACACCCCGATGTACACCCTCCCGCCAAAGAAGGTATTCCAACCCTTCCTTGCCGATACGGTAGACCTTGCCTTCCACGGTGCTGCCGTAATGCTCCACAATATCCGCCCTGCCGCCGTCAGCATAAGGGAGCGTGTAGCACATCGCATATCCCTTTAGCACTCCACAACCGACCATGTCGCGAAAGAAACCGGCCACTCCCTGAAGCCGGAACCGTTCATCATCCATACAGGAACCGTATGCAAAATAAAGAAATTCCTCTTCCTTGGTAAGACGACGAGATTTCCAATCTCCCATCTCTACTACCGGCATCTCCTGCGTTCTCGGTTGGGGGAATATATAGGCCAAGGCTTCTAGGGAAGCCTGGTCGGTTTCGATGGGGAGTCGGACCCGCTCATAAAGGTTGCCGTGTCCCCCAGGTTGGAAATCCTCTAGCTGATCGATGGCAGCCAGTTCTTTCTCGGTTATCCTATACACTTCTCCGTAAACCCGTCCAGAACCGAGAAGGGACATCGCTGGATACCCCTCGCCCGTATCAAAGAGCATACCCGAAGTCCAGGCTTGCATGGCGACAGGCTCTGCCTCATTCAGGTAATGTTCATACATTTCACCGCGACGCAGGGAACCATAGACGAACAATAACTTTCTTTTTGTACCCAAGGCTTCTTCCCCTTTCATGAGAATGACTCAAACCGCCCGAGTCCATCGAGCTGCCCCCGCCCGCAAATACGGGGGTTGACCACCACGAATGGGAGGAGATCTTCACCTCTCTTCCATGGATATGGATCGGTTCATTTCGGCTTTTTCACATGGGCAATCGTCGATTTCCATCCATTTGGAAATTTTAGAGGATGGAAATGGCTTCAGTTATATAAGTATGATAATGACAGCACAAACGAAAGAGGGTCCATGAATATGCAGGAATGGCAACCGCAGATGATTATCGGGTTATTTATCGGCTTGGGTTTGTTACTCTCCATTCTCGGTGCCATTTTCATCGAAAAAACCATCAGCCGTTTATGGAAAAAACCTGCCCAGCCGGAAACCGTAGAGGACCAGGGTCAGTGAGAACCGGGAGAAGCCGCCACCGTATCGGCGGTCTTTTCTTTTTGCAGAAATGGAGAACCGCAAACAAAAGAGGAAACCGGGCGGATCCCCGCCGGTTTCCTCTGACTCCATCTTTCAAGCGAACCTCCTACGGGAGCCAAGCCGTTACAGCGGTTTCTTGCGAAGCACGACCAGATTGGCATCCAGCCCTTCACCTAAAGCGTCGCTAATCAACTGGATCGGTACAACGGGACCACGATCAAAAATCTCACCAAAATAACGGTCAACAGCTTCTGGTGTGACAAGCACGAATGTCTTATCTTCCGGTTGTTCCCGACATCCTCTAAGCAACACATGACCGCCGGGCTTCAGCACTCGTGCCAACTCGGTGGCATAACGCCCTCGTTCCTCTTCCGGAATCAGATGAAAACAACCCCGATCATTGACGAAATCAACGGATGCATCCGCCACCGGCAGTTCCAGGACGTTCCCCTGCCGCCAATCCACATTCACCCCTGCTTCTTCCGCTCGCTGACGGGCGATATGGAGGGCTTCATCACTCAAATCCACCCCGATAACACGGAATCCTTGTCCTGCTAGGAAGACCGCCTCCCGTCCAGCACCGCATCCCACATCCAACACCGCCGCCCCGCTGGACAGATTTCCAGCTGCGACAAAGGTGACCAACTCAGATGAGGGGTAGGCGTAATCCCAACGGTTGCGGAAGTCCCCAGTCATGTAAACTTCATCCCAGTCTCTCTCCTGATACATCACAATCCCTCCTCTTTAAAAGTGCCGTTAACTCTCTAGCATACAGTCGCGTCCGGCGATACCTAAATCCTTTCCCCCATGTGACCGAGATGAAAAGCTGATTCGTCTTCCGTTTTCGCGATCCCTATCTTTTTCGACACGCCGGGAGTTTCTCCCTTTTCCACAAAAAAACCGGCCTTTGGCCGGACTTACTCAATAATAAGGGGAAATCATCAAATAAACGACCACACCAGTGATGCTAACATATAGCCAGAGAGGCATTGTCCAGCGGGCGATTTTCCGATGTTTCTCCACCCTCATGTTAATCCCCCGGAAAAACGTGACCAGGGCCAGGGGAACAATCACCGCTGCCAGCACGATATGGGTGATCAGAATAAAGTAGTAAATGGCTTTCAGGAGGCCTTCCCCGCCGTAGTGTGTACTGGGCGCCAAGGCATGGTACGTGAGATAGGTGATCAGGAACAATCCCGTCGAAGAAAAGGCCGCATAGATAAACCGTTTGTGCATGGTCACGTTCTTCTTCAGGATAAAGTAGAGAGCCGCCAACAGAAACACGGTGGTAAAACTGTTAAAGATGGCGTTCATCATCGGCAGGAAGGTCAGATCCAGATGGTCGAGGCCCTCCACTTTCGGCATGAAGAAAAGCACCGCCACAATCGCATTGATCGCGATGGACAGCCCCACCACCCAAGGTGTGTAATTCCGGTCCTTGGGAGGGCCGTAGGGGTTCTCGGATGAGTTGTTGAGATCGGCCACGCGTATTCACCCGCCTTGAGATATATGAGTATAGACCCAGTATATCACTCACAGGGGCCTGTCCAAACCCGGGACTGTCACAATCCAGTGGCAAGACAAGCCGGAAATTCCCTCTCCTCTCTTGCCCTTTCTTCATCCATCCGATACCATTACATCAAATCCACAAGGGGAGGAACTTCATGAGAACGACAGATCTATGTGACGAGTATTCGAAAGAGTTGCAAATCGCAGAGCCGATCTTTACCTCTTTTGGCGGCAGATCGCGTTTTTTCGGACCGATTGCCACTGTGATGGTCCGGGAGGATAACGTACGCGTAATAGAAGCATTGGAAACCATCCCGGAGGGAAGCGTCCTGGTGGTGGACGGAGGCGGCTCGAAGGCCTGCGCATTGTTGGGGGATCGCCTGGCGGGCATCGCCGTCAAACGGAAGCTGGCGGGAATCATCGTCTACGGGTGTATCCGGGATACGCCGGAAATAGCCCGAATGGACATCGGTGTCCTCGCTCTCGCTCCGATGCCGAAAAAGAGCAAAAAGGAAGGGACCGGACAACGCAATGTGTCCGTCACCTTCGCCGGGGTCACTTGGACACCGGGGCATTGGGCTTACGTGGATGAAGACGGGATCGTGGTTGCTAAGGGGGAGCTCCAGCTAAAGTAATGAAGAAAAGGCCTTGCCAAAGTTGATCGTGTCATCCCCCGTTTGATGTTCGCTAGGGCAACCCGACGGTCGATGAACCCGGCGCTGCTTAGGCCGCCTTGGAGACAAGTATATGCCCCCGTTAAAGCGCAAGAGGCCCGTTAACCTTTAACCTTTAGCCGGGGGCGTTTCTCTCCTCGATCCGCTCGCATATACTTTTGACCACCTTTAATACACCTGCCATTTATCTCCTTTGTAAGGCTTCTATGAGCGCTTCATTGAGAGAAGGATAAGCAAAGGAGTACCCTGCCATAGTTAATTTTTGCGGCAAGACGCGACACCCGCTGAGGAGAAGCTCCTCTCCCATCTCACCGAAAACTGCTTTAACGAGTAAACGGGGAACAGGAAATAGCGTAGGGCGATGGAGAACACTACCCAAGGTACGGGTAAACACTACATTACTTACCGACTGGGGAGCGGTCACATTGACGGGTCCATGTAGTTCCTCGTGCTCTAACAGAAAACGGATAACACACGGGACTTCACTTAATGAAATCCAGCTCATGGACTGCTTGCCATCGCCTAGTTTTCCACCGATCCCTAGGCGAAAAATCGGAAGCATTTTGGCTAAAGCGCCACCTTTTTGACTTAATATCATTCCAAACCGCATGTGAACAACCCGGATTCCAGCCACTTCTGCCGCTTTCGTCGAGTGTTCCCAGGCCTCGGTGACCCTAGCGAGAAATCCCTCCCCTAGGGGAGAATCTTCGTCTACGGTTTCTCCTTGTAGGCAGCTTCCGTAAAAACCGACCGCTGACGCAGAAAGCAGGACAGATGGCGGTTTTTGCAAATCAGCCAATGTCTCAGCCAGAAGCGTCGTCCCTTTGACTCGGCTCTGCAAGATTCGCTCTTTCTGTTTTACTGTCCAACGGCCTGAACTGATATTTTCTCCAGCAAAATGAAGAACGGCGTCCGTCCCTTCCAGTTTCTTTCCATCGATTTCTCCCTTACTTGGGTCCCAAAAAATCCCCTCCCACTCTCGTCTACGTACCAGCGGGATAACCTCATGACCCGCTATCCGTAAGTCCCTGACAACCTCGGTACCGACCAAACCATGGGCGCCTGTAACTATGATTCGCATCCGTTAACCTCCTGTGTGGATAGCCTTAACTTTCCCTGAGTCCTTAGAAACACAATCAAAAAGGGAGATAACGGTGTCATATATCCCTATTTACCCGTAATGCTAGATAAATATAAACCGGAGATAGATCTCTCCCGAAGGGAGAGTGGAGCATCAGGGAGGCGGTCACGGTTCCTCGCTTGGTGTAGGGGATATATAAAAACCGGACGGGAGCCCCCGTCCGGTTCTTCATTTATTTTTCCTCCCCTATAAAAAGAGGATACGCTTGGGCTTTCACTTGTTTTTCATCGACTTTTTTGGTCAGTTCCTTGGGGAGTGAGGAGTCTTCGACTTCGAATCCGGTGCTTTTCCCCGCTTTGATCCCCATATCGAGGTACTCATTTACAACAGCCACGAGGTTGCCTTTCCCATCACGGAGAGCTGCGGTGACAAAGATGTCCTTCACCTTTTCACCCGTCTCGTTGTGGATGGTACCCGTGACACGTACTGTGTCCTTGGACTTCTCACCCGACAGTTTGTCCGTTTTCAGGGTGACTGGCGGCTTCAAGGCTGGATTGTAATCCGTGCTAATGGTCACCCGGTCGAAGACCTTCGGATCCCGTTTTTCTTTCAGGGAGATCGTTTTCCCCACATAAGCAACTTCACCAGGCTTTAGGATTTTAGGAACAACAGCCAGCACTTCTTTCGTTCCCAATACTTTCTCGTTCTTGTCAAGAAAATTGAGTTGAACGGTATCCAATTCCACCGGCTTTGAACCCGTATTCTTAATCCGAGCTGCCCCGTGAACTTTCACATGGCCGGCTTTATCCTTCCAGGCACGACCGGTCTCCTGGTCAGCCGTCACCTTCAGATCCTTTTTCTCCCCTTCAGCCACACTTTTTGACTCGATGTGAGACGTACCCTTTTTTGAAGAAGACTCTCCTTTGGATGCCGAGTGTTCCTCCGATGCCTGACATCCAGCCAACAGAAAAATCCCCGCGAGCAGACCCAGGCCCGCGCTGGCTTTCAAACGATATCCAGTCATACGCTTCTCCTCCTTGTCCCTCGGAAAATATATCTCTCTTTCAAGTCGTTCCAGTCGAAAACACAGCCTTAATCTTACCCTTCCCTTCGTCACAGAGCAAGGATGGGTAAAACTCCGGTATCGGCGGAGGCCGGAGCTTTACTCATCCCTGTACCGTTTGACCCGCTCCCACTGTTTCCATTCCGAATTCCGTTCCGTTTCAAACCGAGATGGCTTTCGGTCAATGAAAGAAGGAATTTCCCGAAAAAGATAACGAATCAACGGCTCCGTGATCCGGAAACCCACGGTCGCAACCACGAACAGCAACACCAGTCCCCCGAGGACAATAAACCATGCTTCCATGATTCTCACTCCTTGCTTACCAGGGAGAATCGACTTCCCGCTTACAGCCGAACTAGGGTACGTCCACGGACGCCGCCCTTCCGGATCGTGGACAGCGCATCCGGTAAATCCTCTAGGGTGATTTCGGTGCTGCCAATCACCTTCAACAGCGCTTCCGGCTTTAGGTCACCCGCCAGCCTTGCCCACACCCGTCTGCGGTAAGCATTGGTGATGTGAGCCGAATCAATACCCAAGAGATTGATGCCTCTTAGAATGAAGGGGAACACACTCGTCGCAAATGTTGACCCTCCCGTCAGTCCGCTGACGGCAATCGAGCCTCCCTGACGGGTCGTGCTGAGAAGATACGATAGCGTTTCACCCCCGACCGGGTCTACCGCCCCTGCCCAACGGGCTTTTTTCAGCGGTCGGTCGTCTCGGACAGCGAGTGCTTCCCTGTCCAGGATTTCCTCCGCCCCCAGCCGTCGCAGGTAGTCGTGTTCAGTAGACTTGCCGGTTGATGCTACCACCTTATACCCCAGCTGGGCCAACATAGCGACAGCCGTACTTCCAACGCCTCCCGTAGCACCGGTAACGATAACAGGCCCGTTCCCTGGAGCAACGCCGTTTTCCTCCATCCGCTGCACCGACATGGCGGCGGTAAAACCGGCTGTCCCGAGAATCATCGCTTCTCGCAGGGTAAGTCCAGTCGGCAGAGGAATCAGCCAGTCTCCAGATACCCGGGCCATCTCGCTAAAGCCCCCGAAATGGGAAACACCCAATTCGGCACTTGCGACAATCACTTCGTCCCCTTCCTTGAAGCGAGAATCGACGGAATGGACCACTGTCCCGGCAAGATCGATCCCCGGCACCATCGGATAGGACTCCACGACTCTGCCTTCCGGGATGCCGGCTAACCCGTCCTTGTAGTTGACACCGGACCAGGCGACACGCAGGGTAACATCCCCTTTCGGCAAGTCATTCCATCCTAGTTCTCTCACTTCCATAGAAAAAGAATGGTTGAACTTATCCACCATCAAGGCACGGAAACGATTCACCACTGCTCTCCCTCCCTGTCCATAAAAACTCCCCCGAAAACGAGTTCCTCGAAGCAATCTTCAGGTTCAAGGACGCTTCCCCATCGGGATCTGAAGGATAATCAGATCCCAAAAGACATGTTCGGCCTGGATCACCACACAGTACGATTGGTCCTCCGGCAGATTGACTGTTATCGTATGATAACCGATGATTTCACTCTCTTCATCTAAGGGCATCGCAGTGATGGTCCGTCCGTCAGGATCGAGCAATTCAGCCTGGAAAGAGGGGCTTTTTCCACCGTCAGCAGATTCCTGGGAGAGAGACCACGTGATGGTATACCAGCCTCTCTTCAAGTCGACAGGGCGTGTTTTAAAACAACCCCCGCCCCCTTTCCAGCGTAAACCCCGATTCTCGCAAAAATCAGGCTCCACCGGAATGCATCGATCCTCTGCCAAATGCTTTTTTCCACTGAACACGGCGGTGAACGTTCCTTTCCTCAAAGCTGCGCCCCCTGACAAAAAATTCATCATACCGAAACAATTTTCATCCACACGTTTGCGATTATAATTTCCGTATTCATCCAATGTCAACTAGAAATACGTTAAACGAATATTCTCCCTATCCCATTATTCAGGTAAAAATTATGTTGTTTCCTCTTTCCTTTTAGGCTGATTCCATACCGGGTAGCCGAATTCCTGATGGGTGGCCTTGAAAAATTGCCGTCTTCTTCCTTTCAAAGGGCCTTTTGTTATTATAACACAAAAATTTTTACCGTTTTGGTCACAAACAATGAAGAACCAACGGATTTCTGGGAATCCGCCGGTTCTTTTGTTCATCCAGTTACAAATGCATGGTATTGTACAACATGATCCAAATCGAACCCGCCACTACACAAACAGCGACGAAAATCCCATAACCGAGTGAAATGACCTGATAAAGCTTGCTACCTTCTGTTACATGCATGAAATAAACCAGCTGCACAGCCATTTGCAATATAGCCAGCACCACGATGACCGTCAGTTTGATCGAGACAGCCAAAGGGGCTTTTAACACGACGAAGAGAGCCGCAAAAGTAAGGAGAAGAGATAGGATGAACCCGACAATATGATGTTTAACCGTTGCTTGATGTTGGCTCATCTTATATCACCAACCCTGTTAGATAGACTGCCGTGAAAATAAAGATCCAGATCACGTCAAGGAAGTGCCAGTAGAGTCCGCCGATGAACAACTTGCGACAAGTCACCGGAGTCAACCCGCGTTGGGCTGTCTGGATCAGAATCAGAAGGATCCAGACAATACCCAGACTAACGTGGGCGCCGTGGGTGCCCACCAAAACGAAGAACGCGGACAAGAACGCACTCGTGCTGATTGTCGCTCCTGCCTCGACGTACTTCACAAACTCGTGGATCTCCATGCCGAGAAACCCGAGGCCGAGAACCAAGGTAATCCCCATCCAGATGAAGACCCCTTTCACCCGGTTGCGGCGCATCTCCAACGTGGCCAGGCCGCATGTAAAGCTGGACGTTAACAGAAGAAAGGTCTCGATCATAAACTCCTTGACCTCAAAGAGTTCTTTGGCTGTGGGGCCTCCAGCCGTCCGGCCCTGAAGCACCAGGTAGGTGGCAAAGAGGGTGGCGAAAAGGACGACTTCCGCCGCCAGAAATACCCAAAAGCCGAGAATCTTCAAACGGCCTTCTTCGGTTTGGTACTCGGGAAACGGAGGATGATCCGTTTTTGCGGTAGTGGTTGCCATCGTTACGACCTCCTTGCCGCGGCTTCAGCGCGTTTGATTTCGTCTACTTGGACATAATGGTCGGCTTCATAATCGTGGAAAGAACGCCAGACCATACACAAAAGCACGCCGAGAATTCCGATGATACCCACCAGAAGCCATTCGAAGACGAGGCCAAAACCGGCGACAAACATCCATCCGGCCATGATAACCGGCATCCCTGAGTTGTTTGGCATGTGGATCGGTTTCAGGGGAGACTCATCATCAAAGAGCTTCTCCTCCTTCTTCTTAGCCCGCCAAAAGGCATCTTTGCCGGCTACACGGGGAAGGCGAGCAAAGTTATAGTGAGGGGGCGGCGAAGGAATTGCCCACTCCAGAGTACGGCCATCCCAGGGATCGCCGGTGGTCTCTCGCTTTTCATGGCGAATACTGTAGATAATCGCCCATACGAGGATGGCGAAACCAATCCCCATCAGGTAAGCTCCTACCGTCTCGACCAAGTTCCAACCGGTCCAGCCGAGGCCCTCCCGGTAGGTATAAATCCGGCGTGGCATTCCCTTCAGGCCGACGAGGTACATCGGGATAAAGCACAAGTTAAACCCGAATACGAAGATCCAAAAAGCCCACTTGGAAAGCCGCTCGTTAATCTTGAAATTAAATACCTTGGGCCACCAGTAGTACAAGCCTGCCAGACAGCCGAAGACCGTACCGCCGATCAGCACATAGTGGAAGTGACTGACCAGGAAATAGCTATTGTGATATTGATAGTCTGCCGCAGCGGAAGCTAACATGACCCCCGTCACCCCGCCGATAACAAAGTTGGGAATAAAGGCGAGGGACCACAGCATCGGAGCCGTAAATTCGATCCGGCCACGATACATGGTGAATAACCAGTTAAACACCTTCACCCCGGTGGGGATGGCGATGGCCATCGTTGTGATGGAGAAAATGGAGTTGATCCAGGGGCCGCTACCCATCGTAAAGAAGTGATGAACCCACACGATGAAACTGAGCGCTGAAATGGCTACCATCGAGAGGACCATGGCATTGTAGCCAAACAGCCGCTTGCGGGAGAACGTGCTAATGACCTCGGAAAAGATTCCAAATGCGGGCAAGATAACAATGTAGACTTCAGGGTGTCCCCAGATCCAGAAAAGGTTCGCCCACATCATCGGCATCCCGCCGCCGTCAATCGTAAAGAAATGGGCGCCGAAAAGACGGTCGAAGGTCAAAAGAGCCAGGGCGATCGTCAGCACTGGGAAAGCAAAGATAATAATGATCGATGTGATCAGGGTGGACCATGTGAACATCGGCATCCGCATCAGGGTCATTCCTGGGCCGCGCATCTTCAGGATCGTTACCAGAAAGTTGATCCCCGTTGCTAGGGTACCGATCCCGGAGATCTGCAACCCCCACAAGTAATAGTTGATCCCAACCCCCGGCGTCAACTCCGAGCCTGCGAGGGGCACATAGTTGGTCCAGCCTGCATCCGGAGAGCCCCCCACGACGAAAGAGATGTTGAACAGCATCGCTCCGGCGAAGAAGAGCCAGAAGCTAACAGCATTCAGGACGGGGTAGGCCACGTCCCGCGCCCCGATCTGCAGCGGTACGGCGATGTTCATCAAACCGATGATAAAGGGCATCGCCATAAAAATAATCATAACCGTTCCGTGGGTGGTAAAAATTTCGTTATAGTGCTGGGCGTCCAGAAACTCCAGGTTTGGCAGCGCCAGCTGGGTCCGCATCAGAATCGCGTCAAATCCCCCCCGGAACAACATCAGGAGAGCCGCGAGAACATACATGATCCCGATTTTTTTGTGGTCGACGGTAGTCAGCCACTCCTCCCACAGCCAACGCCATTTTTTGTATTTGGTAAGTACAAAGAAAATACCCAAAGAAGTGAGGATAATCGAGATCCAGGCCCCAATGATCAAGGGGTTTCCCCAGACAATAAAATGATCCGGTATCTTCAACTCAAAAAGATCCATAATTCCAACCTCCTTTTCCGTCAATGATGGTGGTGATCTCCATCGGAGGACTCTTCCCGTTGATCCCCGATGTGTTCCATGTCATCCGAACCTTTGTGGCTACCATGGGAATGGGATTCGTCACCCGTTTCTGCTGATTTCGGGTAGGAAGAAAATGTTTGACGATCCACCGTGCCGGGTTTAAGAAGTTTTTGATACGCCTTCTCGGTCTGTGCAGGTGCTGTCGCTTTCACCTGCTTCACCCAGTTATCGAAATCCGCCTGTTTCTCGGCCTCTACTTCAAACTCCATCTTGGCGAATTCACGGCCGGTGAAATTGGCTCCCCGGCCCAGGTATTCACCGGGTTTATCCGCCTCCAGCCACAGATACATCGGCATGTCGGCCATGGTGTACTTCTGGCCGCCCAGTTCGGGCACCCAGAAAGAGTTCATTGCGTCGTTAGAGGTCAGTCGGAAGCGAATCGGCACGTTTTCAGGGATTTTCACGTAATTGACGGTTTCGATCCCCTGTTCAGGATATTTGAAAATCCATTTCCATTGAGCTGAAGTAACTTCGATGGTCATCGGCTTCTTATCGGGACTGGGCGATTTCTCCAGGTCGAAGGTGGTGGTGACCGTCGGAATCGCCAGGGCGATCACGATGATAACCGGGATGACGGTCCAGACAATCTCGAGGAACGTGTTCCCTTCTTCATCCGGAGGCTCGTAACCCTCGTTTTCCGGCCGTGCCCGATACTTGATAAGGATGAGGACAAAAAGTGCAAAGACGACGACCAAAATGATCAACATCAGGATCGAGGACCACAAAATGAGATCGTACTGTTTCTGGGCGACGGGGCCCTGAGGATTTAAAACCCCGCTTTTGATCTGACCGCAGCCCGAAAGCAGAAGTACCATCATACCAGCGGTCGTCAGCCATTTCCAGAACCCTTTACGGTTTGGCAATATCTCCAGTCTCCTTCCTTTTTCCATGGTTCAGGCAGAACGGCTCCACCCGCCAAACAAGAACGTCGTCCGCGGCCTCTGCCTCGGACGACGCCGGATCCTATATCACGGGATTCCCCGTCATTGGACGCTCGTTTCCCATCCACTTTATCGTAGCAGATGTGAAGAAGCTCAACCCCCCCTAGGGAGAGAAATTGAAAAAAATTTCACCGGACAGTAACCGTTCTGTCAGGAATTGTCCACGCTTCGGTCACAACTGAGGAATGCTTTGGTAACGAAGCTTTTTCACTGGAAAAATGAAATCGACCCCCAGCAAAAAAAGCCCTCGCGGGCTACATAAAATCAAAATTCCATGAAATTTTAACTATACGATCACCAAACCTTTCGTTCCTTTAGGGCGTCCCTGAGATAATCCAGAAACCGATCCGCTTCCCGTTTGGGCGGGGAGGTGAACTGGCTCACTCCGATAAACAATAGCAAGGAGGTGAGGAGCCCCCACACCCCAGAAGCCTGTCCTAACGGTTTCCAAGCCGACCACTCCAGCAGGATCACCAAACCTCCGCCTCCGATCACACTGCTCAAGACACCCGAGGCAGTCCCCCCTTTCCAAAAGAACGCCCCAAAAATGGCCGGGATCATCACCAACAAACCGGCGGAGGAGGATACGGCCAGTATTGCGATCAAGTTGAGTTTCAGAGAGGCGAAGAGATAGGCCAATAGGGCGATGACGGGGATCACCAGCTTACCGGCCCATAGCTCCCGAGCCGACTTTTTCTGCTTCGCTAGTGAACCATAGAGATCCCTGGCCACCAAGGAAGAAAGGGTGAGAAGGATAGAATCCACAGTGGAGACAGCAGCCGCCATGATGCCCACCATCACCACTACGCCTAGAAAAGGAGGCACGAGGGAGGAGGCGAGGAGAGAGGGGGTCGCCAAATCCGCTGACGCTAGATCGGGAAAATGCAAACGAGCAGAAAAGCCCCATAACACCGACACCAGGGTATAAATAAACCCAAACCCAAGGAAGATCAGCAACATCCGCCGCAATTCCCTAAGATTTTTCAGCATAAACAGCCGTTGGCTCACTTGGGGATTGGATATGCTGAAAAAGAACCAAGGTAAGGTGAGTCCTAGGAAGACAGGAAAAGTGAAAAAACCATTTCCCGGTACAGATAAAAGATCCGGCTGTTTTCGCTCCAGAGATGAAAAGAACGCACCAAAGCCCCCCAGCCCCTGAATGACGATCAGTACTACCAAAGTTGCAGTCAGGATCATCACCAGCGATTGAAAGGCATCTGTCCAGGCAACCGAACGCATCCCGGCGATCCAGGCGAGGAGAACTGCTGTAAGCGTAGCGATCACCGCCCCGGTGGTAAAAGAGATCGCCCCCTTGGTCATTCCCTCCATCAGCAGGCCGACCCCAGCCAGTTGAACCGCACAGTAGGGGATCAGAAAGAGACAGGAAGCTACAGCAGTGACAACAGCCACGGCGCGACTCCCGTACCGATCTCCTAGCAGTTCAGAGGGTGTCACATACCCGAATGTTTTTCCGACCAGCCAAAAACGCGGCCCAAAAAACACAACGAGGACCATACCGGAAAGATAGATGAATTCAAAGCCGAGGGCTCCAATTCCCCCCTGATAGGTAAGACCCGCCAATCCCACCAACATAAAAGCGCTGTAGGTGGTTGCACTGTAACTGAGGGCAGCCACCACCCCTCCTAGAGAGCGCCGTGCCAAGAAATAATCGGACAAGGACTCGGATTTTCCGGTCCGGGCCAGCCAAGCGATGAGGAGAGAGGCCACCAGATAAATAGCAATCCCCCACCATACGTAAATTTCGTTCACCTTGGATCCCTCCATTTCGATGCAATCCAGGCATTGAGAAGCACTGCTGTCAGAGCAAACAGGATCCAGAAAAGAAACGCTCCCGTCCAAGATCGGACGTCATCCAGCAACGTGAAGGGGATGATAAAAGCCGCCAGGATCAGCAGCAAGGCGGCACCTACCCCCAAAAAACGCGATCGGAACATCACTTTCACCTCACCTAGGAAGATCAAACACCTTTTGTCGTGTGCGATAATCATGCTATAGTAACCATGTCATCACATTGAAAAAAAGAAGGGTTTGCCATGAACATCCGAATCAGTCCGCTAGCGGCGGCAAGGCTGAGAGCCCTCCTGGCCGCGGAAGAAACCGAGGAGGCACTTCTTGTGCGCGTCGTTCCCCTCACTTCCGGGTGCAGCACCCCGTCTTTCGCCCTAGAACTAACGGAAGCCCGTCCAGGATTCCGCATCGTTGAAGCGGAGGGGGTCCCCTTCACTTGTCCGGAAGAAGAAACCGACTGGCTGGACGGCCTGGTGATCGAACTGGACCGGACCAGCGGGAAATTTTCTCTTTTGCACCCGGATCCCCCCTTCCTTTCTGATTGTCACCTACCACAGCGTTAAAAAGGAAAATCCATGGATCAGAGAGGACGAACCGAACCGAATGATGGGATATGTTTTATTGGCGGGTTTTCTTTTCGCCGCTTTCATCGGAAGGTTCCTGTGGAGTCGTGTATCCCGCTTCCGGGGAACCGTCTTTGAACCTGATCGCCGTCGGAGCGCGATCATCCTGGGTGCCGCCCTGCACGGAGAGAAGCCCAGCTCCGCCCTCCGAGAGCGACTGAATCAGGCGCTTCATCTCTATGCCAACGGATGGATTGACCGGTTCATCTGTTCCGGCGGTGCCAATCACCGTCATGTGAGCGAAGCGGAAGTGATGAAACGGGTTCTGATTGAACATGGTGTTCCGGAAGAGGCAATCCTCCTTGAGGACCAGTCTTCCAACACCCGGGAAAACCTGCTTAAAACCAGGAAGATTCTGCAAGAACAGGAGATCGGGGAGGTTTATCTCATCACCCATGATTACCATATGTACCGGGCCATGCGCAGCGCGGAAAAGGCGGATATAGCGGTAAAACCGGCTCCTTTCGCAACAGAACGCTTACAGATGCCTTACCACTATATACGGGAATGCCTCGCCCTCCTGAAATTCTACCTCAGCAGGTGAAGGGCGTACGAGCGGATCCCCGCTTATCTTACCCCGGATCGGCGTCAAAGAAAACGAAAAAGGAGGGGAGCTGGTGCCAAACGAAACACCTCCCCTCCTTTTCTATTTACAGAGTCTCCCCGAAGAATTCATCCACTTCTTTGCGGTAGTGATACCCCTCCCACGGATGATGCCAATGGGATACCTCATCCTCTTCCATCCGCCAGCACAGAAGCACGTCGCGACCATTGCGCCTGGCCGGAAAATCGATCAGCCCCTTCTCGATATCCTTCAGCAGTACACCGGTCTCGCGGATGCGTTCCATCGAACTGCGGGCCTGAAGATTGAGAAACTCCAGCCGGGCCTCCATTTCAAAGAAGGGATCTTCTTTAAGGAGCGGGCCGTTGGAGATGTGGGAACGCATTTTTTGCAACTCCCCATACTGAACTTCGAAATCTCGCTTCAATTTTTGAAGCTGCTTCAGTGCATCACGCAGGCCGGGAATCATCGCGTTGGCCTCCTTCACCGTGAACAGCTTCCTCATCCTAGCTCCTCTCCTTTTTGGATGGGACATAGGTTCTATGATGCTTGTCATAGACGGAACAACTGAACGGCGTTCTGGGTGGTCTGCCTCGCCGTCTCCATGAGGGATATCCCTTTGATCTGGGATACTGCCTCCGCCGTCCGCCGAACCCAGGCAGGCTCAGAGGGCTTGTCCGCAAAAGGCCCCCGATACGGCCAGGGGGAGTCGGTCTCCAACAAGAGAGACGATAAAGGCACTCGTTCAATACATTCCCGATCTCGCTTTCGATAACACACTTCCGGCGTCACTGAAACGAAATAACCCGCCCCGACGATGGCTTCTGTCACTTGGGGCGGCGCCTTTAACCAATGAAAAACCGCCCGCTTCACCTCATGTTGCCGCAGCATGTCGAGGGCCCATTCCGCTCCGCCGTGGATCGCATGGAGAATCACCGGCAGATCCAACTCTACAGCCAGGCGCAGAAACCCCTCCAGGATGCCCTTCGCATCCGATGACGGCGGCTTTTTCCGTTCGCCTTCCGCCAGGGAATACCAGGGAAGGCCCACTTCACCGACCGCGACGATAGTGTGGCGGTTTTCCCGAATCAGGCGGAAGATCGTTTCCGCTTCGTCCCATCCCTTTCCCTCTTCTGGATGAAGCCCAAAGGCGATATCCAGGAACCCTTCGTATCGTCGGCGGTGTTGGAGGAGTGCCATGCAGGACTCCGGGTCTGTTGCTACGGCGATAACCCGGTTCACCCCCGCCCTGCGAGCACGGTCCACGATCTCGTCCATCGCTTTCTCCCGAAGACGATCCCAGTGTACATGGGTATCCACCAATTCCAACGTGTACATGGCATTCCCTCCTTTTTCAGCCTTCCTGTCTTCCTTTTCCCTCGCCTACCCTTCTCGCCACAGCCTCCACCGCTTCATCCAGGACGGGATCCACGATCGTGATCGTGAACACATCCAAGCCAAATGGAGCATCATCGAAGCGTTCCAATCTTTCCAGGTATTCCTTCGCCTGTCTCTGCAATCTGCTGAGATCGATGCCCAAAGCATCCTCAGGAAAGGGTTCAAGCTTGGACAAAGCCCCTCGGAACAGTTTACGGGCACCATTCACATTGCCGTTCCGGTGGTGATACAGCCCGACAGCCACCTGGAGGAGGCCCTGATACAGAGGGTTGCGCCCTTCCTCCATCCATAGTTCTTCCAGCACCTCATGACATTCGTAATAATCCCGATCCCGATTGAAATGATAAAGAAACTGTATAAAGAGGGGAGAATGAAACCCTTTCCGCTTCTCCTTCACAAAACCACCTCCTCGGGAAAGTTCCTACATGCTTAGTCGTGGCGGTGGGATTTTAACGCTGTTTCCTTTACAATAGTACAGGAAGAGTGACGGGAAAGGAGCCAACCGATGAACCTGGAAAACCCAAGCCGGGAAAACCTCGATTTCATGATCAACGGGATCAAAACCCACCTGAAGCTGGTCAATGCCGGCCTGATTAAACCAGAAGACTACAGCCTGGACGCCTACGATGAAGTACTCGACTTGTATCGCATGGTCGAAAAAAAACAGGGAAACCTAACCATGATGGAATTGGAAGGCATACTCGAAGAACTGAGAGAGCTAAAATCCAATCAAGGATAATGTACCCGAAGGGAAAAACGAGTACCCCCGCGAACAACCAGGGAGGTACTCGTTTTTTCTATCCAGCGGCTTTCATTCAAAGGCCTTTCCCAATTCTGCCGGAATCGGTACGCTCTTTCGCGCCTTGAGATCAATCGTAACACTGGTTACCTCGGCATCGGCCACCCGCTCCCCCTCCCCGTTGTGGATAACGTGCTTCAACACATAACTGGTCCGTCCTTTTCTAACCGGTTCAGTTGTAACCGTCAAGTGTTCGCCCAGTAGGGCTTCCTTTCGATAATTGATGTCGATGTTAACAGTGACCGTCCCCACATTCATCTCCGTCAATGTATCGAAAGGGAGGTTCACCTTGTTATACCAATCCTCTCGGCTCCATTCCATGTACTCCAGGTATTTGGCATTGTTAACATGACCCATTACGTCAATTTCTGTGGGTCGTACTTCGATGGTGATGGACGTTTGCAATGAAATTCTACCTCCTGCCCGTGGTCTTCCTTCCACGGCTTTCTTTTCCACACCCCCGCCCCATGCTCCTGCCCGAATTCATGCATAGATCTCCACAAAAAAAGTTTCTAACCGCAAAAAAGGGGTTATTTGTCAATAAGAAACTCGTTTTCCGGCGCAAAGTGGCGTGTGTAAAAGCACGAACACGAATCATCCGCCATATTTGGCTAAATTGGCTATTGACACCACGTGAGAAGGGTTTATCTTTGTAGTAGGGAGATCTTTCTCCTGATATCACCCTTATACCCCCGAAAGGAGGGCTCATCATGTCTAAGAAATCATTGCTCTCTGCCGCCAAGAGCAGGGAAGAACTGCCGGTGCCGCCAGGAATCATCCCCCACTTCCTGCTCAAGCGCAAGAAAAAAACCGCCCCGGCCATGCAAGCCGGGACGGCTGTCAAAAACAAGATCCATTGATACCTTATCAAAAAAAAAGACAAATGACAAAGCCACCGCCGGCTGGCTCACTTGTCGAGCAGACAATAAAAAAAACGTACCCTTTATGACGGCTTTTCCCCATGTTTGACGGGAGGAAAAGCCGTTTGGTTTTTCTACACACAAAAAAATACCCGGGGCCGTAGCCCCGAGTATGAATCTGGTTGGTTATTTGTTCACCATATGAATCGCATTGCCCATAATGCCTTCTGCTGCTTCCATGAAGGTTTCCGGAAGAGAGGGGTGAGCGTGAATGGTAAGGGCGATATCCTCGGCGTTAGCGCCCATCTCAATAGCCAGAACCACTTCAGCAATCAGGCTAGCAGCTTCAGGGCCAACGATTTGCGCGCCCAGGATTTGTTTCGTCTCCTTGTCGGCCACGACCTGGAAGAAGCCGTCAGCTGCATCCAGGGAAAGGGCACGGCCATTGGCGGCGAAGGAAAAGCGGCTGACGGCCACCTCATAGCCCGCTTCTTTGGCTTCCTGCTCGGTCATGCCAGTATAGGCCAATTCTGGGTCAGAGAAGATGACATAGGGCATCGCACGGTAATCAACCACACTGGGCTCACCGGCGATGGCTTCGGCAGCCACTTTACCCTCATAGCTGGCTTTATGGGCCAACATGGGTTGGCCAGCGATGTCACCGATGACAAAGACTTTTTCATTCTTAGTTCGCATTTGCTCGTCATGGGCGATAAAGCCACGCTCATCTACCTCAAGGCCAGCTTGGTCCAGGCCCAGTTCGTCGGTGTTGGGAGTGCGACCGATGGAAACCAGCACTTTGTCCGCACTCCAGGACTTCTCTTCACCTTTCACTTCAGCGTGGACCGTGACACCATCCCCGGACTTGTCAGCCTTCTGGACCATCGCATTGGTGACCACTTCGACGCCCAGCTTCTTCAGATTCCGTTTCACCATACGGGACATGGAAGGATCCACACCGGGAAGAATGGAGTCCATTCCCTCCAGAATGGTCACTTCGGTACCCAGCTTAGCATAAGCGATTCCCAGCTCCAGGCCGATATAGCCCCCGCCGACAACGATCATCTTGGCAGGTTGTTCCGTGAGGTTAAGGGCTTCGGTGGAGGAAATAATTTTCTTTCCGTCGAAAGGCAACGCTTTGATTTGGGTCGGGCGGGAACCCGTCGCCAGAATGCAGTGGTTAAACTGATAGGTGGTGCTGTTGCTCTCGGTAGCCACCTTACAGGTATCCTCGCCGGTGAAGTATACCTCACCCTGAACCACTTCCACCTTGTTTCCTTTCAATAGAGACCCGACGCCACCGGTCAGTTTTTTGACTACACTGTCCTTCCACTTGATCATGTCGGGGAAATTGATCTTGACTCCGTCTACTTCAATCCCCATATGGGAGGAGTTCTTCATTTTATTCACTTCGTCCGCGGCGTGGATCAGAGCTTTAGAAGGGATGCAACCCCGATTAAGGCAAACCCCGCCAAGCTCGGCTTTATCCACAAGCGTCACTTTTTTCCCCAGCTGAGCAGCACGGATGGCGGCGACATATCCGCCAGGGCCGCCCCCGACGACCAAGACGTCGACTTCGTTCGCGAAATCTCCTACTACCATATTAATTCATCTCCATCATCAAGAGTTTCGGGTTTTCCAGCAACTCTTTGACACGGTTGAGGAAGCGCGCAGCCACGTCGCCGTCGATCAAGCGGTGATCGATGGACAGGGAGACGTTCATCATCGGTCGGATGACAACCTCACCGTCGATCGCAACCGGACGATCCGCCATCTTACCCATACCAAAGATCGCTACTTCCGGATAGTTGATGATTGGTGTGAAATACTGACCGCCGAAGGAACCAATGTTCGTGATAGTAAAGGTGCTACCCTTCAGTTCATCGACACCAGCTTTCCGGTTGCGGGTCCGGTCAACGACTTCCCGGATTTCATCGGCCAGGGTAAAGATCGACTTGCGGTCCACATTTTTAACCACGGGTACCACCAGGCCGTCTTCCGTTGCGGTGGCAATCCCCATGTTGTAGTACTTCTTGATGACGATTTCTTCCTTCTCGTCATCGATCGAAGCATTCAAGGTCGGGAATTCATGCAGAGCTGCGGTGAGCGCCTTCACCACGAAAGGAAGGTAGGTCAGCTTAATTCCCTTTTGCTCGGCCACCGGTTTGGCCCACTTCCGCACCTCGATCAATTCGGAAGCGTCGATTTCTTCCATCACGGTAACATGAGGTGCCGTGTACACGCTTTGAGCCATCCGCTTTGCGATGGTTCGGCGCATTCCCCGAAGCGGCATCCGCTCTTCATCACCTTGGGCAATGGGTGCGGCTGCCTTTTTCTCTTCCTTGGCGGCTTCCTGCTTCTCTTCATCTTTGGAAATCTCAGGGGCCGGGGCTTCTTTCTTCGCGCCTCCGTCCTTGAAATTCTCCAGGTCTTCTAAGGTTACGCGACCGTTTTTACCGGAACCTTCCACTTCTCCGATATCAATACCCATCTCCCGCGCTTTTTTCCGCACGGAGGGCATAGCCAATACATCGCGACCGGCAGCTTTCGGTGCCTCGGTTTGCTTGGCTGTAGTTTCTTCCTTCTTACTCTCCGGCTTATCCTCTGTCTTAGGCTCTTCCTTCTCTTCCTGCTGTTCTTCGCCGCCTTCATCGGCTCCAGCATCATCGGTCTCGAACACGGCTAGGACAGAACCCACTTCCACAACTTCCCCTTCACCAGCGTTCAGCTTCTTCACCGTTCCTGTCACTGGAGAAGGAATTTCGACGACTGCCTTGTCTGTCTGAACTTCCGCCAGCACATCGTCTTCATTGATCGAGTCGCCTTCTTTGACATGGAACTTGACGATTTCACCTTCGTGGATACCTTCACCCACATCAGGCAATTTAAATTCAAATGCCAAGGTTGGAACCCCCTTTCAGATTGGATATCCGATCAAAAGTCGAGTGTTTTATAGATCCCGGCGCAGACTCGTTCCACTGAGGGTAAGTATTCATCTTCGATCGCGGTCAGCGGGTACGGAGTATCAAAGCCGGTCACACGGACCACCGGGGCCTCCAGAGAAAGGATCGCTTCTTCGTTGATGCGTGCAGTCAGCTCTGCACCAACACCGCCGGTCTGAGGGGCTTCGTGGATGACCACGGCCCGATGGGTCTTCTTCACGGAGCCGATGATCGTCTCCAGATCGAAGGGAGAGATCGTCCGAAGGTCAATGACTTCCGCTTTCACACCGCGTTCTTTTTCTGCCTGAGCAGCCGCCTTTTCCGCCACATGAACCATGGAACCATAGGCAATCAGCGTGACGTCGGATCCTTCTTTGACCACATTAGCTTTACCCAGGGGAACCGTATAGGCTTCCTCCGGTACATCCGCCTTGATGGAGCGATACAGTTTCATCGGTTCATAGAAGATCACCGGATCCTCATCGCGGATAGCGGAGATCAGAAGCCCTTTCGCATCGTAGGGGTTGGAGGGAACAACCACCTTTACCCCCGGGCTGTGCATGAAGAGGGCTTCCAGGCTGTCAGAGTGCATTTCCGGCGTCTTCACACCGCCGCCATAAGGGATGCGAATCGTGATTGGAGCCGTAAATCGACCGCCGGAACGCATCCGGATTCGCGCAGCCTGTGTGGCGATTTGATCCATGCACTCGTAAACAAAACCGGCAAACTGGATTTCGGGTACCGGGCGGAAGCCGTGGTTTGCCAGGCCAATCGCCGCTCCGATGATGGCGGATTCAGCGAGGGGGGTATCGAAAGAGCGTTTTTCGCCGAAATTCTGATACAAATCGGCAGTCGCCCGGAACACGCCACCATTGACCCCTACGTCTTCACCGAGTACGATCACATTTTCATCTTGTTCCATCTCCGCGCGGAGACCATCGTTGATAGCTTTAATTAACGTCATGGTGGCCATGATTATTTGCCCTCCTTCCAGGAGAGGTATTCATCTTTTTGTTTTTTGAGGATTGCCGGCGTTTCAGCGTAGAGATCGTCGATCAGTTCGGAGACTGTTCCCTTCGGCGCTTTCTCTACCTTCTTGATCGCTTCGTTCATTTCGTTGAGGACTTCTTCTTTCACGCGCTCTTCCTCTTCATCGGACCACAGGTTCTTCGAATCCAGGTATTGGCGAAGACGCTTGAGAGGATCTTTCTTAGAAGTCCATCCTTCTTCCTCTTCCTTGGTCCGATACCGACCCGGATCGTCGCCAGCCATGGTGTGGGGGCCGACGCGGTATGTGACGGCTTCGATGAGAGTCGGGCCTTCTCCTTTACGGGCACGGTCGGCAGCATCCTTGGTCGCCTGGTAGACAGCCAGTGCATCATTACCGTCGACACGGATACCGGCGATGCCATAGGCCACAGCTTTCTGAGCGATCGTCTCTGCCCGCGTCTGCTTATGGAAGGGCACACTGATGGCGTATTGGTTGTTCTGACAGAAGAAAATAGAATTGGCGTCATAGACACCGGCAAAATTGAGACCTTCGTGGAAATCCCCTTCGGAGGTGGCCCCATCACCAAAGAAAGCGATTGCCACATGATCCTCCTCTCTCAGCCGGAACGCCCAGCCAGACCCGGCACAATGGAGGACATGAGCGGCGATGATAATCTGCGGTGGGTAAGCATTCACGTCATCTGGTGTCTTCATCCCCGTGATCTGGCCGCGGGAATTCAGGAAGACATTCTCCATCGGAAGGCCGTGATACATCGCGGTTCCTACATCCCGATAGCTGGGGTACAGCATATCGCTCTTCTTCAGGGCTGCCATGGAAGCGATCTGACATGCTTCCTGACCGGCCATCGGTGCATAAAAACCGAGCCGCCCCTGGCGGTTCAGCTTGATCGCACGTCCGTCGAAGGTACGGATGCGCAACATCCAACTGTAGATGTCCTTCAGCTCGTCGTCGGAAAGGTCAGGTGCCTTTTGATCATTGACGATTTCGCCGTTTTCGTTCAGGATTTGGAACATTTCCGTTCCCTGTTTTAACTCCATCACTTTAGGCACGATGGATACACCTCACTTCTTTGGTGGTCCCTTTCGGGCGGGAAGGCCAGGCAGTGGTTTCCATTCCGTTAGACTTCTCTTTTCTGGCACAAGACATGCGAAAAGCGGGCAAATCGCCCCGAAGTCCCTTTCGAAAAACTCCAATTGAAACACTACCCGACCTGACCTTGCAAAAAACCTGTCGAACAAAGCAGCGACCAACCAATCCTGCTTGTATCTGGTGTCTTTTTTCTGTCTCTTCCACCTGTGACAACAGGTTTACAACTGAAATGATACACCTCGGAATTTTATCCGTCAACACTTTGGAAATACCGAGCTAAATGCAATAATACAGCATTGAAACAGAAGAGAAGAATATAATGGTACAGATGTTTTTGCAGGGTAAAAACCCCGTCCTTTCAAGGACGGGGTTTTTGGAACGGGTTAATGCATCACATTTCCTCAGCTTTGCTTTTTACCTCTTTCGGGACCGTAATCGTCCCCTCAAACTTACCGGCATCCTTCATTTGCATCGTCTGTTCTACTTCAATGCTGCCTTTATCCTTAATCAGGATTTCCATGAAGGTAACCTGATTAATTTTTTTCTGTTTGAAGGTTTTTTTGTCGATCAGGACGCTTTGGGAAAAATGAGTGATCTTGATGTCCTTAGAATTAATTGGCAATCCACTTTGCTGGAATTGGGGTTCCAGGCTGGCTTTCATCTGCTTCACCAAGTCATTCATGACTTTTTTCATGTCCTCGCCTTTCAGATCCATCTTCAGTAGGAAGCCATCAGATTGTTCCTTCATCGATATCGGGCCAGCTTCCTTGCCACCTGTCAGTTTATCCAATACTTTCTGAAATTGCTTTACGGATTCTGAAGGTTGTTGAACCTGGCCCGCACCCTGCACGGCTTCCATGCCTGTGGCTTTCGATTTCAACCATTTCTCGGGTCCTGCTTTCTGGTAAAGAGTGTTATCCACGAGGTACATCTCCACCGGAAGCTTTTGCTCCTCCGTCTTCATGGTCCCCTTCATATGCATGGATGGGGGATCGTTTAGGTAATCCATTTTCATGCCGTAGTTCATGGCAATGTTCTCTTCGTCTCCGTTCACCTTTACCGTAAACATCTGATTTCCGTTCATGTCATAACTGATACCCTTTTCTTCCTGGCTCTTCTTTTCTACTTGGGCGATTACTTCACCGACCGTCCAGTCCTTTTTTTCCTCGGGGTTGGCTTCCTTATTGTCGGAACCGGCTCCGGTCAGACTGCCGCATGCTACGAGGCCAAGCGATAGAAGGGCGATAAACGTAAAAGATAAGAGCTTTTTCACCATAAGAAACCCCTTTCGGTAATCGATTCATTCAGTCATACGGGCAAATTGCTGCATGGTTACACCGAACTAGGAAATCTTTTGTCGAAATTCCCTGTCTGTCCAGTGTATCACCCCTTTCCGACAGCGGCTATACCTTTCCGTGAACAGAAAAAACGAGGGAGGCCGTATTGGATACGACCTCCCTCGGATAAGGGTATTCATTTCAGGAAAGACGGGGATCTTTCAGCAGGCGTTGCATTTCTTCCTTGTGATTCGATTCGTCAGCCACCATGCCTTCCAGTTCAATCTTGAGGCCGTGCTGACCAGCTGCTTCGGCCTGTTCGATCCGTTTGATATAACGCTTGATCGTTGCGTCCTCTTCAGCAATGGCGTATTCCAGCATGCCCCTTACATCACTCGCTTGTTTCACTTCGGCTGGTTTGACGACAGGGGTACCTCCCAATGAAGCAATCTTTTCAGAAAGGTAGCTGGCGTGTTTCATTTCATCCTGAATTTCCCCTTCAAAAAAACTTTTCAGCATGGGACGAGCTAAGCCTGAAACCGTCGCTGCGTTATAGGTGTAAGTGATGGCAGCGGCATATTCGTAAGCGAGGTCCTCGTTCAGTCCGTCGATCAAGGTTTTAATGTCTTGTTCCATCGAGAAATCGACTCCTTTCATTGTTAGGGAATCGCCTTCTGAACTAGTATTGGATTTCCCGAAAGGCAAAGAATCAAACATGGGATTCAATCTGCCCTCCCTCCTTCGACGCTCGCTTTCATCCCCATAAATGGATTTAGGGGTTTTCTCGTCGCAATGATATAATAGGGGGTGAACTTGCAGTGAAAAGGATGGATATCCATGAATGCCAATCAACCGCAAGCGATCCCTCTCCTCTGGGGGGAGAAGCGGTATCATACTTGGAATCACCATCTCCGAAGCACTTTCGGAGAGAAGATCTTTAAAGTTCCGCTAGACGGCGGCTTCTCATGTCCAAACCGGGACGGCACTATTGGTAAAGTCGGGGGATGTACCTTCTGCAGTCCCCTCGGTTCCGGGGATTTTGCCGGTCGACGCCGGGATGACCTGGTGGAGCAGTTCAACAAGGTGAAGGAACGGATGCACCGGAAATGGCCGAAGGCAAAGTATATCGGTTATTTCCAGGCCTTCAGTAACACTTACGCACCTGCTGAGGAGCTGCGTCCCATGTATGAAGTGATTATGAAACAACCCGGTGTCGTCGGACTCTCCATCGCCACCCGTCCCGATTGTCTCCCCGATGAGGTTTTAGATCTCCTCGAAGAGATCAACCAACGGACCTATCTGTGGGTGGAACTGGGCCTGCAAACGATCCATGAGTCTACTTCCGATCTGATCAATCGGGCCCATGACTACGCTTGCTTCCTGGATGCTGTAACCAAGCTTCGTGCCCGGGGCATCCGGGTCTGCGCTCACATCATCTTCGGCCTTCCCCAGGAAACCACGGAGATGATGCTGGAAACGGCTCGTGCCTGTGCCGCCATGGACATTCAGGGAATCAAGATCCATTCTCTCCACCTTCTGAAAAAAACGCAGATGGTGAAGCAGTACAAGGAAGGACTTCTTCAATTCCTCGACCGGGAAACTTATGTCAACCTGGTAGTGGATACGTTGGAAATGCTTCATCCCTCGGTCATCATCCATCGGGTCACCGGCGATGGCCCCCCCGACCTGATGATCGGACCCTTGTGGAGTACGAAAAAGTGGGAGTCTCTCCACGCCATCGACAGTGAGCTGAAACACCGGGCTTCTTGGCAGGGGAAACAGTGGAACCCATCCATGACCACCCCCCTGCCTGTGCGTACCGGACCTGTGGGGAGGACCTCTGTCGGATGAACCTCTCTTCTATCCTCTCCTTCACCAAAGCCTGGGTGAAGGAGTCTTTATTTGAAGGGGCGGTTGCCGTTGATGCCACCGTCGGCAACGGAAACGATACCCTGTTTCTGGCGAAAGCGGTGGGAGCTAAAGGTCGGGTTTTCGGCTTCGACATTCAGGCACAGGCCCTGAACCAAACCCGCTCTCTCCTCATCGAAGCCGGTGTAGAAAGCCGAGTTTCTCTCTTTCAGCGAGGCCACCACCGCCTGGCGGAAACCCTTGCCGAGACAAATGTGCCATCCGTTCAAGCAGTAATGTTTAATTTGGGCTACCTCCCGCAAGGAGACCCCTCCATCACTACACTCCCGGAAACCACCCTTACCGCCGTCGACCAATCGCTCAACCTAATAGCTACGGGAGGAACACTCACCCTTGTTCTTTATACCGGTCACCCCGGCGGAGAAGAGGAAGCCTCCGCCGTTTTGGAGCGCCTCACTACCCTGGATCCCCGTTTCTTCGATTCGGCCCATTACCGCCTCCTCAACCGGAATCGTGCTCCCTCGCTTGTTATTGTGAGGAAAAAAAAATAGTCGAAAGCTCGAAAACCCCTGCTCCGTTTGGTGGAAGCAGGGGTTTTTTGATACGAGAGAAACAAAAAAGGCCCTTGCGGGCCCTAAGGTTGTTGACAAACCCCACAGAAGAGGGGCGAGCCGGATTTCCGACTCCGCGCCAGATGTTCCTCCCGCAGATGTTAGGTCTGTCCGCTCCGTATCCTCCGGCTTCAACCATCGGCCAAAGGAAAAGCGTGTGTGGCCGAAAAACGGTTGAAGCTTCCGGACACTCCACTGGGTTGTCGGGCTAACAGGCGCTTCACCGGAAACCGGCTCACCTTTTTGTGCAGAAGGACTTTGTCAGCAGTTTCAAGCCCCTTGTGGGCCTTATTCCCTCACTCGGTCCACCAGTCATCCAACACGGATACCGGAACCGTCCGCTTATGGCGGGTGGCAAGAAACCTCCCCTCAATCTTGCGGACGGCTTCTTTACCGACTTCTTTTCCTTCCAGATAGTCGTCGATCTCTTCATAGGTGAGCTCTAGTTCCGCCTCATCCGCCTGCCCTGGATTTTCATCCAATAGATCGGCGGTAGGGAGCTTTTGGTAAATGGCCGGTTCTGCTCCCAGATGCTTTAGGAGTTCTTTCCCCTGCCGCTTATTAAGGCCGAAAAGGGGAACCAGATCGGCGCCTCCGTCGCCATATTTGGTGAAAAAGCCGGTCACTGCCTCAGCGGCATGGTCCGTTCCCACCACAAGCAGGCCGTATTGGCCAGCTACGTTATACTGGGCTATCATCCGTTCCCGGGCTTTGGCGTTCCCCTTCACGTAATCGGACAACGGTTCTCCCGTGCCTTCCCGGAAGGCTTTCACGGAGGCGTCCACCGCTTCCTTAATGTTAACAGTAAGGGTTCGGTCCGGCGCGATGAAACGGAGGGCTCGCTGAGCGTCTTCCTCGTCCTTCTGCACACCATAGGGAAGACGCATGGCAATAAAGGTATAATTCCCACCCGTCTCCTGCCGAAGCTCCTCTACCGCCATTTGAGAAAGGCGACCAGCAAGGGAAGAATCCTGTCCACCGGAAATCCCTAACACCAATCCGTTGGCCCCAGTCCGCTTCAGATACCCTTTGATGAAGTCGATTCGTTTCCGGGTTTCCCCATCCCGGTCGATAGTAGGCTGAACGCCCATCTCTTCGATGATTTCCCTTTGCAATCGATCCATACTCCTCCTCCTCATCCCGTTTTCGTATCCCTTTCAGTTATATCATACCCCCAGAGGGAGGACCCAGTGGCAGGGTCTGATTTCAAAACCGAACGTCTGACCTCTATGATTATCCCCCGATTTGTTCAAGGAGATATTCTGTGGCATCCACTTCCGAGTCCGAGCCGGGATCAATCCGGTAAAGGCGTATTTTTATGATGCCGTCCCCATCGGGCATATCAGAGGAAACGGGAAAAGAGACCCTGGTAAAATTCTGTCCGTCGCCGTCGACCTGTACCGGATTATTACGGCTAACCGTCTGTTTGCCGTTTCGGTCCGACAGATAGACATCATACCTGACTTGTTGCTCTGGTGGTACATTCACATCCACCTGGACATCGTAAGATCCGCCGGACCCGCTGCGCGAAAAGGAGCGAAAGCTGCTGTTATCCGCGCCGGAAGGCCGGTCTTGTTGCCAATTGTATCCTTCATTCTCCGGCTTTTCCTCCTCTGGAGGTTGGGCCGGATTTCCCTGAGCTGATTCTTCCTCCGGCTTTTTGTCCGCTTTTTCCCGATCCGGCTCCGGCTCTTCCGTTTGAATTTCTTCTTCAGGTCCCTCGCTGTCCCCGGTATCGGCTTGCTGCTGCTCCGTGACGGGATCCCGATAAGCTTCTATCGGATCGTTTCCAGCTCCCTGAATTGCATTGACAACGAATATAAACAAAAGGAGTGCTATTCCAATCGCGAACCACAACCGTTTCCTCTGCCAGGGGCGGCGGGCCCTAGACGCATTTCTGCCAGATTTCTTCATCCGGCTTGGAATGGAGCCCGAAGAGTACGAAGATTCTCCCTCGGATAATCCATACTTTGTTATTTCCGGTTCAGGTGGTATAGCGAAGGGCTGAGTTCCCTGCCAAAAGCCTGTTAGAGCCCTTTCCAGGTCTGCTTTCATTTCTTCCGCTGTCTGGTAGCGCTCATCGGTGGACTTAGCCATCGAACGGGTAATGACATGGCATAGCCCCTCGGATAGCTCCGGCTTCCAAAGACGTGGATCGGGGATCGGTTCTTGTAGGTGTTTCAGGGCGATGGCAATCGCTTCTTCCCCGTCATAGGGTAGCTTCCCCGTCACCATGTAAAAGAGAACCACACCCAAAGAGTACAGGTCGCTTTGATGGCTGATATTCCGCCCTTTCGCCTGTTCCGGAGAGAAGTAGTGAACTGAACCCATCACAAAGCCTGTCTGGGTAATCGTGGAAGCTCCGTTCAGCCGGGAAATCCCAAAATCCCCCAACTTAAACTGCCCGCCTGCCGTGGACATGATATTATGGGGCTTAATATCCCGGTGGACAATCCCCTTTTCATGGGCATGGGCAAGGCCGTCACAGATCTGGATGGTAACGGACACCGCTTCTTTCTCCGACAAAGCCCCCCGTCCTTCAATGAGATCTATCAGTGAAGCGCCCTCCATATATTCCATCACCATGTAATGGACAGAACCTTCTCTGCCTACATCATAAACGTTAACGACGTTGGAATGGGACATGATGGCAGCCGCCTTGGCTTCCCGAGCAAAACGGCGGACAAAATCCCGGTCATGGCTGAGGGATTCATTCATCACCTTCACTGCCACCTGGCGTTGGAGAAATTGATCCTGAGCCAAGTAGACGGTAGCCATCCCTCCGCCGCCTAGGCGCCGAAGGATCTCATAACGCCCTCCCAATATCTTCCCTTCCAAGGGCATCACCTTTTCTCCCTCATTATGACGTTGGAAAAAACCGATCCACGCTTCTGATTCTATCATTTTACCAGTTTTTCAAAAATGCTTTTACGTGAAGTAGGATGAAAAAGGCCTCCACGATGAGAAAACCCCGCTGGATAAAGAAATTCTACCCAGCGGGGTTTTGGATCATCTTATCATGAGGAACCCTTTTTACCCTTCGTTCATTTCCAAAACATAACTGATGATGTCCGAACGGCCAGATTCGAGGTCCTCTCGAAACAGCGTGATCTTGACCATCCCCTCTTCCCTTAGAATCCGGGGGGAATGGACGGAAAATTGGACCGGGGTGAATTCCTCTTCGGTTCCGTTGTGTGGGATTGCTTCTCTATCCAATACTTTTTCGCTCCCGTACTTATCCACCACATAGAGATTGTAAAAAACTTGACCCGGCGGTGATTTGACATCCATATTGACGGTGTAGTCCCCGCCTCTCCCTGTATGAACGAAATTACTAAAGGTATCATTGCCGTCAGTGGAGGGAGGGATTTCCTTCCGCCAGTCATGGTTACCCCCTCCCGAATTTTTCTGCTTGAGAGGTTGGGCCGGCTTCTCCCGCTCAGGTTTCTCCTCTTCTTTTTGTTCAGAGCTAGGCTTCTCTTTCTTGTCCTTGTTCTCCCTATCATCTGCCGCATAGCCTTCATGGTTCCCCGTGACCATTTGCCCGTCGGAAGCGGTGCCTCCATTGTCCTGATTTAACAGGAACCCACCGATTACCACCATTAGAAATAGGAAAGCGGCCAGCCCCCCTACTCCCCATCTCAACCGTTTCTTTTGGAAAAAGCTTGCGAACAGCCGATCCCAGCCCGGTTTTACCATGGCTCCTATGGACTTTATCCGATTATGAAGGGCTATTCGCCTCCGGCTCCCCCTCTTGTCAAGTTCCTGATCGGAGGGCGGAACGAAGGGTATTTCTCCAACACCGTCGTCTTCCAGAGCCCGCTGCAAATCCTCTTTCATCATCTCCGCAGTGCGGTACCGATCTCTAACTGACTTGGCCATGGACCGACGAATCACCCGACAGAGCCCTTCGCCCAGAGATGCGTTCCACCTCCGGGGATCGGGAACCGTTTCCTGGAGATGCTTGAGGGCGATGGCGATCGCTTCTGTCCCATCGAAGGGAAGCCTCCCCGTCACCATGTAATAGAGAACCACGCCCAGGGAGTACAAATCGCTCTGCGGGCCAACATCCCCGCCTTTCGCTTGCTCCGGAGAGAAGTAATGAACGGAGCCCATCACAAAGCCTGTTCTGGTGATCGCGGTCGCATCGGTTGGGCGGGAGATTCCGAAATCACCCACTTTGAACTGTCCGTCCGCGGTAGACATAATATTGTGGGGCTTAATGTCTCGATGGACAATTCCATGCTGATGGGCATGGGCAAGACCATTACAAATTTGGATCGCGATGGCGATCGCTTCTTCTGGCGAAAGGGATCCCCGTTCCTGAATGAGATCCATCAGCGAAGCACCTTCCATATATTCCATGATCATGTAATGAGTGGACCCGTCTTTCCCTGCATCGTAAACATTCACCACATTGGGGTGGGACATGCTGGCAGCCGCTTTGGCCTCCCGATTAAAACGGCGGACAAATTCTCCGTTATAGCCAAGGGAAGCATTCATCACTTTCACCGCTACCCGACGTTTAAGGAGCTGGTCCTGGGCCAAGTAGACGCTAGCCATTCCCCCGCCGCCAAGACGTCCAAGGATGTCATAACGTCCTCCCAATGTTTTCCCTTCCAAGGACATCACCTTTTCTCCCTCTTTAAGATACGGATCGGATCCCAAGCCATCCCGGGAATGCGAACCACACTTTATTGATTCTACCATTATAGTAGTTTTCAAAAAACTCCTTTTCCCTAACTGTCCGCTTATTCTCGGCAACTTTCCGCCTAGATGAACGACCTGAAGTTGGCCCATGCCGTATAAAAAAACACCTTCCGGGGACCGGAAGGTGTCGGTGATCTATATCTTAGCGACCCTTCTTCTGCTTGGCCGCCAACGCGCTCAGGCGTTCTTCACTGCTCTTCATCCATTTTTTCATCATATCCTCGAAGTCACCGGGTCCACCCCGACGGTCTCCACCTCGACGCCCCCGTCCTCCGCCACGCGGACGGTCATCCGTCAACGCTTTGATGGACAGAGAAATCTTCCCTGAAGAGTCGATGGAGAGCACTTTCGCCTTGATGGTATCCCCGACAGTGAGTTCGTCCTCCACCTTTTCAACGAACTTCGCGGAGATTTGAGAGATATGGACAAGACCCGTCTCTCCGGTTTCCAATTTGACGAAGGCCCCGAAGGGTTTAATGGCGACCACTTCTCCGCTCACGACGGATCCTTCCGCTAGCTGACTCATTCAAACACTCCCGAAATCATATTCATTCTGTATGAAGATACCACTTATTTTGGGTGAAGTCAATGGGGCAGGAGTCCAATATCCACTCCTCCACCCTTTTTTATCAAACATACCATTCCCCTGAAAACACGAAATGTGTTATACTTTTCCCGTCAGCTTCACCACTAACGGAACTCAATGATATGATATGTTATAACTATAGGGAAAGGATGGACCGATGAAAACCCAAGCGGATGTGAGTAACTGGATGAAGTACACACTGGAGGGTCCGGTTTACCAAAATTTATCCACTTCGCAATTGGTGGAGAAAGCCGTACAAAGGGGAGAAGGCATTCTTACCTCTTCCGGTGCATTCCGTGCACTCACCGGAAAGTACACCGGTCGTTCTCCCAAAGATAAGTTTCTAGTAAAGGAACCTTCCCTGTCAGACACCATAGATTGGGGACCGGTTAATCAGCCGATGGATCCGAACGTATTTGAAGACCTGTACGGAAAAGTTCTGGACTACCTCCGCAACCGGGATGTCTTTGTCTTTGATGGCTTTGCTGGTGCCGACAGAGAATATCGGCTACCCATCCGCGTGGTTAATGAATACGCTTGGCACAACCTCTTTACCCGACAACTCTTTATCCGCCCCGAACCCTCCGATTTAGAAGGATTCTCACCCCAGTTCACCATTATCAGCGCCCCCGGCTTGAAAGCGGATCCAGAAAGAGATGGGACGCATTCGGAAACCTTTATCGTCGTCAGCCTGGAACGCCGCGTCATTCTGATCGGGGGAACCCAATACGCGGGGGAAATAAAAAAATCCGTCTTTAGTGTCATGAACTATCTTCTCCCGGATCGCGACGTTCTCCCGATGCATTGTTCCGCCAACATGGGAGGCGATGGAAGCACCGCCTTGTTCTTTGGCTTGTCCGGCACCGGGAAAACCACGCTGTCCGCCGATCCCGGTCGCAGCCTCATCGGCGATGACGAACACGGCTGGTCGGATAACGGCATCTTTAACATCGAAGGCGGTTGTTATGCCAAATGCATTGGCCTTTCCCGGGAAAAGGAACCCCAAATTTGGAATGCGATCCGTTTTGGTGCCGTCCTGGAAAACGTCGCCGTCGATGACCAGCGGACTCCCCTTTTTGATGACACCTTGTTAACAGAAAATACCCGAGCCGCCTATCCCATCGAGCACATCCCCGGTGCCCGTATCCCCGGTGTTGGCGGCCATCCGGATGTTATCCTCTTCCTGACCGCCGACGCCTTCGGTGTCCTGCCCCCAATTGCCCGCCTTACTTCGGAACAGGCGATGTACCACTTCCTGTCCGGCTATACCAGCAAGTTGGCAGGAACTGAACGGGGGGTTACCAAACCGGAAGCCACCTTCTCGACTTGCTTTGGTGCACCTTTCTTACCTCGGCCAGCAAGGATCTACGCGGAAATGCTGGGGAAAAAGATTGAGCGTCACCATGCCCGCGTCTATTTGGTCAACACCGGATGGTCCGGCGGACCCTACGGAACAGGCAGCCGGATGAAACTGGTACACACCCGAGCATTGGTGAAAGCCGCCTTGGACGGCAGTCTAGAAGAGGCGGCCTTTTCCCCAGATCCAGCTTTCGGGCTTCAGGTTCCCAACTATTGTCCCGACGTCCCGGTGGAACTTCTTCTTCCCCGAAACACCTGGTCCGACCCTTCCGCCTATGACAACAAAGCGAAGGAGCTCGCTCATCGTTTCCAGGAGAACTTCACAAAATTCACCCATATCAGCGAAGCAATCCGGAACGCCGGACCTCAGGCAAAGTAACGTTACGCCTGGGAATATGCTAACGGAAACCGCACAGAAATCTGTGCGGTTTCGTTATGACCGTTTGATAGGGAAAAATGGCTCTTCCTACATACACAAGAACCCTGGTTTAGCATCGGTCGATTAGGGAATGAATTTGGTCCATAAGGATTCATTGCTTTCAAACAAACCTTAGAATCTCTACCCTTTTTGGGGGGAGACTTTCAAAGGTTTGTTTTTATGATCAAACAAAAATAGAAAGGCGGGGATTTGTTGTTTGACTGGACAGATCTCGGTACGTTCTTCCTAGCGTTTTTCGTCGTGCTCCCCCTGGTCACCTTGATTCACGGGCTAGGCCACCTCTTTTTTGCTTGGCTTTTCGGGGCGAAAAACGCCCGGATTATCGTCGGATGCGGATCAGTCCTGGGGCGGTTGGGAATGGTTGAAATCCGGAAGATTTACTTCTGGTACGGAACCTGCGATTTTGAAGACTTGCCCACCCCCCGCCGCCACAAAGCCCTATGGATTTATCTAGGCGGAGCGCTTTTCAACCTTTTGAGTATCGTGCTGCTGAATACCTTGATCTGGACAGGAATTCTGGGAACCCATAACGCCTTTTATCAGTTCGCCTACTTTTCCTTCTACTATGCTTTTTTCGCTTTGGTTCCAATCGAGTATCCCGATGGAGAACCCAGCGACGGTCAAGCCGTGCTGGATTGGTACCGAAAAGGTAAACTGAAAAGAATAAAAAGCTGAAAAAAGCGCCCCCATCCCCATGCTAAATCCTTATCCAAAAGCAGAAAAAAAGATGAATTTTATCTTTCTAGCAAAAAGGCGTTTAAAGCCAAAAGAACCGTGATAAGTGAATACTAGAAAACAAAGAGGGGAGAGATTAAGGATGGCAAAAAACGATCGTAAAAAGAGGATGAGCCTGGAAGAAGCCGGGCGCAAAGGCGGAGAGAAAACCTCCGAGACTCACGATAAGGAGTTTTACCACAATATTGGGCAAAAAGGCGGGGAAACCGTTTCCCAAGAACGAGGCAAAGAGTTCTATCAGGACATCGGACAAAAAGGTGGGGAAACCACCTCTCAAGAGCATGACAAGGAGTTTTACCAGAATATTGGGCAAAAGGGCGGGGAAACCGTTTCCCAAGAACGAGGCAAAGAGTTCTATCAGGACATCGGACAAAAAGGCGGGGAAACCACCTCTCAAGAGCATGACAAGGAGTTTTACCAGAATATTGGGCAAAAGGGCGGGGAAACCGTTTCCCAAGAACGAGGCAAAGAGTTCTATCAGGACATCGGACAAAAAGGTGGGGAAAAAAGAGCCTCCCAGCGAAGCAACCCTGCAACAGGGAGTGGGAGTTCCGGAAGGAACTCCGGATCGGAACGGTTTAAAACCGGGGAAAAAGCCCCCGAAACGGCTAAGTATGAACTGGCCGGTTTGGTCCATGACACCTCAAAGTCAGCACAAGGTGAAGAGACCATTAAACTTGAGAAAAATGAACAGTTTCCACCGGATCCCGCCAGTAATGAAGCGGCGTATTGGGTGAAAGCTTCTTGAGATCAAATTTGGGTTAACTGAATCCTCACGAGATCCTGGGAATAGCCTGCGAATGCAGGCTATTCCAAAGTTAAGGACTACAACCCAGCAGGAGGGTTACCATGGCTTCTGAAAAGGACACTCTTCAACCTCCACAGAAACAGAAGCGGAAAGCTTAAGGATAAGGTCGCTCTGATTACAGGCGGAGATAGCGGCATTGGCCGAGCGGTAGCTGTTGCTTTTGCGAAAGAGGGAGCGGATATCGCCATCGTCTACCTCGACGAACATGATGATGCAGAAGAAACCCAATCCCTTGTGAAACAGGAAGGACGCCAATGTCTCTTGTTGGCCGGAGATGTGGGAAAAGAAGAGTTCTGCCAAGATGCGGTTAAACAAACCGTAGAGGAATTGGGAAAGCTCAATATTCTAGTCAACAATGCAGCGGAACAACATCCCGATGAAGAAGGGTTGAAAAACATCGATGCAAAGCAACTCCAGCGTACCTTTCAAACCAATATCTACTCGGTGTTTTATCTAACCCGGGCGGCACTGCCCTATCTCCAGGCAGGTGACAGCATTATTAACACCACTTCGGTGGTTGCCTACCGAGGGAACCCTTTGTTAATCGACTATTCTGCTACAAAGGGAGCAATCGTTTCCTTTACTCGCTCCCTGTCCCAATCCCTCGTCTCCCAAGGAATTCGGGTGAATGGAGTGGCGCCCGGGCCCATATGGACTCCGCTCATTCCCGCGACATTCTCAAAGAATCATGTGGAACACTTTGGCAAGGAAACTCCGATGGGACGTCCAGGGGAACCCGCTGAAGTGGCCCCCAGTTACGTTTTTCTGGCTTCCACCGACTCCAGCTACATTACGGGGCAAGTCATTCACCCCAACGGCGGGGATGTGATTAACGGTTGACACTCTGTCATAGGCCGGGGATTCTGGGAACACCCGTCTATCGATAGGTTAGAGTCCAAGCCCACTGAAGCCATGCAAATAGACATGATTTCAAAACGGCTTTCCGCTGGAGGGCCTATTTTTTTTGTCTTTGGAGGAAAATAAGGTTTGCTGTAGGGTTTGCCTTGAAAAAATCCCCTTAAATTGCTATCATCAGCGGAGGTTTATTGTACCTATCCCAGCGGAGAGACAGGAAGGAATCATCCCCATGAAAAGACCGATTATCATTGGTGTGGCCGGCGGAAGCGGATCAGGAAAAACAACCGTCGCCCGCAATATCTGCGAGCGTTTTTCCGATTCGGTGGCTCTGATCGAACAGGATGCCTACTATAAGGATCAATCCCACCTTCCGATGGAAGAACGGGTGAAGACCAATTATGATCACCCTCTCGCCTTTGACAACGATTTGTTGATCGAACACTTGAAAAAGCTCCTCCGGCAGGAGCCGATCCAAAAACCAACCTACGACTACTCCATCCACACCCGCGCTTCCGAGAGTGTCACCATTTTCCCCAAGGATGTCATCATCCTGGAAGGAATCCTCATCCTGGAGGATGAGCATCTGCGTGAACTGATGGACATTAAGGTGTTTGTCGACACCGATGCGGATGTCCGCATCCTCCGCCGGTTGGAACGGGATATGAAAAGCCGGGGTCGCACCTTGGATTCGGTCATCGAGCAGTATCTCACCGTCGTTCGCCCGATGCACCTACAGTTCATCGAACCCAGCAAACGATATGCCGACCTGATTATTCCCGAAGGCGGTTACAACCAGGTTGCCGTCAACCTGTTAATTAACCAAATCCAGACGATTATCGCCAACTAACTTTCTACAGAGGAAATTATCGCCCATGGCGAACGCGAGGAGGAACTTCTGCGGTAGGAAACTCAGCCACCTAACGGCCCAGCTGCACACCTTTTCGTCCAAACCAGTGGTAGCTAACCGGTTGGTATCTCCGGGCACTCTACGGGCAACACGTACCGTTAGGTGCCTTTTTCCATATGCATTAAAAAAACCAAAGCGAGATCCATCACCCCTAGCCTAAGCTACCTGCGCATCCTTCAGTCCTGACAAAACCCGTCTCCTTCCGTTAGGAGCCAGGTTTTTTTTGGGGCAGTTATGAACGAGCACCCTCGATGACCCGGTGGAACTCATAGGTTTTGAGGTAAGCATACACGGCCTTCAAAAGCGGGAGATCCGTACCGGCAGGGGCCATATGAATCAGGGAGCCGTGGAGGTGGTCCGCTTCCACGGCTCCCCCTTTCTCGATATCTCGCAACATGGAGGACTTCATGGTTGGTTCCAGACTCTCCAGAGTAGTGAAGACCCTCTCTGCCAACTCGACATCCAAGGCGGGCTCTTTGCTTCTGGCTACCTCGACAATCTCATCCAGTAGGCGGCGGACGGTTTCCCGACCGCCGGGAGCTGCCATCACAGGGCCGATGCTGCTGTTCATTAGGGAGGTAATCCCGCTGAACGTGGAGATAAAGGTGTACTTTTGCCACATGTCCGCCAGGATGCACTTGCTCTTTTTCACTGTCATACGGGCGCCGTCAAACACTTGGAAGAGGCGGTTGATCCGTTCCGAGTCGGATCCGTCCAGCTCCCCCATATACACATCATGTCGATGGCTGTACTGTTCGATTTCTCCCTTTTCATTTAACGTCGTTTCGATAAAACAGAGCCCGCCTACGACTTGCTCCGGTTTGAAGACTTCTTGCAGCCGGTCCAGGTGGGTAACCCCATTCAAGAGGGGAAGAATCAGCGTCTTTTCGCCCACATAGGAACGAAGATCCGCCAGAGACCGTTCAAGATGGTAGGCTTTCACACCTAACACCACGGCATCGAACGTTCCCGCGTCTTCTCCCGACGTGATTGCTTTTACCGAAGCCTTGTAGTCCCCATGGACGCTGCGGATAACCAGACCGGACTCTTCCAATTGCTGTTTCCTTCGAGGTCGGACGAGGAAAGTGACATCCTCCCCTTTCTCCAGCAGGCGTCCGCCGAAATAACCGCCGACCGCTCCCGCACCCAGTATGAGAATACGCAACCGAAGACCTCCCTTGCACCATCTCTCCCTCGGGAAAGGCTGCTTTTTTCCAACAGTCTAACACTTCCAAGGGATTCTGTCGAAAGAGCAGGAAATGACAAGGTTCCATGCCGAAGAGAAAAGTTTGACCACCCTGTGTTTGGAGGCGATCTCCTTGATTCGGATTAAACCCGTCAGCCGCTTGTCCCCCGAGGAGGGGACGGCGCTCTGGAATGAAGGGTTTCAGGGCTATGCCCTGGATATGACCCTTACTCCTGACCTATATACAGCTCGATTCGCCCTCGAAGGGCTTTCCCCATCCCTCTCCCTCGCCGCTTTCGAAGAGAACGAACCCGCCGGGTTTGTCATGAGCGGTAAACGAGAGCAAAAGGGACAACTTATCGCCTGGAATGGCGGCACCGGGATCGTCCCCCGTTTTCGCCGCCGGGGTATCGCTAGGGTCTTGATGGAAGCGGCCCTGGAACAGTACCGGAAAGAGGGTGTTTCCACCGCCCAGGTTGAAGCCATCACACAAAACGAACGGGCACTCCGCCTTTACCGGGAACTGGGATACCAGGAGACAGACCGCCTGATCACCCTGCGGTGGGAAAACCCGGATGCTCCCCCTAACTTCCCATCCGACACCGATTATTTCTGCCGGCCCGCTCCGCCAAGAGAAGCTGCCGGCCTTTCCTTCTACCGCTGGGAAGCTCCATGGCAGTGCCAGTGGTCCAACCCCGCCGGTGTGGAGGGCTGGATCGTGGAGAACGAACACCGTGAAACGGTAGGTTATGCCCTATACCGGACCGGGACGAATTCCGAGGGATACTTACAGGCTGTTACACTTCTCCAAGCGAATGTCCTTCCCGACCATCCGGACGGAGAAGGGGTGATGAAAGCAGCCCTCCGCCCCCTCTTCCTGCCCGGAAGTCTGTCCCGTTCCGCTTTTAACCTGCCCACCTCCAATGACTTTCTTCTCGGTCTGTTAAAAGAAGCCGGATTCCAACCCTTGGTTGAACAAGTCGCTTTTGCAATGGATCTGGAAGAATAAAATGCCGCACAAGGATTGAACCAAACAGCTCCCAACCTTGTAAAAGGGGAGCTGTTTGTCGTAAACAACAAAAAAACCGCCGTTTCCGGCGGGAGTCGTGAACCCTCTATTGTGCGTTTGTCTTTTGATAACGTTTAAACCGATCCCCGAGAACCTGAAGCCGGCTTTTTAACGCTCGTTCCCACTCTTTATCTTGCATCTGTTTGGCGACACCCATTAAATCGAGGGCCATGTCAATCTGCTCCCGAAGCACCGATTCCGGTTGCCCTTGTTGAAAACTGGTACAGCATTCCTTCCATTCGGCGATCATCGAATCATCGATATACTCCTTCAGATTGACTTCCCGGGCTCTATCTCCCTGAGCATATTCCATCAACAGCTCAAACTCTTCTTTCACCGCATGGTGAACTTCCACCTGATGACAGACCGGGCAATACAGCAGGGGAACATTATGCACCAATGTCGAACCTTGTCGCAACGTTCCAACCGCCCCCACCATTGCAGCCCCGCAGCAAAAACCCATGGTTTCCCCCGCCTCCCCTTTCGGAAATTTCAATCTATATCGGGTTTAGCGATGCACAAACACGTGATTTAGGTGTATTGTACCACATTCAGTCGCTGTGAAAACCCGTTTTGTTATTCTCTCTCACGTCATTCTTCGCCATGATTCGACGGGAAATCCTGCTTTTTACGCCCTCTAATTGAATAAAAAAAAACCGGCATTCGCTGCCGGTTTTCCGAGGATCAGTCTTCAGAGACCATCGCCTGATACTTGTCCGCATCCATCAATTTTTCCAGCTCCGAGGAGTCGGATACTTCAAGGACGATCATCCAGCCACCTTCATAGGGGGTTTCATTGACGTTCTCTGGGGAGTCTTCCAGGTCGCCATTCACTTCCACGACTTTTCCGCTTACAGGAGCATATAGTTCAGAGACCGTTTTAACAGATTCAACGCTCCCAAAGGGGGCGTTGGCTTCTAGTTCGTCCCCCACTTCCGGTAACTCGACGAAGACGATGTCACCCAGCTCCGACTGTGCAAAATCGGTGATCCCGATCCGTACTTTGTTGCCCCCTTCATCCTTTACCCACTCGTGTTCCTCGCTGTATCGAAGTTCTTTGGGCAGGTTCATCCAGATCCCTCCGCTTACTCGTTAGTCCCCAGGACGCGTTCCAGGGGCTTTTTCATCATCGAGAGAGCCTTTTCACCGGCAGAGCGATGGCGCAACTGGCCCTCTTCATCGAAAAGGTAGTACGCTGGAACAAATTCGTTCTCGAAGGCATCGACAATGGTATGTTGGTTGTCAATCGCCTGGGGATGGGTCATTTCGTATTTTTCGATAGTCTCTTTGACCGGACCCGCTTCTAAATCTTTCTCGGAGCGGGGCATGTGGATACCGACCACTCGGAGGCCCTTATCCTTGTATTCGTCCCGGATTTTCAGGACATCAGGCATACTCTGTTTGCACAGACCGCAACTGACAGACCAAAAGTGGATAAGAATCGGCTTACCGGCCAAATCCTCTTTGCTGACCTCGCCGTTCACCCATTCGGTAGCGCCTTTCAGCTCAGGCATTTCGGTACGTAAACGCAAAGCCATGGTGCAAGAACCTCCTCCATTGTCAACCATGCGGATACATTCTGTCCACCCTAGTATGAACCGGTCTTATCGACTTATCCCCCTGTTGAAAAAGGACCTAACGGCAAGGTTAGGCCCTTTGGATCGCCTGTCCGATCAGAGGGTTTTTTGACCCGGTTTCCAGTCGGAGGGACACAGACCCCCGGTTTGCAAGGCCTGCAGGACACGCAGGGTCTCATCTACGCTGCGGCCGACATTGTTGTCGGTCACGACTTGGTAACGGACAACCCCTTCCGGGTCGATGATGAACAGACCGCGCAGAGCAATCCCTTCGTCTTCGAGGAGGACGCCGTAGTCGCGGGCTACTTTATGGGTCGTGTCCGCACCGAGCGGGTATTTGATGTCACCCAGGCCGTTTTCATCCCGCGGGGTGTTGATCCAGGCCCGATGGGAGAACTTGCTGTCGGTGCTGACACCGATGATGTCACAGTCTAGATCTTGGAATTCCTCATAGCGGTCGGAGAGCGCCGTGATCTCCGTCGGGCAGACGAAGGTGAAATCCAATGGATAGAAGAAGAGGAGCAGCCATTTCCCTTCATAGTCGGAAAGCTTCACCTTCTCGTCCAGAGTTTCGAGGTTTTTGGTGCTTTCCATTTCGAAATTCGGTGCGGGCAATCCTACCAAACGAGTCGCCATATGATCCTTCCTCCTTGCGATGATTTCATAATCCACTTCTCTACTCTTCCCAGGCAAGCTGGGAGGTAAACATGAGAGGGGAACCCCTATGTATCCTGCACACTTATTAAAATAACATGTTCAAAATCAAAGTCAATACAAAATTGAACTGTTTACTAGGTGGGAATGATTCTCACCATGATTGACCGACGGGATGAAAAGTTTTCCTCAGAAAAAAGGAATACGGCGATTTTTGTCAAAACATTAATATTGGTTCAATCTTTGCTTCACCTTCCAGCACTATTTTGGTTTTATACAAACCGGAGAGAGGGATCGACGGATGAGAATCAAATGGAAATGGATGCGCGCCTCTCTAGGCGCCCTTTTGTGTGCTGTCGCGGTCGCCGCCCCGACGGGGGCTGTGGATGCATCGACAAAAAAACACCCTAAGCCGGTGAACGTACAACTCCTGGCGCTTAATGATTTTCACGGACAACTCAATGTCAGTAAAACCGTCAACGGAAAACCAGCTGGCCGAGCCGACTACCTAGCCTCCCATCTGAAACAGCGAGAGGCGGAAAACAAAAACACCTTAATGGTCCATGCCGGGGATATGGTGGGGGCCAGCGCCCCGGTATCGGCGTTAATGCAAGATGAGCCCACAATTGAGGTTCTGAACAAATTGGACTTCGATGTAGGTACCGTAGGCAACCATGAATTCGATGAGGGCGTTAAAGAGATGATGCGCCTCATTTACGGCGGCCGCCACGAGAAAACCGGCTACTTCAAAGGGGCCGACTTCCCTTACACCGCAGCCAATGTTGTCTCTGCCAAGACGAAATCCCCGATCCTCCCGCCCCATGTGATCAAACGGGTGAAAGGGGTACCAATCGGGTTTATCGGAGTCGTCACCAAGGAAACCCCCTCAATCGTCACCCCCGACGGGGTCAAAGGGGTAAAGTTCACGGATGAAACGAAAGCGATCAACCGTGAAGTGAAAAAGCTAAAGAAAAAAGGCGTCCGGGCGATCGTCGTCTTGGCCCATGAAGGAGGGTTCCAGGATCAGCAAACCAACCAAATGGAAGGACCCATCGTCCGGATTGCCAAAGATGTCAACGACGAAGTGGATGTCATTGTGGCAGGCCATAGCCACTCCTATCTAAACGGGACTGTAGACGGCAAACTCGTGGTGCAATCCTACAGCTCCGGCGCGGCTTTCTCCGATATCGACCTCACCCTGGACCGCCGTACACGGGATATCGTAAAGAAAAAAGCGGAAGTGGTCACCACTTTCCAAGAAGGATGGAAACCAGACCCCGCTGTGGCGGAAATCGTTTCTCGTTATGAGAAAAAAGTGGCCCCGATCATCAACGAAGAAGTCGGTACAGCGGCTAAAACCCTTACCCGGGAGCCCACCCCTGCCGGAGAATCTCCCCTCGGAAACCTGGTGGCCGATGCCCAGCGTTGGAAGATGAAAACCGACTTCGCCTTCATGAACCCCGGCGGCATTCGGTCCGATCTTGAAGCGGGCAAGGTAACTTGGGGTGACCTCTATACGATGCAGCCCTTCAACAATGACCTCGTAACGATGAAACTGACCGGAGAGCAGCTGAAACGTCTCCTCAACCAGCAATGGCAAGCTGACAGAACACGCCTCCTTCAGATTTCCGGGCTCTCCTATACCTGGGATCCCTCCCGCCCTCTCGGCGACCGTGTCACGGAGCTGAAAAAAACGGATGGCACCCCGATCACCGACGGTGAGACCTATTCCGTGACCGCCAACAGCTTCATCGCATCCGGCGGCGACGCTTTCACTGTCTTTAAAGAAGGAACGGACAAAGTGGTCGGACCGGTGGATCTGGATGCCCTGGTGGAGTATATCAAACAATTGCCTCAGCCTTTTTCTGCCGACATCGAGGGAAGAATCAAGAAAGCAGGGAACTGATCTCCCCTTGATTCCGGCTACATTTCCGGAGTAAAAAAGAGCCGTGCTCTCGTACGGCTCTTTTTGCATCCATCTTAGTTGGTCTTAAGACGGTCGCCCTCTTCCGTTTCAACAATAAACTTCTTGCCGTCGAGGGAACCTTTCTCCACTTTGATGTACCGACGGGGGGCTTCATCCTTGGAACTGAGGTCGTCCTTTTTCAGCTGCACAACTACCCTGATGACATCGTTATCCAAGAATTGAAGACCTTTGGGGTTCATTTCATATCCCTCGTACTCTTTGTCACTCACCTGAACTAAAAGGACATCTTCATTATCCCAATCAAAGCTGTCATCGATATTTCCCGGGTGCTTTTCTTTTGTGTAAACCCAAATCCCACCGCGGGCTTGGCGGTCAGGGGAACCTCCGATCCAATTCACCGCCTGGAAAGGAATTTCCTCATAGGATTCGTTAACCGACTGAGCGCCCTCGACGCCGTCATCTTCCTTGGATTTGCCAGTATCTTTCTTCTCTTCCGATTGTACTTCTTGATTCCCGCTTTTTTTATCCGCCTGGCTCAACAAAAGGGAACAACCTGCCAAGATCATCATCATAAGTGCAATGAATACGAATAAGAACCATTTCTTCGTCATTGAAAACCTCCATGATCGAATAAATAGACATACATATTCTTAAAGCTACCCAAGCCCTCATGGAGGTGTCAACACAAAAAAACCCGCATGAGAGCGGGATCATGTCGCTGGTCGAATATAGAAAGAAAGCTTATCCCGCCCGGGCTCCGCCAAGGGGCCGAATCATTTCAGGCCGGTCACTCTTCGATGAATTAACCGCTTTGGAAACCGGATAGATCGCCATTTCTTCCGGCTCGTAGGGTTCCAGGAACGGTGCCAGAAGCGCCGGGTCTCCCATCTGCGGATCCATCCATGCTTCCTCTTCAGCCTGATGCAGGATGACCGGCATCCGGTTATGGATCTCTTGCATCTTCTCATTGGGTCGAGTGGTGACGATGGTGAAAGAGTAGCGGGTCTCCCCTGAATCATCCGACCATTGATCCCACAAGCCCGCAAAGGCGAAGAGGGAACCGTTGTCGATGATCACTCGCATCGGCTGTTTTGTACCGGTGTCGCTTTTCTTCCATTCGTAGAAGCCATCCGCCGGAACCAAGCAACGGTGACGCTGGAATGAACGGCGGAAGGCCGGCTTTTGTGTTAAGGTTTCACTCCTTGCATTAATCAGCCGGTTTCCGATGGATGGATCTTTCGCCCAACGAGGAATCAGCCCCCAGCGCATCATCAACAATTGTCGCTTCTCCTTTGCCACGATCACCACAGGAACCTCCTGACTCGGGGCAATGTTGTAGCGGGGGGCATGTTCTACGCCCTGGTGTTCATCCACCTGGAACCGCTCCACGATCTCCCCAAGACCGGCAGTTAAAGTAAAACGGCCGCACATGTGCATTCCCCGCTTTCTTTTTTCTTTATCATGACCCTGAGTTCTCTCTTGTCTATTACCGTAATATTTTCTCGTAAAATCCGTTATTTCCTTTTTTTCACGGTGAAAACTCCCGCCTTATCCCGAACTAAAGCTGGGTATGAGGGACCACGGTGTCATCACACAGCACATCTACCAAGGTGACCCTATCGGATGCCAGCGCTGACTGAAGGACGGGTTCTAGTTGTGCAGGATCCTTCACCCGGAGTCCTTCGGCCCCGAAAGATTCCGCCATCCGAACAAAATCCGGATTATGGAGATCACTTCCTAGGGAGGACAGCCCGGCGGTAATCATCCGGTTCTGTTCCATTGCATAGGTGCCGTTATTCATACACAGGATGGTGAGGGGCAGTCCACAACTGACTGCCGTGAGCAGATCGGAGAGCGTGGTGCCGAAACCACCATCCCCGACAAGAGCGATCACTTGCCTGTCGGGATAGGCCAGTTTGGCTGCCATAGCTGCTGGCAGACCGAACCCTAAGGTCCGCCAGCGTCCGGAGAGGAGAATGTCTTGGCGGACTGCCTGGAAAATCCGATTGAACCATAAGACGTGGTCGCCGACGTCCAGAGCGATGACGGCATCATCGGCCACGCACCGATTGAGGGCGGCGATGACACGCTGGGGAGGAATCGGGCGCTCCTCTGCCGTTGCCTCGGTTTCAATCTGCTCTTTCCACCCCTGGCGCATTTGATTCACACGGCGATTCCAATCTGTCTCTGCTCTTGCCTGAACCATCGGGGTTAATTGGGAAAGGACAGCCCTCATTTCTCCCGTGACCGGGACGGTCACCGGCACACGCTCACCGATATGTTCGGCAACGGCGTCTACCTGGACAATCGGAACAGTGGAAGGGACATAATCCTCCGGCCACCAAGTCGAACCCAGGATGAGACAGCAGTCCGACTCCTTCAAGAGATCCGAAGCGATATCGCTCCCTGCCTGTCCCAATCCGCCGATGAACAGGGGATGGTCGTTAGGGACGGCGGAACGAGACGGCATCGTGGTCACAATCGGTGCCCCCATCCTTTCAGCCAGTTGCAGGAGCGCTTCCTCCGCTCCTTTCACCCCTCGGCCAGCGAGGATCACCGGTCGGCTGGAACCATTCAAGAGGGCTGCTGCCTGACTAACATCCTCCTGCCGGGGTAATGGAGCCGGCTGACTCGGAAACGGAGGAAAGAGGGAGTGATCGACGGTTTGCATCCACAGTTCCTTCGGAACCGAAAGGTGCGCTACCCCTCCTGAGGCGGTTGCCTGTCGCATCGCTTTGTTAAGAAGCACAGGAAGGGCTTGAGGATCCGCGACCAACGAAGAGAATACGGCCAGCGGCTGGATCAATCGCTGCTGATCCACCTCCTGCTTGGTTCCTGTTCCGATCTCTTTCCTTTCCACTTGGCCCGTGAGGGCGAGAACCGGCACCCGATCCATATGGGCATCCCCCAACCCGTTCAGAAGGGAAGTAATTCCAGGACCACTGGTAGCGGTACAGACAGCCATTCGGCCCGTCAGCTTCGCCTCCGCTGACGCCATCAACGCCGCCGTCATCTCCAACCGGCATCCTACATACCGAATCTCCCCCTGCCTGTCGATTGCGTCCATCAGGGGAAGGGTGGCATCCCCGATTACCCCGTAGATTCTTTCCACTCCCCATACCGCTAGTTGCTCAACCAGATACTGGGCAGCCATTCGGGAGATAAGCGCAGGTTTTGTCATTGTGATATCCAATCGAGTCATCTCCTTTTCGTTGCTTAGTCTGATTCACCGAAATCGATGTAATCCACAGTACGCAAAAAAAGAGAGCGGCTATCGCTCTCCATTTCGTAGAAAACATTTATTAGATCGATTTCAGGGGCCTTATTGGTCCCGCTTACCTTCCTCCATTGCTCTTTTCATCGCATCAGCCACAAATTGCACATCCGTACCGACGATTACCTGTATGCTGGAGCCACCTGTGCGTATCACACCTCTCGCTCCGTGTTTCTTTAGATTCGTCTCTTCCACTTTCCCCATATCATCCACGCGAAGCCGGAGCCGGGTCGCACAATAATCTAGGGAGAGAATATTATCTCGTCCTCCCAGATCTTCAAGGAACAACGACCCGCGAGGATCATCGCTGGACGTCTTCACGACCTCGGTCACTTCCGTCTCCTCGTCTCCCCTCCCTGGCGTCTTCAGATCCAGTGTTCGGATCAGAAGATAAAAGAGTGTAAAATAGATCCCCCCGTAAGCGAGACCGACCGCGAGGAGCAACCACGCCCCTTTGGCCAACCCGAGGTTGAGGAAGAAATCGATCGCTCCTGCTGAAAACCCAAATCCGTGGTGGATATCCAATAAGTAGGTCACTACGAAGGAACTAGCCGTTAACAACGCATGAATCCCATAGAGCAGCGGAGATAAGAACATAAAGGTAAACTCGATGGGTTCCGTAATCCCCGTCAGGAAGGAGGTGAAGGCAATACTACCCAACAAACCTGCCACCTGCTTCCGCCTCTTCTTGGGCGCAGCCAAAATCATGGCCAGAGCGGCGGCGGGTAACCCGAACATCATGACGGGGAAAAATCCGGCCATAAAGGTTCCAGCGGATGGGTCCCCGGCAAAGAACCGGTTTAGATCCCCTTTGGCTCCACCAAAATCACCAAAGACGAACCAAACCAGACTGTTCAGCACATGGTGCAGGCCCATGGGAATCAAAAGTCGGTTCAGGAATCCGTATACACCCACCCCTACAGCACCTGCACCAATAATCCATTGCCCAAGGGAATGGATCGCATCCTGGATCGGCGGCCAGATGAGGCCGAACAGGCCGCCGAGGATCACCATCGAAGCAGCAGTCACGATCGGAACAAAACGGCGACCCCCAAAGAAAGCCAACCATTCGGGTAATTTGATATAATGAAAGCGGTTGTAAAGAAGACCGGCCACCAGCCCAGTAACAATCCCTCCCAAGACACCCATGTCAATCTCCTTGTTGATCGCCGTAACCGAATGATCCAGGACCAGATAACCGATGACACCTGCCAGAGCCGCTGTACCACTTCCGTCTCGGGAAAATCCGATGGCCAGGCCGATCGCAAAGATCAAAGGCAGATTATCAAAAATCCCCTTACCTGCTGCCGCGATGAAAGGAATGTCGAGCAAGTCATCCTGCCCCAACCGCAGCAACAAGGCCGCTGCTGGGAGGACAGCGATCGGCAACATCAGGGATTTTCCAATCCGCTGAAAGAAATCGAACATCCATCTTCTCTCCTTACATGTGGATTTTTGGCGTGAAGGCCATAAAGAAATCATGAAGGCGTTTTCTCGATGCTAGCACCTTTTTGACTAGATGTCTAGACATATATCTTTCCATTCGGCGTTTATAAGCCTTAAAACTCGAAAAAAAGGTCCTCACATGTATAGACCTCTATACGGGCTGGTGGTACACTAGAGGATGAGTAGGAATCAGAAGGAGAGACGTCCCTATGTCTAACCAACCCGCTACCACGGTTCTTCGCGACTTGACCGTCCATACGGAAAGCGACCGGATCGAAACCGGCTATGTAATCCTCACCGGGGGAACCATCCGAGCACTGGGCCGGACTGATGAGTGGAAAGGGGCGGGGACCGCCGGTGCCCGGGTTCTTTCCCTCCCTGGGTATCATCTGGTTCCCGGCATGATCGATATCCATATCCATGGAGCGGACGGCGCAGATGTGATGGATGCTACCCCCACCGCCCTGGAGACCATCGCCTCTGCCCTTCCCCGGGAGGGGACGACCTCCTTTTTGGCTACCACCCTCACCCAAGCCCCTCACCGCATCGAACAAGCCTTGTCCAATGCAGCGGCTTATCGAAAAAAAGAACCCGCCCCCGGAAAAGCAGAAATGCTGGGAATCCATTTGGAAGGCCCCTTTATCTCGAAAAAACGGGCTGGTGCGCAGCCCACGACTCACATACATCCCCCCGACTTATCCATCCTGAAACAGTGGCAAGCTCTCGCAGAAGGAGCCATTCGGATCGTCACCCTCGCCCCGGAAGAGCCTGGTGCTTTGGCGCTGATCCATTGGCTGCGGGAAGCCGATATTCTCCCTTCCATCGGCCATTCCGATGCCACATTGGCTGAAATGGACGAAGCGGTACGGGCTGGAGCCCTCCACGTCACCCATCTCTATAACGGGATGCGAGGGATTCACCATCGAGAACCGGGCGTAGCGGGAGCGGCCCTCCTACGGGATGAACTGACTGCAGAACTGATCGCAGATGGCATCCATTGTCGTCAGGAGATGATAGAACTAGCCTTCCGTATGAAGACACGAGAGCGGTTGATTCTAATCACGGATGCCATGCGTGCCAAATGCCTAAAAAACGGCACCTATGATCTGGGCGGTCAGTCTGTCCTTGTGGAGGACGGAAAAGCCACGTTGCCTGATGGAACGTTGGCCGGCAGTATCCTGAAGATGGGAGACGCCGTAAAAAATATGATACGCTACGCCGGTTGCACCCTAGAAGATATCTCGTATATGACCGCTGTCAATCCGGCCCGCCAACTGGGTGTCTTCGACCGCAAGGGCAGTATCGCACCGGGGAAAGATGCCGATCTGGTAATCCTCGATCCGAATTTCTCGGTTGCCGCCACGTTTTGCCGTGGACAACTATCCTATGAAAAGAAGGAGGCCCCTCTTCCATGAACGTAATCCGAGCGGATAACTACCAAGATATGAGTCAAAAAGCTGCCGCCTTCCTTATCCAACACATCCGCCAATCTCCCCGAACGACCCTCGGACTGGCCACAGGCGGAACTCCCATCGGTACCTACCGGGAACTGGTCAAGGATCACCGGGAACAGGGCACCTCCTACCGCGGGGTGACCACAGTCAATCTGGATGAATACGTCGGCTTGGAGGAGGACCACCCCAACAGCTACCGTTACTATATGGAGAACCATCTATTCCGGGAGATCGACATCGATAGACACCAAACCTACCTGCCCGACGGGAGAGCAGAAGATCTCGCCGCCGAATGTCAACGCTATGAAACACTTATTCGGAAAGTTGGGGGCATCGATTTACAAGTACTGGGCATTGGGCGAAACGGACACATCGGATTCAATGAACCGGGAACCCCCCTTCATTCCCGTACCCATGTCGTTACCCTGACTTCCTCGACACGACAGGCCAATGCCCGCTACTTCCCCTCGGAAGAGGAGATGCCCACCCAGGCCATCACCATGGGGATTGCCACTATTCTAGACAGTCGGCAAATCCTTCTCCTGGCATCTGGAGAAGATAAAGCCCCCGCCATCCAGCATTTATTGGAGGGGAAACCGAATCCTGATTTTCCTGCTTCCGCCCTGATTCACCATCCCCGTGTTACCATTGTTGCAGACAACGAAGCGCTTTCCGGGGCCACCTTGGTCCCATCCTGAAAGGAGTCTCTGACCTCGATGATCGACAAAAATTCGCCCCTCCCGATTTACGCCCAGTTGGAAGAGCAGATCAAGGAACGGATCGAAAGCGGCAACTTGAAACCGGGCGACGGTCTGCCTTCTGAACGGGAATACTGCGAGCGTTATGGGATTAGCCGGATGACTGTCCGTCAGGCAATCAATAACCTGGTGAATGACGGCTATCTACGCAGAGAAAAAGGAAAAGGTACTTATGTAGCAGAAAAGAAGCTGGAACAACAGCTTCAGGGGTTAACCAGCTTTACGGAAGACATGAAAGCCAGAGGAATGGAGCCCAGCAGTACATTGCTCCATTTTGAAATCGTACCTGCTCCTGAGTCGATCGCACAACTCCTGTCGGTTGGTCAACATGAGCCTGTCTACCGTATCCGGCGCATCCGACTGGCCGACGGGAAACCGATGGCTCTAGAGACCAGCCACATCCCCGCCAATTTAGTTCCGGGGCTTACCCCGGATATCGTGGCTGGCTCGTTATATCAATATATCGAAGAGCGGTTGCGCTATCCCATCGACCACTCTAACCAGGTGATCGAGTCAGCCGCCGCAGGGGAGATGGAAAGCCGCCATCTGTCCATTCCCGCCGGCTGCCCCATCCTGCTGATCCAACGGGATACGTTTTTGAAAGACGGAACTCCGATCGAAACCGTCAAATCCGCTTACCGAGCAGACCGCTACAAATTTGTGACCACCATCCGTCGCTAAAAATACGTACCGTTACAGAGGAGAGGCACCCATGCTGCACCGATATTTCCAAGAGATCCGAAAGCGATTGGACAATCTAGAGCAGGAACAAGCAACCAGCATGAAAAAAGCCGCCGCCGAATGCGTCCGCTGTATTCAAGAAGGAGGTATCTTGCATCTTTTCGGGAGCGGTCATTCCCATCTGCTGTCAGAAGAGGGCTATTACCGGGCGGGGGGACTGGCCCCGGTACGCCCGATCGTGGCGGAAGATCTGCTCCTTTCCCGTGGAGGAAGCCGTTGCTCCTTCTTTGAACGGAAAGAAGGTTACGCCGCTTCCTTCCTCACCAGCCAGGATATCCGACCCGGTGAGGTGCTGTTCGTCTTCTCTACCTCCGGCCGCAATCCTGTTCCGGTGGATGTGGCCTTATTCGGCAGGGAAAAAGGTGCCTTCGTCATTGGGGTCACCGCCCTGGCGTATTCTCGTATACAGCCTTCCCGCCACTCCAGCGGCCTTCGCCTATGGGACTGCGTTGATTTGGCCATCGATAACGGCACCGCAGCCGGGGACAGCCTCCTATCAACTGAGCAAATCCCTGTCTCCTTCGGGCCCGGTTCCACCGTCCTGGCAGCCGCCCTGTTAAACGGTATCCTAGCGGAGACCGTCCGGTTGCTCGCGGAAAACGGCATGGAACCTCCCATTTTCAAAAGCGGAAACCTGGAAGGAGCAGATTCCCACAACCAAGCCCTGATGGAACGATACGGAGACCGCATCCCCTTTTGAAACAAGATCATTCTATTAATAAGGCTCTTCCTTCGGAGAACTGTTCCCCAAAGGAAGAGCCTTATTTTTATCAACAGGTGGAAACCTATTCGTTCCTCCAGGTGTCGTCAAAGGTTTCTTCTTTAAAACCAACGGTTACCTGGTCGCCGTCGGTGGCGATGGGCCGTTTGATCAGCATTCCATCGGAGGCGAGGAGTTCCAGTTTTTCTTCGTCATCCATCGTTTTCAGCCGCTCTTTTAAGTTGAGCTCCCGGTATTTCTTCCCGCTGATATTAAAAAATTTCTGCAGCGGCAGGCCGCTTTTGACCACGAAACCCTTCAACTCGTCCTTTGAGGGGGGTTCTTTAACGATGTGCTTTTCCTCAAAGGGGATCCCGTGTTGCTCCAGATACTTCTTGGCTTTTTTGCACGTTCCGCAGGCCGGGTACAGATAGACGGTTAGGTGTCGCATCGTTTACATCCTCCCGTGGGTTGGTCATTCCCAGTATACCCAACTCCGTTCGGTTCACGAAAGGCCTACCGGAAAACCTGGCCGCCTCGTTTGTATTCCACGTCAGGGCATCCTTCCCTGGCATTGGCAGCCCGGGCGATGGCAAAGAAAAAGTCAGAGAGGCGGTTAAGATAGCGGCGGACTTCCTCGTTGGTCTCCTGCTCCCGAGCCAATGTAACGACCAACCGCTCCGCCCGCCTGGTCAGTACCCGGCACACATGAAGCGCAGAGGATATCTCTGAGCCCCCGGGCAAGATAAAACGCTGGATTGGCGGTGCTTCGGCGTCATAGCGGTCAATCCATTCTTCCAGCCGTTTCACCATATCCGCCGTCACTTTGTACTGCCGTTTTTTCCCCGCCTGGGCGAGGTCCCCCCCGGCATCGAACAGTTCATGCTGGATCTCTGTCAGGTCCTGGATCATATCTTTATGCTTTTCTGCATCCATCCGTAAAATCGCCTCGCCGACAAACGCGTTCACCTCGTCCGTTGTCCCATAGGCTGCCACACGGATATCATCCTTGTCGACCCGGCCGCCGATGACGCCAGTTTGACCCTCATCACCCGTCCGTGTATAGATACGCATCCATCCAACCCCCTTTATGGAAGTATACCGCTGTCAAAGGGAAAAGGGCACCGTTTTGCCAAAAGCCTCTTCTCTCCGACTTTCCTGCTCGCCCGGCTGGAGAAGTACCTGAGGAACACGGGTAACCGGATGTTTGGTAATCAGGGGTTCCACCCCGTATACTTGATGGATCACCGGGGCTTGGATCACCTCTTCCGGTCGGCCTGTACGTATCAGGACCCCCTCTTTCATGATCGCCAGCCGGTCACAATACTGGGCCGCCAGATTGAGGTCGTGGAAAACGACCAACACCGCTAGGCCGCACTCCCACTGCCAACTTCGAATCCGATCCAAAATCGCCAGTTGATGAGCGATGTCCAGATACGTGGTCGGCTCATCCAGGAACAGGAGGCGAGGCTCCTGGGCCATCGCTTTGGCGATGGCAACCCGTTGCCGTTCTCCGCCGGAGAGGGTCTGGACCGGGCGATCCCGGTCCTTTTCCAAGCCCGTCTGAAGGAGCACGTGATCCACCGTCTGCCGGTCGGCTCTGTCCGCCCATGGCCAGAAACTCTGGTGGGGATGGCGACCCATCGCCACGACTTCCTCCACCGTAAACGGGACCGGCGGCAACCCTTCCTGAGGGAGGACGGCAACCCGCTTGGCCCTCTCCCGCCCGGTCCATTCCGCCATCGGGCGTCCTTCCAGCCGGACGGTTCCTTCATCGGGGACCTCCTCGCCGGATAAGAGGCGGACCAGTGTCGTCTTGCCACTCCCGTTTGGCCCGATCAGGCCGACAATCTCCCCTTTGGCGACAGAAAGGGAGATCCCTTTCACAACGTCCCGGCCTTGGTAGGTTTTTTTCAGCCCTTCCGCTTCCAGCATCGCCGCTCCCCCCCCTTCCCTAGTCCCTGCGTCCCAACGCATATCGTTTCAGCTGCCAAGCGAAAAATGGCCCCCCAACCATCGCGGTGATCACCCCGATCGGCAGCTCCCGGGGGTCCATTACCGTCCGGGCCAGGGTGTCCGCCCAGACCAGGAAGACCGCACCCGCCAATGCCGAAATCGGAAGCAACACCCGATGATCGGGCCCGGTCATCATCCGAATGATGTGGGGGATGATTAACCCGACGAACCCGATCGTCCCGGATACCGAGACAGCTGCTGCCGTCATCAGAGTAGCGGCCAACAGCAGCAATAGCCGTGTGCGCTCCACAGACACCCCCAGGTGAGCGGCGGACCGCTCCCCGAGAGCAAACAAGTTTAGCGGCTTACTCAACAACCATACCACCGCCATCCCCCCGAACAGAAAGGGGAGAACGACCAAAGCATCTTTCCATTCCCGTAAAGCGACACTGCCCATCAACCAATACTGAATACGTTGAATTTCCACCGCCGATGCCATGGCGATCACGTAGGTGAGCATCGCGCCGAAAAAAGCCTGCACCACGACCCCAGCGAGAATCAAGGTATCCGTCCGCATCGCCCCACCCAGCCGGGCCAGCTGCAACACGGATACCAGGGCGCAACTCCCCAGGAGGAAGGCCCAAACCGGCACAGCCCACTCGCCGAGCCAGGCGACACCCCAGCCGGTGAAGATGGCAATCGCCGCCCCGAGGCCAGCCCCGGATGAAACTCCCAGAATATAGGGGTCAGCCAGTGGGTTTTTCAGTAACCCCTGGAATACTGCCCCTGAGCCAGCCAGAGCCGCCCCGACCAAAGCAGCCAACAAGACCCGAGGCAGCCGTAACTGCCAGACGATGGCGTCCGTCGCCGGATCGACCGACCCGCCCACTCCCATGAGGTGGAAGCCCACGACCCGCCAGACGTCGGTAAAACGAATATCCGCGCTCCCCACGGAGACCGCAGCAGCCAAGGATACTAGCAACAAGGACAGCCAAAAGGCGGACCAGCCTGTCAGCCGACCCGCCCAACTCCCAGCCCTCATTGGGCGACTTTAGCGTAAGCGTCCGGGTAAAGGGATTTGGAGATATGGAGCAGCCCCTTGGTAACCCGGGGACCCGGTCGGCTGACGAGATTACCGTCCAATGCTTCGATCCGGTCATCCTCCACGGCATCGATTTTCTTCCATCCGCTGCGGGAGGCGATTTTTTTCGCCTTGGCCCCATGAGTATAAAGGATGACGTCCGGGTCATATTTCACGACCTTTTCGGCGGAAAGCTGCACCCAGCCTTTCTGGCCTTTCGCCACATTCTTTCCGCCTGCCAAGGTGATGAGCTCGTCCATAAACGTTCCTTTACCCGTGGTATACAAGTCGGGGGAGACTTCCACCCACACTTTGGCCTTCTCCTCGTCCGACACTTTGGCAGCCACTTTCTCGGCCACCTTCTTCTCTTTCTCCATCCTTTCGATTACTTCTTCTGCTTTCTTCTCAGCTCCGGCTGCCTTGCCCACATCACGGATCTGCTTGTAAACCCCAGCCAGGTCATGGGGCTCATAAGCGAGGACCGTCAATCCCAGCTTCCGCAATTTGTCGATCGTTTCCTGCTTCACCATCGGGGAGGCGAGAACCAGGTCCGGCTTCAGCGAGACGACCTTTTCAGCGTTAATATTCATATCCCCTACCTTCTCTACCTTTTTCACTTCAGCAGGGTAGTCGTCATTGGCCGTGACGCCGACCACTTTTTTCCCCTGACCCAGTGCATAGATCGTCTCGGTCATGCTGGGGATTAGGGAGACAATTCGCTTTGGCTTCTTCTCGATGGTAACTTCCTTACCGGTGTCATCCTTCAGTTTGACGGGAAACCCTTCCGCCGACTTCTCAGTCTCATGCCCCTGTTGTCCGGCATCCGGTGCCGTCCCGCACCCGGCCAGCCCAAACACCAACAGGAAGGCTAATAACCCCATCCATACACGCTTATGCATCTTCATCCACGTTCCTCTCCCGTCTCTATAATCAGGCACGAAAAAAACCTCTTGCTCCAACGAGACAAAAGGCATGGCCGAGTTCCCTTTTCTAGGCGGTAAAAACCGCCGGGAAGACCCTTCCTTGCGCTCCTCTGCCTCGAAGGAGACGGCAAGCGTCGCGGAGGAAAGGCAGGTCTCCTGGCTCATGGATCGACACTCCTCCACACCTTCCCGTCTGTCGGACAGTGGCTTATCGTGGATTCGCTCCCCATTCACAGTGGCGGGACCGCGCCGGATTCACACCGGCTTCCCTTTTCACTTTCGCCCGTGGGCAAAAGACCTTTCCACCTATCTACTTGTGGCTTCATTATATCCGAATGTCAAAAAAGCTTCAATCACGGAGGATTCTGGCAAATTCATAGACTCACTCTTTTCCCTTCCCCTTTCCTCCCGCTACAATGGAGGAGAAGGGTTCACAGAACCCCATTACCTTACGAGGAGGACGACGATGAAACACCAGACATTCCAACTGGGTCTTGGAAAAGAGAACCGGATCATTCGGGGGGACGTGCGCGTTCCGGCAACGGATCGGCCCCATCCCGTCCTGATTCTCTGCCATGGGTTCAAGGGCTTTAAAGACTGGGGGATGTTTCCCTACGCTGCCGACACCCTGGCTCGTATCGGGTTTGCCGTCCTCACCTTCAACTTCTCAATGAACGGCGTGGGGGAAGACCCTGAAGCGTTCACAGAGTTAGAAAAGTTTGCCCAAAACACCTATAGCCGGGGCCAGGAGGATCTCACCTTCCTCCTAGAGAAGATCACCGCCGGTGAACTTCCCCTCGCCGAAGCGATGGACCCCGAACGGCTGGGAATCATCGGCCACAGCCGCGGCGGAGCCGAAAGCCTTCTGTTTGCCTTGGATGAATCCCGCATCCAAGGGGTTGCCCTCTGGAACAGCATCGCCCGGCTCGACCTGTTTTCCGACAACTTTAAGGCCGAGCTGCGGGAGAAAGGACGGGCCTTCATCCCCAACGCCCGCACCGGACAAAACATGCCGATCAATCGGGAGGTGTTGGAGGATCTGGAGGCCAACCGGGATCGATTTGATATCCTCGGTCGTCTTCCGTCCTTCAACCGACCCCTATTGATTATCCAGGGGGATGCGGACCAAGCAGTCCCCGTCGAGACGGCAGAATCCCTGAAAGAGCGAGCCAAGCAGGCAGAACTTCACATTCTCCCTGGCGCCGACCACACTTTCGGCACCATCCACCCTTTCGCAGGTTCTACTCCTCATTTCAATCGCGTACTGGAAATAACCAGCCGCTTCTTTCGGGAAAATTTCAATTGATTTTTTGGACACGAAAAGGCCGGCCTATGGGCCGGCCTTTTCGTCTCAAGGGGGTCAAACCTATTTATCGATTATAGGGAAGGAATCGCGATCATTCATCTCCTCCGAATAGGGATCGGGGAGTTAGGAACGGGATGCATCTCCCGTTTCAAGTACTCTCATTTTAATCGATTTAAAAATACATGTCAATTAATAAAATGATAAATTATAGGCCCTTAAGCCTTCAATTTTACAGGAAAATGTTAGCCGATGATTACCAATTTACAGTAAGTTGCCGTTTGAAAGCCCACGGTTTCAATCGTGGGATGAAAGACGGCGTTGATCGGAACCCCCTTTGGGGGTGGCAAGATCAACCAATTCCTAGTATAATCGAACATATGAGCGGTGCTCATCCCACTGGTAGTGGGTTGTTCCTTGAAAACGTTATGGTATGGGGTTCCAGCGGCGAACGAATCTCTCCCGCTGGGTAAAACCATAAGAGTGAGCGATCAGGAACTAGAACGCTGGTAACAGGCGTTCCGCCCATGTGGGTACACTCTAACTGCATGGGATGGGCTGATGAGACAGCCCTGAACTTGGGAGTTGTCCGAAACAGAAATGGACTGAGGGCGCTAACTACCCAAAAATCCCATGGCTTCAGCCGTGTGGAGTCTCAACACAAGCCTTTTTCAAGTTCCTCAACAAGTGGCCAGAACCCATTTATGCCTACCCCAAATACTCCATCGGTTTAACGAGTTCCCGCTTATCCCTAATAACGAGGCGAAGCCCTAGGATGTTCCCGGAAGGCAAACAAATCCCCCTTTAGGGCTTTGCAAGGCAGCGAGTTTCACCGGCTCCCTTCTCCATTATCGATAAAAATATCAGTTTGATCGTTCATTTTTGCCGCATAAAGAACCTTCTCCGTATCAGACCAACCTTTTCGCCGCAGTTGATCCTTCAGCCAGGAAACATCCTTGCCGATCAGACGAAGATTATGATGCTGGATCCTTCCATCCACGATCAAAGAGAGGGCCACCCCTCGGTACTCGGTTTCCAACTGGAGATCCTTTGGTGTCACGGGGTAGAGCTCCTCTCTGGGCAACACCGTCAGTTCCCCTGTGGGCTCAAGGATCCCGTATTGGATTTCCCGAATATCGGGGTAACCTTTGGCACGAATATGGGACAACAGCTCAGCAAGAGAGATCTCACAACGCCGAAGACTTTCCTTAACGATTTTCCCATGCTTAACGAGAATCGTCGGCTCCCCGATCAGCCATTGGTTCGTTCGTCGATATAATGTCAGCTTCGCGTATATGAGGTGGATGAGGGCGATGAGAATGATCGCCAGCAGCGTCTTTTTTATATCATTCTTCACCAGGATCGGATTCGTCGCCAAAGCGGCAATCATCACAATGGCCACCAAATCGTGGGGGGTGACCTTCAACCTCGCCGATTTGCCCATTAGATGAAGCCCGACAATGGCCGATGTAAATAAAACGAAAACCTTCAGGCTATAAACCACCACGCTTGATCCCCTCCTTCCCCGGAACCTGCCTCCTGTATTTTTTCCAGAAGTCTTTGATTCAAACTGAAAAAGTTTGAACTCATAAAAAAGAAAGCCTCACCAAGGAGGCTTTCAGGTTATTGACAAAGTGGGGGTTGGGGACAACTCTACAGCTTGATCCGTTGCAGACGCAAGGCGTTGAGGACCACGGAGACGGAGCTGAAGGCCATGGCGGCTCCGGCCAGCCAAGGGGCTAGAAAACCGGCGGCTGCTACTGGGATGCCGATCACGTTGTACGCCAGTGCCCAGAACAGATTCTGGCGGATGTTGCGTACGGTATAACGGCTGAGGGAAACGGCATCGACAATGCTGTTCAGATCCCCTCGCATCAAGGTAATGTCCGCGGCTTCCATGGCCACGTCGGTGCCGGTACCGATCGCCATCCCGATATCCGCTGTCGCCAGGGCCGGGGCATCATTGATCCCGTCGCCGACCATGGCTACTTTTTTGCTGGCAGCCTGGAGTTTCTTGATTTCTTCCGCCTTTTCTTCTGGAAGCACCTCTGCGATCACCCGGTCGATCCCTGCTTCTTTAGCAATCGCCCGTGCGGTCCGTTCGTTGTCTCCCGTCAGCAGAATCACATCCAGCCCCTTCTGTTTGAGACGGCGGATCGCCTCCCCGGAAGTCTCCTTAATCGGATCCGCGACCGCTACCACTCCGACGATCCGGCCCTCCACGGCAGCCAACATCGCCGTCTTGCCCGCCTGTTCAAGGCGGCTCATGGTTTCATCGGTTGATGGGCCTTTGACTTCATAATGATGCATCAGTTTTCGGGTACCGACCAGGACTTCTTTTCCCTCCACAGCCGCCCGGATCCCATGACCGGGTATGGATGTAAACGCCTCTGCCGGAGGGAGCTCCGTCCCTTTTTCTCTGATTCCGTTGACGATGGCTTCCGCCAGTGGGTGTTCCGATTTTTTTTCAGCGGCGCCCACCAAAGGCAGCCATTCCTTTTCATCGCTGTCCAAGGAGAGGATATCAGTCAGCACCGGTTCCCCTCGTGTCACAGTCCCCGTCTTATCCAACACGACCGTATCCACCCGATGAGCAATCTCGAGGTGCTCTCCACCTTTGAACAAAACGCCCCGTTCCGCGGCGCGCCCGGAACCAGCCATGATCGAGGTCGGTGTAGCCAAACCCAGGGCACAGGGACAGGCAATGACCAGAACCGCGATGGCGTTTTCCAAAGCGGAAGCGAAATCTTCCGGATTCGCTACCAGATACCAGACCAAAAACGTCACCAGAGCAATTCCTACCACGATTGGGACGAACACCCCAGAAATCCGGTCGGCAATCCGCTGAATCGGGGCCTTGGAGCCTTGGGCTTCTTCCACCACCTGGATGATCTGTGCCAGTGCGGTATCCTTTCCGACACGGGTCGCTCGGATTTTCAGATGCCCATTCTTGTTGATTGTAGCCCCGATCACGTGGTCCCCCGGCTGTTTATCTACTGGGATACTCTCACCGGTCAACATCGATTCGTCGACCGCCGACGTGCCTTCCAGCACGTCACCGTCCACGGGAACTTTCCCCCCTGGCTTCACGAGTACGAGATCCCCAGTCACCACTTCCTCCACCGGGATCTCAACCTCTTCCCCATCTCGGAGGACAAGCGCTTTCTTAGCCCCTAGGCTCATCAGCTTGCGGATCGCTTCCGAGGTTCGCCCTTTAGCCTTGGCCTCGAAGAGTTTGCCCAGCAAGATCAGGGTGATCAGGATCGCGCTGGTTTCGTAGTACAATTCCACCCCGTGTCCGGGATGATTTCCGAAGGAAAGCGTCAGCCAAAGGCTATAGAAATACGCGGCGGAAGTCCCCAACGCCACCAGGACATCCATGTTGGCACTTCCATGGCGTAACGCTTGATAGGCCCCTGTATAGAAGGGCTTACCGATGATAAATTGGACCGGTGTCGCCAATGCCAGTTGAAACCATGGATTCATCAATAACTCAGGTGCCCACAGGAAGGATAGGAAGGAAAAATGGCCGACCATCGACCACAGCAGCGGAAAGGAAAGCAACGCAGAAAGCCAAAAGGTCCGCTGTCGCGCCGCGATCTCTTTTTGTCGGTGATCCGTTTCGGGTCCCTGTTCCTCCTTGGGCGCAGCCCGGTAACCCAATTGCTCCACCTTGCGGATGATCGCCTCCACCGATACCTGACCGGGGCTGTATTGAACCCGGCCTGATTCCAACGCCAAGTTGACATGGGCCTCGCTGACACCCTCCAGCCGGTTCAGCCCTTTTTCAATTCGGCTGGCACAGGCGGCGCAGGTCATCCCCTCAATGCGAAGATCGGCCTCCTCCTTCACCGTGTCATAACCCAAATCCTTGATCCGTTGCTCCAAATGAGATCGGTCTGTCCGGTCGGGATCATAGGTAACCGAGGCTTTTTCCATGGCAACGTTCACCGAGGCAGACTGGACCCCTTCCAACCGGTTTAACCCCTTCTCAATCCGGCTGGCACAAGCCGCGCACGTCATGCCGCTGATTTGCAGAACAGCCTTCTTTTCCACACCTGTCACCTCCTCTTGCACTAACGCTTCCCTAAACGTTGGTTATTCCCGACTTTCTTCCATCTCAATATACTATACCCCCGGTAGGTATGTAAATAACCCGTCGGATGAATCAAATAAAACCGCCCGGGTGTTCCGGACGGAAGGAATTTAAGCGGCTTTCTCTTTGACACTTTGACAATAGGTTTCGGTGACAAAAAAACTGGACACCAGCCCCACCATACTGACCGCCGCAAATAACAACAGGCCCCCGATATAATCAGGAAAGGTGTACTGCGGTGCCCCGTTTGCCATAGCGCCACTCCAGCTCAAATCCATTATCCACCCAAAACAGGATTGCAACAGGGCCACGCCCAAAAAGATGCCGGCATTCAAAAAGGCTAAAGCCATGCCGCAAATCGAAGAGGGTACCACCTCTTTCACCACTGCAAACGTGACGACAATCTGAGAAGCAGCGATTCCTACGAGCAGGTACAGGAGCCATGCGCTCCATCCCGGGTTCCAGGGTAGAAGGGCCAGGCCCAGCCAGCCCACTGAAGAAAGCGCATTTCCCAGAATGATCAACGGCTTGCGCAAACCGATTTTATCGGAAAACCACCCGATGGCCAAAGAGGCTGCTCCATAGGCGGCAAGGGCAACGGTCGTATACAGAGACGCTTCGTTGTTAGAGAGATGGAAACCGTCCCGCAACACCGGAATACCCCAGAGCCCGGCAAAGGCATAAAAAGTGGCGTTGGTTCCGACACCCGCCCATAGGGTGAACCCAATCGTTTTGTTGGATAGGACCGTTTTCAAATCTTGCAACCAATGGTTGGGTGAAACGGGGCCTTGGGATGGAAGGTACCCCTTCCCTGGCTGAAAGCCCGCCTCTTGCGGGGTATCCCGAACCAACCAATAGGTTAAGAGAGAGAGCACCACCGATAGGATTCCCGCCACGACGAAGATGCTTCGCCAAGAAAACCATTGCAAGAGCACCGCCAAAGGTCCCGCCGCCAAAACGGATCCCACATTCCCCAGTAACATGGTGATCCCGCTGATCCATCCGTATTGATTTTCCCGAAACCACAAACTGTTGCTTTTCATAATGCCGACAAAAATCGTGGAAACCCCTAATCCGACGATAAACGGACCCAGACTGGCAACAGCAAAGGTGGGAGCCAACCCAAACACGATGGAACCCAAACCGGCAATGACGGCTCCGATGCTCACATTCAACCGCGCCCCAAAACGATCAATGAGAATCCCGGAAGGAATCTGCATCACGGTATACGTATAGAAATGCATCGACGCCAGAGTCCCCAGCGCCGCCGCCGAGATGTGAAACTCTCCCCTCACCGCCTCCGCGAAGGCCCCAGGCGCAAACCGATGAAAAAACCCTAAGATAAACGACAACGTCAATAAAGTAAAGATGGTCCATCGAATCTTATTAAAGCCGAATTTTGAGAGATCTGTCATAGTAACTCCTTTCGAATGGAGGGTGTCGCCATCGGCGACACCCTCTTTTAATCTAGTACTTTATCTAAAATCCAGTTGTCCAACTCATGAACGACAAACTCTTTGTGTGAATAGCGGCCTGGCCGACTGGAATGAATCACTTCATGTTGAAATTCCGTAATCCAATTGTCTTCCTCAATCACTTGACCCCAACGTGCATAATAACGCTGGGCTACTTCCTTAAAATCTTGTCGCTCTACAGTCTTTAGCGGAAAACAGAAGCCCACTTTGACACGGGTCTCTTCCGGTCCCTCAGGGATCTTATGTATCCACCACATAGCATCCTTGGTAGTAACAATAAAAAACCCCGGATATAAAATAGAAAAGTACGTTCCCTTTGCCGCTTTTCCTGTCAAACCCTCCATATGAGGGAAACCTAAGTGCCGTTTGCCTGGATGAAGCGCCACCGTTTCTTCCGATTCATGATAAACGCTAATCCATGTAAGAGGCCGTTCAACCTCTTGAACACCGATCGAGCTTTTATGGATATTCGGAGTATGGATCGTTTCCATATCTACTTCAACATAAAATTTCCAGTTAGATTTTAGTTTGTATTCAAACTCTCTTACACAAACCATATCTTTTAACTGGTAAGGTTGGGCTACCAATTCTCGGTAGTCACCCAAATAATCATCCAGACTTGGAGCGAAACTGTTAAAGGTGATGAAAATGAGCCCTTCCATTGTCTCACAACGAACGGAATCTAGACCATAATCACATTTATCGAAGTTCTCTACTTTTTCCATATATGGGGTACCACATAAGGAACCGTCTAATTGATATGTCCAGTTATGGTATTGACACTGAATAAACTTACAGTTCCCTTTATCCGTCAATAACTTAGAGCCGCGGTGTCGACAACTGTTATAAAAGGCACGAATTTGGTGATCTTTTCCTCGAATGAGGATAATCGACTTACCGAAAAAAGATTCGGTTAGATAATCACCAGGAGTGGGTATCTGTTCTGAACGACCTAAAAAATGCCATGCGGGGAGGAAAATCCTTTCCAATTCCCGTTGATACCATTCCCGAGAGGTATAGCACCAGGCCGGCAAGGTTTCTGCCTGGGTACAAGGCAAACGAACAGACTGATAAAGCTCCGAAGAAAAGATGTTTTTGGCTCCTTGTTGCGTAGTCTGGACAGCCATTTAACCACTCCTATAAACAGGATTAAGACTTTTCCCAATATAGCAATGAATGTTACCATTAGCAAATTGCTACGAATTCTACAATATATGAGGGGGGTCAAATAACGCCAACAAACAACTTTAAACTAAACTAACCTGCCATTATCACCTAAATCATAAGTTTGACAGGGTGGTATATTTTCAAAAACCAACAAAGCCCCCCAATAAAAGCAAAAGTCAACCCATTATGGCCGATTAATATTTAAAAAATAGGGGAATAAGGCCGCCTTTATGGAAAAGGAAGGAAAAGTCACGCTCACCAAAGCCAGCACCATTGATTTTAACAGCCTAGCCAATGAAATCGCTCGTATGGCTGAGGAGAAGAGGATAACGGAAGAGCAATTGAGGGAAGATTTAAAGCAGGTTCGGAAGGAGTTGTGGAGTGTGAGATTCCCTGTGGTCATCCGCATCCAGCCCCATCCCTATCGACCAGGTATTTCGAATCATCGAAGAACGGTTCCCAAAAGTTCAAGCCGTGTGGGAGCGTCTTTTGAGTTGATCGGACTTTGAACTCATCAATACACCGGCTGATTTTATTCGAAATTTTCGTTAATAATAAGCCCATGAGCTGAAATACTTTTCCTGCAACTCATGGGTTCCTTCCGTTCAAAACTCACAATCCATATGTTGAAGTTGAGACTTTTCCACCTGAATAGTGGTGTGTCTGATTTGAAACTCTTCCTCCACGCGTCGAATGGCTTCCTGCAGGATGTGCTGTTCGTCCGATTCTTCCGAGACCCACAGGTGACAGGCCAGGGAATCCAAACCGGAAGTGATCGTCCAAATATGGAGATCATGAACATCGATTACCCCCGGGATGGCTTTTAGGGAGTCCTCCACTTTCTGCTGGTCGACCGTAATCGGGGTGCCTTCCATCAGGATGTGGATGGACTGACGCAATACACCCCAAGCGCTGCGCAGAATCAGGAGGGCGACCAGTACGCTGATAATCGGATCCGCCACGTACCAGGAAAAAAGCATCATCAGCAAACCGGCGACAATCGCACCCACCGAGCCCAGCGCGTCCCCGAGGATATGGAGATAGGCGCTACGCAGGTTGACGTTCTCTTTGACATCCCCCTTGCGCATCAGAAAGAACGCGCTGGCTATATTCGCCACTAACCCGATGGCTGCGATCATCATCATCGATCCACCGGCCACCTTTGGCGGTTCGAGGAAGCGAGCAATAGCTTCACGGACAATAAATCCCGCAATAACGAATAACGTAACAGCGTTGAATAAGGCGGCTAATATTTCGAACCGGAAATAACCGTAGGTTTTCCTCGGAGAAGAAGGCTTGGTTGCGTACCACATGGCGACCAGACTCAGGGCGATCGACCCCGTATCGCTCAACATGTGACCGGAGTCCGCGAGAAGGGCCAGACTGTTGGTGAGAAGTCCTCCAATGAACTCCAGTAACATAATCCCAAAAGTGATCCCCAAAGCGATGGAGAGTCCCATACGGTTCTGTTGACGCTGTCGACCCAAAGAATGAGGGGAATTTCCATGACCGTGATGATGGTGCATCATTATTCCTCCTCGCGTGTTATGAGGGAAAGGTTCATCTTTAACATGAACATATGTTCATATATAAATGGTAACGATTTACGAAATCTTTTTCAAGGAGAATATCCGAAATATCAGACCCAACCTCCTTAGATAACTACCCCATCAAATCCCTAATAAGGAACTTGTAGACCGACTTTCTAATTCAGAATACCCCAATCCTGTGCACATGCCTCGCAAATCGTCGCACATACACCACAGATTTGTGTGGCGTACATGCTATTTCGAGATATATACCGAGAGGCGATGGAGCAAATCTCTGCACAGTTCTGGAGCATCTGAATGCAAGGTTGGTATTACTGAACATTGGTATTGACGAAGGTGGGCATTCTCCTCCACCCCCTTCCCTCTAAAGTAAGGTTTGCTTCCCAGCTCCCACTTATTCTGGGTAAAGCGCTGGCCCCATCAGTTATATTGTGTTACCTTAAAATGACTCAGAATGGTTTGACAAATTGTAATGTTACATGAATAAACTTTATAAAGGAGTCTTAGGTAATGAAAAAATATGGATTAGGAGTACTTATTCTACTAGTGTTTACAGGATGCGATAAGGTTGAGGGATCATGGTTACTATATCCCAAAAACCAGTCAGGATGTTTTACTACCATGATTTTTCATGAAGACTGGGAAGCTGACAAATGGGTGGTATTTGTATCTAAAGCTCAAGTGGATTCCGTTACTCAGGGTCACTATTCGATGTTAGATGATAATAGAGTAAGGGTGGATTTATCAGGAAAAACGAAGATATATCGTTTTAGACGCCCTGAGGAACGAAAACTTTTGTTAAAAGAGGAGGAAAATAACACGGAATGTCGATACGTCTATGATGGAAAGTAACATTGTGCATAAGTAGTGTAGAAGGCTGGCGCATTTTTAATTATTGGGACATGATCCAGTGATCAAGAAAAAGATAAAATAAAAAAGCCGGACGGAATTCTATCCCCATCCAACTTCAGTAGTTTCAAACCTGCTTTCATTCACGTTCCACTTTAATAATAATCTTCTTTTCGTTAGGGGTCGAGGTGAAGTTCCACCCGACCTTTTATGTACATCTACTCCTACACCCCCTCACACCGCCAACGCCACTTTGTACCCCGAAAATTTCCGCACGTTCAGCACGCCCGTGTCCAGGATCAAATACTGTCCCTTGATGCCGATGAGCTTTCCTTCTACCTCGGGGTGCTTGTCCAGGTTCCAGGCCTTCACCTTCTCTGGAACGGAGAGGTGGGGATACCGGAAGCGGCGGATCTCCGTCTCCTTTAAGAGATGGGGACGGTGAACGTCCGGGATTTTATCGAGAAGCCCTTCCCGCACTTCCCTCAGATCGCGGTCGGCAATCTCGTTTTTCAGCATACGGCGCCAGTTGGTTTTATCCGTGAGGTATTGGGAGAGGTAGACTTCCAACTCACCGGCTGCTTTCCGGGTCGGCACTTCGGCGAGAGGTAGGGCAGCGACAGCACCCTGATCCACCCAACGTTTGATAGCGTTGGTTTTCCGGGTAATGCCCACTTTAACATCACTGCTGATAGCCAGATAGACATAATGAGGCTGCATACAGTGGGACTCCCCGAAGGCGTTGTCACGGCAGGTGCCCTTGTCGTAATGGCACAATTCCGGTTTTACGATACAGAGGTCACACTCGGCCAGCTTTTTGAAACAAGGGTAACAATAGCCCTTAACTTCTTATATGTATCCCGCCCTGAATTTTGGCCTTGGCCCACTCGTATTCACCCTTGGTGATCTCGCCTTTGTCTAATAGG
>NZ_JBHSAP010000008.1:0-607 GCF_042650125.1 Salinithrix halophila
GTAGGCGAGGAGAGAATCCTCAGGCGCGCGGGAAAACTCTCGTTAAGGAACTCGGCAAAATGACCCCGTAACTTCGGGAGAAGGGGTGCCCCGGTAGGGTGGCGTAAGCTGCTCGAGGGGGCCGCAGTGAAGAGGCCCAAGCGACTGTTTAGCAAAAACACAGGTCTCTGCGAAGCCGTAAGGCGAAGTATAGGGGCTGACGCCTGCCCGGTGCTGGAAGGTTAAGGGGAAGGGTTAGCGTAAGCGAAGCTCTGAACCGAAGCCCCAGTAAACGGCGGCCGTAACTATAACGGTCCTAAGGTAGCGAAATTCCTTGTCGGGTAAGTTCCGACCCGCACGAAAGGCGTAACGACTTGGGCGCTGTCTCAACGAGAGACCCGGTGAAATTGTAGTACCAGTGAAGATGCTGGTTACCCGCGACAAGACGGAAAGACCCCGTGGAGCTTTACTGTAGCCTGATATTGGATTTTGGTACGATCTGTACAGGATAGGTGGGAGCCATAGAACCCGGACCGCCAGGTTCGGGGGAGGCACTGGTGGGATACCACCCTGATCGTGCTGGAGTTCTAACCGACATCCGTGATCCGGATGCGGGACCGTGTCAGGT
>NZ_JBHSAP010000009.1:0-776918 GCF_042650125.1 Salinithrix halophila
TGCAGACATTCGTTCCAAACAAGAGCGGATTCACGGTTACAGGCAAAGAGGCGATTCACATCGGATAGGGAGGCAACAAAATGTACTTTCTTCGCTCGAAGCATATTTCACCTCATAGCGTGATATTGTATTTGGATGCGATGTACTCAAAGATTTCCTTTGCACGACGAGAGATAGGATCATCCAGTACTTTCTTTCGATATTTGATCACGAGGACTAAGTGGTAGTACATCAAGAATACTGAATGGTTGTTGCTATCCAATTTCCTATTTATATCAACCATTTCATCACCTAATACTGATGATAGATCCGGTGAATCATAAAGGCAACCATGATTCTACTAAGTGGTCAAACTAGCGAGAGGGGTAAAAAGCACCCCTCCCTCGTCTGACGCGCCATTCATCTCACCGCTTGTAGAAGTGGGAGACTTCTGGCGCAGGTTTGTTAAATCCAATCGAGTGAAAAACGAGGGAAGCTCCTTCAGAAGCGCGTTTGGCAAACTGCGGATCCCTCGCATCGCCAGTAAAAATCTCCACATCGATATCTTGTAGCCGTTTTTTGATTTTCTCCTCGCTTCTAGCAACCACTCGTGCCCGATACCCGTTCTTATGCAATTCGCGTACCACGTACTGGCCCATTCCTCCAGACCCTCCGAAAACCGTCGCTATCGGTTGGCTCATCCACTCGTTTCCCCCTTAAAAAATCTCCACGGTCGGAACCGTATATTATGGAATAGTTAAACCAACAATGATCAAAAGACCTGTACGCAAAGGATGATGTGTGTGAGACATTTACTCGCTTTGCTGATCAAGTTTGCAGCGACGACTGTGGTATTGTTTATCATCTTGAGTGGTTTTTACGATGTGTCGTTTACCGATGTCTTCTTGACAAGCGTCGTGTTGACAGCCATCGGTTATTTGGGGGATCTCTTGATCTTACCTCGAACCGGGAATTTCATCGCATCCATGGGCGATTTTGGGCTTGCCCTCATAGTAGTCTGGTTCATGGGTACATACCGATTCGATGAAGAGGTTCCTCTGTTTGGTCCCGCATTCCTGAGTGCCGTCGTTATAGCCTTCAGTGAATGGTTTTTCCATAAGTATATGAAGAATGCTTTCATGGAAAAGGAAGCGATTGGGTAAGGTCATTGACCATTTTCCGGGTTTAAAAAAAGCCGGTGATATACCGGCGGTGATCCCCCATACTCGGTGCGTTCCACCCCTTCGGCCCGATTGGCGGGCAAAGGGACAAATGGTCCGCGAAGCCTTCTTTATCCAGCACCCTTTGTCAGCATTCTTGGGAGTCCGATCATACGGGCTCCTTTTGACTTTCGAGCTTGAAGGCATAGCGTCCATGACTCACCTTCTGTATGGCTGGCGCAATCTTCATGATCGATTTCATGGTAATCGTCGGATTGGAACCGAAATCACCGCCTCGCTGTTCCACTTCATGCGCGATCTCGGATAGACGCATACTGCCCCGTTCCTGAAGAATTTGCGAAACTAATTCCGCAGCTCGGATCGTCTTCCTATGGATCCCTTTAGTGTTCACCAATTGGATGGGCTCTGGTTTCACTTCCTCGGCGATAGCAGGGGAAGCAACCCTTTCACCTTCTCTCCTTACCATCTTATTTAAAGCCTGACCCAACCCATCACTCAATGCCAAGATAAACCGCGTGTTTTCTTCCCGCATAGCCCGCAAAGCCACAAGAAGCTTTTGATTCTCTCCCTGTACCAAAGCGCGTACCTCTTCTTCCAGTTGATTATCCAATTTCTTATCCACCAAATCATCTCCTTTTTAACAAATATGCTTCGCTATATACTATCATCTTAACCGATTTCAGGTTGTTTATAAACCACCTGGGAGCTGAAAGACAGTTTTATTATGAATTGCGTAAAACAAATGTACTACGCGATTCAAGTATATGGATTATTCCCAGTAGCCCAAATGCTATTTACGTCATTGATTTGCTTGCTTCCCTTTCCTTATCAAATGAAAAATCATCTAATCTTCTGTGATGGAATTTTGTATGTAAAATCCATCCAGGATCACCCCTATACCAGATAAGGTATAAAATGGAACCCAACCGGAAACATTCACCCTATGACGGAAAATCGATCAACAGCCACACGAAAAAGGACAGGTTTACAAAGGAAACCTGTCCGGCTGGGTGGAGACGAAATCGATATTCAAAAAATATTGAGATCCCAATGTTCAGCCATGTCTTTTAATACCATCAGTCCCGAAACGCTGTTGCCAACTTGATCGATGGCCGGACCGTAAATTCCGATACCGCCTCCCTCTTGAAAAGGTGCCCCTCGTCGGCCTCTCGGAGGAATCGCCGCCATGATACCGCCAGATACACCGCTCTTCGCAGGGACCCCCACAAATGCCGCCAATTTCCCCGAGGCATTATACATACCACAGGTAAGCATCAAAGCTTTGGTAACTTTCGTGATCCTCCGGGGAATCATCTGTTTCCCTTGGAAAGGATCAAACCCGTCATCGGCGATCACCAGACTGATCTTTGCCAGATCTTCGGCAGTTACTTGAATTGAACACTGTCTGGAATACACTTCAAGGGCTTCTTCCACACCGGCAGCCAAAAATCCGTTTTGCTTTAAATAATAAGCCAAAGACCGGTTCAGATAAGCGGTTTCCCATTCGGATTTGAATACGTTTTCATTCACGAGCGGTCGTTTACCCAGGATTTTTTCCAATAGGGACAGGATAGGTTCCAATTTGTCCGCAGGTTCTTTTCCCGGAAGAAGGGAAGAAACGGTGATGGCACCTGCGTTGATCATGGGATTAAAGGGCTTTCCCGGCTTGTGAGCCTCTAGACGAATAATGGAATTAAAGGCATCCCCAGTAGGCTCAACATCCACACGATTTAGCACTTCTTCCATTCCACAGACGGAACAAGCAGCCATGAAACCAATTACTTTCGAGATGCTTTGCATGGTAAAGGGAATATCCCATTCTCCAGCCTTCATCACTTGTCCATTCGGATGAGCAATACACACCCCCAGATGCTCGGGGTTTGCCTCAGCAAGGGCCGGAATATAAGCTGCACACTTTCCCTGAGCGGAATAAGGCCGAAATTGTTCGGTCCATTGGTGCAATTGTTGGGTAAAGGAGCACTCGATCTCCCCTAAAGTCCGTTCCATCGTTCATACCCTCAATCTTTTATTAAAATAAGTGCATCAGTCCATACCGCCTGTCCCTATTATAGAGGGAAAGATGAACACGCTTCTACGGTGTTTTTCGCTTTTTCCATGAGGAAATTACTTACAGAAATCAACACCGTAAAGGTTTATCTTGAGCGAAAAGAAAAAGCGGCTCCGTGGCCACAGCGCTCTTCTGATGGAAAGATGATCACCTAGAATGGGGTAGCTCTTTCCAGATAAACAAATAACAGCCTGCCGTGTGGCGGGCTGTTATTTATAAAGTTATAAAAATCGAATGAGCAACCCGACACCAGTAATGACTAAGCCAACCCCAGTCAGGATCACTCGCCATGTCTGAGACTTCACATATTCTTTGGTGGCCAATTCCCCCATGCGCTTCTCGTCGTGCTCTCTATGGGTCTTCAGCTCTGTCACCGAGGTATGAACTTTACCCATGGTTTCACGCATTTTCTGCAATTCATTCCTATGCGCCCGAATCTCCTCCAAGACAGTGTCTATTTTCGACTCGATATGGATCACCCTCTTTGTTTAGGAGAGGTTTCTCTTGAAATACATTATAGATAGAAGGTAAGCACTGCGTGTTTCAATTGGGTCGTGACCCAAGCCCACTTCGGCAACCCACTCTTGATGGGAGGTATGTCTGTGAACCGGCGAAACGGAACAACATACGAAAAACCCCCTGTTCTGTATAGCAACACGCCCTTTGTCTTTATCCCTATAGTAATTATAAATTACCAATATACCATTACACTATCATTACAAAAAGATTCGATTTATTCATTGTAAATAATTTCAACTTGATTATAAACAAACTACATGATATATTTCTGCTACAATCACAACCTATTTTAGGAGGCGTCCGCCCTTTTAAACATAATCATTGGACCTATCTGTAATAAAAGTGTAATGGTTTTAAAAACGCTTTTACCATCACTCTTATGAGATAAGCGAGGAGAAAATGAAGATGATAAAAACCCTTAAAAGAAAGATATTAATACCTGTGGTTGCTGCTACGATGTTATCAAGTTCTTTTTTGCCTGCTACACCAGCCTCTGCGAAGGTTGATTCAAATGATATAACAAATGCTTTAAAAGGAACCTATCAAAATGTGCCCACTGTTAACGATTTACCATCCACTTTTAATTTTGGTCCAAACGATCCACAGCATCAAACAGGCCATGCACACGGAAAATTTGAGAATTTCGGGCTAAACTCCTATATCACACTAACCTATACAGGCAGAAGTCCGAGGTCGATTTATCTGGCCATGGATCAACAGGGTAACACACATGTTCCTCACTTTTTACGTCACAATTACGCAATTAATAGAAATGGAGGTCCTCACTCACTATTTCTAAATTTAGAGAATGAAGATTTCATAGGTTTGATAGCCGATGCTCTTGATTATGTTGATATTGATCGATATGCGCAAAATCCTTCGGGTTTCACCCCGCCAAGTGGTGTGAGATTTCAAAATACTGGACGGGGACGAAATGGAGCTCAAAGGAGTGAATTTGTAATCGAAAATGCACATAATGTAAGTGTATTCAATCGAGTCAATCAATCTGCTCATATGTTGAGTATGACTTATAATGGTCCGAGTGATAGATATTTAGGAAATTTTGATTTGACTATCGTGGTTGATAGGTATATGACTGGGCGTGTCGAGTTATTAACTGTCTATCCCACTCGACAAAATCTATCTAACACTGGAACTAACGCTGGAAAACGTCCTGCCCCCTCGTCTAACAATCAAGGAGCAAAACGCTTTTGCTACCAAGTACCAGGCCCTTCTGGCCCTTCCGGTCCAGTCGGTCGGAAGAAACGAAGCGAAGAACCGAGCGTAGAACCGTGCGTAATTGGTAATAGCGAAGGAGAACCTTTGCAGTATAACAAAACATACCTGTTTTCTACTTCCGAAACTAAACCAATAGCAGTAGAAGAGAAGGTAACCAAGGAAAGTAGTTTTTGGCGAACATTATTCTTACATGGACCTCTTGGGTTTATTATACCAGAAGAGTATAATCCCATTGGATGGGGTGGTAGTAAAATTTGGCCTGAAAGCAAAAAAGTTAGCGACAAAGTTGAAGAGGTATCCAAGGATTTAGCATCAGTGAAAATCGAATCTACTACCGACAAGAATGGAAATGTTGAATTAGGAGATAAAGTTCGTATTCGATTTGAAGCTCCTAAGTACAAAGACAAGCCCTATTTGAATACAGATGACGTAGCTAAAGAGGGCTCCGAAATTAGAAGGGTTGGAGAAGACCAAAAGGACAAACCTGGTAGTCTATGGACGTTGGAACAGGGGGAGGATGGGACAAGTCTAGTTCATCAAGAGAATGGGAAAAAACCCCTGTATTTTTCCATGAATGGATTGAGTAAAGATAAATATTTCATCTCACTTGTGCCAAACGGAGATGACAAGAAAAAGAAGGAAGAGCTGAAATAAGATGCGGGCATTCCAGCTACGAGTGAAAAACATATAGGGTTTATTAAAGGACCTGTAATACATTGGTATTATCCCCTTTAGGTAAACAGTGTAAAGAAGTTACACTCTCCTTGAAGGGGATTTCTTATGCCCTTTGAATTGGAGCTATCCTTGTTTTTCCTTCCATCTAAAGCTGCCTTCAACCCGCATTTTCAATTCAAACGCCTTCATTATGATTCCCATGCAGAACCAGACAACGCCTCCCGACTTGGTACAGCATGTCCTTGATTGCGATTGGGGGGGCGTTGCCTTCGGGGTGATCGGCCCATGGGTATTAGTGCTCGGCTTTACTGAAGTATGATCACCTACGCTGCTACCCCTGGTTCGTGGATCTTTTTCATTCGAGGACAGCACTGCGCGTTAACCTGTTACCCCCGACGTAAAACCGTCCCGATACGTTAAAACCCCGTTCAGAGAACGGGGTAGGAGAAGAGCATGGGAAGCAAAATCATTTAGTGAGAATTCGCTTCCCGGTAGGCGGGTATGCCCAGCATTTCATCCACGGTAACCAAGCGGTATCCTTTCTTTTTCAAATACCGGATTTCCTTTTTCACCGCCTTCACTGTAGCGGAACGATCCCCGCCACCGGAATGGTGAAGGATAATGGCTCCAGGGCGAACGGCATTCGTCACGTGCTGCTCGATCACGGTGGCTCCGCGCCCCTTACGCCAATCAAGGGAATCAACGCTCCAATTGATAATCCGATAGGACCGGGACAGAATCGCCTTCTCCACTCCTTGATAGGCCCCGTAGGGTGGACGCATCAGGGTCATCCGTCGACCGGTGAGGCGAGCCACTTCCCGATCCGTCTTATCTAATTCCTCCTGCACCTTTGTATCGGTTAGTTTCGGGAGGAATGGATGGCTCCAGGTATGATTGCCAATCTTGTGCCCTTCCCGATCGATTCTGCGTAAAACGTCGGGATGCTGGCGTACTTCTTGACCCACAACAAAAAAGGTCGCCTTCACACCCTCTTCTCGCAATAGATCTAGCACCTCTCCCGTATAGCGGGCATCGGGTCCGTCATCGAAGGTGAGAGCCGCGGTTTTTGATCCGCCCTGACCCTGAAGAACAATTTGATCAGCGGGGATCGACTTGGGTTTTTTTTCTTCCCTCCTCGCATCGACGGAAGAATCGCCCTGCTTCCTGGTCTTTATATCAGACGAGACAGTAGAATCCTTATCTTTCCCCTCTCTATCGGAAGGGACGGAACGAGGCTTTTTCTGGGAAGGTTCTTCAAGGGAAGCATTCGGAGAATCCGGACTGGATTTGGGATTGGCGTCCTCTCGAAGGGATGACACCTGTTGAGCCGACTTCTCAGCCTCCGTGGGCTTCTCATTTCCCGGGGAAATCGCCAGCAACCCCTCCTCCTTTTCTTGCCAAAAAGGGAGCGTTAGAGTAGTTGCAGCTAAAATCACCGATAACCAAATGTGTTTCAAGGTCTCTCCTCTTTCTCTTTTTTCTCTCCCCTTTTCTTTCGACATGAAAGCCTAATATTCTTGCCGTGACTCGACATTTTTTAACGAAAAAAATAGCCCCTTCCGGAGCATGGGTTTCCATGGACGATCTAACGCGGTGACGCCTTTCGTCCCTCCAAATTCTTCACTGTCGTGCTTCGTTCCGCTTCTTTTTCATCGAGATAGGTCCCCAACGCTTTATCCAGCAGGGGGTTGGTTACGCCGTACCAATAGTTTTCATTTTTGTAGTGATGCCAAAGGTGAACCCGTTTCATATACCGCCCCCAAGGAGTGATCGGCTTGACGGGTCGATGGGCAACCAAGTGCATCCATTCATAACCTAATAGATAGATGATCACACCTACGGTGAAAGCGAGCGTCAACACCCATTGGCCGGTCACTCCGAAGGCGATGCCTCCCACGACTGCAATGAGGGGCAAACTGTACCAAACCGGGAGGAACAAAAGCTCTCCGTTGTCCGGCTCTGCATGGTGATCATAATGAAGGCGCTTTAGTAAGCGATGAAAATGCGGGTTGGAAGGCGGCTTCAGATGGAAGAAAAAACGATGAATCATGTATTCACTAACGGCATAACCCAGCATTCCCCCTCCAATCGCCACCCAGACGGCCCAACTCGCCAAATGAGGCGATATCGCTGCCAGACCTGCGATCAAGAGGAACAGCATCACGATAACATCACGCTGCTTAAAAAACTCTTTCAAAACCTGCCGGTTCATCCCCGTCCCCTCCTGTCTATCCGTCTATTCAGAAAGTTTACATCCCTTACTCTTTCGATATTCCGGACAAATCTCCCTTTTATTCGTCACCCTCTGACCATCGGAACTTCCTATCCGAGAATGACAACCGGTGATCCAAGCAAAAGAGGAGAATCCCATTTGCGTGATTGGACGCCGGATTCTCCTCTTCTAAGTTTATAGCTAAAAGGCGACTACTAGGACGGAGACCGTTGTTGGAACTTCCGCACTTCCTCTTCTTGATGGTTCTTATCGAGAATAACGAGTTTGCTAGGTGCATGGGTTTTCGCTAGATCGATCCCGGCCTCAATCGCCGCATCCTTTTGGGTATACAGCTCGGCGGGTGCCGTATTCTCGATTTTTACAAACCAACCAGTAGCATCTTTGTTAGGTGTAATCGTATAGCAATTCATCCCAGACCCTCCTCCACGTTTTCTCTATAAAAAGATTTTCCCTCTTGCCACTGAAGGGTAAACACCTTTCCCTCTGCCTGCACCTGCCGACCACCATTAAAAATCGACACTTTCAACTCGTATCTGGGTTTGAGAGAGGATCTTTCCGGGAAACCTTCTTTTTCAGATGCCCTTGTTCAAGTATAATTATGGATAGAAGGAGAAGGCCTTTAAGGGGGAAGTTCGGATGTGGTCAAAAATCAAACGCTTTTTCGATGCAACGACAGAACCCATGGATCCGGATGATGCGGAAAGTTTACATAAAGAAATCGACCGGCTGAAGAGGGAAAACAACGAGCTTCGCCTGAAACAAAAAATCCAGAACACTCATGCAGAGTCGGCACCATGCAAAATACATATTGAATTTTTCCTTTATGATGCTGGTAACCAGGGGAAAACCTCTTATACCGAAGCAGACATCCACCGTTATCCGATGATGGGTTTTACGATTCACTTTCTAGACGAAAAAGCGAAACGACCGGAATGGCTCTCCTATATTCTCAATGGATTAGAAGAGACCTTCGACACAATGAAAGTGAATTCCCACCAGGTTGTCAAGCCCAATCTCTACAGCCTGTTCGTCGATCTAAAACTGTATCCCCATATTGAGGTGAAAAAAAGCATCTACCTCGTCTTTCAGCAATTACACCAATGGCAGATCAAGGGCACAGAACAGGTTTCCTTCCGGGTTCATATCGGCGGGGAGGAGCTTTATCAGGAGTTATTGAATACCCATCTAGAAGCTGTGTGATAAAAAAAGGACGTTCCGTAGAACGTCCTTTTTTCTTTTCTCCCGCAAAAAAACACGCCTGACGGCGTGTCGACTCAAAATGCACCTTCCAGATGATCGAGGCGCTCCACCTCTCCGGAAGGGGCAAGTAGGACGGAAATGACATCGATCCGGAGGGGACGATTCTCCAGGCGGTGGCTCTTTACATATTGCAACGCCAGGCGGCGCACCTTTTGCTGCTTCTTCCCATCGACGGACTGAAAGCCATAACCAAAGCGGGTCCCCCGGGTGGTTCGCACCTCGACGATCACGATACTCCCCTTCTGGTCGGCGATAATGTCCAGCTCGCCAAGACGGGTCCGCCAGTTGGTCTCTCGGATCAGCCAGCCCTTCTCCTCCAGATAGCGCCGAGCCGCAGCCTCCCCGAGAGTGCCCGTTTTCCTCCGCCCATCCATTCCGCACCTCCCCCTTTATCCGATCATTCCACGCCGGTGCGCCCGTTCCTCAACAGGCGCGAAGCTCCTCCGATGCAGTGGACAAAGCCCCCATTTGTCCAGGGCTTCCAGGTGTTCTGGCGTTCCGTAGCCCAAGTGGCGGTCAAACCCGTATTGCGGATATTCCTCCGCTGCCTGGCGCATCCACTCATCCCGAACCGTTTTGGCGATAATGGAAGCCGCCGCGATGGAATGACTGAGGGCATCTCCCTTCACGATACCGTGTTGGGGCAGTTTTACTCCTGGTAGTTTCACCGCATCCAGGAGAAGCATATCCGGCTTTGGCACCAGTTCATCAAGGGCTCGACGCATCGCTTCGAAGGTTGCCTGGAGGATATTAATCTCATCGATGGTTTGGTTATCCACGATCCCGATGCCAACGGCCAAGGCTCCTCCCTCAATCCGGGTTCGAAGTGCCTGTCGTTCCTCACGGGTCAGTTTTTTTGAGTCGTTAAGGCCGATTGCGTCAAAATCTTCAGGAAGGATGACCGCCGCAGCTGTAACCGGACCGGCCAGAGGGCCTCTACCCGCTTCATCCAGCCCGGCGATCAGCCGGTATCCCTGTTGTCGATATGTATGTTCAAACTGCCACATCCGCTCGACCCGTTCCTGTTCAGAGCGAATTTTTTCCTGTCTGCGTAAAAAAGAGCGGGCCAGCTTCTGTACGCCGGCCCGCGGATCAGCGAGCAACTGATCGATCCAACCCGGATCGATTTCGCTATCGCTGTTGAGGCGGGCCTCAATTTCGCGGACCGTCCCCTGTACTTTCATTCGCTTCTTCTCCCTTCTCCCAATCAGACGGGAATTCGAGGGAAATCCGTCCCAAGCGTCCGGAACGAAGATCCTTCACCACGATGTCCGCCGCCTTCTCGTAATCGACTTCGCCGCCCTTGCGCATACAACCGCGCCGCCTTCCCACCTCTTCCAACAGAGTGAGACCATCTGCTCCATCCGATAGCTCCATGTTATAACGGTCGATGAGGGAGGCAGGGTAGCGATCCCCCAGATAGCCGAGCAGATATAAACCGATTTCGTCTACGGGGAGGATCTCCTCCCGGATGGCCCCGCTGGCTGCAAGACGCAAGCCGACAGTCTTATCTTCAAATTTCGGCCATAGAATACCGGGAGTATCCAATAACTCGGTGCCGTCGCCTACCTTGATCCACTGCTGAGCACGGGTCACGCCCGGGCGATCTCCCGTCTTGGCGATGCTGCGACCGGCGAGCCGATTGATAAGGGCCGATTTGCCTACGTTAGGCACCCCAAGCACCATCGCACGGATTCGTTGGCGCTTGATCCCCTTTTTCTCCAGGGCAGCCAATTTATCTTTCATCAGATCCCGGCTGATCGAGGAAATCTTTTGGATGCCAGTCCCCGACAGGGTGTCAATCGGCAGCACCTTTACCTGGGCCGAACGGAAATAGTCGCTCCAAAGACGCGTCGCCTCGGGATCTGCGAGGTCGCTCTTGGTAAGCAAAATCACCCGGGCCTTCTCCCCGACTAGTTCATCGATCATCGGGTTACGGCTGGACAACGGAAGCCGGGCATCCAGCAATTCATAGACCAGATCCACTTGCTTGATTTTCTCTTCCACCTGACGGCGGGCTTTGGCCATATGGCCGGGAAACCACTGGATTGTCATGTCATCACCTTTTCACCACAAAAAAGAAAAATCGTTCATAGGCCAGAAGATCACATCCGCACGTCCCACCAACCGGTCGAGGGGAATCGGCCCCAGTTCACGGCTGTCGCTGGAGTTCATACGGTTGTCGCCCAGGACGAAGACATGGTCTTTGGGTACTTTTACCGGGCCAAAATCGGCTGTCCGGTTTCTTTCGTCTATGTAAGGCTCCTCGATACTACGACCGTCTACCCGCACCACATTGTTTTGTGCAGATACCGTTTGACCCGGCAACGCGATGACCCGCTTGATGTAGTCCTTATCTTCCGAGGCATGAAAAACAATGACTTCACCAGGCTCAGGATCACGGATCAAGTAAATCATTTTATTGACGATTACCTTGTCTCCGTTGTGCAAGGTAGATAACATCGACGGGCCCGCGACGCTGAAAGGCGACAAGACGAAATAGCGGATGATCAAAGCGAGCACTACAGCAATGGCAAGCGCCTGTACCCATTCCCACGCTTCATCGTTTCCCCGGCTCTGTCTTCCGTGCCTGGCGGAACGGGGGGTGAACTCACTCATGAAGCTCCTCCTGACTGTCGCGATCGCACCAAGAATACGGGGAATTCGGTGTACGGCCCCAGCGGCCGCCCATTCCTCCAGACCACCCTAACCGGCGGCACAGAGCCCGTCCGGGTCGGGACCATGAGGCATACAGCCCTGGTACATCCAGTATACATGCTTCCGTCTATCGATACCAGATACGGGGAAAAGTTCTGACCTCATCCTCCCAACGCTACCGATCAGGTCAAAACTCCCTCCTACCTACCCGATACGGAAGATCTCCAAAAACTCATAAAAGGGCTTGAGAATTCAAGCCCTTTTAGGAAGTTAATGGATTTCTTTGATCCGGGCTGCCTTACCGCGGCGGTTGCGGAGGTAGAACAGCTTCGCGCGGCGAACTTTACCGCGGCGAGCCACCTCGATTTTTTCGAGCCGAGGAGAATGCAGCGGGAAAGTCCGTTCCACGCCCACTCCATAGGAGATCTTCCGTACCGTGAAGGTTTCGGAGATTCCGCCTCCGCGACGTTGGATAACCACACCTTCAAAGACCTGGATCCGTTCGCGGGTGCCTTCCACAACCTTTACGTGTACCTTCACCGTATCACCGGCGCGGAAGCGCGGGATATCCTTGCGCTGCTGTTGTTCGCCCAATTCACGTACTACCGGGTTCATAGCAATTTCCCTCCTTTCCGGATAGGATTGTATTGTTCATTTCAGGATCCGTTAGCTCATGAAGCACAAGATCCATTTTAACATACGGCGGAAAGCAAAACAATTGACTGCTATACTTGCCGTCCCTTTCGCCGTCAGTCCTCAGAGGAATCCTCCGCTTTCAGCTCGGCGAGGTAGGCACGATCTTCTTCGGTTAAGTCAGCGGACTCTAAGAGATCCCGTCTACGGAGGAATGTCCGACGCAAGGCCTGTTTGCGACGCCAATCCTCGATCATCCGATGGTGGCCGGAGAGCAAGATGTCCGGAACCTTCCAGCCCCGGAAGTCGGCGGGACGGGTATATTGGGGATATTCCAAAAGGCCTGTCGAAAAGGAATCCGCCTCCGCCGATGATTCGTTTCCGAGTACCCCAGGAACCAGGCGGCTCAAGCTATCCATCACCACCATCGCAGGCAGCTCGCCCCCCGTGAGCACATAGTCACCGATGGAAATCTCCTCGTCCACCAAATGCTCACGGACCCGCTCATCAAAGCCTTCATAATGGCCGCAGAGAAGGACGATATGGGAGTGACGGGCCAGTTCTTCCGCTTTCCGCTGGGTGAAAGGGATTCCCTGGGGGCTCATCATCAGTACCGGGGGTTTAGTGGTCTCTCCATGTGTCAGTTCCTCCACCGCCCGGAACAAGGGCTCCGGTTTTAGAACCATCCCCCCACCGCCGCCGTACGGCGTATCGTCGACCGTTCGGTGTTTATCGGTACTGTATTCCCGGAAATTGATAAATGATGGTGCGATCAATCCCTGGTCAACAGCCCGCTTCATGATACTGGAGGAGAGAAACCCCTCAAACATCTCCGGGAAGAGTGTCAAGACATCAAAACGCAATCCGGTCTCACCTCGATCAATCGAGCCCTTCCATCCACTGGATCACCACGCGCTTCCCTTCTACATCCACATCTTTCACGACATCATCGATGTAGGGGAGCAGGAGATCCTTGCCTCCCGGTCGGCGAACCACCCAGACATCATTCGCCCCGGGTTGCAGGATGTCAACAATGGCACCCAGTTTCTCACCCTCCGTCGTCACGGCTTCACAGCCGATGATTTCAAAGAGATAGTAGGCTTCGTCCTCGTCCACTGCTTTGGATCGTTCCACCATTAACGTACCGCTCTTGTACCCCTCTGCTTCGTTGATATCCGCCCATTCCCGGAATTTGACCAGGAATCCTTGCTTATGGGGACGGAAGCTTTCCACCGTCAGAGGGACCATCCCCTCCAAACGGGGATGGCTGAGCATGAGTTCAGTTCCGGGAGCGAAGCGGACTTCAGGAAAATCGGTACGGGATACGACCCGGACCTCGCCTCGGATCCCGTGAGTGCCGGCGATGTGGCCGACGGTCAACCAGTCCGGTTCAGCCATGGACCGGCCTCCTTTCGTCCAGCGTCGCGGCTCAGACGATCTCCACCATGACGCGCTTATCTTCCCGAACTGCGGCAGCTCCGACCACCGTTCGTAACGCTTTAGCGATGCGTCCCTGCTTCCCGATCACTTTTCCCATATCCTCCGGCGCGACAGAGAGGACGAATACAATCCGTCCTTCCTCTTCCCGCTCCCGGATACGGACCTGATCGGGATGTTCAACCAGGGATTTCGCGATACACTCAATCAGTTCCTTCAAAGGGATTCCCCCCCAAGCCCGCCAGGCGGGCAGGGAACTTATTTCTGATGCTTGGCTTCATGGATCTTCTTCAGAATGCCTTCTTTACGGAACAGGTTCTTTACCGTATCGGAAGGCTGGGCGCCGTCGGAGAGCCATTTCATCGCTTTCTCCTCATCGATTTTCACCTGGGCCGGTTGGGTCAGCGGGTTGTAATACCCGATTTCCTCGATAAAACGACCGTCCCGGGGTGCGCGAGCGTCTGCTACCACCACGCGGTAGAAGGGAGCTTTCTTGGCACCCATGCGCTTCAGGCGGATTTTCACTGCCATCGTAAACTTCACCTCCTCTACAGGATAAACCGAATCCTCAGGGCATAAACGGGAATTTAAACCGTCCCATGCCCTTTTTCTTCTTGCCCTTGGTCATGGACGAGAACTGTTTCATCATCTTCTTCATGTCCATAAACTGCTTGATCAACCGGTTGACGTCCTGAACCGTGGTGCCGCTTCCCGCAGCCAGTCGTCTGCGTCGACTGGCATTAATGATATCGGGATGCTGTTTTTCCTCTGGGGTCATCGAGCGGATGATGGCCTCTACTTTGGTCAGTTGCTTCTCATCCACCTGCAGATTTTTCAGGCCCTTCATCTGCCCCGCCCCCGGCATCATGCCGAGGATTTCATCCAGCGGACCCATGTTTCGGACCTGGTCCATCTGGTCGAGGAAATCGTCGAAGGTGAACTGCTGGGTACGCATCTTACGCTCCAGGTCCTTCGCCTTCTCCTGGTCGACATTGGCTTGCGCCTTCTCGATCAGGGTGAGTACATCCCCCATCCCAAGGATTCGAGAAGCCATCCGTTCAGGGTGGAAAGGTTCCAGGGCGTCCACTTTTTCGCCCATCCCAGCAAATTTTACGGGACAGTCCGTTACCGCTCTGACAGAGAGGGCCGCACCGCCGCGGGTATCCCCATCCAACTTAGTGAGGACGACCCCGGTCAGAGCCATCTCCCGGTTGAAGTTTTCCGCTACGTTGACAGCGTCCTGACCCGTCATCGCATCGACGACGAGGAGCACTTCGTCTGGGGAAACTTCCTGTCGGATCGCCTTTAGCTCATCCATCATCGTCTCATCGATGTGAAGGCGGCCAGCGGTATCGACAATCACCACATCATGGCCCTCTTCTTTGCCGTGGGCGATCCCTTTTTCCGCGATGGTAACAGGGTTTTCTTGATCCCCCATAGAGAAGACAGGGATGTCGATCTGTTCCCCCAGCACCTCCAGTTGTCGGATGGCTGCCGGTCGATAGACATCGCCAGCAACGAGGAGTGGCTGCTTGTTCTGCTTCCTCAGGTAGTGGGCCAATTTGCCGGCAGTGGTCGTCTTCCCCGCCCCCTGCAAACCTACCATCATGATGACAGAGGGTTTGGAGGTCAGAGAAAGTTTTGCCTGGGAACCACCCATCAGCTGGGTAAGCTCCTCATTAACCACCTTGATCACCTGCTGACCGGGAGTGAGGCTCTTTAGAACTTCTTGGCCGACGGCTCGTTCGCTCACTTTGGAAACGAACTCCTTGACCACCTTGAAGTTGACATCTGCTTCCAGGAGAGCGAGACGTACCTCCCGCATCGCGGCTTTCACGTCGGCCTCGTTCACTTTCCCTTTGCCGCGCAGTTTCTGCAGCGCGGATTGCAGGCGTTCGGACAATCCTTCAAATGCCATGGTGCCAGCCTCCCCGCATCCCAGGATCAAATCACAAGCACATCACGTCTCATGTTCATCGTCAATCCAGCTCCAACAACTCCTGAACCAGCGCTTTCACCGTGTCTCCTTGCGGGCCGCCTTCCGTTTCAGCGATGATCTTCTCTGCAATCTTCCGCCGCCTCAGGTGGCGGTCGAGAAGCCCGAGCTCTCCCTCTCGTTCTTCCAAGGCCGACTGCGCCCGTTTCAGGCCTTCAAAAACAGCCTGGCGTGAAATCCCGATATGCTCGGCAATTTCCCCCAGAGACCAGTCATCATGGAAATAGAATTCCAGGAGCGCTCGTTGTTTATCGGTCAACAGTGGTGCATAGAAATCATATAGAAGGTTGACACGAGTCGTTTTATCCAACAACCGGGGTCACCTCGAATCACCTGTCAGGGTGGTGCCCTTTACACGAGGATCATCATATCAATCCCAGAGTTTCGTGTCAAGGTTTTTGCGTTGTCATTCACCCTTTGAATAACTCCACACCGACAACAGCCCGTCTTTCACAAAGAAAGACGGGCTGTTGGGCTGTTTTTCCGTATCTACTCTGCCGCCTCTTCCCTTTCGATCATTTCGGCAAAGAGGGCGTGAACGTATTGGTCCCCGTTGAAGGGTTGGAGGTCATCCATCTTCTCTCCAAGGCCGATCCACTTGACCGGGGTAGCCAACTCCCGGCGAATCGCAATGGCGATGCCTCCTTTGGCGGTCCCGTCCATCTTGGTCAGGACAATACCGGTGAGACGGGTGGCATCGTTGAAAATCTTAGCCTGCTGCAGAGCATTCTGACCGGTGGTGGCATCCAAAACCAGCAGGGTGTCGTGGGGAGCGTCCGGGATTTCCCGTTGGATTACCCGGTGCACCTTTTTCAGTTCCTGCATCAGATTCACTTTGTTCTGCAAGCGACCAGCCGTATCACAAAAAAGGACATCGGCCCCCCGTGCTCTGGCGGCCTGAATGCCGTCAAAGATAACGGCAGCGGGGTCGGAACCTGCCTGATGCCGAATCACATCGGCCCCGACCCGGTCCCCCCATACCTGGAGTTGCTCGATAGCCCCGGCACGGAAGGTATCTCCGGCAGCCAGGATCACCTTTTTACCTTGTTCCTTATAATGGTGAGCTAGCTTGCCGATGGTGGTCGTTTTACCCACCCCGTTCACTCCGACGATAAGAACGACGGTCAATTCATTTTCCTGCAGATTCATCGCTGCATCGGAACTGTCTCCCTCCCCTTTCAGGATGTCGGCAAGGATCTCCGACATCAGGGGCTGTAGCTCCGCCGGATCCTTGATGCGGCGTTCCTTCACTTCCCCCCGCAGGCGGTCCACAATCTCCAGCGTCGTATTGACTCCGACATCAGCTCCGATCAGGACATCCTCCAATTCCTCATACATCTCTTCGTCGATCTTGCTGCGAGAAAAGACGCTGTCCATCGCCCCAGCCAGGGAACTGCTGGTCTTCTCCAGCCCCGATTTGAACTTCTGCGTGACGGATTCCGTCGTTTTGGATACACTCTCTTTCAACCGTTTGAAAAAATTCATCCGCTCTCCTCCTTATTCCATGGCAGCCGCTACTTCTTTATCCCCGTCGAACTCTTCCAACTTGACGGAAACGATCTTGGAGACACCGGCTTCTTCCATCGTCACCCCGTACATCACATCCGCCCCTTCCATCGTTCGTTTGCGGTGGGTGATAATGATGAATTGCGTTTTTTGGGAGAACTCCCGGAGATACCGGGTAAACCGGGAGAGGTTGGCCTCGTCCAGGGCAGCATCCACTTCATCCAACACGCAGAAGGGAACCGGCTTGTACCGAAGAACGGCAAATAGGAGCGCAATAGCGGCCAATGCCCGTTCTCCTCCTGAGAGAAGGCCGAGACTTTGGGGTTTTTTCCCTGGCGGCTGGGCGATGATTTCAATCCCTGTTTCCAGTAGGTTCTCCGGTTCGGTCAGACGAAGATCCGCTCGTCCGCCGCCGAACATTTTGGCGAACACATCGGTAAATTCCACCCGGATTGCCTCAAAGGTCTGGGAAAAACGGGTGGACATCTCCCCTTCGATATCCCGGATCACTTGAAATAGCGTCTCCTTTGCCTCCAGAAGATCATCCCGTTGTCCCGCCAGAAAATTAAACCGGGTGGAAAGCCGACCATGCTCCTCGATCGCTCCCAGGTTAACCTCGCCGAGAGCTGCGATCTTGCCACGCAAAGAACGGACTTCTCTCTCCGCCTGCTTGGGATCCTCCGGCTGGGGGTAACGATCTTTCGCCAGTTCGTAAGAAATCTCGTATTCCTCGGCCAACTTTTCCAGTTGGTGATTGAGTTCCACATCCAACCGGTTCGCCCGAACCTCTTGCTGATGAAGTTCCTCTTCATGTTTGCGCATTCCCTGTTGGGATTTTTTCAGTTCGGATTCCTTTTCTCCCCGGTCACTGTGGAGGCGATCCCGTTCCTCTTTGGCGGCAGTGAGGGCTTCAAAGGTCGATTCTTTCTGCTCCCGGAGGTCCTCCGCCTTTCCTTCCAGCGTTCGCGCTTCCTCGGATTGATCCTCTTCACCGGCCTCTAGGCGGGCAAGACGGTCTCTGGATTCTTCGGCTTCCTTTTCCGCCTTCTCCTTTTCCCGGCCCAGGCGTTCACAATCGGCGGCCAGATACTCTCGTTCCTGATGAAGACGGGCAGCGCTGATCCGCCAGTCGGTGATCTCCTTATTAGCGGCATCTTTCTCCGAAGCGTGCTGGGCCACCCGTTCCTGGGAAGCGTGGATCGCTTTTTTAAGACGGGCCTCTTCTTCCTCCGACGCCGTGATTTTACGTTCCAATTCTTCCCTTTGGATGCGGATCCGATCCACTTCCTTGTCAAGTCGGGCTCGCTCTGCGGCAGTCTTTTTCTTTTGACCGTCGTGGTTGCGGCTCTCTACGGTCCACTCCCGTTCGCTTCCTTTCAACTCCTGCTGGGTAAGACGCAATTCCTCTCCTTCCTCACGCAGATCTTCCAGGCTCTCTTCCAGTTCTTTTCGCCGGGTGAGAAGTTCATCGTGCTCTTCCTTCGCAGCCTGCCATTCCGCTTTTGCGGCTTCGATCTGCTTCTCCAGTTCCTCCACCTGGCGAGACCGACCGAGAAGGTTAGCCTTCGATTTCTGCTGACTTCCCCCGGACATGGAACCGCCGGGGTTCACCACATCCCCGTCCAGGGTTACAATTCGGTATCGGTACCCGATCCGGCGGGCGATGAGATTGGCGTCTTCCAAGGTACGGGCGACCACTACCTGTCCGAGGAGATTCAGCACTACCTTGCGGTAAGGTTGTTCACATTTGACCAGATCGGCAGCCATACCGACAAACCCGGGGACCTCCTCCAGGTTGCCCTTCTCATGGGAGGGGAAGAAGCGTCCCTGAATCACATTCAGAGGAAGGAAGGTAGCCCGTCCGGCCCGGCGTTCTTTGAGGAAACGGATGCCAGCGCGGCCCGTCTCCTCATCCTCCACCACCAAATGTTGCATGGCACCTCCCAGGGCGGTCTCAATCGCCGCTTCATATTCAGCGGGGACCTGGATCAACTGGGCAACAGCGCCAAAGATGCCGGAAAGCTCCTTGGCCCCGCGGTCCCGAGCTTTTAGAATTTCCTTCACTCCCTGGAAAAAGCCAGCGTGTTCGGCCTCCATATCTTTGACGATCTCCCGGCGAGAGTGGAAACCATCCAGCTTTTGCTCCGCCTGCCGTAAGATCTTGGCGGCCTCCTGGATGGCTGGATCCAGCTGTTGCCGTTCCTTGCCCAACTCCCGAAACTGCTCGGCGCAAGACTCCAGGGCAGCATCTACCTCGGCCAGCTCCCTGTCCAGCCATTCTTTCCGATCTGCGAGTTCCTTGTCCGCCTGCTTTTCCAACGCTTCCTGGGCGACAACCTTTTCCCTGGCTTCTTTTGTCTGAGCTCCCTGCTCTTCTAGGTAACCCTGCTCACTTTCCAGCCGGGTACGTTCTTGGAGCAAGGCGGAGAGACGCTGTTTTAACTCATCCAGATCGAGGACGGCGGTATTCCCAGAAGCGGCCAGCTTCTCCTGGGCCTCTTTTAGCTTGGCCTCTACCTCAACCAGCTGTGCTTCCTTTTTCGCCAGGCGCTCTTTCTGGTGTAGCCATTCGGCTTCCCGCTCCTCGATTTCCCCGGTTAAGGCCTGGATACGCTCTTTCAGCTCTTCAATGGAGACGGCCCGGTTGCGTGAGCGCTCCAGAAGCACTTCCCGCTGCCCCTCGACCTTCTCCAATTCTTCACTCACCTGAAGGAGTTCTCCCTGCAGGGTTTCCACCTGTTTTTCTTTCTGGCCGATCTCCCAGCGCAGTTTTTCCAATTCTGCTTCCCGACCGGAGACGTCAGCCGTCCATTCCGCTTGCTTTTCGTTCAAAGAACCTAGCTTTTGATTGGCTTCTTGCCAATTTTGGTGCAGGGTTTCAATCTTATGTACGTACAAGCCAATCTCCGCCTGGGTAAGCTCCGCCTTTAGCTCTTTGTACCGTTTGGCTTTCTCCGCCTGTTCGGCGAGAGGTTCCACTTGGCTTTCCAGCTCGCTCACCAGGTCCTGAATACGGGAGAGATTCTGCTCGGTGGTCTCCAACTTTTTCTCCGCTTCCCGTTTGCGGGATTTATACTTGACGATCCCAGCCGCTTCCTCGAAAATAGCCCGTCGGTCCTCCGATTTCGTAGAGAGGATCTCATCGATGCGTCCCTGTCCGATCATCGAGTAGGCTTCCTTGCCGATCCCGGTGTCCATGAACAGTTCGGTGATGTCCCGTAGACGGCAGCCCTGCTTGTTGATGAAGTATTCACTGTCACCGGAACGGTAGACCCTGCGGGTGACGGTCACTTCAGAATAATCCAAGTTCAGTTTTTGGTCGGTATTATCGAAGGTGATGGCGACTTCGCAATACCCGACAGGTTTCCGGGTGTCACTTCCGGAGAAAATCACATCCTGCATGGACGCCCCCCGCAAGGACTTGGCACTTTGTTCCCCCAGTACCCAGCGCATTCCATCGGTAACGTTGGACTTGCCGCTCCCGTTGGGGCCGACCACTGCTGTCACTCCGGGGACAAACTCCAGTTCCGTCCGGTTGGCAAAGGATTTAAACCCGATCATATCCAGTCTTTTCAGATGCAATGCGTCCCCCTCCTTTCCTATAAAATTCATCTTGTTTTCGGCTCATAGCCGTTTTTCATTGTCTGACAAGCTCCTGAAGCCGGTTCCTGCGGCTTCAGGTACTTATTCTACCATGAGAAACGGCACCGGATTAAGGCTTTCTCCGGTGCCGGGATGATAAATTTCGTCACCATACCCGGGTGCCCAAAGGCACCTCGTGATCCGGGCGAAGCAGGGAAACGGAACCGTCTTCCAGCACATTCCCCAGGACCAAGACCTCCGACATAAAATCGGCCACTTGACGCGGCGGAAAGTTGGTCACCGCTAACACCTGACGGCCTTCTAATTCTTCCGGCGTATAGCGGTCGGTGATCTGGGCGCTGGACTTTTTCATGCCCCCTTCCTTCCCGAAATCGATCCACAGCTTGTAGGCGGGCTTTCGTGCTTTGGGAAAGGGCTCCACCCTTACCACCTTTCCGGTACGAATCTCGATTTTTGCAAAATCGTCAAAGGTGACGGTAACCATGGGTTCACTCTCCTCCATGAGCTGGATACCGGGTTCGATGCTGGGGGCTCTATTGTTTTTCCTCTTTCTTCACGGACTCCCTGTTTCCCTCCCCACTGCCAGCTCTTTGACCTGCCAACACCTCCATGGACCGAGACAACTTTTCATGGGCTTTCATCAGCCGCCAAAAAACCACCCCGACAAAAATAGCGGCTGTCAAGGGCACTAGAAATGTGACAAATTGGAAAATCATCGTAAGCCAATTGAACTGTACCATATAAAATAGCCAACCTCCCTCACATGTCTTTTTTCTGCTCCAACCCCAAGCGCTCGGACAAATCGCTTACCGACTGGGCCAGCTTTTCGTGAGCCTTCATCAATCGCCAGCTAACGATCACACCGAAGAGAAACAGGCCACCATAAAAGAGGCCCATCACCATAAGCGGTAGAAATTGCAAGGCATTCATGGACATCCCCCTTTCCATCAACTGTCCTTCCCAACCCTTCTTTTACCTTTTACGTTTCAAGACCCTTCCAGTTTCACTCTCCGCACAAAAAAACAACGAACCACCGGTCATCGTAGCCGGTGGTTCGTTGTCAACCTTTGATCCGGAACCGCTTCAAGCCTTCCGCAGCCGCCCGCTGTTCCGCTTCTTTTTTGGAGCGCCCCATCCCCGAACCGAGCCTTTTGCCCGCCAGCCAGACCTCGGCGACGAACTGCCGGTCGTGTGCCGGGCCCTGGACATCGACGATTTGGTATTCCAGGGAGCCGAGATGTTCTTGTTGAACCGCTTCCTGCAACTGACTCTTCGCATCGGTTGCCTGTGTAAGCCATTGATCATCAATGCGGGGAAAGATAGCGGACTTCATAAAGGCCTTGACGCCGTTCAGGCCTTTCTCCAGGTAAAGGGCACCGATAAAGGCCTCGAAGACATCCGCGAGAAGGGCTGGTCGATTGCGGCCCCCGGTCATCTCCTCTCCCTTGCCCAACCGGACATGGTTGCCGAAACCCAGATCTCGGGCAAAGGAAGCCAGGGAAGGCTCGCAGACAACCCGAGCGCGCATCCGGGTCAAATCCCCCTCATGTAAAGCGGGAAACCGGTGGTACAGGTGTTCCGACACTGTCAATTCCAGCACCGCATCACCCAGGAACTCCAGCCGTTCATTATCTTGTTGGAGTTTTTCCCCTTTCCGCTCATGGGCAAAAGAGGTATGGGTGAACGCCTGCAAAAACAGCTCTTCGTCCTGGAGAGACAGGCCGATGGTCTGTCCCAGTTCGGCCAGGTTCATCTCCTGATCACCACCTGCAATAATTACGCTTCGTCGTAGGCTTTCAGTACGATCGTCGCGTTGTGCCCCCCGAAGCCGAGGGAGTTGGACAGCGCTGCCCGCACGTTGGCTTTCCGTGCCTCATTAGGAACGTAGTCCAAGTCACACTCGGGATCCGGGTGCTCATAATTGATCGTCGGGGGCAGGATGCCTTCTTTCAGAGCGAGGGCGGTGACGATCGCTTCCACCCCGCCAGCGGCACCCAACATGTGGCCAAACATCGACTTACTGGAACTGACCGCCAGCTTGTATGCATGGTCACCAAAGGTTGCCTTGATAGCCATCGTTTCAAACTTGTCGTTCAGATCCGTGGAGGTTCCATGGGCATTAATATACCCGATATCTTCCGGCTGCAAGCCCGCGCTCGCTAGGGCTCGTTTCATCGAACGGGCGGCACCTTCTCCTTCAGGGGCCGGAGCCGTCAGATGGTGAGCATCGCCAGTCATACCGTACCCTACCACTTCGGCGATGATGTTAGCCCCTCGCTCCAGAGCATGGTCCAGAGTTTCCAAGACGAGGATGCCGGATCCCTCTCCCATGACGAACCCGTCCCGTTCCTTGTCAAAGGGACGGCTCGCCTTCTCTGGCTCTTCGTTGCGGGTGGACATCGCTTTCGCTGAACAGAAACCGGCAAAAGCCATCGGTGTAATCGTCGCCTCGGTACCCCCGGCGATCATCACATCAGCTTCGCCCCGCTCGAGAATTTTGGTCGCATCCCCGATCGAGTGAGTACCGGTAGCGCATGCGGAGATAGCTGCACTGCTGGGCCCTTTGGCCCCAAGGGAGATGGAGACTTGGCCCGCCGCCATGTTGGCGATCATCATCGGGATGAAGAAGGGGCTGACACGCCGCGGACCCTTCTCAATCAGTTTCCGGTGTTCTTCTTCCCAGGTGGTTAAGCCACCAATACCGGAACCGATATAGACGCCGATTCGATCCGGATCCATACCGTTAAGGTCAATACCAGCATGATCGATGGCTTTTTTCGATGCAGCTACGGCAAATTGGACAAAGCGGTCCATGCGCCGAGCTTCTTTTTTATCCATATAATCCTGCGGGTCGAAATCATTCACTTCCGCAGCGATCTTTGTCGGGTAGTCGCTGGTGTCGAACCGGGTGACAGGGCCAATCCCGGATTGACCGGAGACCAGGTTGTCCCAAAACGTGGGGATATCGCTGCCGATAGGAGAAATCAACCCCATACCGGTAATCACAACCCGTTTCGCCATTTGCTTCACCGCCTTTATTCAAAACAAGATGGGAGGAATATTCCTTGAAAGAGAAGACAAGTCCCGTTCATCAAACGGGACTTCGCTTCCTCTCTCAGGAGCGGGAATCGATATAAGAAACGATATCCCCTACCGTATTAATTTTTTCGGCTTGTTCATCGGAGATCTCCAGGTTAAACTCGTCTTCCAGCTCGAGGATGAGATCCATCACGTCCAGGGAATCCGCTCCCAGGTCGTCTTTAATTGCGGCTTCAGGAGTCACCTCGGCGGCATCCACACCCAGACGATCCACGACAATGCGTTGCACGCGGTTTAGCGTATCGGCCATTTCCTTCACCTCCCTTTCGTATTATACGGGATGTATGTTGAAAAATCGAGCAAGCATATCCCATCAAATCAGGTAGTTATGCGGTTACCATGCCGCCGTCTACGTTGAGGGTTTGACCCGTGATGTAACCCGCCTGATCGGAAGCGAGGAAGACAACCACATGAGCGATATCTTCGGGCTTTCCAAGCCGGGCGAGGGGGATTTGGCTCGTCATACCTTCCCTTACGTCCTCACCCAACTCTGCCGTCATATCCGTTTCGATAAAGCCAGGGGCCACGGCATTGACGGTAATTCCGCGGCTGGCCAATTCCTTAGCCGTCGTTTTGGTAAGACCCAGCACCCCGGCTTTCGCCGCCGTATAGTTGGCTTGTCCCGGATTGCCGACGAGGCCGACCACAGAACTGACGTTAATGATGCGACCGCCCCGTTGCTTCATCATCGGGCGGGTGACCGCCTTCGTACAGAAGAAGACGCCTTTCAAGTTGGTATTTAGGACCTGGTCCCAATCCTCTTCCTTCATTCGGAGTATCAGATTGTCCCGGGTAATACCGGCATTGTTGACCAGGATGTCGACCCGACCGAACTCGGATACCACTTCTTTAACCGCAGCATCGACATCCGCCGCCTGAGAGATGTCCGCCCGGATCACCAAGGCCTTCTGCCCTTCATCCCGGACGGCAGAGGCGGTATCCTCGGCTGCCTCCTTGTTACCCGCATAAATAATCGCTACATCCGCTCCCGCTTTCGCAAGGGCAAGGGAGACCGCCCGTCCGATGCCACGGGAACCGCCGGTTACGATCGCGACCTTTCCGTTCAGCATGAAAGATCCTCCTCTGTTAGGCCAGTTTATCCAACACTTTTTGGAACGAGTCCTTATCTTGGACAGAAAGAGCCGTCACTCTCCGCTCGACTTTGCGGACCAGGCCGGTCAGAACATTGCCGGAGCCGATTTCGATGAAGGTGTCGACCCCCTCGTTCACCATCCAGCGCATGCTGTCTTCCCATAGAACTGGGGAAGACACCTGCTCCACCAGGGAACGACGGATTTTTTCCGCTTCCTGCTGAGGCGTAGCCGAGACATTTGCCACCACCGGAATTTGGGCATCACTCACCTCAAACTCCTTCAAAACCTCTTCCATACGGTCTGCCGCCGGTTTCATCAGGCTGGAGTGGAAGGGACCACTCACCGGCAGGGAAACCACACGCCGGGCACCTGCTTCCTTACATTTCTCACCGGCAGCTTCCACTGCTCTTTTCTCCCCGGATATGACCAATTGGCCCGGGCAATTGTAGTTGGCCGGTTCCACGGCACCCCCGCCAGCGCCGGAAACCTCCCGGCAGGCCGTCTCGACGGCTTCCCTGCCCAACCCGAGGACGGCAGACATCGCCCCTTGGCCTGCGGGCACCGCCTCTTCCATCAGTAACCCACGCTGACGCACGGTGCGAAGGGCGTCGGAAAAGCTCATCGCCCCTGCCGCCACCAAAGCTGAGTATTCACCCAGGCTGTGACCAGCGACAAAATCCGGCCGGATACCCGCTTCTTCAAAGAGAGGCAGCAGCGCAACACTAGCCGTCAGCAAAGCAGGTTGGGCATTGGCTGTCAGGCGCAGTTCATCTTCGGGTCCTTCGAAGCACAGCTTCGATAGGGAGTAGCCGAGAATCCTATCCGCTTCTGCAAAGCATTCCCGGGAACGTGAGTCAGCATCGCACAGGGAACTCCCCATCCCAACCGCTTGCGACCCCTGTCCTGGAAATAGAAACGCAATCTTGCCCAAGTCTCTTCCCCCCTCTATGTAACCCGGTCAAGCGACCGGAACCTTACGTGTCCATCGTCCACTTGAGGACGGTTGCTCCCCAGGTCATCCCTCCACCGAAACCGACGAGAACCAGCGTATCTCCTTTGTGGATCCGGCCTTCCCGAACAGCTTCATCTAGGGCGACCGGGACCGAAGCCGAGGACATATTGCCATAGCGGTCCAGATTCACCACTACTTTATCCTGGGAAATGCCCAATCGTTCCACCGCCGCTTCGATAATGCGAACGTTGGCCTGATGGGGGATGAGGTAGTCGATATCCTCCTTGGAAAGCCCCGCTTTGCGGAGTGCTTCCTCCGCCGAAACCCCTAGGACACGGACAGCGAACTTAAACACTTCCCGGCCATTCATCGTCATAGTGTGAAGTTTTTGCTCCACGGTCTCTTTTGTCGCCGGCAGCCGAGAGCCTCCGGCAGGCTGTTTTAACAGATGTCCACCGGACCCATCCCCACCCAGTTCAAAAGAGAGGAATCCTTCTCCCTCATCCACCGGCCCGAGGACCGCTGCCCCCGCTCCGTCCCCGAAGAGTACGCAGGTGTTACGGTCCGTGAAATCAGTGATCCGGGATAGACAGTCTACCCCGACTACAAGGGCGTGCCGATAGATTCCGTTCTGGATGAACTGGGAGGCAACACTCACCCCGTAAATGAAGCCGGTGCAGGCGGCTGAAAGATCGAACGTAGCTGCCTTTTTTGCCCCCAGCGCGTCCTGCACCAGGCAGGCCGTCGCAGGAAAGGACATGTCCGGCGTAACGGTTGCCACAATGATTAAATCCAACTGATCGGCTGATAGATTCGCAGCCTCCAACGCCCTGCGGGCGGATTCCACAGCCAGGTCCGAGGAGGCCTGCTCCTCGGAGGCGATTCTCCGTTCCCGAATCCCTGTGCGGGTGACGATCCATTCATCATTGGTATCTACTATTTTCTCCAAATCCGCGTTGGTTAGAACTTTCTCAGGCAGGTAGGCGCCCGTTCCGATGATGCCAACCGATCCCATCGGTCCTCATCCCCTCTCTAATTCCTCGGAAATCCGTTTGATAACGCCCCGATCCACGAAGAGGCGCGCCTGCCGGACGGCATTGAAAACCGCTCGTGCATCGGAGGACCCATGGGCTTTGATCACCGGTCTGACCAAGCCTAAAAGCGGAGCGCCTCCGTGTTCCTTATAATCCATGCTGGAAGCGAAACGTTTCAAGCCGGGCTTCAAGACCGCCGCGGCCAATTTATTGATGAACGTCCGGGTAAACTCTTGTTTCAAACGGTCAAAGAAGGTTTTGGCCACGCCTTCGGTGTTCTTTAGCAAGATATTGCCGGAGAAACCGTCGCAAACGAGCACGTCGCATACCCCGTTTAGAACATCCCGCGCTTCCACGTTTCCGGAAAAATGGACGGGTAGTTCTTGGATCATCCTATAAGCTTCTTTTGTTAAAGAAGTCCCTTTTCCCTCTTCTGTCCCGATATTGAGAAGACCTACCCGTGGTGTGTCGTATTCCAAGACCTTCTCTGCGAAAATACTGCCCATCAGGGCGTACTGTTTCAGGTGTTCGGCCTTGGCGTCGGGATTGGCCCCTACATCTAAGACCAACATCCCTTTCCCTGTCACGGTTGGAAAAACCGGGGCAAGAGCAGGACGATCAATCCCCTGAATGCGCCCGGTGATCAAGAGACCAGCCGCCATGAGAGCGCCTGTGTTCCCAGCACTGATAAAGGCATCCGCTGCCCCTTCTTTCACCATCTGGCATCCGACCACGAGGGAAGAATCCTTTTTCCGCCGGACAGCCCGAACGGGCTCTTCCGCGGCCTCGATCCATTCCGTCACCGGATGGATGGACACGTTATCCATCCCCGTTGCTTCCAGAACCGGACGGACAGACTCTTCGGTCCCGAGGAGGACAAATTCCGTGTCCGGCCATGTTTTGGCTGCCTGAAGGACCCCGTCGATCACGGCCTGGGGGGCATGATCGCCCCCCATGGCATCAAAAGCGATACGCATTATTGGTCCTCCTTTGTGCGGTGAACATCGAAAACTCCTTGAAATACAACCTCATCCCCGACACTCGTTCGAACATCCAACTGGGTGCGATTACCTTTTTTTTGCGTGACACGGGCTCGTGCCACACATTTTTCTCCCAACCGCACCGGGCGGACGAAGCGGAGGCCTGCTGTGGCGGTCAGTGCTGTTTCGGCGTCAACGACGGCGATCGCTAGGGAATTCGCTTGTGCAAACAGATGGTGTCCCCGGGCGATTCCGTTTCGGGCGAATACGTGCTCTTCCCTGATCTTTAAGACGGACACGCCGCTGTCGTCCAGTGTCAGCTCCGTCACTTCCCCGATCACTTCTTCAGGGTGAAGGGATCGGACCCGATCGAAATTGTTTTCGGCCATATCCTTGATTCGATCTCTTAGTTCCGGGATGCCCAGTTCCATCCGGTCGAGACGAATGGTTTGGATACTGACATGTAAGCGGCGTGCCATCTCTTCGTCCGTCAAAAAGGGCTCCGCTTCCCATGCAAGGCTCAATTTTTTCTGCCGTTCTTTTTTTGACAGACGCACAACCGGGGCTCACCACCTTTTATAACCACATGCTAATACCAAGTACTAAATCAGTATAGCGGAAACCCCATCCTGATGACAACCTCTTATTGAATATCAAGTTTCTACCGACGCCAAAAGCCCGCTATTCGTAACCTCACTCATTATGTGGAAAAATATTCCCTATCTAGCGACGAAAAAAGGACCTGCTATCGAGGTCCTTTCGCTCCCTAACGGGAAAATCAGTCGTTAACCACTTCGGATCCCTTGTAGTAGCCGCATTCCTTGCAAATGCGATGGGACAGTTTTTGTTCACCACATTGCGGGCATTTCACCATACCCGGAACAGACAATTTAAAGTGGGTCCGACGTTTGCGCTTACGGGTTTTGGATGTCCGTCGAAAAGGCACTGCCATGTTCTCACCCCCCTTATCTGGCAACCATTCCATGGATAGAGGATTAATCATCCCGCTTCAAGAGTTCTTCCAGTTTGGCCAAACGCGGGTCGACAACCCGATTGTCACACTGGCAAGTCTCATAGTTCCAATTGGTTCCGCATGTTGGACACAGCCCCTTGCAATCTTCCTGACAGACCGGAGCAAAGGGCAGATTCAGGAGCAAGGACTCCCTGATGTACGGGGTCAAATCCGTCGGCCGATCCACAGCGGCCAAACGGATCTCCTGATCTTCCTCTTCACTCTCGCGAGCACGATCTTCATCCGTGGTGAAGAGTTCGAACCAGTCCATCGTCAGAGGCCGTTCAAAAGAAGTTAGGCAGCGAGAACAACGAAACTGCCCCTTCGACTCCTGCCTGCCTTGCACCTGATAAAGCCCCTGGTCTTTCCAGGCCGTCACATGAACCCTCAGAGGGTCCAGGTGGAGGAGATCCGGGTGTTCCTTCTCCAGCCCCTCCAGTGTGACAAGCCCTTCTTCTTCCATGGGACCGGGTTTTTTGTTCAATTCCCGGAAGGATATCAGCATCGTACCGACTCCCTTACCAAACAGGGTAATTATATGTGATACAAACGGGCTCTGTCAACGTTTCTCCCTTTTCAGGCTGCATTTTTCTCCGAATGATCCCGAGGGAGCTTCTTTAGATAGGTGATGGCATCTCCCAATGTCTTGACCGGTACCACCTTCATATCCGTCCCGATCTGACGTGCTGTCTTGACTGCTCGTTTTTCATTGCTGTCGCCCGGCCGACGGTCGGCAGGGACGAAAAAAATGTCGGCCCCTTTCTCATCCGCCGCAGCCACTTTATGCTGGACACCTCCGATTTGGCCCACTTCCCCTTCAGGAGTGATCGTACCCGTTCCGGCCACCCGGTAACCCCGGGTCAGGTCTTCTCCTCCGATCTGGTTGATAATTTCCAGGGAAAACATCAGACCAGCTGAGGGGCCACCGATGGAATCAGCATGAATGTTGACTTCGGGTTTGGTGGTCACCTTCCGCAACGTCACAGGCTGAATTCCGATCCCGGCCCGTTTTACTCCGCTGCTGGCGTCCAGCGTTCCCAGACGAAGCTCCTTCTCCGTCAGCTTCCCATTTCGTTTCACCGTTAACTGGACCTTTTCACCGGGCTTTTTACCAGAGAGGTACCCCACCAACTCCTCCGAACGACGAATTCGTTTCCCGTCCGCCTTTTTGATCAAGTCCCCCTCCTTTAATACTTTTTCCGCAGGCATGTCCTCAATTAGTCTAAAAACCTGAACACCGAGAAGCTTTTCACTCACCGGCCGCTTCGCCTGATGGAAAGCAGCCAAAACGGCATCCTGCTGGGATGCATGCATGATTTCCGCCTGACGCTTTTCGTATTCCTTGGGGTTCTCCCCTTCGCCCAGCACCTTCTGCTTTGGAACCAACTGATAGGTGGAATCAATCTTAGCAGCCACCCATCCCAAAAGGTTTCCTTCCCGCATCGCAACCGTGGTCATATAAAAGCTGCCTTTTTCCTTACTACGGGTATCCTTCACTTGAATCATGGGCCTTACTTCCAATGCCGATCCGGGCTGCATGATATAGTAGGGAACCGGTATCAGAAATAAGACGCCAATCATCACGATGAGGGCGATCACCGGGATAGCCCAGGGCCTCCGGTACCACGTGGTTCTTTTATCCTCCATGTTTGTTCTTGCCTCCCCAGTCACCAATCATACTCTTGATCCGTTTCACTTGGATGATTGCAGCCTCCTCTCCCCGTCGGATACATTCTTCTACGCGAGTGAAGGCTGTCGGGCTGATCTCCGTCAGATCCGGGTGAATGAGAACATCTGCCCCCAAGAGCCTTTGATTTAATATTTCCCTTTCCATGACGCTTAAAGTCTGTGTAATGACATCAAAGATATGATCAATTTTGGCCGTCGTCGTCCGGGGAACCACATCCACTGCGATAATGACGTCCGCTCCCATTTCTTTCACGACCGTAATTGGAATCCGATCAATAACCCCTCCGTCCACCAGCGTACGTCCCTCATGAATCACCGGTTCAAAGATGCCAGGGATGGAGATGCTGGCCCGGACAGCGATGTCAATCGGACCTGAACGGAAAACCACCCGTTCCCCTTTGACCAGATCTGTCGCGACCACCGCTGTCGGCAGCGGCAATTCCTCCAGGTTCTTTCCGTGAGTGAGGAGACGAACCATTTCTTTCACCTTGGCTCCGGTGACAAACCCCCGCCGGGGGACAGTCAAATCCAGCCAGTGTTTCCGTTTGAGGTGGATGGCTAGCTTCTCCATCATTTCCAAGTCTACTCCGTTGGCAAACATGACCCCCACTAGGCTGCCAATACTGCTCCCCGCTACTAAATCCACCGGAATTCCCTCAGCCCGCAGAACCTTCAACACCCCGATGTGCGCCAACCCTCTTGCTCCCCCCGAGCCCAGTGCCAGGCCCACCCTCGGCCGCTCTCCCAACTCGTCCTCCTCCTTTATCCCAGGCGACACCTGGTGTTTCCTCTACCCTTTAGAGATATGCCTTCGTCACCGAAGGAGCGATGAGACGAGCGGTCTATTTCCCGATGATGGTGCGTAGACATGTTATCAAATCCCTGATGAACGGGAGGGTCTCGATGCGGCCGATGAACACCGTTCTCCGTAACCGAATCCGCTCCGTCACCCTTGGAGCCGTGGCCCTCTTCCTTGTCTTGTCTCTGATTTTATATCCAGAACAAGCCTTCCAATCGTCCCTGAAAGGGCTGAAGATTTGGTGGGATGTCGTCTTCCCCGCTCTTCTGCCATTCTTTATCGCTTCCGAGATCCTGATGGGATTCGGTGTGGTCCATTTTCTTGGGGTGCTTCTAGAGCCGATGATGAGACCTCTTTTCCGGGTCCCGGGGGTAGGTGCTTTCGTGATGGCAATGGGACTGGCTTCCGGATATCCGATAGGCGCCAAGCTTACCGCACGTCTGCGGGAACAGAAACTGATCTCCCGTACGGAAGGAGAGCGGCTCGTTTCCTTCACCAACACTGCTGACCCCCTGTTTATGTTCGGAGCCGTGGCTGTCGGTTTTTTTCATGATGTTTCTCTGGGTGTCTCCCTCGCTGTCGCCCATTACAGCTCCAGTCTCTTACTAGGCTTTCTCATGCGCTTCCATGAGCCGAAGGGAGCCGCCACCCCTTCACCGAAAGAAGATTCCACTTTTTTTCTGTGGCGGGCATTACAAGCTATGCATCGGGCCCGCCTTTCCGATGGACGAAGCTTGGGGCAACTCATGGGGGACGCAATTAGTTCTTCCGTCAATACGTTGATGGGAATCGGTGGTTTTATCATCATGTTCTCCGTTATTATCGACGTTCTGACCCAGGTAGGAATCACCGGGATATTTGCCGCCGCTGTCGGATTCCTGTTCAAAGGAATCGGACTCCCTGAGGAATTGGCTCCGTCGGTAATTGCCGGTCTGTTTGAAATCACCCTGGGAGCCCAAGTGGCTTCCCAAGTCCCTATTACGGTACACATGGCTTACAAAATGGCCGTCACCGGAGCCATTATCGCCTGGAGCGGTTTTTCTGTCCACGCCCAAGTGGCCAGTATCCTTAGCCGAACGGACATCCGCTATACCCCTTACTGTGTCGCTCGTTTCATCCATGCTCTTTTTGCCGGTTCGATCACCCTCCTGATCTGGGAGCCTGTTGGGCGCTACCTGCTCACCTCCGATGCTGCCGTGCCCGCTTTTTTGCGCCAGATCCCGGAGGCAGGTTGGGCTGGTTTTCCGGAGCGGGTGCAATACCTCGGCTGGCGCGCACTCCTTCTACTTGGCACCCTGATGTTAGCCGCCCTTGGAATCCGGGCGATCCGTCGTCTTCTCCTCCGCTAATCCTCCTGATTCTTTATTCTATTCTCTTCTTTATTACAAAAAACCCGATGGCTTCATCGGGTTCACCGGTCTGCATATTTTTCCTTTAGAGCTCGTTCCACCACGGGCGGGACAAGATCTTTTATATTTCCCCCATATTGAGCCACTTCTTTCACAATGCCGGAGCTAAGAAAAGAATACTGGTTGTTGGTCATCATAAACAAGGTTTCCACATCCGGATCCAGCTTTTTCATCATTGAGGCAAATTGCAGTTCGTATTCAAAATCCGTAATCGCCCGCAGGCCCCGAATGACCGTACTGGCGTTCCGGCCGTGAACGTAATCGATTAGGAGACCTTCGAAACTGTCCACGTCCACATTATGGATCTCAGCCGTCACTTCACGGATCATGCTTGTCCGTTCTTTTACCGAGAAGAGCGGATGTTTCTTGGAATTATGTAGAACAGCCACGACCACCTTATCAAACACTCGGGCACCTCGACGGATAATATCGAGATGTCCAACGGTGATCGGATCAAAACTACCTGGATAGACGGCTAACCTCATCGGTTGCCACCTCCTTCTTCCGAATCCGCCTCCCGGGTGTACAGATCGATCTGAGTATCCCCATACACCAGGGAGCGCGATTGAACCAGCCGACCGTATGCCGGACCCAAGGGCCGATCCCCACCATGTTCCGCGATAACCCACCCGCCTTCTTCGAGCAGCTTTCTTTCGTCGATGGCGGTCAGGATGTCAGGCAGGATATCCTCCTTGTAAGGAGGGTCCAAAAAAATCAACCGAAAGGCCGTTTCCCGTTTGGCGAGAATACGAAGAGCCGCCCGGGCGTCCCGTTGATAAACCTCGGCACGCCTACCCATTCGGGCCGCCTCCAGGTTACGGCGGATCACGTCAACGCTAGCCCTGTCTCGATCAACAAAAACTGCCCGATCTGCGCCCCGGCTGAGCGCCTCCAACCCGAGAGAGCCGGAGCCAGCGAAAAGATCCAACACCCATCCTCCATCAAAAAAGGGACCGATCACCTGAAACAAGGACTCCTTCACCCGATCCGTTGTCGGCCGGACGTGGAAACTCTGAACCGTCTTCAGGCGGGTTCCCTTGGAACTGCCGGCGATAATTCGCATATCCACACCTTCTTCAGCCGAATTGAACATGTTTAATCCTATCATAAAGCTTATCCCGTTGGAAACGAGACCAACCTCCCCCGGAAAAAATTTGTGAAGGGATGTATATTTTCTCAACCCTTGGCAAAGATAGGAGTGACGGCGTCGGGAGATGCTGTCGAACCGCGGAGAAGACTTACGTTTCCCCATAAGCTCTTCCTCCGGTTTCTCCTCTCCCATTCAGTATCCGCCCATAACGGCGGGTACCATTGGCCCGCTAATCGGCGGGCTGTTTTTTTGCAAAAAAACAACCTGCAGAATCCGCAGGTTGCGTGGTGGGGAATCAACGCCGACGGCGGCGGCGATTGTTTCCACGTCGATATCCGGCGTTTTCACGGCGCTGCCGCACCTTGGCTTTTCCTACCGTCTCCGTCTCATCAAAGAGAGCGGGCAGCTCCTCCCATTCTCCCTCACTCTTATGGCGGGACGGTAACGCTTCAGTCTGTGGCTTGGTGTTCTTCGGTTGCTCGTGCAAGGGGTCGGTCCAATCTTCCCGGGAGCGAGGGGCGTTCTCATTTGCCTGTTTTTCGTTTTCCGGCGTATGGCGGGGTCTTTCGTGGTTCCAGGAAGAAGGTTCTCGGGGAGGAGGGGGACCGTCCCACCCCAACATTTCTTCCGGCCAAGGATGCTGCTCTCGTGCTTGAGTCTCCTCTTCCCGTGTATTCCTTGTGCCTTTGGAAGGCCCAGGGCGGCGATCCTGTATAGGACCCTGCATAGGACCCTCATCCAAGCCGAGGAAACCAAAGGGAACATCCCATCCGGGTTCCCCCTCCGGAGCTTCGGAGGAATATCCGCGAGGTGGCTCGGGAGGCAGATCATTCGTCCGACCTGGGGGGCGCTGTTCGGAAAACTGCTCCATCTTGTTCCTTAGCCATTCCAATCGATTGGCCTTCTGTGAAACACGGCGCGGTTGATTTTTCACAGAGCAAATCCTCCTTTCAGAGGCGAGGCTGCCTAAAATTCAGTACACTAATACCATATGAAGGAGGGTCTTTGCCTGTCCCCGGCAAATGCCTACTCCCTCACCCAAAAATCAGGAAAGATGCCCTACTGGTTCCATCAGGGAACCATCCGCTTCAGCATCATAGATTCGGTATACGTGATAATCCCTTCTCGGACCAAATGGGCAAGCATCCGGTTGGTTAACTCCCGCCTCCTGGGATGAGCTTTCAGTATTTCTAATTCCTCTTCCGTAAAATAACGATTTGGTAATTGGTTAACATACTGTAACAAGGCGAAAACCCCGCGCCTCTGCCGTAATCCGTGGGCTTCCTCCACGGTTCGGGCGATCCGTTCCGGGGTGATCGCCTTGCGTCCTAAAGCCTGGTTAACCGTCTGGGCTACTTCCCGGTAGAGTGTTTTTTTACCGGCATTCATGTTTTATCGCCTCCCCGATCCTCTCTCTCCTATACCTATGCAACACCCTTAGCCCGGGGTAACCTAGAGGATTTTATTTTCAAGAGGAGATGAGTCTAAGCCCAAAAAAGTGTTTTTCTATGTATTTACAACATTACACTTATTTGGTATATTAGAATTAGGCCAATTCCCCGTTTTTCTCCGAGCCTTCCCCTTTCGCATTATTTTCGAAAAATTGGGCAGGATAAGAACGCGCCACTCATTTTTGCAACACGATGAATCTTTAACACCACTCTCCTACTTACCTGCGTCAACCCTATGGAATTCTGGAGTTGGCCCCAGCAACCTCGACCGTCGGACCACATGCCGGAAAGGAGGGTACGAACGTGGAGAGATGGATCTTGCTTTTCTCTGCGGTCGTCAGAATGGTCGAGACTTTGACGCAGCTGTCACAGCGCTACGGACAGAGAGCCAAGCGAAAATGCCGAAAAAAAAGCCCTTACCATTAAAAGGCAGGGCACATACCTTCCCATCCAAAACCCGGAGGACTCCAACCTCCGGGTTTTGCGGTCACAATCCAATATATGAATTCATCCCGGAATTAAAACTTGTTTAATCTAAATTTGTTTGTTCCTTTTCAAATCGGGTAAGGGTTTCCCGCAACCCCGCATACTCCGCCCGTTCATGGAACGCATCGCTTTCAACCAGGCGGGCAGCATCAGCCCGTGCCACTTCCAGCACGCGGGAATCTTCCATTAAGTCGGCCACTTTGAACGCAGGCACCCCGCTTTGTTTCACCCCCAAAAAATCCCCCGGACCGCGCAGTTCCAGGTCACGGCGAGCGACCTCGAAACCGTCGGTTGTTTCCGTCATCACCCGCATCCTCTCGATCCCGGTTTCCGACTTGGGTTCTGCTACCAGAATACAAGTGGAGGTGCCGCCTCCCCTGCCCACCCGTCCCCTGAGCTGGTGAAGCTGGGCAAGGCCGAAACGGTCTGCGTCGTAGACAACCATCACGGTGGCGTTGGGTACGTTGACGCCCACCTCCACCACTGTTGTGGAAACGAGTACTTGTACCTCATTACCAGCGAAGCTCTTCATCACCTCATCTTTTTCTCCGGGGGCCATTTTACCGTGAAGGAGACCCACCCGGATCGGAGCCAGTTCTTGGGTGATTGATTCAAAAACGGATTGTGCATTTTGCAGATCGATCTTTTCCGATTCTTCGATCAAGGGACAGATGACATAGGCCTGCTGCCCTGCTTCACATTGTTTACGAATAAAGCCCACCACCCGTGACCAGACATCCGATTTTACCCAATAGGTCTCCACCGGTAGCCGGCCAGCGGGGAGTTCGTCGATGGTAGAGACATCCATATCTCCATAGGCGGAAATCGCCAGTGTTCGGGGGATGGGCGTGGCTGTCATCATGAGGACATCCGGTAATTCACCCTTCTCCCGCAAAAGGGATCGTTGCTTGACGCCGAACCGATGCTGTTCATCGGTGATGACAAGCCCAAGTCTTCGGAACTCCACCGTCTCCTGGATTAAAGCATGTGTACCGACAAGAATATCGGCCAACCCCATCTGCACCTGGCCGAGGGCTTCCCGCCGTTCCCGGACAGTCATTCCACCCGTCAAAGCCATCACCGTCAATCCCATCGGTTCCAGCAGTTCTTTGATGGACTTCAAGTGTTGTTCCGCTAAAATCTCCGTCGGGACCATCATTGCACCCTGATAACCGGCGAGATAGTTGGCATAGAGGGCAATTGCCGCTACCACCGTCTTCCCGGAACCGACATCCCCCTGAAGTAGACGGTTCATCCGTTCTTCGCTTTCTAAGTCTGCCAAGATCTCCCCAACCACCCGCTCTTGGGCACTGGTCAAAGGAAACGGTAATGTATGAATAAATGCAGAGAGTTTCTCATGATCGAAGGGCCGGGGTGTCCCCCCCATCTCCTTCTTTAAGCGGCGTCGGTGCCACATAAGCTTTAGCTCATAAAGGAAGAGCTCCTCGTATACCATACGTCGGCGGGCTAGCCTCCCTTCCTCCTTTCCCCTCGGGAAATGGAGCAGGTACATGGCCTTAGCCCGTTCCATCAGCTTGTATTCCGTAAGAAGCTCTGCTGGGAGGACTTCCTCGATGTGACGACCGTACTGGGCAAAGGCGCGGCTAATCGTTTTACGCAACCAAGAGACAGACAGGGAGCCGGCAACCGAATAAACCGGCTCCAACCGCCCTGCCTGTTTTTCCTGGTCCGCTGTACGCAGGAATGTACGGTCGGCAGTCAATTGCAAGCGGTGGGCATCCCACTTGCCGGAGACCGTTACCGTCTGTCCAGGAATCAGCTTTTTCTTCAGAAAAGCCTGGTTGAACCAGACGACCTGAATATGGACTCCCTCCACCTCCATACGGGCGAAAAGGCGGGACTTTTTCTTTCCGTACCAACGGACACTCGGCTCTCCGAAAAGCCTGCCACGAAAGGTAGCCTTCTCTTCATGCACCGCATCTGCCGGGGTGACCAACCGATAGTCTTCATATCGATAAGGAAAGTGATGGAAGAGATCCTGGATACTGTGAATGCCGAGTTGAGCCAACTCTTCAGCCCGTTTCTCCCCCACTCCTTCCACGTTGGTCACCGCTTGTTGACTTAGGTCCATATTATTCTGCGGTCGAGCCGAAAATCCGGCGTTCCAACGTTCGGCCGGTCGGTGTCGCCGCCAACCCTCCCAGCGCGGTCTCCTTCAGGCTGGTCGGCATATCCCGGCCAATCCGGTACATCGCTTCAATCACCTCGTCAGGAGGAATGACGCTTTCCACCCCCGCCATCGCCATGTCTGCCGCTACCATAGCAATCGCTCCGCCCATCGCGTTTCGCTTAACACAGGGGGCCTCTACCAGACCGGCCACCGGATCGCACACGAGACCTAGCATATTCTTCAAAGCAATAGCCACTGCTTGAGCTGACTGGGAGGGGGTTCCACCAGCCATTTCCACCACGGCAGCCGCTGTCATCCCTGTTGCAGCTCCCACTTCCGCTTGGCATCCCCCGGCTGCTCCGGAAATGCAGGCATTGTTGGCAATACAGTATCCGATGGCCCCGCTGACGAAGAGTGCCCGAACCATCGCCTCCCGGCTGGAGCCCAACCGGTCCGCCGCCGAAAACACGCAACCCGGCAGAATCCCGCAAGCCCCTGCGGTTGGTGTAGCGACGATTGTCCCCATCGCCGCGTTGATCTCAGAGACACTCATCGAGCGTGAAACCGCATCCAAAACCTGTGCCCCTGAAAGGAGAGTATCCGCCTTATGCACATAGTCGCGGATTTTCTGTGCATCCCCGCCGGAAAGGCCGCTGGGGGATTTCAGATCCGGCTCTTCCAAGCCCCGTTTGATCGCTTTTTCCATCACCTCCAGGTTGGCAGCCATCTGGTCAAAGACCGCCCCCCTCGACTTGTCAAAGGTTTCCATCTCCTTTCGGATCATCACCTCGGAGATAGGCATCCCCTCTGACTCAGCCAGCTCGATCAGTTCGGCAATGGTACGAAAATTCATCATGATCGGCTCCTTTTTTCCGTAATATCAAATCAAGGATGATGCCAGGCTGGTCCCATCTTATCCGCGATAGGATCGGAATACCCCAGTATCCTCCATTCTCTGTAAGGGTCCGCACGCCCATTGTATCATATGCACGGACAAAGGCAGGGCAGGAAAAAACAGATGAAAAACCGCCAACCGGCCCCTATGGGGGGAGTTGGCGGCATCATTTCTTTTTCAATAAGGGCTATTTTCGTCAGGAGAGAACAGTCACACCTGTAACCTCACCAAGTTCTTCAATCTCCTGCTGTACATTCCCGCCGACGGCCTGATCCGTTTCGATGATCATCAAGGCCTGGGAACCCTTTTCCTTCCGTGAAACCTGCATATATCCCACATTAATGTGATGGTCAGCCAGCACCGTCGCCACTTTGGCGATAGCCCCGTAGCGGTCATGATGCTTAATCAGGAGGGCGGGTGAGCTGCCTGACAGCCGGAGTTCAAAACCGTCCAGCTCGACGACTTCCATCTTTCCTCCCCCGATGGAGATACCGACCATTTCCGTCGACCCTTCGCCGTCCTCCAAAAGGAGGCGGGCGGTATTTGGATGGTCCGGAACCTCTTCCGATTCAACGAAGGTTACCACAGTTCCTTCCCTTTCGGCAATCTCTAGGGAACGTACGATCCGCTCATCAGAGGTGTCAAAGCCGAGGACCCCTCCGATAATGGCGATATCCGTTCCATGCCCTCGGTAAGTCTTGGCGAAAGAACCGTAGAAAGTAACCGTCACCCGATCCGGCTTCCGACCGAACAAGGAACGGGCGGCTCTCCCGATCCGTGCCGCCCCTGCCGTATGAGAACTAGAAGGGCCAATCATAACAGGACCTATGATATCAAAAACGGAACGATACTTCACGGGTTACCCTCCTTTAATCTGTTCGGATAAACGGTTGGCTTCTGTTACATCAACCTTTTGCAGGGTGGAAAACGAGAGCCAGGGTACCAGGGCCGACGTGGGAACCAATACCGGGTCCGATTTCCGCCCGGAATGTTTCCTTTACATCGAACACTTCTTTTAATTGCTCTTCCCAATGATCCCCTTCTTCCGGGTTATCTGTGGTAAGAACGGATACTTTCACCGGTCCCTCACCGAATTCTTCCTTCAAGAGCTCCTGGATACGAGCTGCGGCTTTATTTTTACCCCGTACTTTGTCCGCTGGGAAGATAACTCCTTCCGGATTGAGGGAGAGAATCGGCTTAATGTTGAGAAGGGAGCCGACAACAGCGGAGGCTTTACCAATGCGACCACCTTTCTGGAGGTATTCCAGTGTATCCACGAGGAAGTATATCCGCTGGCTTCCGATCAATTGATTGGCGAGGGCAACACACTCATCCAGGGTTTTTCCTTCCCGGGCCGCCCGGGCGACCTCTACCACGATCATGCCAATGGCAAAAGCGGCTGCCTTGGAATCGATCACGGTCACCTTCAATTCATCTTCCACCATGGACTGAGCCAGGACAGCGGACTGATATGTACCGCTTAAGGATGAAGAGAGATGGATGGAGATCACGTCGGTCTCTCCATCCTTGGCCGCCTCGCGAAACGCCTCCACGAAATCGATCGGAGAGGGTTGGGAAGTAGTGGGGATCTCTTCCGTTTCCTTCAATCGGGTGTAGAATTCCTCCGTGTTAAGATTCACCCCATCCAAATAAGAGTGCCCACCGAGGTGAACCTTGATCGGAACGACGCTGATTCCTAATTCTTCCCGGAGGGACTCGGGGATATCTGCCGTACTGTCGGTAACTACGTGCACTTTTGCCATTTCAGACCACCCCCGTTTAAATTTTTCTATTCGACGGCAAACAAGAAGAAATAAAGCGGTTGTCCGCCGTAATGGACATCATATTCGACCTCGGGATAGTTGCGGCTCAGATAGTCAGTCAACTCTTTCACCTGGGCATCCGTCACATCTTTTCCATAGAGGATGGTCACCACGTCGGCTCCTTCGGCCAGCATCTTGGAAAGGAGATCCCGTGAAGTAGCCAGTAAGCTTCCTCCAACCGTGAGGATCTTCCCTTCTTTAATCCCAAGAAAGTCGCCCTCTTCGATTTTTCCGCCCTCGTATTGGGAGTCCCTCACCGCATAAGTGACCTCCCCGGACTGAACCGCATCGACACTCTCCAGCATCCGACCCTGGTTCTCCCCGACTTCCTCTTCGGGATTAAAGGCAAGAAGAGCGGCCAGACCTTGGGGAATGGTTCGTGTAGGCAGAACCGTCACTGGCATTTCGACCAGTTCTACTACTTGCTCCGCCGTCAGGATGATGTTTTTATTGTTAGGGAGAATGAAGATGTGTTCCGCATGAACCCCATCGATTGCTCGCACGATTTCCTCGGTGCTGGGATTCATTGTTTGTCCGCCTTGAATAACCACATCAACACCAAGACTGCGGTAGATATCGGCGATCCCGTCACCAGCGGCAACTGCCACAAATCCGAAGGGTTTCTTCTCCGGCTTCTCATCCGGAGTTGCCACTGCCGTATGACCTTCCCGCTCTAGAATGCCGCTGTGCTGTTCCCTCATGTTCTCGATCTTGATCCGCGTCAAGTCCCCAAAACGCTGAGCATAGCTCAGGGTCTCCCCAGGATGTTCGGCATGGATATGCACTTTAACCAGATCATCGTCGGCCACCACCAGAAGGGAGTCGCCGAAACGACCCATATCGGAACGGAACTGCTCCTCATCGAACCCGGCCAGCCGGCTTTTTTCGGCGTCAAGCCGTACGATGAACTCCGTGCAGTACCCATGTTCAATCTGATCCGTATTGAAGTGGGACTGGGCACTCCGTTGATGGGCGATCTCAGCGATCGTTTCCATAGCTGGAGAGGACACTGCTTTTTCAGCCACCGAATAAGATACCTCTTCCCCGGTTAGGGCAGCCAAAAAACCTTCATATATCGTGACCAGGCCCTGGCCACCGGCATCCACAACGCCCGCCTGCGCCAAGACCGGCAGGAGATTCGGCGTTTTCTCCAAGGAAAGCCTCGCCTCTTCTAAGACGGTCTCCATCACGGCAACCGCATCATCCGTTTTACGGGCTTTGGCCACCCCCTTCTCCGCTGCCTCCCGAGCAACCGTGAGGACCGTGCCTTCCACGGGCTTGATAACCGCTTTGTAGGCGGTCGCCACCCCCTGTTTCAGCCCTTCGGCGAATGTGCGGGCATTCAAGGTCTCCTTGTCCGCCACTCCTTTGCCGAAACCTCGGAAGAGCTGGGACAAAATCACCCCGGAGTTCCCGCGAGCCCCCATCAAAAGCCCCTTCGAAAGCGCTTCCGCCAACTGGCCCACATGACTGCTGGAAGCGGATTTTCTATCCAATTCTTTCGCTCCCGAAGTCAAGGTCAGGTTCATATTGGTCCCGGTATCCCCGTCAGGAACGGGGAAAACATTGAGGGCGTTCACCTTGTCCACGTGGGAATCCAACCGCTCGGCCCCCGCCCGGATCATATTTGTAAATAGCTTCGCGTCTATCTGCTTTACCAACAGGGGTCCCCCTTACTCTTCGTTGACCAACCGCACACCCTGTACAAAAATGTTCACCCGTTGAACCGTGATACCAACCATCTGGTCAAGCGTATACTTCACTTTCGACTGCACATTGTGCGCCACCTCGGAAATTTTTGTGCCGTAACCGACAATGATGTGCATGTCGATCTCCATCTCGTTGTCTTGGCTTTTCACTTCAATGCCTTTGCTCCAATTTTCCCGGCCCAAGAGTTCAGCGATCCCATCTTTCAACTGACTGCGGGAAGCCATCCCCACCAATCCATAACAATCCATGGCTGCAACGCCTGCAATGATGGCGATCACATCGTTGGAGACTTCGATCTGGCCGAAGTTTGTACTTACATCCAAGGTCATCCAACATTCCTCCCAATAAGGGGTATCCTTACACAGTTAGACTCATTGTACAATATCAGTATAAGGAAGAAAAGCAACCAGTCTTATCATACTTGAGGCCCCCTGTTCTTGCAAGGGAGAAACACGTGTGCTAAAATGGTTTAGTATTTTTGTTGCCAGATTGTCCCCGGAAGGACAGGGGGTTGGGGAGCAAAAAACCGGTTAGGAACACCCTTTCGGGAGAATGGTGGAGCCATTCGGAAACCCTCATTCTTCCGACCGATGTCAGGAGGTGGGGAACATGGCACGTCGTTGCTACATCACCGGCAAAGAGGGCCGCACCGGCAACAAGGTGAGCCACTCCAACCGGAAAAGCCGTCGTAAATGGGGAGCGAACGTCCAAAAGGTACGCATCCTCGTGGACGGAAAACCGAAACGCGTATACGTGAGTACGAAAGCCCTCAAATCGGGCAAAGTGACCCGCGTCTAAGTCTGAAAAGCACCGCTTCCGGGTGCTTTTTTGCTGTCCATCACATCGAAACCCGGCCTAAGAGGGACCGGGTTTTCTTTATCCCGCACACCGGATTGGGTTGGGAAAGCGGAAATCGCCCAGGTTTCCGGGCGATCGATGATTGGCAGATGGAATCAGTTCGGTTGCCTGCATGAGGTTCCGGCGGATGAAAACTCAACTTTGTTTGTTAAAAACGCCCAGCAGGGCCTTGACCATCCCGCCAAGGATCTTTGGGAGTTTGATGGTGTAGAATTTCACCCCTACCCCTCCTTCGTCTTGATCGAAGCGCGCTCTCCCCGCCACACACTTATTTATATTCTATAGGGGGTGGCACGTACCTAGAACCGGAATCACAGCACGCCCAAATCCGGTTCCATCCGGCGGGGACAAGTTGTCGACCTCCCTTTGGACAGCTCCTTCCCACTATAAAAAAAACGCCGACTTCGCACAGCGTCAGCGATCCCTGCTCTCCATCACCAATAACTGCCCCTCTCGGATTCGGACATGAGCCGTCTTCCCCGTCAGCTCATTGCTGATTCCGACCGGATTTTCCCGCGTCAGGCATGCATGGGTCAGGGGGTAGAGGAACCCTTCCAAGGTCACGCCCTCCACTCGATCCGTCAGGGCAAGGAGGGAAACATAGCGGAATTCCCCTCCTGTCATAACCAGTGCCCCGCGTTCCCCCGTCAACAAACGAATTCGATTGTACTGGTTGCGAATCACCCCATGAACGCCACATGCTTCAATACGTTCCAGCAACAACAAGTTAGCGAAGGCATGATCCATCCGTGGTCCTCCCAGACCGCCCAGTATGAGGATCTCCTCCGGGTCTTCCTCCAATCCCCTCTCCACGGCATATCGGGTGTCGGTCATATCCTTCGCTGCTGGAAGTTCTTCTACCGGGATCCCTCTTTCCAACAGACGTTGGACTACCTCCGTCGCCACCGTATCAAAGTCTCCCACCGCTCGGTGAAAAGGGACGCTGTTTTCCAACAAAGGCAAAATTCCTCCATCTACGCCGATGACCGTATCCTCTGCCTGAATCTGTTTTAAATCCGAAAGATCCGTCTCTCCTCCGGCCACGATCACAACACGTCGACAGCCCATCTCGTCCCCCCTTCCCATGAACACTCAGACTAAACTACCGTCGCCTAGACTCCCACCACGGCGGATGGCTGCGATCGCAGCTTCCCGATCCTCCTCGCCAAAAACCGCCGACCCTGCCACCAGGACCGTCGCTCCTACAGCAGCACATTGCCGGGCCGTCTCGGGATTGATGCCTCCATCCACCTCGATTTCCCTTCCAGTGAGATTCCGTTCCCTCAGCATCCGGTTCACTTCGGCGATTTTATCCACCACCCCGGGTATGAAGGTTTGTCCTCCGAAACCCGGATTGACTGTCATCAATAGGATCAAATCCAGATCAGGCAGGATGGGTTTCAGGGTAGACGCCGGAGTAGCTGGGTTGAGAACCACACCTGCTTTTGCTCCCGTTTCCTTGATCAAATGGACGGTTCGATGCAAATGGGCACAAGCCTCCGCATGAACGGAGATCCAGTCTGCTCCCGCCTTGGCGAAAGCCGGTATGTAACGATCCGGGTCTTCAATCATCAGATGAACATCCAGAGGCAACTCCGTACGGGGCCGAATAGCTTCGACGATCAGCGGCCCAATGGTGATATTGGGGACGAACCGACCGTCCATGACATCCACATGGATCCAGTCCGCCCCTCCTCGTTCCACGTCCGCTACCTCCTCACCCAGACGAGAAAAATCGGCAGATAAGATGGAAGGTGCAAGCTTGACCATGATTCAATACCTCCGTTGTTCGTGGATTTCTTCGAGGAATTGCCGGTAGTTCCGGTAGCGTCCCCTGTCGATCTCTCCCCGCTCCACCGCTTGTTGGACAGCACAGCCGGGTTCGTTTTTGTGAAGACAGCCCCGGAATTTACAGTCTGGCGCCCGAAGAGCCATCTCCGGGAAACAGGCGGAGAGTTCTATCTCCTCCATTCCAGTGAAACCAAGTTGGCTAAACCCAGGAGTGTCAGCTACCTGACCTCCTTCCGGAAGTTCCAGGATTTCCACTTGACGCGTGGTATGCCGTCCTCGGCCCAACTTGCGGCTCACTTCACCGGTGGCCAGTTCCAGTGAAGGAAGGACCGCATTCAAAAGAGAGGATTTGCCCACCCCAGACTGACCTGCGAACACGGACAGCCTTCCGGCCAATTCCTTTTTCAGGACATCAATACCGATCCCTTCCCGAACGCTGGTGATGAGGACCGGATAGCCTGCCGGATTGTAAATGGCCCGTACCCGGTCTACCTCTGCTTCTTCACCGGCAAGATCCCGTTTTGTCAGGCAAATAAGGATCTCTAGTCCCTCCCGCTCAGCATGAACGAGAAAACGATCAAGAAGGTCGAGGGAGAGATCCGGTTCCCGGAAAGAGCCCACCACTACTGCCTGGTCGACATTGGCAATGGGCGGACGGATGAGTTCCGTCTCCCGGGAGTAAATATCCGTCACGACCCCTTCCCCGTTCTCCGTATAGTTAAATTGGACCCGATCCCCCACGAGGGGAGACCACTTCCTCTTCTTAAAAACGCCCCGGGCACGGCACTGCACATCCCCCTCCGGCGTACGAACATAGTAGAAGCCACTGATGGCCTTTACGATCTGCCCTTCCGGCATACCGTCCCTCCTCGATTCATGTTGGTAAATTGGTAAAAATGAAAGGGAACGAGGCTGCCGCCTCGTTCTCATTATGTTCCAAGATACCTGTGGTGATCAATAATCAGTTGTGCGGAGGCGGTTCAGCGTTACGCCCTTTTTGGGAGCTGGCTATCCAGACCTTGATCGTTCCACCACGTTCCACCCGTTTTCCCGGGGCAGGATCGGTCGCAAAAGCTTTCCCTGTCTGAACCCCCCCGTGGGGCCAATAGATAATTTCAATCCGATAATCGGAGGTGCTGCCAATACTGCTCTCATATTCCCCGACTAAATTTGGTACCTTTACGGTTCCCTCTTTACCGTTGACGTACAACTTAATTGGCGTATTCACCTTCACCTTTTGGTCGGGCTTCGGTTTCTGGTCGTGAATCTGGCCATTATCGTACTTGGAGTCGTATCCTTCCTTCACCGCTTCAACGTCAGTGAAGCCCATTTCCCGGAGCTTCTCCTTCGCCTCTTTTGGATTGGAGCCCAGCACGTTCACCATCTTCACCTGATCCGATCCCGAACTGACGAAGAGGTCCACGGTGGACCCCTCCTTCACTGGCGAACCGGCTTTCTCTGACTGACGAACGACGATCCCTTTTTTCTTATTGCTGGGCACCTCTTGGAAGTTTACCTTCAATCCTTCCTCATCTAGGACTTCCTGTGCCTCAACCTGGGTTTTCTGGAGCACATCGGGCATCTTTGCAGAATCCTTGCCCAGCCAACCCATCAGGGTATCGAAGGCGAAAAGGGCCAGAGAAACAATCACGATAAAGGTAAATAGACCAAACAGCGCTTTCTGCCACCAAGGCATGTTGGCCTGGACGTTTTCCAGCCAGACGACAGTTCGCTCCAGCACTGTCTTATCCTTGTCGGCGGGAACCCGGCGCAGCCGCTCCAGGTTAGCTAAAGTCTGTTGTCCCACCTGGGAGCGCTGGGTTTCACCTCGAGGATCCCCGCTTTCCTCCCCAGGACGACTACCGATGGTTGCCATCGGCTTCGTGGCTGCGTTATCTCCGCCGGTTCGCCATCGGGGCTCGTCAGCAGGAGCACCCGTATGGAATACCGCATCGATTTCCTGTTTCATCGCCCGAGCCGACTCATAACGGTCATCCGGGTTTTTCTCAAGCGCCCGCAAAATGATGTTATGAATTGAACGCGGGACATTGGGATTCAGCTTGGCAGGATCTACTGCGGGTTCCTGCAAGTGCTTCATAGCGATCGAAATCGCGGAATCACCGTCAAAAGGCAGCTCCCCAGTCACCATTTCATACAAGACCACACCAAGGGAGTAAATGTCCGATTTTTCCCCGATGACGCCCCCGCGAGCTTGTTCCGGTGAAAAATAGTGAACCGAACCCATTACCGAACCGGCTTGGGTGATCGTTGAAGAGCTGGTGGCCCGAGCGATCCCAAAGTCGGTCACTTTAGCCCGCCCGTTGTATCCGAGCAAGATATTGTGGGGCTTCACATCCCGGTGGATAATCTGGTTTTCGTGGGAATAGGCCAGAGCATCACAGATTTGAGACGCAATGGAGATGATCTCCTCAGGGGTGAGAGGGCTGTACTGCTGAATGTATTCCTTCAGGGTCGGCCCTTCGATGTATTCCATCACGATGTAGTGCGTATGATTCTCCTGTCCCACGTCGAAAACCCCGACAATGTTAGGATGGGACAAACTGGCGGCAGCCTGGGCTTCCCGGCTGAACCGCCGCACGAACTCGGAGTCATTGCTCAGACTTTCATTAAGGACTTTGATAGCGACATAACGGTTCAACAGCACGTCCCGCGCCTTGTACACCACGGCCATCCCGCCGCCACCCACGCGGCTGATCACCTCGTAGCGGCCGCCTAACTTTCTGCCTTCCACTGACATCTCACCTCGCTCTCCACTTATTTCTGTTTAGTCGATGTGATGGAGCCGGTATGTTTGATCAGAATGATCGATATGTTGTCCGTACCCCCTGCTTCCAGGGCCTGTTCAAGAAGCTGGTCTGCCTGTTTCTGCAGAGGGAGACCAGAGGTGAGGATCGTTCCGATCTCATCCACGCCTACCATGTTGTACAGACCATCGGAACATAATAGAAGAGTATCCCCCTTGTACCAGGGGGTGACGATCAGGTCAGCCTCCACTTCTTCGTTGGTACCGACCGCACGGACAATCACATTCCGCTGGGGGTGAACTTTCGCTTCCTCTTCGGTGATTTCGCCGTGTTTTTTAAGCACGTTGACGAGGGAATGGTCCTCGGTCAGCTGGTACAAACCATCATCATGGAGAAGATAGGCCCGGCTGTCACCGATATGAGCGAGAACAATCTCCTCTTCTCCCATCACAGCAGCGATCACCGTCGTGCCCATCCCTTTGTACCCCTTGTTTTCCGCCGCCATGTGAAAAACTTCCCGGTTGGCGGAAGCGACTGCGTCTAATGTTCGTTTCTGCCGCTCGTCGGACCCCGTTTCCCTCGTCAGGGAGCGAAGTTTCCGCTTAATGACGCGTACCACCGACTGGCTCGCCACATCCCCCGCCTGGTGCCCGCCCATGCCGTCGGCAACGACAGCGATAGGCACCCCTTCGTCCGACTGAAAAAGGCCGACGCTGTCCTCGTTATAATCTCGTACGCGCCCCTTATGGGTATGCCATGCCTTCTCCATTCCGGTGACCCCTTTCCCTGTTCAATGGAAAATGGAACTGATGGTTTCAAGGGAGGAGGAAGCAGTCAATCGGTTCTCTCTTCCTGCTTCATTTTGTGTCCTCGCGATCGCCCCACTACATTACGAACTCCTTTTTTCTGCATCCATGTGCTTCGCCCTGAGCTGGCCACAAGCGGCATCGATATCGCTACCGTGCTCCCGGCGGATCGTTGCCTTCACTTTGTAGGACTCAACGATTTTCTGGAATCGGAAGACCTGGTTGCGCGGTGTTCGAATGTAGTTCCGCTCGGGAACGTAGTTGACCGGGATCAGGTTGACCAGAGCACCGCTCCCCGCAAGGAGTTGTCCCAATTCATGGGCATGTTCCGGCTGATCATTTTTCCCTCCGATCAGAGCGTACTCATAGGTAATCCGCCGCCCGGTCTGGTCTGAATAGTATTGGCAAGCCTCTAAGAGTTCCTCCAACGGATACCGGCGGCTAACCGGCATCAGCTTCTTCCTGACCTCCTGGTTTGGTGCGTGCAAGGAGATGGCTAGCACTGCCTGTAACTTCTCATCAGCAAATTTGTAAATGGAGGGGACAATCCCGCTTGTGGAGACCGTGATGTGTCTCTGGCCGATGCCGAGGCCCCGAGGATCGTTGATCACTCGCATGAACCCGACAGTAGCCTCATAGTTTTCAAAGGGTTCACCGATTCCCATGATCACAACGGAATGGACCCGGCCACCTTCTCGGTCAAGGTATTTCTGCGCTGCCATCACCTGGGCCACCACTTCTCCCGTTGTGAGGTCGCGCTTTAGACCACCGAGGGTGGAGGCACAGAATGTACACCCGATCCGGCATCCAACCTGGGTGGTTACACAAACACTGTTTCCATAGTTGTGCCGCATAATGACCGTTTCGATCGCGTGTCCGTCATGAAGGCGAAACAGGAATTTGACCGTCCCGTCATCGGATTGCTGCACCGTAAGCGTCTCCAGGGGTTCCAGTTGGAACTCCTCGGACAGACGCTCCCGGAGGCCCCGGGACAGGTTGGTCATGTCATGGAAAGAATGGACCCGCTTTTTGTAGAGCCAATCCATCATCTGGTTAGCCCGGAATGCAGGTTCCCCCTGTTTGGTCATCCACTCGGACCAACCGGCGTGTGTCCGGTCGTACGCGAAAGGTTTCATAAAACGAAAACTCCCTGCAAGTATAAAGTCAAATGATTCCTCAAAACTTTCCTCATTATATCAGTCTCAAGCCGGAAAAGAAAGGGCGTTAGAACGGGGTTAAGAAGGGTTTTTGACTATCCAGCCCCCTCTGTTCCCGCCCTCCCTTGATTATAGCCGAAGGAACCGGAATAGGGGGCAATTTTTCAACAACATGGCCTCTTTCTGCAGGACAATCTTTACAATCTTATGGCCGACCCGAAGTCTCCATGACTTTTTTAGCCTAAAGTCCTATACCAAAGAGGCAAAGAATAAAGAGAGCTGACAGGGATATCTGGCAGCTCTCTTTTCGATTAAGCAGCGATTCGCGTCCTAGTCGTATTCCACACCGGTCCGTAGGATTTTGATCTTGTAAGAGACCCGTATCGGGATATCGGGAAAGGTACGATCCCACTCTGCCGTTCTCCACAGCTTCGGACGGTAGGCTCGGACGATATTGCCTAGTTGAAATGCGTCGGTTTTTATATCCTTTTGCACTTTTTTCATCACGAAACGGGCTCTTTTTTCACTCGTTCTCCGGATCTGGGTAGTCATTCGGCGCAGGGATTGTTCCTTGCTTAAATCGAAGCCACAAGTTTTTTCGATGACCTCGCCTCTGACCGTAATGTACACGTCAATTTCGGGTTTTCCATTGCGGTTTTTGATACGGACGCTCCGTTTGATGCCTTTTGGAGTAAACACCACGTATCCCGGCTTTTCCACACAAGGGACATCCAGCGTTTCTCCCTCTTCTCTCATTCCAATCTGAAGAAGAGGGCGAGTCTCCCTCCGGTCCAGGATACCGACCATCTGATCTTTTCTGAACAGGGCTGTACCCAGCCAACGAACTTCTTTTCCTTTCACTTCCATATAATTGAGAACTGGTTGTTTCCCCGGGTTAGCCAAGTCCACGTAAAAATCATTCATCCCTTTCCGGGGAAACCGACCTTCCCGCATCCCGTTTTCCAACATGCTAACGATATAATCGACTGGGATCTGTTCCAGTTTCAAGTCAGCATAAAGGGCCTCCTTCGCTTTTCCCTTCACCACGACAGGCCATTGACGGCGCCGGACCTGGGGATTGCGCCGAAAAGCATCCAGCATCTCTCCAACGCCGGATCGGGCCTGATCTTCCCCGATCAATAGGAGACGGCTGTTTCCGAGAAATACCCGTTGGTTTGTCTCGTACTGGATACTATCGAGGGCATCGGTCAAGGTTTTTCCTGTTGCGGTGAAGACCTGTACCGCTTCCGGACCCCCTCCTCCGCCTTCCCCCCCAGAACCGACCACTTTGGTAGGAATGGGAACCTGAACAGATACTTCAAAGCCTTTCGGATGCTTATCCACGGCTAGTGCGATTACAGAAGTCCTTTGCTCAATTTCCCTGGCGTCCCAGCACCCGTTCAAGAGAAAGAGGCAGAGGAAGAGGACCATCAGCTTACGATACCTCCGCATCCTGCTCCCCCCTTCCCCGACTTCCTTGAACAGCCAGCCCCCAGAAAAAGAGGGCGACAAATACAGACGCCGCCGGTTCGTACCATCCGGAAAGCTCTAACCAGCGAGCCAGAACGAACATGTTCGGTGGATACAGGGCCAACATATAAAGTATGGGCGCCAAACCCCAGGCCACCCACTTCCGATGCCGTTCTTTGATCCCGAATAGATGGATTGCCGTATCGACGAGGGCACCGAAAAAAGTGGAGACAGTAGTAAACACCGCTATCATCCAGAGGGCAAGAAAACCGGATTCCAACCTTTCAAAAATCATCCCTGGAAAAGCGGTCACCTCAACCAAGTCAAGTGTCGGCCACATGAGCTGCACCAACTCTTCTGGCCCAAACACGGCCAATGAAGAAGAGACGACGACCAGATAGATGATCGTCACCAAACCGACAGCCGTGATATGGGCACGGCCCGCTTTTTTCGGCTGTTGATAATAAGCCATGAATATAAAGATGACGCTGAAACCACTGTAAGCGAAAGAAGATCCAAGTACCGCAGGGATGAGGGATTTCCAATCCAGTTGAAACATTGGAAGAAGATTTTCCCAGTCTCCTTCCTGGATCCAGCTGAGCAAAATCAGGAACAGCGGAAACAACAGAAAGGGGAAAAAAAACTCGTTAAGTCGGGCCACAACTTCCAGACGGCTGGCGGCGACTAGGGCCCCTCCCCCAATAAACACCAATAGGATGACCCCCATAGGAGTGAAAGGAAGGACCGCGCTCACCAAAACCTCACCAAACGTCCGGGAGACGACAGCGGCGGTCAGCAACCAGTAAAACCCGAGAATCAGGACAAAGGGTACGGTTAACAAAACCCCTTGCCAAGTCCTTTTTTTACTGCCTAAGAGTTTTGCGGAGATGGTGACCAAACCCTGATGGGGAAAACGCTGCATCAATTTGGTGACCAACCAGACTTCCAGCATAACCAACAAACCGCCAACCACCACAACCCATACGGCATCCGTCCTCGCTTCCTCCACAATATTCCGCTGAAGGGTCAGCACTCCTACTCCCACCAGGGCAGCGTACACCGTGGTCATCCCTTGATAGGAGGAGATTGGCTGCTCTTGTTCCCCGCTTAACTTATTGCTGTCCATTTCGCTCATGGCGCCCACCCTCCTCTGATCCGCCGTTCTTATTTTCGCTATCCGGCTTTTCGCCGTCGCTATCCGCCCCTTGTTTAGACTCGCGCTTTTCGTCCTTCCCATCCTTCGCTTTATAGTAATTTTGCTTCGGATCCCGGGTGTCGTCTTGCGGCTTATAGATCACCGGCCGTCGCCTCATCCAGGGCCAGGGCACCCGAATAAGTCCGTCCTTTAGATCTGCTAGACGAAGGGGAGAGAAGGGGGCCATGTAGGGAACATTAAAGGATCGCAATTTGAGCAGGTGGAGAGTCAGCAGCATAACAACTAACATAATCCCGTATAACCCCAGAATGGAAGCGGCGATCATCATGGGAAACCGGAGGAGTCGAATGGAGATCGCTGCATTATAGTTGGGGTTCGCATAGGAACTGATCGTAGTCAATCCCACCACAATGACCATCAGGGGAGAGACGAGGCCGGCAGATACTGCCGCATCCCCGATCACCAGAGCGCCCACGATTCCGATCGTAGGGCCGATGGGCCCTGGCAGGCGAATGCTCGCCTCTCGTAATATCTCTACACTAATCTCCATCAGCAAGGCTTCCACAATGGAAGGAAAGGGCACCGTGCCCCGCCCTGCCGCCATCGCCAGAGCCAGTTTAGAAGGGATCATTTCCGGGTGAAAGGCGATGAAAGCGATATAGAGGGCAGGTAGAAGCAGAGCGATTCCAAAGCTAAGGAGGCGGATAAACCGGAGGAAAGAGGCAATCAGATACCGCTCATAATAATCCTCGGGGCTGTAATAAAACTGGGAAAAAACCGCAGGAGCAATCAGAGCGTGGGGGGTGCCGTCCACTATGACAGCCACCTTCCCTTCCAGGAGGTGCGCAACCACGGAGTCCGGCCTCTCTGTGTTCTGGATCCCCGGAAAAGGCGTCCAGATATTGTCCTGGACCATCTCTTCGATATACCCGCTCTCTAGGACTCCGTCTATTTCAATCGCTTTGATCCGCTCTTCCATCATCTTTACAGTCTCGGAATCCGCTACCCCATCAATGAAAAAAAGGGCGACATCGGTTTGGCTCCGCTCCCCCACTTTCATGGACTTCAACCGCAAATCGGGATCCTTCAACCGCCGACGCACCATAGCGGTATTGGCCCGGAGCGTTTCCGTAAACCCTTCCCGAGACCCGCGAACCACCGCCTCAGCTCTCGGCTCGTCAACTCCCCGCTGGGGCCATCCTCGGGCATTGATCACCATCCCCTCGGCATAGCCGTCGATAAACAGCAGAAGATCCCCGGCCAACATCGAATCGATCAGGTCTCGCATCTTGTCATTGCATTTCGCCTCTCCCACTTGGACTAGGCTTTGGTGCGCTAATTCCCATAGGTCCGTTTTGGTATGAACTTGTTCCCCTCCGAGCATTAACGCTTTCAGGACATATTCATCGAGAATCTGGCCTTTGACCAGCCCATCGATATAGAGAAGAGCCGCCCGCCGGTCCGGTGTGTATTGGATGGTAAATTTTCGTGTGACGACATCCGCACTATCCCCCAGCAGCTTTGCGATGAATTTCACATTTTGCTCCAGATCGGCACTGACAACCAAGTCGCCGATCCTTTTCTCCAGCTTTTCTTGCGAATGCTTTTTGAGCATCTCTTGTTTTCTACTTTTCCGTTTCCGTTCCATTCTTTTCCTCATATACCATCACCACTTGTTAATCTCCCCAGAGCATGGGGAAACATACTTCGTTGCGAAGCATGGATTTTCGCTCTCTGCAACAGGCGAAACAAGAAAAAGCCACTTTCCCGGCATGTGGGAAAGCGGCCTTTTTTAATGATGGGGAACTGAGTGGTTTAATTCTCTGTACAGGAGAGGAGATAGGACACTCGCAAATGCGGAAAGATAACTCTTCTCGTCGTCTGTGTAGGATCGCTCTTCATCCCCTGTCACACTAAGAACACCGAGCACCTGGTCTCCGGCCTTGATCGGTACGCAGATCAGGGAATGATAGGTGGATTGGGCCTTCGGATGAGCCCGGAACCGATTTCCCGGCGTATGAATTTCTCCGGAGAAAAAAGCTTCCCCGGTATGAAACGTATACCCAGCTGCCGAATCACTGATAGGCAGACGAAGCTTTCTCATTCCGTTGGGGCTGTGGGCTGCCGCCTCGTGAACTTTAAGCGTTCCGTCTCCCGCATCCACAAAGATACACACTTTGGGGTTGTTGGCCTTTTTTCCGGCCATGACTGCGACTACACAAGAGAGAAGGTAGTTATAAATATACCGGCGCTGATCCTCGAACAGCCCGTCTTTCGAATCCTCGGCGAATTGGGAAATCGCCAAGCCGATTTCCGAGGCGAGGGTGTTGAGAGATTGGATGACATACGTCTTCTGTTTGCTGTCCTCATCCACCTGTCGGTACTTCTCCTCCAGTTCTTTCAATTCGGTATCCGATTGGAGATTGAGACCCAAAAACGAAACGGCATCACCCTTTTTTACCCTCCACAAGATAATCACAGCCAGAATACTTCCAAATGCAACCAGGGTGTAGGCAAACCACGGCTTATCAATGATGATCTTAAGAATAAATTCCATATCCATGGAGAAACCACCATCTTCAGTTTTTAATTCACGACCAATGGAATTGACGTTACATGCTGGCTTCGGCATCAAAAAAGGGAGAATCTGATGGCTTTTTAAGCGCACGGGAATAAGCCTGAAAATGTTTCAGAAGATTAGCCTTCCTGTCTGAGCAAGCGGGCGATGAAAAAACCGTCACTGTTAAACTGGTGGGGAAGGATCTGAAGGCTGCCGTCTCCGAGAATCGCCTGTTCTCTCACGGTCCCCGGAAGTTTGTTCAGATAAGCCGGATCAGGACAGAACTCAGGATACCGAGCCAAAAAGTCGGCCACCTGCTCTTCATTTTCCCGCGGCTCCATGGTACAGGTGCTGTAGACTAACGTGCCGCCGGGAAGGACCAGTTTTGCCGCCGCCTCGAGTAATTCCCTCTGCAAGCGGACCAGGGAATCCACTTCTTGTGGTGTTTTGGACCACTTGATATCCGGTTTTCTCCGGATCACCCCCAACCCAGAACAGGGGGCATCCAGCAATACGAAATCAAAGGACCCAGCCGCTTCATCCGGTAGTTCTCGCAGATCCGCTCGGCAGACCTTAATGATTGACAGGCCTAGACGAGCCGCATTGGTCTCGATCAAGCCCACTTTATGTTCATGGATATCGGAGGCGAGCAAGCTTCCTTGGTTCTTCATCCTTTCCGCCAAGTGAGCGGTTTTACCGCCGGGGGCGGCACATCCGTCCAATCCCCGGTTACCTGGTTGCGGATCGAGCACTTCAGCGACCAACATGGAGCTTTCATCCTGAACCGAATACCAACCCTCCCGGTAGAGGGGGTGAAAAGCCAGGTTGCCGCCGCCGGAAAAGACGATACCTTGTTCTGAAATACTGGAGGGAGCCACTTCAGCTTGAGGATAAGCTTCTTTCAACCGGTCGATCAGTGTCTCCCGATCCGTTTTCATCGGATTAGTCCGGAGGGTGATGGCGGGTGGGCGGTTGTTGGCTGCCATCACCTGCACCGCGGTCTCCTGTCCGTAAGCTTCCATCATCCTACGGACCATCCACTCCGGATGGGAGTAGGCCAGAGCCAGAGTTCGGGAATTGTCAGGTTCTGCCGGAAGTTCCCATTCCCGTACCCGGCGCAAATATGAACGCAAAACACCGTTAACTAAGCCTGAAATGCCCTTGTGTCCCCGCGATTTGGCTTGTCCCACCGTTTCGTGTACAGCCGCCCGGGAGGGGATCTTATCCAGAAAACGGAGTTGATAGAGTCCCATCCGAAGGAGTTGATGGACCCAAGGGTCCAGAGAGTGACCCCCTTTGCGTACCAGGGAATCGATGATCCAATCCAGCGTATTCCGCCGCTGGATGGTCCCGTAGACCAATTCCGTCACCAATCCCCTGTCCCGGGGGTCAGTGAGGCGGCTTTTTTCCAGTGCATCATTGAGGAGCAAGTTGCTGTAGGCCCCCCGTTCATCGGCGGCAATCAAGATATCCAGCGCTATGTCTCGAGCAGTCCTTTTATTGTTCATCATCCATCCCCCAAACGTTCCCCCGGCTCCATATTGCGACCCCGCAAGAATTCTTCCACCGACATCGCCTTTTTACCTGCCGGTTGCAATTCCGTCAGAACGAGTGCTCCTTCCCCGGTAGCCACGACGATACCCGCTGAATCCACCCGGATCACCGTGCCGGGTTCGGCCATTACCGAAGCCTCTAATGGGTGTGCCCGCCAAATCTTGAGTGGCTTCCCCTTCCAGGAGGTGAAAGCGACAGGCCATGGCCGAAGTCCCCGAACCTGGTTGAAGAGTGCACGGCCACCCTTCGTCCAATCGATTTTCTCATCTTCCCGTTTGATGTTAGGAGCATAAGTTACCTGCTCCGGGTCCTGAGGGCGAGCCTGGGCCTTTCCCGACAGGATATCGGGCAGCACCTCAGTCAAGAGCTCTGCCCCGAGAACGGATAGCCTGTCGTGAAGGGTACCGACGTCGTCAGATTCGGTGACGGGGATGGCTCTCTGCAGGAGCATGTCCCCCGCATCCAAGGCTTCCACCATATACATGATCGTGACTCCGACTTCCTTCTCCCCCCGGATGAGGGCATGGTGGATAGGGGCCCCTCCCCGGTATTTGGGAAGAAGCGAAGCATGAACATTGATGCAGCCAAAGCGGGGAGCCTCCAGGAGCTCCCGGGGCAGGATCTGACCGTAGGCAGCCGTCACCACCAAGTCCGGCTCCACTGTCAGTATCTTCCCCAGAGCGGTCGACTGCCACAGTTTTTCCGGCTGAAGCACATCCATTCCCATTTCCAGAGCGGCCCGCTTCACTGGTGGAGGTGTGAGTTCCCGTTTCCGTCCACGGGGACGGTCCGGTTGCGTGACGACAGCGGCTACATCAAGCCCTGCATCGACAAGGGCCCGCAAAGAAGGCACCGCGAAATCCGGGGTGCCCATGAAGACGACTCGGGTTTTGGAAGCCATTCGTTCACTCCCCTTCTTCCGTCGGTTTAAAAACACGGTCAGCAATATCGGTAAACAGAACACCATCCAGGTGATCCACTTCATGCTGGAAGATGCGAGCGAGGTAACCTTCTGCCTCGATCTCAAAGGGGTTTCCGTTTCGATCCAGCGCTTTCACGCGGACTCTCCTCGCCCGCCTCACATCCCCCAACAGGCCGGGGATACTGAGACAACCCTCCGGTGGAGAAATCTCCTCACCCTCTCTATCAGACAGTTCCGGGTTGACGGCTTCTATCAGGCCGTTTCCATCATCTAAAACAATCACTCGCTTAGAAATACCCACTTGGGGTGCAGCCAGTCCCACACCCGGGGCGTCATACATCGTTTCCGCCATATCGTCCAGCAGCTTGTGAAGTCGTTCATTAAACTTGGTTACCTTTTTCGCTTTCTCTTTCAGGATCGGGTCTGGGACTTTCACGATCTTTCGGATCGCCACGGCGTACCCTCCTTTTCTGTCCTTCTCTGTTTAGCAAACGGTATCCGTCAAAACCCTTCTCGGTCCACGCTCACCCGGAGGTTTGGGTCAGTATGACCCGTGCGTAACCGGCGTAGGGCGTCCACCCATTCGCTCTCTTCATCTATATGGTTGTCGTATTTGATCATGATCTGAATCCGGTACCGGTCCTTGATACGAGGGATCGGCGCCGGCACGGGGCCGAGAAGCTCCGTGCCGCTAGGCAAGAGAGGCGTAATGCTCCGTGCCGTCTGGTGGGCCGCCTGCATCAGGGCTCCTCGGTCCGGGTGACTCATCAACACCTTGAACATTCCGCAGAAAGGAGGGTAACGGTGCCGTTTCCGGGTACGGCACTCTTCCCTGTAAAAAGGCTCCCCTTCGTAGGCTGCCGCCATCCGGATGCTGTAGTGCTCCGGCGTATAAGCCTGAACAACCACCTTTCCCGCCATCTCGTGGCGGCCAGCACGTCCGCTGACTTGGGTAAGGAGCTGAAAGGTGCGTTCTGCCGCCCGGTAGTCCGGCAGATGAAGCATTGTATCTGCGGCAATCACCCCGACAAGGGTGACCCGAGGGAAATCGAGTCCCTTAGCGATCATTTGCGTACCGAGCAATACATCGGCTTTCCCTTCGCCAAAGGCTGTTAGAAGCTTTTCATGGGCACCCTTTCGATTGGTGGTATCCACATCCATCCGGATCACCCTGAGGCCAGGCAGGCGCTTTGCCAATTCCTCCTCCACTCGCTGGGTACCCGTTCCGAAATAACGGATATGGATGCTCCCGCAAGTGGGACAGCTTTTCGGAACTCCCTCGGCATGCCCACAGTAGTGACAACGAAGGGTTCCGTTCGTTCGATGATACGTAAGGGAAATATCGCAGCGGGGACATTCCACCGTTCCTCCGCATTCCCGGCACATAACAAAAGTGGAATAACCACGTCGGTTGAGGAGAAGAACCGCCTGCTCCCCTCTGTTGACACAGGCGGTCAGCCCATCAGAGAGCGGCCTGCTGAAAATGGACCGGTTGCCTGCACGGAGTTCTTCCCGCATATCCACCACCTCGATCTGGGGAAAAGGCCGACCGTGAACACGCTCAGTCAGGGTGACCCATTGATACCCTCCCGTCCGGGCCCGGAAATATGTCTCTACAGAGGGTGTGGCCGTTCCCATCACCAGCACCGCCCCATGGTCGGCACACCGCCGCCGAGCTACTTCACGGGCATGATAGCGAGGGGTTTCTTCTTGTTTATAGGAGCCTTCGTGCTCCTCATCGATAATGATAAGACCGATATCCGTAAACGGAGCAAACACTGCCGAACGGGCCCCGATCGCCACTGTCGCTTCCCCAGACTGAATCCGGCGCCACTCGTCAAACCGCTCGCCGCCGGAAAGGCCGCTGTGCAGAACCGCTACCTGACTGCCGAACCGCCCCTTAAAGCGCTCCACCATCTGAGGAGTAAGAGAAATTTCCGGTACCAGTACAATCGCCTGACGCCCCATCTCCAATGTCTCGGAAATAGCTTGCAAGTAAACTTCTGTCTTGCCGCTCCCTGTCACCCCCTGAAGGAGGATGGCATGATCTTTTCGTTGCCGCAACGGAACCAAGATGGCATCAAAGGCTTGTTGCTGTTCCGACGTGAGAGGAAGGGGGCGGGATCGGTTGAAAGAGCGATCAACGTAGGGATCGCGATATTCTTCCCTTTCCTCCCGCCGAAGGAGCCCCTTCTCCGTTAGCCGATCAACAGTGGAGCGGGAGATCCCGAGTGCGGCCAGCAGATGAGATAGAAGGATGTCCTCCGGATGTTTAAGGAAAAAATTCAGCACCTCCCGCTGACGAAAAGCCTGGGAGGGGAGCTCTTCCGCCGCTTCCCGCAATACCTCGGCGTCCATTGCTGGGCCGATCCATGTACGCCTCCGGCTGGTAATGCCATCCCCGACCCGTTCCTCTACGGACAGCCGACCCTCTTCCACCAGCCTGCGGAGAAGGGGCCTAGTTACCCCTGGTAGAGCGAGGGCCTCTTCTTGAAGAAGTTCCCCTTTTTCCCGGAGCAGAGAAAAGAGGTGGGACTCCCCTTCACTGAGAAGGACACTCGTCTCCCCATCAGGAGGAATGGACAGCACCCGTTGATAGCGTCCCTTCAAGACAGCGGGAACCATGGCGTGAAGCACATGGATCACCGGGCAGAGCCAAGTGCGGGCAACCCACTCGGATAGTCTAACCAGCTCAGGGGTCAGCGGCGGCACTAGATCCATCAAACCCAGAATCGGTTTCAACCGGGGAGCTGTTGTGGACTCAGGAAAGCCCGCCACGTATCCCATCCGTTTGCGCGAGCCGAAGGAAACCTGCACCCGACTTCCTATGCGCACCTCACCAACCAGATCATCCGGTACTTCGTAATCAAAGAGCTTGTCGGTTCCTTCGGCTGCTACATCGACGTAAACAGCGGCGATTTTTCTCGTTTTAGTTCCGTTCATCGAGCTCTTTCCCGTTCAGGCGCTCCGCTAACAGCCCCACCAACCTGCGGGCCACTTCCCGTTTGGCAGTAACAGGAAGGCGAAGCACCTCCCCCGCTGCATCAAAGACCGTCACCGCGTTGGTTTCCCCATCAAAACCCGCCCCGGGCAGGGAGACGTCGTTAGCGACAATCAGATCCATTCCCTTTCGAGCGAGTTTCTCCCGGGCATTCTGTTCCACCTGTTCTGTTTCCGCGGCGAAACCGATAAAGAACCGCCCTTCCTTCCGCCTACCGATTTCCGCAGCGATATCTTTCGTTTTAACCAGGTGAAGTGTCATTGCGTCCCTACTTTTTTTCATCTTCTGCTCCGCTGTTTCCACTGGCCGGTAGTCCGCCACTGCCGCGGATTTGACGATGACATCCGCTTGGGGAAGTTCTTCCATCACGGTACGGAACATTTCCTCTGCTGTGGTTACGTCCACCCGGCGCACTCCCCACGGAACAGGAAGGGTAGTGGGACCACTTACCAGCGTCACCTCTGCTCCAGCCTCTGCCGCAACTTCTGCCACGGCGTATCCCATCTTACCCGAGGAGCGATTTGTCAGATAGCGGACTGGATCGATCGCCTCCCAAGTCGGCCCCGCTGTGACTAGGATGCGTTTTCCCGCCAGAGAAGGGAGTTCCCCCTGTTCCCGGAAAAACTTCTCCACCGCCTCCAGAATGTTTTCCGGTTCCTCCATGCGACCTTGCCCTACATACCCGCAAGCCAGTTGGCCGGAACCCGGTTCGATGAACCGGAAGCCCAACCGGGAAAGTTTATCCAAATTCTCTCTGACAATGGGGTTTTCAAACATGTGTACATTCATCGCCGGAGCAATCATGACAGGAGCCTGCGTGGCCAGCAGCGTTGTGGTTAACATATCATCCCCGATGCCGTGAGCGATTTTTCCGATTAGATTGGCTGTAGCCGGTGCAATTAAGAATAAATCGGCGTGATCGGCCAGATCGATGTGAGAGACCACGGATGGGTCTTTCTCATCAAAGGTGTCGACGGCCACATGGTTGCGGGACAAGGTCTGAAACGTAAGCGGCGTGACAAAACGAGCGGCGGACCGGGTCAAAATCACTCGGACGTCCGCATCCGTCTGAGCCAACTTACTGACGAGAGCCGCCGCTTTGAAGACGGCGATCCCCCCGCTCACCCCTACGACGATGCGTTTCCCTTTCATGGGCCTCCCTCCTCTCCGATAAAAAATAACAACCCCTTCAGGTTGTTATTTTTTCGCGTTAGATGCCGGCGGAGCCAGGATATCTGCTGCGATCTCTTCCAGTGCGACACCCACGTATTTGTTGGAGCGGGTGTGCTCGATCTCGCTCGTCGATCCATCCAGCAGCTGGCGTGCCCGCTTGGCGGCCAGAATGACCAAGGTATATTTACTATCCGCCTTGGCCATCAGTTTATCGATCGATGGGTAAAGCATCTACATTCCCTCCAACCAATCAGGTTGTTCTTGAAAAAGCCGGTCCTTCCGGCAATGTTCGGCGATCAAAATCGACCGAACACGGTCACAGGCCGCTTCGACCCGATCATTGAGAACCGCATAGTCGTAATGCTCCACTTCTCGAAGTTCCTTAGCAGCGGCTTTCAATCGATTCACCACTGCCTCTTCCGTTTCAGTTCCCCGCCCCCGAATGCGGGAGGCCAATTCGTCCAGGGAAGGCGGGAGCAGGAAGATGAAAATTCCTTCCGGAAAACGCTCCTTTACCTGCTTGGCTCCCTGAACTTCAATCTCCAGCAGAACATCTCTGCCAGCATCCAGCTGCTCCTCCACGAAACGTCGGGGAGTTCCATAGTAGTTGTTTACGTACTGGGCCCACTCCAGAAGTTCACCTTCTTCAATCATCCCTTCGAACTCTTTCTTGGATTTGAAGAAGTAGTTGACCCCATCCACTTCCCCTTCCCGGGGCTTACGGGTGGTAGCCGATACGGAGTAGACCAATTCCGGCGCATGTGTGCGAAGGGCGGAACAGACGGTTCCTTTCCCCGCCCCCGACGGGCCGGACAGTACGATTAACAGTCCTCTTCCCTTGGAATCGATGCCCATAACGCTCCCTTTCTAGTCTACCATTTCCTCCGTGTTGTCCTTACTCGCCAAACGGTGAGCCACCGTTTCCGGCTGGACAGCGGACAAGATCACGTGGTCGCTGTCGGTAATGATGACAGCGCGGGTCCGTCGACCGTACGTGGCGTCGATTAGGACACCCCGATCCCGTGCCTCTTGGATAATCCGTTTAATCGGCGCGGAGTCCGGACTGACGATAGAGATGATTCGGTTGGCCGACACGATGTTGCCAAAACCGATGTTAATCAATTTGATACTCAATCGGGAGTACCCCCTCGTTCCGCATAAGTCTGATACGATCCGCATTCATCTCATTATAACCTGTTTACTCGATGTTTTGCACTTGTTCTCTCATTTTTTCTAGTTCACTCTTGCATTCGACGACAAGAGAACCGATTTTGGCGTCATTGGCTTTTGAACCGATCGTATTCACTTCCCGGTTCATCTCCTGCAAGAGAAAATCTAGCCTCCTGCCCACTGGCTCGGTGGAATGAAGGGCTTGCAGGAACTGGCTGGCATGGCTTTCGATGCGAGTCAGTTCCTCCTGAATATCCGCCTTTTCAGCGAAAAGGGCAGCCTCCGCCAACAAACGGTCCTCCAAGTTCTCACGGGAAAACCATTCCTCCATCCGGGCCCGCAGACGCTCCCGATGCTGAGAGACCGACTCAGGAGCCTGGTGGCGAACCTCCTCCACATGCCGAAGAATCGCTTCCGTACGACCGACTAAATCCCTGGCGAGTGTCTGGCCCTCCCGGCGGCGCATGTCCGAAAGTCCCTCACATGCCTTAGCAACTGCCTCCAAAAGGGGGCGTTCCAGCGAATGGGGATCCGGTTTCGCCTCCTCCACCTTTAGCACGTCGGGAACCCGAAACAGGTCTCCGAGGGAGAGTGAATCACTGAGCCCCAACCGCCCCTTCAACTCCTCAGAGGCTTGGAAAATCGACTCCGCCAACTCCCGGTCCAGGGTGAGCTTCCGGGGGACCGTTCCCTCCCCTTCTACCATGACGTAAATATCCGCCCGCCCTCTTCTGACGACAGGGCGCACTACCTTTTTCACGGGCTCCTCCATCACCATCCACCCCTGGGGTAGACGGACGACCAATTCCTGAAAGCGATGGTTGATCGATTTGATCTCTACGATGAAGCGAACACCGTCCATAGCCGCTTCTCCACGTCCGTAGCCTGTCATGCTCTGAATGTGGTCCATTTCCATCATGACCCCATTCTAATGGAAACAAACGCCGGCCACAAGAGAAGGCTGGAAAATGCTGTTCCGAGGTGCTAACAAACCCGGCGTGGGGACGTGGAGCCGGATTTCCGACTCCGTGCGTCCCTCCTGTAGATGTCGGGTCTGTCCGCTCCGCGTCCTCCGGACACTCCGCTGAGTTGTCGGTCCAACAGACACTCCACCGGAAACCAATCCACCTTTATAGTACGGAAGGGCTAGCAGCCGATGCCGAGAGCCCTTCGGATGATTTTACCTTTGTTGCAATATAATCCCTTCAATGGTAGCATTAACGGCATCCTCCAGATTCACCATACATAGAAGGAGTCGGTGTAATCGATGTCTAAAGGCAGCTCGCTCATCAAAGGAACCCTCATCCTCAGTGGAGCCACGCTGCTCACTAAGGCACTGGGTACCCTATTCTGGCTTCCTTTCCAAAACATCGCCGGTGATGCGGCCATGGGAATTTACCGGCAGTCCTTTCCTTTTTACTCCATTCTGCTGATGATCGCAACCGCCGGCGTCCCCATCACCGTATCCAAACTGATCTCCCAACGCCTTCCCGCCGGGGATCACGCGGGTGCAAATCGGGTGATGCGAGTCTCTGCCTCTATGCTTTCCCTTACGGGGTTGGGCGGCTTTTTCCTCCTCTTTTTCGGTTCTGGGGTGATCGCTCGGTTTGTATTGGATAATCCCCGAACGGAACCCTCCCTGCGGGTCCTCTCCTTCGCTCTTCTGATCGTGCCCATCATGGCCGTTCTGCGCGGCTACTTCCAGGGACACCAGAAAATGATGCCGACTGCCCTGTCCCAAGTGATGGAGCAATCCGTCCGGGTGTTGACCATGGTAGCCGTCACATGGTGGATGGTGGATCAAGGCAACGGCCCGGAGACGGTAGCTGCCGGTGCCACACTAGGGGCCGTCACTGGAGCGGCAGGAGGGCTGTTGATCGTCCTCTTATACCGCCGGGGAGAGCGGGTCCGCCATCCCATATCGGCGGAGGCCATGTACCAGGCAACCGTAGCTGAACCCTTCACAGGGCTTTCCCGCCGTATCCTCCGCTTCGCCGTACCGATTTCCCTCGGCAGCCTAGTACTCCCGCTGATTAACATCCTGGATTCCGTCACCGTCCCCCGAATCCTGCTGAAGTCTTTCGACATGTCCATCGGACAGGCAGAGATCCTTTTCGGCGTTTACGGTCGGGGGGAACCCCTTATCAATCTCGTTGCCACCTTCTCTTCTGCACTAACGCTGGCACTTATCCCCGCCCTCTCTTTCCACCTTTCCCGGGGAGAAAATGAAGCGATCCGCCGGAAAATACCCCGGGCGTGGCTACTGACCGTGGTGGTTAGTTTTCCGTCAGCCATTGGACTGGCAATACTCGCCCAACCTCTCAATCTCATGCTTTATCATAATCGGAGCGAAGCCATTCTGACGACCGCAACCATGATCGTCACCGTACAGGCATTCTCATCTTTTTTCAGCACGCTCGCGATCACCAATTCCGGCATTCTCCAGGGGCTCGGTTACAATCGGCTACCCGTCCGCCACCTTGGGGTTGGAGCCATTGTCAAAGTAATAGGGAATATGGTATTTATCCCCTTTCTCGGCATCACGGGTTCCGCCTTGGCTATGCTGTTAGCCTATATGTTGGTTTGCACGCTCCATTTCCGATCCGTCACCCGAAACACGGGATTGCGAATCAATTACCGCAGCCTGTTTGTAAAACCGGCGTTTTGTACCGGTGTGATGGCTACATTCCTCCTAGCGGTCCTCACAGCCATCAACCATTTTGCCGGACCAGGTATGGATCGGTTGGCCAACACCTGGCTTACCCTTCTACTCTCGGGCTTTGGTTTTCTTATCTATACGACCGCCTTGTTGCTGACCGGCACCATCGGAGAGGAGGAAATCCGACTCCTCCCCATGGGAGCTCTCCTGTGCCGTCTGCTCACCCGCTACAAACTCCTTCGTCCTACCGGGGGCAGCTTTTCCTGAGAAAAAGAAAAACCGTGCCCCGCAGCAAAAAACCGTTGACCTTGTTGGTCAACGGCTTTTTTCATTTAGCTTACCTTCTGGGGCTGGGGATGGGTTCGTTCCATCTCCGCCTCCACTTTACGGCGGTGAGCTTCTTTTGTATCCGCATCCCAGCCGTAGATTTCCTCCATCCAATCAAGCACCGGAGCGAGGAGTGCCTCCGCTCGCTTCCGATGAAAATAGAGATCACCGGTACGGCGGATCAGGAAGTCGGCGGGGCTAACAGCCATCTCCTCTTCCACTGCAAAAGCCAATTGACCGCGGTCGAGGGTGGACGGACTCTCGCCAGCCCGTTTCCATACCTCTTCGATGTGACGCCCATAAAGGTGGACCAGTTCATCTGCCCGTCGGGGTTCCAACCCACCCTCGGTCAGTTTCTCCACCCACTCCTTCCTGAACCGATGGAAACCGTCGGCACCCATGTCCCCACCGCCGGTCAAGGGGAGACGGTCTGTTTTGCAGGGGGTGAAGGAGGTGATCCCCGCCTTTTCCAGGCGACGGTAGACCAAATCTACCACTCGTTCTGCCATTTTGCGAAATCCTGTCAACTTCCCTCCGGCGATGGTAATCAGGCCGGAGGAGGACTCAAAAATCTCATCTTTGCGGGAAAGTTCGGAGGGTCCTTTCCCCTCTTCGTGGATCAGGGGACGCAAACCGGCCCATCCAGACTCTACATCTTCCGGCGTCAAGTTGGCATCCGGGAATACATGGTTGACTCCTTCGAGGAGATAATCGCGATCTTCCACGGTGATATCCGGTTTATCGATGGGGCCCTGATAGTCCGTGTCCGTGGTACCGATATAGGTCGTTCTCCCTCTCGGAATGGCGAAAACCATCCGCCCGTCGGGTACGTCGAAATAGATCGGTTGGTTCAGAGGAAAACGTTCAAAGGGGACAACCAGATGGACCCCTTTGGTCAGATGGAGACGTTTTCCGGAGAGCGAGCCGTCTTTTTTGCGCAGTTCATCCACCCATGGGCCGCCGGCGTTCACTACTTCACGGGCTCTCACCTCGTACGTTTCCTTGCCCACCCGGTCATGGATGCGTGCGCCGACGATTTGTTCCCCTTCGTAAAGGAAGGATTCCGCTTCGGCATAGTTAACCGCCCGTGCGCCAAGAGAGACCGCTGATTTCATCACTTCCAGTGTAAGACGGGCATCATCGGTCCGATATTCGACATAGACTCCGGAACCCTTTAGCCCTTTCTCCGTCAACAAGGGTTCTTGCTCCATCGTCTGATCCTTGGAAAGCATCTTGCGCCGTTCGTCTTTTTTCACCCCGGCCAGCCGATCATAGACAGCCAAGCCGATGGCGGAAGCCAGCTTTCCGTAAGTCCCGCCTTCATAGATAGGGAGCATCATCGGCTTCGGCAACACCAGATGGGGTGCACGCTCGTGAAGGAGGGCCCGCTCCCGTCCCACTTCCTTCACCAGATTGATTTCAAATTGCTTCAGGTAACGCAGCCCTCCGTGAATCAACTTGGTGGAACGACTGCTGGTGCCGCTCGCAAAATCCTGCTTTTCCACTAGTCCCACATTCAGCCCCCTGGAAGCGGCGTCCCAGGCTATCCCCGCCCCGGTGATTCCTCCGCCGATCACTAAGAGATCCAGTTTTTCCCCTTGCATCTCTTCCAGAAACCGCCTTCGGTTTTTTGCAGAAAAACGCATGGTTTCAAACCTCCCCTAATTCACTTATCTCTCTCAAAATCCCACAGCTCCCGACCACTGACGGAAACCGCACTGGCTCCATTATCAAGGGCTGTCGCGACGTCTTCTCTCCTCCGGAGAAGGCCCCCGGCAACAATTGGAATCCCATTTTTCTTCCGCAAGGATTGGAAAACCCAGGAAGGAACAACACCCGGCATGACTTCGACGGCGTCCGCCTTGGACTGTTTCAACAGGTTCCGGCCCGTATCCACGGACATCCCGTCAGGAATGAAGAGGCGTTGAATTGCAAACAGTCCTTCCTCCCGAGCAAAACGAATCAGATGCGTCCGGGTGGAAAGAATTCCGTCCGGATGGATCTCTTTTTTGATGTATTGCAGTGCGGCTCGGTCATTACCCAGCCCTTGAGCAAGATCCAAATGGAGGTAAACGAGTTTGCCCATACTCCGAATCCGGTTCACCGTCCGTTTCAGGGTGTTGATCTCCCCACAAAGTAAGAAAACAACCCGTGGATGGGAGCCCTCCAACGCCTGTAATTCCTCTTCATTTCGAACGGCAGCAATCACAGGATGCTGCCGGATCCCCTGTTGAAAATCCTCCATCATCAACGGTCCCCTTCCTTGAAAAATGCAAAAAGAGTCCCCACCGACGGCGCAATAATCCACCCGGGTGAGGGACTCTCTTATTATCTCCGGTCCCAGCATCTCAGTTGCAGTTTTTCAGCATTTTGTTCTTCACATTCTATTGTATACCCTTTCCCAGTGAAAGGAAACCTTAAATTTTCACTTCCGAGCGGGACATGGTGCGGGAGACAGCATCCTTCCACCCTTGATAAAGAACATGACGCTCTTTCTCCTCCATCGTTGGTGTGAACTCGGCATCGATAGCCCAATTCTCCCGGATCTTCTCCTTAGAATCCCAGTAGCCAACAGCCAAGCCGGCCAAATAGGCGGCTCCGAGTGCCGTGGTTTCATTGACGACCGGCCGTTTCACATCCACATCCAAAATATCCGCCTGGAATTGCATCAAAAACCGGTTCATCGCCGCCCCGCCATCTACATTAAGCTGCTGTAGGTGAATGCCAGAATCCTGCTCCATCGCCGTCAGCACATCTTTTGTCTGATAGGCGAGGGACTCCAGAGCAGCGCGGGCAAAATGGTCACGACCGGTTCCCCGGGTGAGGCCAAAGATGGCGCCCCGAGCTTCCTGATCCCAGTATGGAGCACCTAAGCCGACAAAGGCGGGAACCAGATAGACGCCTTCATTGGAGGAGAGACGTTGGGCGTAGGCTTCGGAGTCGGATGCCTTCTCCAGGATCTGAAGTCCGTCCCGCAGCCATTGAATGGCCGCTCCAGCGATGAAAATACTGCCCTCCAGGGCATATTCTACCTTACCGTCCACTCCCCAGGCGATGGTGGTCAACAGACCGTGGGAGGAAGGGACAGCCCGCTCACCCGTGTTCATCAACATAAAGCAACCGGTACCGTAGGTATTTTTGGCCATCCCGGAATCGAAACAAGCCTGGCCGAAGAGAGCGGATTGCTGATCCCCCGCCGCACCGGCGATCGGGACACTCAGCCCGTAGAAGACTTCTTTCTCCGTATGCCCATACACTTTGCTGGAAGGAGCCACCTCCGGCAGCATACTCCTCGGAACATGGAGAGCTTCCAGAAGCTCCTTATCCCAGTCCAATTCGTGAATATTGTACATCAGGGTACGAGAGGCATTGGTATAATCCGTCACATGGACTTTTCCGCCTGTCAGTTTCCAGATCAGCCACGTATCGATGGTCCCAAATAGGAGGTCGCCTTTTTCCGCTTTCTCCCGCGCCCCGTTCACATGATCGAGGATCCATTTCACTTTCGTTCCAGAGAAGTAAGCATCTACGACAAGGCCGGTCTTTTGGCGGAAGGCCGACTCCAGACCCCGGCTCTTTAAATCTTCACAGATGTCCGCTGTCTGTCGGCTCTGCCAGACAATGGCGTTGTGGATGGGCTTTCCAGTATCCTTGTCCCAGACCACCGTTGTTTCCCGCTGGTTGGTGATCCCGATCCCGGCTACCTGGTCTGGTTGAATGCCGTTCTGCTTGAAAACCCCTTCTAACACATCGAGTACACTTTGCCAAATTTCTTCTGCATCGTGCTCCACCCAACCCGGTTTCGGAAACAGTTGGGTGAACTCCCGTTGGAAGACACCCTTGACCTCTCCCTTCCGGTCGAAGAGTATCGCCCGAGTGCTGGTCGTCCCCTGGTCAATCGCCAACATGAACATTTCTTTACTCATATCGGTTCCCCCTTCGTCTATCCGCTTTCTCCCTGTTCCTTCTCCGTTCACCTTAACACGGATCGGATCCTTTTTTAAACGCTTTCATTCCTGACCATCGTTTAACCGGAGATGTCACTTCCACTGCCTTTGGCCGGACCTGAAGGTACGCGCTGGGAAGCAGCCAGATAGCGACGGACCATGAGGTCGTAGATGAGGGCGCCGGCTAGGCCGCCCAGGATTGGGGCGACCACGGGTACCCAGGCGTAGCCCGCCGGCCCCGGCAGGCCGATAGAATCCCACCCTGCAACCCATGCAAACAGCTTCGGTCCGAAGTCACGTGCTGGATTAAGGGCAAATCCCGTCAGGTTACCGAATGAACCACCGATCATGGCCACTGTCAGACCGATAATGAAGGGGCCGACATTTTGCAGCGGCACGAACAATGGGTTCCGATCATCCGTCACGGCTAGAATGACGATCAACAGCAGCGCAGTAATACAAAATTCGACGAAAAAAGCATCCAGATTGGTAAGGAAAGGAGCCGGATAAGTGGAAAAGATTCCCGCTGTTTTCACGCTCTCCGCCGCACCGCGAACGATGTTCCCCGCTTGCTCGAATTGTTCAAACGCTTTCCGGTAAAGGCCGTAGACCAAAGCTGCTCCCGCAAAAGCCCCTACGACCTGAGCAAGGATGTATGGAACCACTTTTCTCGCTGGGAATCCGCGAAACACCGCCAACGTGATGGTAACTGCCGGGTTGATGTGGGTTCCGGAAACAGCGCCTGTTACAAAGATGGCCATCGTCACTGCCAGACCCCAAATGAGAGAGAGTTCCCACTGGCCCAAGTCCACCTTGTTGAGGACCAGCCCAGCCACGGTGCCACAGCCGACAAAGATCAGAATAAAAGTACCGAGAAATTCCGACAAGCATTCTCCCCGCAATTTCTTGTCCACGATTATCACTCCCTTATATTGGAATTCCATACCTGGATGCTGCCAAAGGAGACACAAAAAGGTCGCACTACACCTGACATCACAGTAAGTGGAGTCTGGGTGCAGCACGACCTCTCCTTTTCTCCGGTCGTTTGGCAGCGTTTTCTTTTTACGCTTTCATTATATTTAACCTCGAACCTTTGCACAAGTACTTAATCATTCCAGAAGTTGAGATCTCCACCATAGGTTCTCTGATGGACCCGCTTTTCTCCAAGCAGACCAAAAAGGATCTGTTCCTTTTCCTGTTCAGGGAAGGAGTGGACGATCTCTTTCCAGAAAAAGAAAAGATACCAAGACATTTCTCTCAAAACCACTCAGTAAAAATCATGAAACCGGCAACCCGGAACAGGAGGATGGCAGATGAACTCCATCTACCAACGGTGGCTCCAGTTTCAACAGTTGGACCCCGGCTTAAAAAAAGAACTCCGCTCTTTAACAACCGTGGAAATCGAAGATGCCTTCTACCGCCGGCTGGAATTTGGCACCGCAGGTATGCGTGGGCTTCTCGGCCCTGGAACGAACCGCATGAACCGCTATACGGTTCGTCGAACCACCACAGGTCTGGCGCGGAATTTAGCGTCCCTAGGGGAACAGATTCGGGAGAAAGGCGTCGTCATCGCCTATGACTCGCGGCGTTTTTCCCGGGAATTCGCCGAAGAAGCGGCTGGGGTGTTGGCCCATCATCAGATCCGAACCTATCTTTTTCCCGAGCTGCGACCCACGCCGATCCTCTCCTTCGCTGTCCGTTATCTGAAGGCTTCTGCTGGGATTATGATCACCGCCAGTCACAACCCGGCGGAATACAACGGTTACAAGCTTTACGGAGAGGACGGCGCCCAGCTGCCTCCCCATAAGGTAGAGGCCATCCTCCGGGAGATGGAAGCCATTCAGGACGAGCTGACATTGGCTACCCTTCCGCTGCATGAAGGGATTGAAACCGGCTGGATTCAAATCATCGGAGACGAAGTGGATCAAGCCTATACCCAATGTGTCCTCTCCCTTTCCCTACAGGGAAAGACGGAAGCCAACAGCGAACTGAAAATCGTCTTTACCCCCCTTCACGGGACCGGAAATCTCCCTGTCAGGAGGGTTCTAGGTGAACTGGGCTTCACTAGCCTTCACACTGTACCGGAACAAGAAGCTCCCGACCCCGGGTTTTCCACAGTCTCCTCTCCCAACCCGGAAGAACACCAAGCATTTTCCCTTGCCCTGGAACAAGCACGGAAACAGGATGCCGACCTTGTCATCGGTACGGACCCCGATGCGGATCGCCTCGGCCTGTATGCTAAAAATGCAGAAGGGGAGTTCACCACCTTTAATGGCAACCAGATCGGTGCTCTTCTACTCCATTATGTGTTGGAACAGCGAAAAGCCAAAGGAATTCTGCCGGAAAAGGGACGTGTTCTCAAATCCATCGTCACCTCGGACCTGGGGCGGGCCATTGCTACCTCCTACGGAGTGGAGACCGAAGACACCTTAACCGGGTTCAAATATATCGCCGAGAGGATCGAAGCCTTTGGACAGGAAGGTCCATCCTTCCTGTTCGGATACGAAGAGAGTTACGGTTATCTCTTAGGAGGCTTTGTTCGGGATAAAGATGCCGTCCAGGCGGCGATGATGTGCTGCGAGATGGCTGCTTTCTACAAAAGGCAAGGACAGACCCTGGATCGGGTGTTGGAGGAGCTTTTCAGCATCCACGGCGCTTATGAGGAGTCTCTTCTTTCCTTTACCTTCCAGGGGAAAGAAGGTCTTTCTCGGATGATGGCCATTATGGACGACCTCCGTCATCGCCCCTTTGATGAGATCGGCGGTCTCGCTGTTCGGGAATTGAAGGATTACAGCCAAGGCATCGACGGCCTTCCCGCCGCCAATGTACTGAAATATCGATGTAAAGACGGCAGCTGGATCGCTGTCCGTCCGTCGGGGACAGAGCCGAAGATCAAATTCTATTTCAGTACCGTTGCCGACAACCGGAAAGCTGCCCAGGATAAAATGGACCGAATGAAGAATTTCCTCCATATACGAATGAACCTCTCCCACTTACGCTAAGAAGCGGGAGTTTCTTACCATCAGAACCAAGAAGCTCTCACGCATCGAAGGGTTTGCCTCCCATACTCGATCGAAGGGATCGGAAAGCCCTCTTGGCCTCCTAAGTAAGCAACAGGTACGAATCGTACCAGGGTCGGAACAGACCATCTACTACTTCTCGCTTAGGCGATCCGTAGATACGTTTGCTTCGTAGAAACATCGAGATGCTGAATTTCTCCATGGAGCGATTTGGCTAAAATATTTCTCGCTCCATGGATATCTCGATGTTCTTGATATCCACAGGAACAGCGGTAGTTTCTAGAAGAGATTTTCTTTCTCTTCTTGCAGACAGGACATGTCTGACTGGTATAGGATTCATCGGCTTCGTGTAATCGGATGCCCATCATGGCTAATTTGTCTTGCAGGTACTGTTTCACTTTTCCAAAGGACCAGTTGGATAGCCGTTGTGCTTGTTTGCGAGTGGCCTTCTTTTTCTTTCTCGTCTTCCTCTGCACTCCTTCAGGATCGCCTATGTAGACATCGGATACAGACTGCTTCACGCACCAATCGACGAACTGCTTCGTCGTCTTATGTAGGGCATCTTGCACTTGTTTTTCTGATTGAGACAGCGCATACCGTTTCGCCCTTTGATATTTCTTCCACTGACGTGAACCCTTTTTACATTTGGATTGGAGACGCTGAATTTCTGCGATTTTCTTGTTGCGGAGGCGGTGAATCGAGCGTACTTTACGACCGGTGATGATCAACGCCTCTCCGCTTTCAGCGAAAGCGGCAAGGGTGTGGATTTCGCCCGGATCGACCCCAGCGGATCGTTTCTTCTCATAGGGTTGATTCTCTTTTCCATCATCAAAGGCGATGGATAGATAAAGTCTTTGATCGTAGCAAAGCTCTATTTCTTTGATTTTCCCTTGTGGAAGGATCTTGGTGTAGATAACAATTGGCTTTTCACGCTTTCCCTCATGGATTCCCATAGATAGCTCGATTTTCCCATTCGCATGAATTCTGAAGCCGTCTTTTGCCCACTTGGTATTGTAATGCGTCTTGTTTTTGAGGGATAGCGGGCGGTTTTGATTCCTTTTCGGATCGCTTGGTGTGCAGCATCTCTGGCAAATAGGTACTTGTGGCAAACGGCTTGAATGGATTGGCTATGGAGATGGAATCGTCCTTTGGTCGCTTTTTGTAATTCAGACTTGGTTATCCATTTCCCATGGTCGAGATAGCATTGTCTCGATAATTGCAGGCATTGGTTCCAAACCAATGCAGATTCACGGTTACAGGCAAAGAGACGATCGATCTCGGACGGGGATGCAGAGAAATCGACTTTCTTCGCTCGAAGCATGGTTTCACCTCGCTTTCTCTCCTTGTGATTCGATGTTTTTCCTGCTTTATAGGAAGCACTTTTATAGGTATTGATAAACTTCGATTATCGCGTGATTCGGACTTCCTTTGAACGATAGGAAGAATGAATGATTTCCCATCCAATTTCCTCCCATATATGCCATTTCATCACCTAATACTGATTATAGAGAAATAAAATGATATAGGCAACAACGATTATAAAAAAATGGTCAGAATTGCAAGAGGGGTAAAAAGAACCCCTCCCTCGTCTGACGTGCCATTCATCTCACCGCTTGTAGAAGCGGGAGACTTCTTGCGCAATTATGTTAAAGGAAAACACGACTTGAACTCCCCGATGCCTAAATGCAGGGGATGCTTGAGAACGTCCATCTAAAGATAAAGATATCTTCCAAGCGTAGCCCTTTTTTGCAAGTTGTTGCGGGCTCCTTTGTCAGCCACTTCAAGCCGATCAGTGATCGGTTTTTTGTATTGAAATTTTTGGGTAATCGAATCTATTCGGGAACCTATTCGAAAGCAGAAATACAAGCATACAGTATGGTGATGAAAGGAAGGGAAAGGTGATCTGATTGCTTTCCATGACCATAGGCCAATTAGCTCGGGTCACAGGTGCACAAATCTTGCGGGGTAACAAGAATGCCCGTATTCATCACGTTGTGTTCCGAAGTATTCGTGATGCAAGCCCTCACTCCGCTTTTTTTGTCATCGGCTCCCGCGGCCAACAAAACATTCTCCCCGCTTTACAAGGAATTGGGAGTGCCTGCGTAATCGTTCCGCCCTGGATGCGTCAATGGGTTCCTACCCATCATGCTTTATTGATCATCCACAATCCCAAAATCGCCTTATGGAGATTGGTACGATGGCAACGGAATCAATCCCGAGCTGTTTTCGTCGCAATTACGGGAAGTGCGGGTAAAACGACCACCAAAGAGATGATCGCATCGATCGCCCAGCAGAAGTACCCAACGCTGAAGACCTATAAAAACAATAACTTAGTGGGATCGCTCCCTGACCACGTTTTTCGGCTGAATCCAGCCACCCGGGTTGCAGTACTGGAGATGAGCCCGCCCCATATCAACTTCCATTGTGCTTATGCCCGCCCCAAGATCGGTATCGTCACGACTATCGGGGAAGCTCATATCGGAAAGCATGGTTCGCTAGCCAATTTAGTCCGGGCCAAACAACAACTGATCGACGGAATCCAACCGGGAGGGTATGTCCTACTGAATGTCGATGATCCGGGCTCCAGGCGATTGTCAACAAAAGGCTTCCGCGGCAAGGTGATCCGCTACGGATTCCATCCCTCCGCCGACTTCCGGGCGACCCGTGTACGTTTCACCGATCGCGGTATGCATTTCCATGTCCGTCATACCCCGTATTTCATCCCAACGTGGGGGCAACATAATGTCTCCAATGCCTTGGCGGCCATCGCCGCAGGCCATCTTTTAAAAATCCCAGTCCCGTTGATCCAACAGGGTTTGAGAAACTTCCAGGTTCCCTCGATGCGATTGCAACGCCTAGCGGGGATCCGAAACTACACGTTGATCAACGACGCCTACAATGCCAACCCTACAGCTGCCATCGCCGGGTTGAAGGTGTTAAAACAAATGGCCCGTAACCGTCCTTCCGTGGCCGTGATTGGCGATATGTTGGAATTGGGGAGCCACACCATTTCAGGCCACACGAGAGTGGGGGCAGCCGTGGCTAAATATAAGCTAACCCACCTAATCACCGTGGGACGAAAGGCCTCCATCGTCGCTCGGGTCGCTGCCCGGCGTGGAATGCCCTCCTCCCGCATCCATCTCTTTATGCACCCTCATTCCGTCGCTTCACACATTCCCAGACTGATCCCCCCTGGTGCCTATATTTATTTTAAAGCTTCCCGGGGAATGAAATTTGAAGGGATTGTCCGGCAATTGCGAAGCCCCAGCGGATGAAGCAAGTTCCGTAACCCCCGGCTAGAACGTCGACAACCGGTTGGAGATGAAACAGTTTTCCGCCCAGGTGTTATAGCCTGGGATTTTTACATACATCCGGATCATATCGAAACATCCCCACAAGCTCTCTCAATTGGGAAAAATGTAGCGTTGACAATCTGAGGAATCGGGGTTATGTTTGTCCTCGTTCACCCCTCTGCAAAGGCGAAGGACCTTTGGACAAAGCCCTCCTTTTTTTACGACAACACACGTGCGCTCAATAATAAAATCAATAAACCAACAGGGAATGTAAAATACTGCAATATAACGCTGTTATTATTTTCTCTTTTTCGCTTATCCATCTTGGAGGTGACCTTGATTGACTGAAAAACATATCACTCGCACATTAATCGTTCAAATTCCCTCCACCCCGGGAAACCTGGGGAAATTGGCGACCGCTATCGGTTTGGCCGGTGGGGACATCGGGGAAATCGAAACCACACAGATCGGTCCTACCTGGACGATCCGTCACATTACTATCCACTGTGACAGTGAAGAGCAGTTCGATACCGTGCAGGATGCGATTCGCCAATTGCCCGGATTCCAGCTTCAAGCAGTCTCCGATGATGTCCTTCAGGCACATGAAGGCGGTAAAATTCATATGAAAAGCCGTATTGACGTTCGCTCCCTCGGCGATCTCCGACGGGTCTATACGCCAGGCGTAGCGAATGTCTGCCGCCTCATCCAGAAGGAACCGGAAAAAGCCCGTATTTACACTGGGATATCCAATACCGTAGCCATTGTCACGGATGGGACAGCCATTCTCGGCCTGGGCGACATTGGTCCAGTGGCAGGTATGCCGGTCATGGAGGGAAAAGCCGCTCTGTTCGACCAATTTGTTGATATTAGCGGAGTCCCCATTCTGCTGGATTCCCAGGATCCCGATGAGATCGTCAGGACAGTAAAGAATATCGCCCCCGGTTTCGGTGCCATTTTGTTGGAGGATATCGGCTCCCCCCATTGCTTTGAGGTGGAGGAACGGCTGAAGGCAGAACTGGACATTCCCGTCATGCATGATGACCAACACGGAACAGCTGTGGTAACCTTGGCAGCCGTCATTTCCGCTTGTAAGAGCAGCCGTGTCGACCTGAAGGATTCTGTGGTCGGCCAAATCGGCCTCGGAGCGGCAGGGTTGGCCATATGCCGTATGTTTAAGGCTTATGGGGTCAATGAGGTGAAAGGAACAGACCTATCGCCCGAAGCCAAAGCCCGACTGCAACAATACGGTGGTACCCCTGTCGACTCTCTGGAAGAATTAATGAACACCTGCGATATCATTATCGCTACCACAGGTGTTCCTGGGTTGATCAAGCCGGAAATGGTCCGGAAAGATCAAGTCATCCTGTCCCTTTCCAACCCGAACCCGGAAATCGATCCGGAGGAGGCGATGAAGGCCGGAGCTGCCTATGCAGCCGATGGCCGCTCGGTCAACAATGTTCTCGGATTTCCCGGCATCTTCCGCGGAGCGCTCAACGCCCGTGCCAACCGGATTACCCACGAGATGTTAACCGCAGCGGCGGAAGCAATCGCCGACAGCACCAAACCGGGAGACTTGGTCCCCCATCCCCTGGACCCCCGGGTACATGAAAAGGTGATCCAGGCCGTGGAAGCGGTCGCCGTAGAGAAATAACCATGATAAAAAAGGCCCCTGTCCCCAGTTTCGGGGATAGAGGCTTTTTTAGATACCGATCAGGACTGAACCGTCTGCCTCTCACGGACACCAATCATCCTCCGCTTCTTCCTTTTTTAGCAACAGTTCATGGCAAATCTCGCAAATCGAGTTGTCGGACTCTCGGATAAACAGCTTACCACAGACCCGGCAGGTGCCCCAGATTTGTTCAATCAAGATCGCATCCTCCCCTTCAAAACCCCTGCTTTGAGCATTTATCATTCTCTACCAATCGTTTCCCGCTAGCAAAATCTTAAACCTTATTCTTGATGTAAGCTCAGAGGTATCTGATGGGACAAACGGACATTTTTGCTATGAATAGGGTATTTACCCTTTCAATTTACGACAACGAAACGTAAGATATGGTGATCACGATAATAGGAGGATGCTCATGGGACTCTTTGGTTGTGGTAACGGCGGCGGTTACGGCGTCTATGGTTGCGGCGGCGGCGGAGGTGTCGGTTACGGATTCGGACTGCGCCGTCTTCTCATCTTCCTGCTAGTCATTGCGACGATCTTCGCTCTGGTCTGCTAGAAAAACCCAGTTCCATCCACAAAAAAAGCGGGAGAACCCAATCGGTTCTCCCGCTTTTTTTAATCTTCCAGCCGCTGAAGGAGTCTGCGCTGTTCTTCCTCGAATCCGGGTTTACCCAGAAGAGCAAACATGTTTTTCTTGTAAGCTTCCACGCCGGGCTGGTCAAAGGGGTTAACCCCGTTTAAGTAACCGCTGACGGCACAGGCCTTCTCAAAGAAATAGACCAGTTCCCCGAAAGCCTCGGGGCTTGCAGAAGGCGTCGTAATAACCAGGTTGGGTACTCCCCCATCGTTATGAGCCAGAAGCGTTCCCAGGAAAGCCTTGTGATTCACCTCATCCATGGTACGTTCGGCCAGATAATTGAGTCCATCCAGGTCGTCGGTATTCTCTTTGATCGTGATGGATGCGGCAGGTTTCTCTACCAAGAGAACCGTTTCAAAGAGATCACGCCGCCCCTCTTGAATGTACTGACCCATCGAGTGAAGGTCGGTGGTGAAATTGACCGATGCCGGATAAATTCCCTTCTGATCTTTTCCTTCCGACTCCCCGAAGAGCTGTTTCCACCACTCAGAGAAGATTTGTAGGGAGGGTTCATAATTGACCAGGAGTTCGATCGTTTTCCCTTTGCGGTAGAGGATGTTCCGCACGGCAGCGTACTGGTAGGCGGCATTTTCCGTCAGGGTGGGAGCGCCAAATCGTTCACGGGCTTCAGCTGCTCCCGCCATCATCGCATCGACATCGACTCCTGCCGCTGCGATCGGCAGCAGACCGACCGCGGTCAGCACCGAATAGCGACCTCCCACATCGTCGGGAATGACAAAGGTTTCGTATCCCTCATTATCGGCAAGTTGCTTCAGTGCTCCCTTTTCCCTATCTGTGGTAGCATATATCCTTTGCCTGGCTTCTTCTTTGCCGACTTGTTTTTCCAGCCAGTCCTTGAAAACACGGAAAGCGATTGCGGGCTCTGTTGTCGTCCCCGATTTGGAGATGACGTTCAGGCTGACACGTTTCCCTTCCAGATGTTCCAATAGATGAGCGACGGCTGTAGAGCTGATATGATTCCCTGCGAAGTAAATTTCCGGCCCCTGCCGCTTGTCACTGGAGAGCAGGTTATGATAGCTGTGGGTAAGCATCTCCAGTGCCGCCCGAGCGCCCAAATAGGAGCCGCCGATCCCGATCACGACCAGGGCGTCGGAATGGGAACGGATCTTTTCCGCCGCTTTCTTGATACGGCGGAATTCTTCTTTATCGTAATCCACCGGGAGATCCAGCCAACCGAGAAAATCATTCCCGGCTCCGGTTCCCTTATGAAGCATTTCGTGTGCCGTCTGTACCGCTGGCTCCATCTGGGCTAATTCATGTTCCCCGAAGAAGTCGAGTGCACGCTTATAATCAAAGGTGAGTCGCTGGCTCATAGGTTCCCTCCGTTCAGGTATGTAGGCTTTCCCTGATTCATTGTATCCGATCCGAGAAACCGATTCAAAATTTGTAAGCGGTGTCAAGGAAACAACCTCCCCCGATTTCAAGAAATAGCCCCATTCACCCCTCTCTTCGGGTTGGTAAATCCAACGTACGGATCCACATAAAAGAAGCTACAAATAAGAAGCTTTCTTCGTTGAGTATTTTTCCTGTTTGTCTCTATGCTCATGGACATAACCAAAACGGCACTCCCGGCCCCTGGTAGTGAGTTCGTTTTGTGGAGGGCTGAAAAGAATTTACCTTTATCCCCCCAATCCGCCCGTTTTTCGCGATATAATAGCGAAAGTCCGTCCAACCCTTTCCGATCCCCATACACCATGACACACCACCCGAGAAGGAGGCGTAACATCTTTGACTACATCGACCCTGGCGGTCATCGCCGCCATGCAAGAAGAATTGGAACCTCTGTGCAATCGCCTTTCTACCAGCGGCGAAGAACAGGTCGGGGGCATCCGTCTCACCTTTGCTCGGAATGAAGAAACAGAAGTCATCCTGGCCGTCTGCGGCATCGGAAAAGCCAATGCTGCAGCCGCCATGCAATACCTTATCACCCGCTTCAATCCCGACGAAGTGATCAACATCGGCTCCGCCGGTTCCCTGACCGACCGCTTCCCCGTAGGGACGACGGTCCTTGTCACCGAATCGATCTATCATGACGTGGACTGCACGGGGGTGGGCGAAGAACCCCACACCCTCCCCCGCGTTCCCCGGATCATCCCCTCTGACAAAAAACTACTGACTGCCCTGAGGGAAGCCGCCATTCAAAGCGGCATCGTTCCGGTGGAAGGGCGCGTCGCTACCGGGGATGGCTTTGTCTCCGACGGTACGTTACGGGCTGGCATTCAACACGGCACGGAGGCGGTCTGTGTCGAGATGGAGACGGCTTCCCTGGCCCAGATCGCTTACCTGAACGATGTCCCCTTCGCCTCCATCCGTTCCATTTCCGACCGGGCGGACGGGAGCGCCGAGATTTCCTTCGAAACCTTCTTGAAGGAGATTTCCGAGCGGAATGCTGACCTGCTAGAATGCTACCTGGAAGCTCGCATTCCCGCGAGCGCCATTTCTTAAAAACCAACCCGGAAAGGAGAAAAATCCTTTGCAAACCGATCCCCGTTTCAACGTTGAATCCTTTAACCTGGATCACACCCTTGTCGCCGCTCCCTATGTGAGGACAGCCGATGTAAAGGAAGTCGGAGGCGAGCGAATCGTCAAGTTCGACCTGCGCTTCACCCAACCCAATGAGCGTTTTATCCCGACAGACGCCCTCCACTCCCTGGAACACCTGCTGGCGGAAAATATCCGCAACCATACCGACCGCGTCCTTGACCTCTCTCCCATGGGATGTCGGACAGGCTTCTACCTCATCATGCGGGGGGATGCATCTCCTGTGGAGGCGGCCCGCTTGATTCACCTCGCTCTCGGTGACGTCCTGGAAGCGACGGAAGTACCGGGGTGTTCTCCCGTCCACTGCGGCAATTACCGGGACCACGACCTCGACGGTGCCAAGCTATGGGCCCGCCGCTTCCTCTCCGTTAAGGAAGAAGACCTCGCCAAAGTCTTTCGAGACGAGTACGAAGAGGAAGAGCTGGATCGCATCCCCGGGTGGACCGGATTTTCCCGATAGCCCCAGTACAAAAACGACGGCTGATGCCGTCGTTTTTTAATTGAGTCAACCCTTTTCCACAAGAATCGTTTAAATAGCTATGTCGATTGGGAATTTCACCCCTAAGTAGGATCGTCCCTATCATTAAGAGGATCGAAAAGAAAGAGGAGGGGCACATCATGTTCGGGCTGGATGACCTAGATACCTTCACTATCGCGTTTTTCGTGGTATTGCCTCTGGTAACCTTTATTCATGAGTTGGGGCATTTGGTTTTCGCCCGGTTGTTTGGCTGCCGCAAACTTCGACTCTGCTTGGGGCACGGAAGGCTGCTCGTCCGCTTGGGTATCATTGAGCTCCGGAGTCTCTGGTTCTGGCATGGATTCTGTGATCGCGAAGATCTGCCTCAGCAGCGGAAAGTTGCCCAGATGTTCATCTACCTGGGCGGCCCGCTCTTCAATATGACATCCTTCCTCCTTCTTGACAAGCTGATCAAGGGCGGCATGGTGGAACCGAGTCCTTTTGTCTACCAGTTCAGCTACTTTTCCTTCTACCTTCTATTTTTCGCTTTGTTTCCCATGCGATTCCCCGACGGGACTACCAACGACGGACAAGCGATCCTCGACCTGATTCGGGAATGGAAGAAAATGAAAAAAGCAGGGCATTCAGCATGACGGCTCACAACACGAAAAAAGCCCCCTTCGGGAGCCGTCGAATCGCTATTAACCCGCTTTCATCTGCTTCAATTCTTTCCTTAAAAACAGGTATCGTTTCTCCAAAGACTTAAGATGATAGATGACACTATCCACTAGATCAGGATCTGTCGCATGATTCAGCTGCTCCCTCACATGTTCCATCTCATATTCCGTCTTTCGCACTTCTTCGCAAAGTTGTTCATAGTCCGACTTCTCTTTTCCCTTCCATCGAAGGATCTCGGTCACGGTATCACCCTTTCTTAGTGGCATGTTACTACCCTATGCCCGGTCTCGGAAAAAATAAAACGAGAATGTTCCCGACCGTTTTTTAAAGAGAACGCCTGTCCTGATGAGCTCGACAAGGGAGAAACAGCCCGGCGCAATCATTGGTACAGGCGCCAGCATTTATACCGTTATTTTATCGAGTCAGTGTTCCAACGTGACATAAGGAATACTTACCGGAGTGTTCTGTGTATAGTCCAGTACTATACGCTGATCCTGTCCGTCCCCGACAATCAGGTCGAGAATGTTGGGGTCACGGGTATCGGTATCTTTAGACGGCCTGCTTCCATCATACTCACCTTCCCCACCACCAAAGCGGTATTCCCGGATCCAATCCATGGCGGTCCCTTTGGTGGAGTCCCAGTACTTACGACTGTAGACAGGGCGAATGAAACCCTCCCCTTCGTCCCCCCCGGCATGAGAGAGCATAACAACCCCGTACCCCACCCTGCTGAAGTCAAGGCCACTGAAAGCTTTCTTCGGCACCGAAACGACGATTTGGCGGGAGCCAGTTACCGCTAGCAAGGTGGCGTCGGAAACATGGTTGCCGTCAGCATCCCGCACGCCCAGCTCCTCAAACCCGTCAACGGTTACAACATAATCATAGGGGGCTGCCATTTGCGCATAGGTGCCCCGAAGAGCAGGTACCGATTCATCGGATTTACTCCCCTCGGCGCGTAAATAGATATTGAGTCGCTGGACGGAGATTTCGTTGCCGCCCCATGGGTTTTTCAGTTCCCCAGCGATACTGGTGACGAAACGGACCTCTTTACCCGCATCAAAAGCTTCAAAAGAAGTCAGGTCGAAAGCTCCTTCGTCAAAAGCTGCCGAAGCGGGATAGACATACGTTCCAGGGCCTTTGTCATCCCCTGTAGGATCTAGGCGTTTCCCGATTTTCTTACCGAAGAACTCGGAAACGACCGCAACCTCCTTCATCGAGGTTCCGCCATTCTTCCCGACAGCGACTACACGGAGGGTGTTGGTACCGAGCTCCAGTGGAATCTCCAGTTCAAAGCGGCCCTCTTTCACCTTCGCTTCCTGAGCTTCCTCGGAAGCAAAAACCACCACCCGCTCTCCGTCGGTCGTCCCCTTGACCCGGATCGCCTGCTCCTTGGTCACAGATCCCAGAGTCGGTTCCGTTACCTGAAGGGAAGGACCCGCCGGCAATTGCCCCTTAGCATAGCGCTCTGCAACGATGGAAGGCCGCTCGACAGGCTCCCCTTCTTCGATGGAATGAGCCAAACGGACAAATTGGGCCATTGACCAGGCAAGGGGAGTGGCGGACCCTGTCCCTTCCCCGAAGGTCAGCTTTTTCTCTGGGTTATCCGGCTGGTCCCAAACCTGCTCCGGGATGAGCCAGCCATCATTGGCCGCCTTTGCCATAGTCGCTAAGTGGCGGTCGGCCTGACGGCCAGCGGCCAGCTCAAATTCCCCCCGTTCCCCGGTTAAAAATGGCCACAGTCGTCCGACGCCTGTCCCGTCATACGGAGAGCCGTCCTTTTTCTCTCCGTAACCGTCATGATTGTACCGATACCACATGGGGCCATTTGGCGTATCCACTTGGATTGTTTGATCCAATTCGGGAAGGGAAGCCGTGATAGAAGGATCTGCCGCCGCCTTCACCCCCAGCCGAACCAGCTCCAAGAATCCCGCATCGACAATCTCTCTCTCGTCATACGTTCCTCCCCCGTTGTTGATCTCCAACCGGCCGCCATCATCGGGTTCGCCGTTATCATCGATGCGGAGATAATATTTTCCGTCCCCATGGGGACCGGTCCGTGTAAATATCCATTTCTCCACGTTTTTCTGCCAGTGGTCCGCCACCCCTCTATACAGGTCGGCGGAGGCTGGGTCCCCATTCTTTTCCGCAATGTCCGCCACTGCTATCAATCCGGCGATTTCCGCAGCAATGGTGGAGGGCGAGTATCCCCCTTCTTCTTCCCAGCGTTCCTGGGGTGTGGACGGCCCCTTTCGTACGATCAGGTCCGCAGCCGGTTTCAATTGCTTTTCATAGGTGCTCTTGTCCGTCTCTCCCAATTGCCATGCCAGGATCAGAGGATATGCCACCTGATCCAGCTGAAGTCCCGTCCAGTACGGGGTCCCATCCATTCTGGAATTTTGCGGGAAAGAACCATCCGGCTTCTGCTGCACCTCCAAAAGATATCGGAGGGCCCGTTTAGCCGCCTTTTTATCCCCGGCAGCAATCATCGCCGTCGCCACCTGGTACAGATCCCGCGACCAAACCAGATGGTAACCTCCCACATCGGGCTTATCTGCTTGGACCGCCTCACCCCAGGGGATCGTTAGGGAGGCGATATTGGCCCCCCGATAAGTCTTGTCTTCATGGGCTTTTAGCATCATCACAGCCGCTTGATACTGTCGCTTCAGGGACGCGTCAAGTTTTTTAGGCGGTTTCAAGGAGGCCAGGTAACGATGCCAACCGGCCCGGTAGAGGGACTCCTTCCTTTTAAAAGGCTGTTTCAAAGAGTCCCGAGCCGTTTTTAACGCCCCGTTTATATCCTTACCGAAGCCGAGGGCAAGGGTAAACTCCCCCGCCCTCTTGCCCTTGTTTAAGGGGATTTCCGCCGTCTGAACCACGTTTCCATTCCGGGCGGCGGAGTAATCCCAGTCCATCTGGTGATCCTCCCTCAAGTCAGCCCAGCCGTCGCTCCTCCCTTTGAATCCGTTGGAAGTTATACTGAAACCCACTGAAGAGACGAGTGCACTGGCGATGTTCCCGTCGGAGGCAGTAAGGGCATCCCCCGATGGTAACCCGGAATCGCCGCTTCCGCTGTTGCCCAGAGATGGATCAAACATCGCGTATAACCGATAATCCCCGCCATCCAGGCTCTCGAATTTCACCTGAGTTAAAAGGGTATCCCTACTTGGATCGGTGATATAGGTTTTCGTAATGCGATACTTCCCCGACTTCGCCGTATTGACCTGTCGGTAGACGAGGGCTTTGGAGTCAGTCAGCTCCACCTTGTGACGGGTGTCTTCCCGCTCCCGATCGGTGAAGCTCTTTCCGTCCGTAATGATGAACTCCAGATCCTTTACATTGGCCACATCCACCCGAGGGTAATAGACTTCACTCAACACCCCCTCTGCGAGGGTATACCATACCTTCGACCTCATACCCGTCGATGTACCAACCCCCTGTTTGGCCCCCGTTGTCCAAACGGCGGTCTCCCCAGGCCCACCCGGAGCGTCACCACCTTGTGCAAACGCTTCCGTTCCTGTCGCTGTTCCGAAAAGAAGAGCCATCGATAACCCCCATAGCCAACCATTCCTCCCTACACGCCTCCACCTTTTGCTCAACAAACTCAGCACCTCCCATTCGTAATGGAGACAGGGATCTAGCCTTTTCTAAGGGAAATGACACAGCTCCCAGTCCCACCCTCTCCGATCACTCTTTTTTCATTCACTAATGAAAACGGTTGCACAATTATCTTACCAATATCCGGTTCCATTTTCAATAATTATGAATTCTCTGTTTCCGTGGGCTTGTTCCTTTGATCGAACCCCCTAATCCCCCTACAACGGAAAAACAGCCATCTACCTCGTACGTTCTGCGCAGCAACGCCTTGATTTTGGCGAGCAACACATCCAATCGAAACGGTTTGGTCATATAGTCGTCCCCACCGCTTTCCATTCCGTGGATTTGTTCCATATCTCCCGAGCGAGCAGACAGGAACAGGATCGGGACAGGGGAATAACGGCGCATCTCTTGACACAGGTGAAAGCCATCTTTACCAGGAAGGTTCACATCCAAGATCACCAGGTGAGGATCAAATTGCCGCCATTCGGCTTCTACTCGCCCCCAGTCCTTCACTCCCTGGGTAACATAGCCATAACCATTCAAATAATCTCGAATTGAAGCTGTAATTCGGGCATCATCTTCGACAACGAAAATTCGCGGCTCTTTCATTTCACCCATCCTCCTTTCCTTTCACCGAAAAACAGTCCTAACGGATAATTGTCAACATAGCAAACCATTTTGCTAAAACCCAATAGAACGAGCGTGGAGATAGAGATCCCCACACCCGCTCTAGAAGACCGCTTTCAACCGGCTACCTTCGGAGCTTCCGGTTCTTTGCTTTTGACAGCAAGAATCCAGGATACTAACCTCACCTGGAGCAACCCGGCCAATAACATCAATGCGGCCAACCCCCCAAATAACACCTGGCCACCGTATGAAACCAACACCACACTTCCCAAAACGGGTGCGGTCATTTTTCCTAGACTTAGACTGATGTCAAATAAGGAAAAATAGCGAGCGCGGACCTGCGGTTCCGCCATCAAGGAAACAACTTTCTTTAGGCGAGGAGCGAGAAGCATATCGCTCATGGCCCAGCAAAATTCAGCTACTAATAAAGCCCAAAAGAAGGGAGTAAATCCATAGATGAGCCCATATCCAACCAACAAGAGATACCCAACAAAAATAACATGAGTCGTTCGCCAGCGCTCACTCCACAACGTAACCGGCATCTGCAAAACAGCGGTTAACACCCCTGTCACCGTACGCAATATACCGTAAACCAACAGATAATCGACAAAGTGCTCTTTCAAATACAAGGGAAGTGTGGAGTTCATCTGCATTTCAACCATAAAGATGGGTACACTCAACAAGATCAATAGATACAAGGGCCAATGAGAAGCCACCCCCATCCATACACTTGGTTTGGTTGATGTTTTTGATCGGTCATCTACCCGAGGTAAGGTTTCGGGAATTTTCATATAGACCATCGCCACTGTAAACAGTGCAACCACTGCTTCCCCTCCAAAGATAAGGGACGGATTGAGTTGGTAAGCGGCAATCCCCAAAAGGGGTCCTAAGGACATGCCGATGTTAATCGCAATATTGTTGAGGGAATAGGCTTCGGTTCGCTTCTCTTCCGGGACCACATCTGCAATCTGTGCATGTGTTGCGGGGATGAAGAGGTTGGCACTGAGGCCGTTCAACGTAAGTAAGACATAAAAGTGCCACACTTCATAGGCCACCATCATTCCAATCAGCACTACAAATTGCATCAAGGGAGCGATCAGAAGTACAGGCCGTCGCCCGAATCGGTCCGATATGTTGCCAGCCCAAAATTTAAAGAAGAGGGCCACAAAGGAGGGAAAGCTGATCGCTCCTGCTGCAGCTACTGCGGAGGCCTGCAATTGCTCCGTCATGTAAATCACCAGATAGGGATAAAGCATAAATCCGGTGATACATCGAGACATGGTAAGCCAAAAATGAACCCAAACGACAGAATGATACCACTTGTGCACCTTTCCAACCGTACTCTGAGCGCGACCGATCACCCGATAGATAAATGAATGTTTCGATTCTTTACCCACTTAGTCGCTTCTCCTTTTATGTATATAAGATCGATTCTCTCGTCACAAATAGAGAAATCGATCATAAATTATAACACTAATTACTTCATAAGGAAACATTTAGAGAGAATTTCATCTGATTAACAGTTCGACAAAGAAAGCCCCAATTCCTATTATGGTCAAGACCCCATTTTGTAGGCACCTAGAAAAAACCGGGCTAAGCAGCGAATTGGCGCCTGTATTCCACAGGCGCCAATTTATTTAATTTCCACTGGATCCGTTGATTATTGTAAGATGGCAGAAAGGTAAAGCCATTGACCTGTGACGGAAATGGAGGAGACATCCGTCACCCATTTTTGGTTAGGAGCATCTGCTGTCCTTTTTTCGCCGTGAAAAACACCCCTTAAAAGTAGTTCCGTTCACAGGGGGTTTTTCCTGTGTCTACTTTAAGGGGTGCACATCACTAGGATCGGCTGACTTTTTTGAACTGGCTTGTTTCAGTTTCCTTGCCGCTGAGGGCCCCATAGGATGGACGGAGCAGCTCCATCAGGCAAGTATAGGTTATATTAACAATTGGAACAGGGTGGGATTTTTGTTGATCTCAATAAAAGGATACCCCTTCCGTTCCATCCGTTGGATCAAGGAGTGATAGTCCTCCCGCCGTTTTAGTTCGACACCGAGGAGGACGGGCCCCTGTTCCCGGCTGTTCTGCTTTGTATATTCAAAACGGGTAATATCGTCCTCCGGGCCCAGCACATCGGCGATGAACTCTCGCAACGCCCCTGCCCGCTGGGGAAACTGGATCGTGAAATAATGTTTCAACCCTTCGTGAATGAGGGAACGCTCCTTGATCTCCTGCATTCGGTCAATATCATTGTTTCCCCCAGACAGGATACAGGCAACGTTTTTTCCTTTAATCTGTTCCCGGTACTGGTCGAGGACGGCGATCGGCAGGGCTCCGGCGGGTTCGGCGACGATGGCGTTCTCGTTGTATAGCTCCAGGATGGTCGTGCAGACCTTTCCTTCAGGTACAGCGGCGAATTCGTCCACCAACTCGCGGCAGATCCCCAAATTGATCTCTCCCACCCGGCGAACAGCGGCACCATCTACGAATTTATCGATGGCGTCGAGAGCCATCACTTCCCCTTTCTCCACCGAACGGGCCATGGAAGGAGCTCCCGCCGGTTCCACCCCGACGATCTGCGTCCCGGGACTCAGGGCTTTCACATAAGAAGCCACTCCGGAGATCAATCCCCCGCCCCCGACACTGAGAAAGAGATAATCCAGCGGTTCCTGCATATCGTTCAGGATCTCCAGCCCTACCGTCCCCTGACCCGCGATGGTTTTCGGGTTGTCGAAGGGATGGATAAAAGCCGCCCCATGTTGTTTACTGTCCGCCAAAGCCTGAGCGAGGGAATCGTCGAAGGTGTCCCCCGTCAACACGACCTCGACGAAGGAGCCCCCAAAATGCTTCACTTGGTTCACCTTTTGTCTCGGTGTCGTGCTAGGCATGAAAATCTTCCCGTTGATCTTGAGTGCTTGGCATGAGTAAGCCACACCTTGGGCGTGATTTCCGGCACTGGCACAGACCACCCCATTTTTCAGCTTCTCCTCCGGCAGGTGGCGGATCACATTATAAGCTCCGCGAATCTTGAAGGAACGGACCACCTGAAGGTCTTCTCTTTTCAAAAGAAGGTTGCAACCATACCGTTGGGAAAGAATGGGGTTCTGTTGCAAGGGTGTATGGGTAACCACGTCCTTCAGAAGGTGGTTGGCCACGATGACATCTTCCACGGACACTTTGGAAGATGGTTGAGAATTTCGTTCTTTTACTCCGGTTTGCGTCGCTTCTTTCACTGGTCCATCCCCCGATTGTTTTACCGCTCATGATACACCTTCGACGGACTGCTTGGCAACCGTTTCGTGGAAAAACACAAGAGAGCAACGTTATCTGGGTAAGGCGCTCAGCACAACAAAGATGAGGTTTGACAGTCCATGAGCCAACATCGGCGGAACAATCGAACCCGATCTTTCGTAAAGCCAACCAAAAACCACACCGCCGATAAAAGTCAAGGGAAGAAGATGGTACAGAGGAATATGGGCCAGGGAGAAAATGGCGGCATTGATCGACAAGCCCATCAAAATACCGAACCGGGTTCGGAAAAAAGCGTAGAAAACGCCTCGGTATACGATTTCCTCATAGAGGGGGGAAATTACAGCAGCACTGATCAGCGCAACGAATATGCCGATTATGCTCCGGTTGTTTTGTATAGAATCCGCCCTGGCATTATCATAAGAAAAACCCAAAACCTCCACAGCTGTCATGATAAGAGCGGCTACCGCCACAAGAAAGATGGACCCAAGAAAAATCCATTTCCAAACACTCCGGTGAAAACGGCGAAACCCGACCGCTTTCCACGAGAGCCCGTAGGGCCTGATACATAAAACATAGACGGCCAGCGTGAATACAACCGCCATGACGGCTCCGGTTCCCGTTCCTGCATAAAGGTCATTTTTCGTAAGATTCCGCAGATAGTGAAACAACCCGATTTCGATCACAGGTGTAACGATGAAGAACGTCAATACCAGTACTGCCGTGATCGGTTTCCACGACCACGGGACACGATTGGGCCCGACGACTCTATCCGTGTTCATGTTCACTCTCCTTTTTGATAGCGTTCATAGATCAGAGAGGCCTCCTCCAAAAATTCCAACATGTTCTCGTCGATGGGGTATAGCCGCAGTTTTTCGGACTGCTCGGGGTCCTTTCTCACTTCCCAAAACCGGTTCATCATCGCTTCATCTCCCTCAAAAATGTCTCGCGTTTTTTCATCGATTCGAGCGATAACCTCTTGAACGATCGGTGAAGCCGGCCCTTGATCCCGGTGGTCAGCAAGGATACGCAACAAATGGATCCACTCCTCTGTCTCTGCTGAATGATCCTCGAGCACGGGCAATCTCCGGAGGCGAACCTGTTCCTCCTCCGTAAACCATTTCCGCAGGTGCCGGTCTCGCTCGTCATCATCCACTTCGGACAGCCGGATGAACTGATTGACAATCTTCCAGTCCCATCCTCCCTCAACCTCCACTGACCGCAAGATCGATATCAGCCCTTTCTCCATTTCCTCCAAACGATTTTTCTCCTGACGGAGAGCGCTCAATTGTTTTTTCAGCAGCTGGTCGGGATCTTTTCGATGATGATCCAAGACCGCCCGAATGTCTTTCAGGGGCAACCCCACTCTCTTTAACATCTTCACTTGGGCCAGTTTCATCAGGTCCTCCTGCGTATACAACCGATGCCCGTGTTGGTTTCTCTCTGCCGGGCCGACCAACCCGATTTCGTCATAATGATGAAGGGTTCGAACAGTTAAACCGAGCCGTTTCGCAGCTTCTCCCACGGTGATCAAAGGGTCCATCCTCCTTCTGTATCGAATCATACTCCCTCACGTTGCGTGAGGGGCAAGAGAAAAATTCCAATCCATAAAAAAACTCCGGGTTCCCGGAGTTCGTTCTTGACTACTTCCCTTTATCTGTTCCACTCTCCCTCGAATACGGTAACCGCGGGGCCCGTCATGTAGACACGGCCATCCTCTTCATTCCATTCGATGAGGAGGTCGCCCCCTTTCAGGTGAACCAAGGCCCGGCGGTCGGCACGGCCTCGAAGGACCGAAGCGACGAGGGCCGCACAGGCTCCAGTTCCACAGGCCATCGTTTGGCCAACCCCCCGTTCCCATACCCGCATGTCCATCTCGTCGCGGGAGCGGATGGTGATGAACTCCACATTGGTCTTGTTCGGGAAGTAGGGGTGGGTTTCAACCAACGGTCCCCACTGCTCCAACGGGTAACCTCTAGCATCCTCCACTTCGATGACGGCATGAGGGTTACCCATGGAAACGGCGGTGAATGTATAGGCCCGCTCCTCTCCCCTGTTGTTCACTTGAAGGGTCCGGTCCACCACGGTTTCCCCCTCAACAGCGGCGGGAATGTCTTTGCTCGCAAGTACAGGGCGGCCCATATCGACTCGAACAAGGCGGTCCATTCCGTCCCCCTCCAACCAGACACGTTGTACACCGGCCTGTGTCTCCACGGTGAGTGCCTGGCGGGCTCCGGAAATCCGTTCGTAGTAGTATAAGGCCACACAGCGGACAGCGTTGCCGCACTGCTCCGCCTCACTTCCGTCTGCGTTGAGAATCCGCATCCGGAAATCAGCGATTGCCGAAGGCAGGATATAAACCAGTCCATCAGCCCCGATCCCGGTGTGCCGGTCGCATATATTCCTCGCCAACTTACCTGCCTCTACAGGGAGTCTCGTTTCTCCAGCGATAATCACAAAGTCGTTGCCAAGACCGTGCATTTTGGTAAATTTCATGGTTGTGGCGCCTATCTTACAAGCAGGCGCCTCCCCCCTTCTCCTGGGCAGACCAAAAGCGAACCGGGGGCTTAAGCCATCGGTCCGCGGGATCTCCCGCAACGGTTTTCTTTGAGGATACCGCAGGTGGGAGAGGTTTTTCAATCGTTACCTTTTGCTTTAGTGAGAGCGAGTGACGAGCCGACGGGCGGGACGCAAGAGATCGATGCCGCCAGCGGCCAGGGTAGGCAATGCTGCTGCAACAATGACCAAGGCCCATTCCCTAAAGCTAAGAGCGACGGTATGGAAAATGGGCTGAAGAGGCGGATAGTACATCACACCTAGCATCAAAGCTGCTGAGGAGATAACAGCCAGCACCAGCAAAAGGTTGCTGAGAGGGTTGCGATGAAAGATCGTCTGCGTGCTCCGGCAATCGAAGACATAGATGAGCTGAGCCATTACCAACGTGGCAAAGGCGATCGTCTGGGAACGAACCAGATCTTCCGGCATCTCGGAGTAGGCAATCCAGAACGCCCCCAGAGTAGAAGTTCCGATCAGGAGCCCCCGCGTCAGGATCTTCCACCCCACACCACGGGCGAAAATATTTTCCCGGCTGTTCCTGGGCGGTCGGTCCATCGTATCCTCTTCCGCCGGATCGACGCCAAGGGCCATCGCCGGGAGCCCGTCGGTTACCAGGTTGACCCATAGGATCTGAATCGGGACCAAAGGCAACGGCATTCCCGCGAGCATCGCCAAAAACATAACCAAAATCTCCCCTACATTAGAGGCTAGCAGATAGCTGATGAACTTACGAATATTGTCGTAGATACTCCGCCCCTCTTCGATGGCGGAAACGATGGTAGCGAAGTTGTCGTCAGCCAGAACGAGAGAAGAAGCTTCCTTAGAGACATCAGTCCCCGTTACCCCCATGGCGATCCCGATGTCCGCCGCCTTAATCGCCGGAGCATCGTTGACTCCGTCTCCGGTCATGGCGACCACATGTCCTTCTTCCTGGAGCGCTTTGACAATTCGGAGTTTGTGTTCCGGGGAAACCCGGGCATACACCTGGATTTCCCTCGCCTTCTCCTGGAACTCTGTGGCGCTCATTCTCTGGATGTCGTTCCCGTTGACGGTGAGCCCCCCGCCCTTGAGAATTCCCAGTTGGCGGGCGATCGCGACGGCGGTGGTCTGGTGGTCGCCGGTAATCATCACCGTCTGGATCCCGGCCCGGCGGCAAGTGCGGATCGCTTCTTTTACTTCTTCCCGGGGCGGATCGATCATGCCTGCAAGACCGACAAACACAAGGTTTCGTTCAGCCGTTTGTTCCCTCTCGGGAGCGGACCCGCTCCACTCCCGGTAGGCAAAACCCAGATTGCGGAGAGCCATTGCCGCCAGCTGCTCATTGTTTTGGATTACCTTCGCCCTTATCGTCTCCGTCAGTGGGACGGGGCGCCCGTTTTGAAGGATATGGGTGCATCGGCCCAGAAGCACATCGGGGGCTCCTTTGGTGAAGAGAAATCGCTGCCCTTTCGCCCCTTCGACCCATACCGACATCATCTTCCGCTCGGAGTCAAAGGGAAACTCCTTCCGTCTGTTCCACGTCTTGGACAGCTCTTCGGCGGTCAAACCGCCCTTGGCCCCGGCGACAAGAAGTGCTCCTTCCGTCGGATCTCCGTCTACCCTCCAGGATTCCTGTTTGCGCCGTAACATCCCTTCTCGAGTGCTTTCACCGATTAGCCGTGCGTTATTGCAAAGAACCGCAATTTCCAACAGCCGTTTCAAGGATGCATTCCGCTGTGGAAGAATTTTTTCCTCGCCTTGACGGAACTCCCCTGTGGGATCGTACCCGGACCCGGAAAGTTCCAGACTCCGCCCGTCACACCATAAGTGAGTGACGGTCATTTTGTTTTGAGTAAGGGTCCCCGTCTTATCAGAACAAATCACCGAGGCACAGCCGAGGGTCTCCACGGAAGGAAGCTTCCGTACAATGGCCCGCCGCTTGATCATCCGCTGTACCCCGAGGGCAAGGGCGATCGTCACAATCGCTGGCAGCCCTTCTGGAATAGCGGCCACAGCAAGGCTGACACCGGCGAGGAACATCTTGTAGGCATCGTGGCCATGGATGATACCCGTCAGTACCACCACTGCTGTCAAGGCAAGAGCGACCACGATCAAGATTTTTCCGAGTTGTTCCAACCGGCGTTGTAAAGGGGTCTCCATCGTTTCCGTGGTCTGGATCAAATGGGCGATCTTCCCCATCTCCGTTTCCATCCCCGTATGGACAACAACGCCGACCCCAGTTCCACGGACAGCCATTGTACCCAGATAAGCCATGTTTTTTCTGTCCCCAAGGGGAATATCCCCTGCCGGAAGCTTTGCGATGTTCTTGCTGACCGGAACCGATTCCCCGGTAAGGGCGGACTCCTCGATATACAAATTCCCTGTCTGAATAAGGCGCAGGTCAGCGGGAACCCGGTCCCCACTCTCCAGAGAAACGATATCCCCCGGAACCAGCATGGACGCCTGAATACGTGTCCATGCCCCTCCGCGTTTCACCCGGGCCATAGGTGCCGACAATTCCTTTAAAGCGGTAAGGCTCTTTTCTGCCCGGAATTCCTGGACGAAACCAAGGATAGCGTTCAGGACAACGATGGCAATGATAGCGATAGCATCCGTGTATTCCCCAAGCAACCCAGAGACTAACGTAGCTGCCAACAACACTAACACCATGAAATCCTTGAATTGGTTCAACAATAAGGTAACAGGGGATATCTTTTGTCCTTCAACTAATTGGTTGGGTCCCACTTTTTCTAGTCGGTGTTGGGCCTCCGCATCATCCAGTCCCTCGGCGGGATCGACTTTTAAATAACGAGTGACCTGTTCTGCGTCCCAGTCGACGTAACGGCTGCCTTCTGACACGTTCCCTCCCCCTTTGTCCCAAAACATCTCATGTTAACCCTATTCAGACAGGCCCTCAAAAATACCAAGGCCCCTTCTAGGGGGGACAAGGAGGCATCCTCACATCGGCTCCCGTTGTCATGATGGTTTTTGGTGGATGGCGAAAGACAAGCTTGCTTTGCTCGTAACAGGGAAGAAAAAAGGCCCTAAGTAGATGGGATCCAGACAAATTCGATAATGAAACCGCTTTAATCGTGTTATATAACACAATAACCAATTTGTTCCACAAAAGAAACCCCTGTATAGTAAGGATTACAAGCAGAACCGATCACCCAGAAATCGGCATCCAAACCCCACCAAAGGGGGTGTACCCTTGCGCCTGGTACGTCACATGACCTTACGCCAACCTCTCACACAGAGAACCGTGCTCCCGCTGATTCAAAGAGCGGAATCCTTCCCCCATATTCATGTTTCCTTTTACCAAAAAAATGTTACAGTCAATGCAAAAAGCCTTCTGAGCACCAGTTGGTTTCTTACGAATCTCCAGCCCGGTGATTCCTTTTCCCTCATTGTAGAAGGAAGACGCTCTGAACACGCCTTGAACCGATTCAATCAATTGCTGTTACCTATCATCTATCCTCCCCACCTAAAAAAATCCCGCCCCCTCACGATTCAGCCAACCAGTACAAGAAAAGGACATATCATGATCGCTTCTGAAACCAACCCTTAGAAAAAATCACCCGTTTCCCTCAGGGAAACGGGTGATTTTTCATTCAACCAGCCCTATATAGAGCTGATTAGGCCGCGACGACCATTTTCCGGCAGATCTCGGCACATGCAAAACAAGCTTCGGCGCACTCCCGGCAATGAACACGGTCGTGTTTCAAACACTCTTCCCCGCAGGCCTCGCAGACTCTGGCACACAACTCACAGATTTCAACGGCGAAAGGGCTGTTGCGGGACATCGCTTGGGCGGCAAAGCTACAAATTTCGGCACACTCCCGGTCCAAGCGAATACAGTCGGCCATCATAGAAGCTTCTTCCTCGCGCAAACACGCATCAAAACAGTGATTACAGGCTTCCATACAAGCCAAGCACGCTTCGATGCACTCCTTAAACTTCTGATGGGACATAACCAAAACCCTCCTTAATTGGTATTCAACCCTCTATAGAGTCATTTGCCTCTCCTCCTCTTGACTAAACGGGGTTATTAGGAATTTTAGGGATTGTCATTGCTCCTTAATGTAATTATAATAGTTACAACAAGAAGGGGTGCCAATCATGAAAATCAGCAGTCGCTTTACCATTGCCGTGCATATCCTATCACTACTTGAGGTCGGGAAAAGTTTCCATTGCACATCGGAATGGATCGCAGGCAGTGTGAATACCAACCCGGTCATTATCCGCAGAGTGATCGGGAAACTGAAAAAAGCAGGCTTGGTCGACGTACCACCGGGTACAGGGGGTGCATATCTACTTAAAGACTTGAATGCGATCACCCTTTTAGATGTATACCGGGCCGTGGAAGTGGTCGAAGAAGGGGAGTTATTCACGTTTCACGGACACCCCAACCCCGAGTGCCCGGTCGGAGCCAACATCCAAATCGTCCTCGATGTGGTATTGAAAAACGCTCAAGCGGCCATGGAGCAAGTTCTGGCGCAAATCACCATGAAACAGTTGGTCACGGATTTGGTCCGGGAGATTGAAAGTGACCGTGCGTAAATCGGATGCCCCGTATCATTCCTTCAGCGAAGATATGGATACCGATAGAAGGGTTCCTCATCTTCACGCCGGGGCGTTGTAACCTTTTCAGTTTCATGAAATTTATTTTTAACAAGGAGGCTATCCAATCCCATGTCTAATTCTCACGAAATCGGTTCACTCATCCTCCGTCTGACCCTCGGACTCACTTTTTTCATCCATGGATGGAGCAAATTCCAAGGCGGTATCGAAAATACAGCCAACTTCTTCTCCAGTCTGGGCATTCCCGGCTTTATGGCTTATATCGTCGGTTCGATTGAACTGATCGGCGGGCTCGTTATGATAGTCGGCCTCGGCACCCGTATCTTTTCGGCTTTGTTTGCAGCCATCCTCCTCGTAGCCATTTTCACAGCGAAGCTGACAGCCGGATTTTTGCAAGGATACGAACTGGACGTGATCCTGCTCGCCGTCTCTATTCACCTTATTCTTACCGGCAGTCGTCTCTATGCCGTGGATGCCCTGATTACAAGGAAAAAATGACGATGACGACGTATCCACAGCTGCCTTCCTCCCCTACACAACGAGGGGGAAGGCGGCTGTTTTTGTAGAATCCTCCCTTTCCCAGGCTGTGGTGCCCAATCCCGCGGAAATGCTATACTGAGAGAGTTATTGAAGAGTGTACGGCTGACAGAGAGAAAGGGGAAGCATCATGTCTTTCGACGGGATCGTCGCGCGGGCTGTCGTCTATGAGCTCCGGGAAGCACTGATCGGCGGCCGTGTGGCCAAAATCTATCAACCCACCGAATCCGAACTTATTTTCCATACAAGGTCCGGAGGAGCCAATCGGCGGTTGCTCCTCTCCGCCCACCCAGCCTATCCCCGCCTCCACTTGACGGAGACCACGACGGATAACCCTCTCACCCCGCCGATGTTCTGCATGCTCCTTCGTAAACACTGCGAAGGGGGTATCATCCAGGATGTCCGGCAGATCGGGTTGGAACGAATCATTCATATCGACATCCAGGGGCGGGACGAACTTGGCTTCGAGGTTATCCGCCGATTGGTCGTCGAAATCATGGGGCGTCATAGCAATGTCATCCTTCTCGACCCCGCCTCCAACAAGATTTTGGACAGCCTCCGGCGGGTTAGCCCGGCGATGAGCCGCCACCGTCAGGTAATGCCCGGCATCTCCTATCAGTCTCCGCCGGAGCAGAACAAAAAAGACCCCCTCTCCATCGACCGGGACGGGTTTCTTCGTTGTCTGAGCTGGAACCAGGGACGCCTGGACAAACAGATCATCCAAGCCTTCTCGGGGATTGGGCCCCAGACCGCTCGGGAGATCCTCTATCGCGGCGGGCTCGGAGAGAAGGAGCGTCTGTGGGAAGCCTTCAATACGATCATGGATGCCGTCCGAGAGGGGAAATTTCACCCTTCTATCGTTTACGGGGAAAAAACCGTGTTTTCCGCCCTCCCTCTGACTCACCTACAGGGTGAACAGAGGGAATTCGAACGGATCAGCCATTGCCTGGATGCCTTTTATCACGGCAAAGCGGAGCGAGACCGAGCCCGCCAGCAGAATCACGACCTGATCCGTAACCTAAAAAACGCCATCGATAAGAACGAAAATAAACGGATCAAGCTGAAAAAAGAGCTGACCGATACCCAAAAAGCGGACACCTACCGGATCCACGGTGAATTGGTTACCGCCTCGATGCATCAGGTCAAGCGGGGAGATGAATCGCTCAGGACGATCAACTATTACGACCCGGAGGCACCAGAGATCACCATCCCTCTCGACCCCCGGCTCTCCCCTTCGGAGAACGCCCAGCGCTACTTCAAGCTATATAACAAAGCGAAAGCGGCCCGTAAATGGAACCGGGAACAAATCGATAAAACCATCAGGGAAAACGAATATCTGGAATCCGTCCTCGTCCAGCTACAAGACGCCACCCTGAAGGAGTCGGAAGAGATCCGGGAGGAACTTGAGGAACAAGGCTGGCTCAAAGCAAAACCGCGGAAAAAAACCAAGAAAAAACCGGAACGTCCTCGCCCGGTTTCCTACCGCTCCTCTGAAGGGGTCACCATTCTCGTTGGACGAAACAATAAACAGAACGATTACCTGACTCACCGCCTCGCCTCTTCTTCGGATACTTGGCTTCATACCAAGGAAATCCCCGGCTCCCATGTCGTGATCCGGGGGAAAGCCTTCGGAGAGCCCACCCTGTACGAGGCAGCGATGTTGGCCGCTTGGCACTCCAAAGGGCGTGAATCCAGCCAAGTCCCCGTCGACTTTACCTTGATCCGGCATGTGAACAAACCCTCAGGCGCTCCGCCGGGCTTTGTTACCTACGAAGAGCAAAAAACCCTGTTTGTCACTCCCGACGAACATGTGATTCGAAAGCTGGAGAAAAATGGAGAGAGGTGACCTTCAATGACAGCCTTTTACAATCATGAAAGGTCCTCTTTACACCCTCTCAATAAATTTTTAGGGACAATGTGTTACCATTAGGTCAAAAGGATGAAAGGTGATGGTCATCCTTGAACCTCTTGGAAGTGATCGTCCTCGGTTTTGTAGCCTTTAATGTACTGTATTTCGCTTGTCGTTTCGTGAAGGAACAAGCAGAGTTGCCGAAACACCGTCCGTCTGCCTCATTCAATAAGGAGAAGCAACGAGCCGAAGTCGCACAAACCGGGGCATAAGCCCTTTATTTACCGACATTTGCCCACAACTGCTTCAACTCCGCAACGGATCCTTCCGTAACCGGTTCATCGGATTACCTCTACGCATATAAAACTACAGTGCCCTCCCTGTAGCAATGGACCCAAGATCCTGAAGGCTGGAGCTGGGGTCGATCAACCTTGCTCTCTGGTTGGGTAAAGTCAAAAGCTTGTGTGTTTGCGGCCTGCGTAACGGATATGGGCCTCCCATGATTGTGATGATCCGATAAGTCCAACGCCGATCGAGAATAGTGATGATGGACAACCAGCTTGTTCATCATCCTTCCTCCTTAATAAAAAATAGTTTCATTCAACGGTGCTTCGATATACATCCATAAAACACTAATTTGAGCCCCACCCAGCCCATAAAAAAAGCCCGAACCAATCGGTTCGGGCTTTCTAGGTACGGATCGCTTCGGTCCCTTCTCAACTCATGTCGATATCAATTTCCCGGACCCGTTTGCGGTCCCGGCAATGTTCCACATGTTTACGCACAACGTCCAGCAGCTCGCCAGGACGGGGAATCGCTTCCAGGCTCAAGGTTGGTGCACTTTCGTCCGAGGTCGTCAGTACGAGGTTGCCTTTTCCGAAGACCCGGTATCGGAAGGGCTGTTCCAGACTGATGTCCCGAACTCGATACAATTCCACTTCTTCCGTTTGCTTGGACAGGATGCCGGTGGTCACCCGAATTCGCTCTGTAGTCAACCGGTAGCGTGTTGATTTCAGCTCAATCGCTTTCCAGATCGCGATAAAGATTGGGATAACCAGCCAGCAGAAGAGAAGACACAACAGATAAGTTCCCAGACGGACCACATGAGAAGACGTCCCTTCCCACACGGTTTCTTCCTGCATTCCTAGCACCCCTTTCATTTACAGTAAGTTGCCGTTTGAAAGCCCATGGTTTCAATCGTGGGATGAAAGACGGCGCTGCTCGGAGCCCCCTTCGGGGGTGGAAAGATCAACCAATCCCTCGTATAATCGAACATATGAGCGGTGCTCATCCCACTGGTAGTGGGTTGTTCCTTGAAAACGTTATGGTAGGGGGTTCCAGCGGTGAACGAATCTCTCCCGCTGGGTAAAACCATAAGAGTGAGCGATCAGGAACTAGAACGCTGGTAACAGGCGTTCCGCCCATGTGGGTACACTCTAACTGCATGGGATGGGCTGATGAGACAGCCCTGAACTTGGGAGTTGTCCGAAACAGAAATGGACTGAGGGCGCTAACTACCCAAGAATCCCATGGCTTCAGCCGTGTGGAGTCTCAAACCACTGTACCATGAATTCATCCGTTTGAGACAGGTAACAACATAAAATGAAAAGACCTCCACTCCCGTGCAGGTCTTTTTTCCTTCCTATCCCCATCCAGTTTCCTTCATATCGTGGATATACACCTCGGCCCCCGCCGACAGGAAAAGTCGTGAGTCCCGGGTCCAATAGCGGTCGAATCGGATCTCCTCCCCTTGTCCGTCAATCGGTCGTACCCGTTCCAGAGTGACCCGATTCAAAGAGGCTCGATACAGCTCCCTTCCTGGGGTGGCAAAAAGAAGCTGCCGCTGGAAACAAGCAAATCCTCCCGCCTGGACAAGGGGGGAACGCCAACTGAGAACGGCCCCCCCTTTCCAAAATTGCTTCACCCGGGAATCGATGATGCGGGCCAACAAGTGGTCGGTATAGTAATAAAGCCATGTTTCCCCGTCAGGGCAGGCATTGAGACCGTAGCAGTCCCGGACCTCCGGAAGGCCCTGCCGCTGGGCGGCATCGCGATAACTAAACAAAAGACGGCCCTCCAGGTCGAGACAGACAGCCCCATGGCCGCTGAGAGAATCCTCTCCTGCGATCCCGTCTTCCATATACCCAATCCAGATTCGGTCTTCCACCGCTTGCACATCTTCGATGCCGTCCCCGGCATGAAAGGAGGTATGGAGCCTCCCCTCGTCGTCATAAAGGAAAGCATTCGCCTCCTCTGCTTCCGAGAAAGCGGATACCAGCAACCAGCGGTTTTGGGGGAGAGCTTGGATAAAGTGGATTTCCCTCTCCGGATCTTCCATAGGGAGGCAACGCACCGATCCGTCTTCCTGGGAGGCAATGGTTAAAAGGAGCTCCTCCGCCTGGGACAACACCAACAGTCGTGAACCGGTCACTCCCACCCGGGGCAGGGGCTTTCCTCCCCTCTCAAGTTCCTTCAGTCGAAGTATATGCCTCATGATAATAGGTTCCATGTTATCCTCCTGGGCGGTTCCACACAGCCGGGCAGAAAAATGAGCCGGTTGTGTGGAACCCCGTTGGGAACATCAGTTTTCCAAACATAGTCTGCGCCCCACTTTACCAGATTCGGGCCGGATGAGCAATCCCCTATATCGATGGATTTTTTCCTGAAAGGCGGATGCCCCTGATGAACCCCATACCCCAGTCCCCACAACGACCAACGATTATCACGTTATGCGGGTCCACCCGCTTTAAACGCCAGTTTGAAGAAGCGAATGCCTCTCTCTCCTTACAAGGGTACATCGTCCTCAGCGTCGGTTTTTTCGAGCAGGCCGACGATCTTGCCCTCACAGGAAAGCAAGCGAATCAATTGACCGACCTCCATTTCCGTAAGATCGACCTCTCGGACGAACTCTTCATTATCGATGTCGACGGCTATATCGGAGAAAGTACCCAACGAGAAATCCAATATGCCAGAGCGCTGGAAAAGCCAATCCGCTTTTACAGCAAAGAAGGTCTCCCCCCGTCCCCCCTAAGTTTGAAAGGATAAAAGAGCAGAAAAAAAAGCCGGTGTTTCCACCGGCTTCTGAGACTGATGACAAAGTCCTTCCACACCACAGGCGGGCCGGTTTCCGGTGAAGCGCCTGTTGGCACCGACTACTCAGCGGAGCTCCCGGAGGCATCGACCGTTTAGCGGACAACTCGCTTTTCCCTTTTGTCCGCTGGGTGGGGCCGGAGGGAGCGGAGCGGACTTCCCCTCCTTCTGCGGGAGGAACATCTGGTGCGGAGTCGGAAATCCGGCCCTCACTCCTGCTCAGAGTTTGTCAATAATCCTAAAAGCCGGTGTTTCCACCGGCTCCTCTTCATTCTTCTTGTTTATTTTTTCACCGACTGCCGGCTTCCCGGTTTTTCTACCGGGAGGCCTTGTTTGCACAAGGGACAGTCTTTAGGGTCATAGCTCTGGATGGTGTGGGCGAGGAGGGCTTTGTAAGGGTGGCGGAAGCAATGATTACCGCCGCTGCGGTCAACAACGGACCCAATCCCGACGACTTCTCCACCCAGTTTTTCCACCAGATCAACCACTTCCTGCACCGACCCACCTGTCGTAACCACATCTTCGATAGCCAGTACTTTCTCTCCCGGCTCGATGGCAAAGCCCCGGCGCAGGGTCATGCTTCCTTCCTTTCGCTCAGCGAAGAGGCAACGAACACCAAGGGCACGGGCGGTTTCATGGGCGATGATCACCCCGCCGAGAGCCGGCCCGACCACAACGTCCACTTGTTGATCGTGGAAGAGCCTTGCCAAGGCTTGGCCAGCTCCTCCCGCTTCCTCCGGATGCTGCAGCATTTGGGCGCATTGCATGTACTGTCCACTGTGACGGCCGGAAGAAAGGACAAAGTGTCCTTCCTTCAACACACCGGTTCGCCGAATCGCTTCCGTAACCTTCCATTCTTGACTCATATCTGTTTCCTCCCTGCTCGTTCCACCCGTTCCAAAATGGTCTCATAGGCGGCCACTGGATCCTCCGCCCGGGTAATGGGTCGGCCCACGACCAGCAGATCCGAGCCGCCATCGATAGCTGCTTCTGGGGTCATGACGCGCTTTTGATCCCCGGTAGCCTCTCCTTCCAGGCGGATTCCCGGGGTGACGGTGAGAAGCTCGGTGCTGATTTTCCCTTTGATCCAAGCCGCCTCTTCACCGGAACAGACGATACCATCCATCTCCGCCTGCTTGGCCAGATGGGCCAGATTGAGCACTGAATCCCGTACCGTGCCCGGGATCGCTAGTTCTTCGTTCAACATCCGGTCGTCCGTACTGGTCAGCTGCGTCACCGCCAACAGCCGAGGACGCTCTTCTCCCGCGGCTTCCACCGCCGCCTCCCTAGCGGCTTTCATCATCTGGGAACCGCCAGCGGCATGAAGGGTGAGCAATTTCACGCCGAGTCGGGCGACGGATGCTACCCCTCCCGCGACTGTGTGGGGAATATCATGCAGCTTGAGGTCGAGGAAGACGGAATACCCGTCGTGGACAAGGCTTTTTACCCAATCGGGCCCCGCCGTGTAAAAAAGTTGCATCCCCACTTTGATATAAGGCTTTTCTCGATCTGACCAGCGACGAAGCAAGGCTTCCGCTTCCTCCCGCATCGGAAAATCGAGGGCAATTGCCACCCGGTCCCGAAGAGCGGAATGACCCGTTACCGTTTCGGCCATCAGACGGTCACCTCGACTTTCTTCGACGGAGCTTCCTTCGGCTGGCCGATCGGTTCAGCCGTCAGATAGATGGAAGCCAGTGTCGTCAAGAGCGCTTCTACCGTGTCCAGGGAAGTAAGGCAGGCGATGCCGTGTTCCACAGCCTCACGGCGAATGCGGAATCCGTCTCGTGCCGGTGTCTTGCCCCGCGTCCAGGTGTTAACGACCAAGTCGGCTTTTCCTTGCCGGATCCAATCCAGAATGTGCGGGGAACCTTCCTTCAGCTTGTTGACCCGTTTCACAGGCAGCCCTTCCCGCTCCAGGATGTTCGCTGTCCCGCTAGTGGCGACGATCTGATAACCCAGTTGATGAAAACGATGCATCAGGGCGACGGCTTCATCCTTATCCTTGTCGCTGATGGTGGCGATCACGGTACCGAATCGAGGCAGTGACACACCCGCAGCGAGCAGACCCTTGTAGACGGCGCGGGCGTAATCCCGGTCCCGTCCCATTACTTCACCCGTCGATTTCATCTCCGGGCCAAGGGTGACATCTACCCGGCGCAGTTTGGCGAAGGAGAAGACCGGCACCTTGACGGCCACATCCTCAGCCTCCGGCCACAGGCCTCCCTCATATCCCTGGGCAGCCAGGCTTTCTCCCAGCATGATCCGTGTCGCGGTCCGGGCCATAGGCACTCCAGTTACCTTGCTCAGGAAGGGAACCGTCCGTGAGGCCCGCGGGTTGACTTCTAGAACATAAATTTCGTCTTTGTGGAGGACGAACTGGATATTGATCAGCCCCTTAGCATTCAGGGCGCGCGCGATTTCTGTCGTCATGGCGACAAGGCGATCTTTCTGGGCGGGAGTAACGGATCGGGGCGGATAGACGGCGATGGAGTCCCCGGAGTGGACACCGGCTCGCTCGATATGCTCCATAATCCCCGGTACCAGTACATTCTCCCCGTCGGAGATCGCGTCCACTTCGATCTCTTTGCCCATCAGGTAGCGGTCGATGAGGACCGGGTGCTTCGGATTCACCTTGACCGCTTTCTCCATGTAGTTCAAAAGCTCTTTCTCGCTATAGACGATCTCCATCGCCCGGCCCCCTAGCACGTAGGAGGGTCGGACCAGAACCGGGAAGCCCAGTTCCCTCACCGCTTCCAGTGCTTGCTCAACAGAAGTGACTGCCGTGCCGGGCGGTTGCGGGATCCCTACTTCCCCAAGCAGGCGTTCAAATTTTTTCCGGTCTTCCGCCCGGTCAATCTCGTCCAGCGAAGTGCCGAGAATCGGGATGCCAGCCTCTTTCAGGTCCCGGGCTAGGTTCAAGGCAGTTTGTCCGCCGAATTGGACGATGACCCCGACGGGATTTTCCTTCTCGATGATGTGGAGAACATCTTCGATGTGAAGAGGATCGAAGTAGAGGCGGTCCGAGATGTTAAAGTCGGTGGACACCGTCTCCGGGTTGTTATTAATGATGACTGCCTCCAACCCGGCTTGCCGGATCGCCCGGATGGCATGGACGGTGGCATAGTCGAACTCCACCCCTTGCCCGATCCGGATCGGCCCGGAGCCGAGGACGACGACCGTCTTCTTGTCCGTCTTCACCACTTCATCTTCCGTCTCGTAGGTCGAGTAGTAGTAGGGGGTGGCCGCTTCGAATTCCGCCGCACAGGTATCGACGATCTTGTAGACCGGAATCAGGCCGTATTCCTTGCGTAGAGAGCGGATGTCCGCCTCCGTTTTACCGACGATGCGGGCGATGGCTGCATCCGTCAGGCCCATCCGTTTGGCATGGGTGAGGAGGTCGCTGTCCAGAGGGCCTTCCTTCAGTTGACGCTCCAGAGCGACAATCTTCTCCAATTTACCGAGGAAGAAGCGGTCGATCCGGGTGATCTGATGGGCCTCTTCCAGGGTTTCGCCGCGGCGGAACCACTCCGCAAGCAGGTAAAGGCGCTCATCATCCGGTTGAGCCAACCGTTTCACTAAGCTTTCCCGATCCAGCTTTTCCGAGCCGGGAAGATGGATATGGTCGAGGTCGATTTCCAGGGAGCGGACCGCTTTCAGAAGGGATTCTTCCAGAGTTCGTCCGATGGCCATCACTTCCCCTGTCGCCTTCATCTGGGTACCCAATTTCCGATTGGCATCGGTAAATTTATCGAAGGGCCAGCGTGGAATCTTGGAGACGACATAGTCCAGAGTCGGCTCGAAACAAGCGGAGGTCTGGCCCGTCACCGGGTTGGTGATCTCATCCAGCGAATAACCGACAGCGATCTTCGCAGCAATGCGGGCAATGGGATAACCCGTCGCTTTAGAAGCGAGGGCGCTCGACCGGCTTACCCGGGGGTTCACTTCAATCACATAGTATTGGAAACTGTCCGGGTCAAGGGCAAGCTGAACGTTGCATCCGCCCTGGATGTCGAGGGACCGGATGATCTTGAGCGCCGAACTCCGCAACATCTGGTGTTCTCGGTCGGATAAGGTCTGGGTTGGTGCAAAGACGATGGAGTCACCGGTATGGACACCGACCGGATCGAAGTTTTCCATGTTGCAGACAATGATGGCGTTATCCGCGGCATCTCGCATGACTTCGTATTCCACTTCCTTGAAGCCGGCGATGCTCTTCTCAATCAGGCACTGCCCGATCGGGCTGTAGCGAATGCCGTTGTCCACCGTCTCTCGGAGCTCTTCTTCCGTCTTGGCGATGCCTCCCCCGGTTCCTCCCAGCGTATAGGCAGGCCGGACAATCACCGGATAGCCGGTTCGGTCAGCAAAGGCGACGGCCTCTTCCACGGTGTGGACAATCTCGCTGTCCGGGGTGGGTTCCCCGATCTCTTTCATGAGATTCCGGAATTGATCCCGGTCTTCGGCGCAAGTGATGGCCCGTAGATCGGTTCCGAGCAGGCGCACTCCTTCCCGCTCCAGAATCCCGGCTTCCGCCAGTTCCACCGCCAAGTTGAGGCCGGTCTGCCCGCCCAGGGTAGGCAGCAAGCCGTCAGGGCGTTCTTTCCGGATCACCTGGGTGACGAATTCAGGCGTCATCGGTTCGATGTACACCTTGTCTGCAATGTCGGTGTCGGTCATAATCGTGGCCGGGTTGCTATTGATCAGGACAACCTCGATCCCTTCTTCTTTGAGGGAGGTGCAAGCCTGGGTACCGGCGTAGTCGAACTCCGCCGCCTGCCCGATAACGATGGGACCGGAGCCGATGACGAGAATTTTCTTAAGTGCTTGATCTTTAGGCATGAACGGCGTCCTCCTTTTTCTTCAGCATGTCGACAAAGCGGTCAAAGAGATACCCGGAGTCGTGGGGGCCGGGGGCTGCTTCGGGATGGTATTGAACCGAGAAGGCATCCAGCTCCTTATGAGCTAGTCCTTCGCAGGTACCATCGTTCAGTGCCACATGGGTCATCGTCAGTGGCGTTTGATCCAAAGTGTCCGCCTTGACTGCGTACCCATGATTCTGAGACGTGATGTAAGTGCGTCCCGTAGCCAATTCCTTCACCGGATGGTTAGAGCCCCGGTGGCCGAACTTCATCTTCTCCGTATCCGCACCGCAAGCGAGGGCAAAGAGTTGATGGCCGAGACAGATTCCGAAGAGGGGGTATCGGCCCAGGAGCTTCCCAACCGTGGCGATCGCCTCCGGAACATCCTTCGGGTCCCCCGGTCCGTTGGAGAGGAGAATCCCATCCGGTCGCAGGCGGTCGATCTCCTCTGCGGTGGTATTCCAGGGTACGACAACGACATCGCAGCCCCTGACGCTCAACTCCCGCTGCAGACCGTACTTAGAACCAAAGTCCATCAGGATCACCCGGGGTCCGTAACCGGGAGAGGCATGGACGTTTCGGGAGCTGACCTGCGCCACCTGATCCCGCATCAGGGAGCCTGCACCGAGACGCTCCGCCAGCTCACCCCAGGATTCCTCTTTGGTAGAAAGGATACCCTTCATCGTGCCATAAACGCGGATCTTTCGCGTCAACATCCGGGTATCGATGCCAGAGATACCGAGAATCCCGTATTCTTTCAGCCAGTAGCCAATGCTTTGCTCACTCCGCCAGTGGCTGGGAATCTCCGCATCCTCTCGCACCACAAATCCGTGGACAAAAGGACGCCGGGATTCGATATCGTGCCGATTAAGCCCGTAATTCCCGATCAGGGGGTAAGTCATCGTGACGATCTGCCCGCAGTAGGAAGGGTCTGTGAGCACCTCTTGGTAACCCGTCATTCCCGTGTTAAAGACCACTTCACCCAGTCGCTCTCCCTCTGCACCGAAGGAGCGGCCTTCCATCTTTGTTCCGTCTTCTAGCAACAGTTTTGCTCGCATGGTTTCTTCTCCCTTCCGTTGTCTGTATTTCCTTACCGTCACGCCTGCCTGCTGATCAGAACCCGAATCCTCTTTCTAGATCGATCGTTACGCCTTCGCTTCGGTTTCCTGCCAGATGATCCGCCCTTCCACCAGGGTCATGACCGGCCATCCTTTCAGTTCCCATCCGGCGAAGGGGGTGTTCTTCCCTTTAGAAGCAAATTCGGCGGGCTCCACTTTCCGCTTGGTTTCCAGGTCGATGATTGCCAGGTCGGCAGCCCGCCCTTCTTCCAATACACCCCAAGGCAGTCCAAAGCATTCTGCCGGGATGCGAGTCATCTTTTCCACCAGCTCACTCAGGGTGAGGACACCAGTTTCCACCAGCTTCGTATAGAGAAGAGGGAAAGCGGTCTCCAGGCCGACGATTCCGAAGGGAGCTTCCTTCATGCCTTTTGCCTTTTCTTCCGCCGTGTGAGGAGCGTGGTCGGTGGCGATAAAATCGATGGTCCCGTCCTTCAGCGCCTCAACCAGAACCTCCCGATCTCGCTTACGGCGCAAGGGTGGGTTCATTTTGAAGTGCGTATCCAGCCCTGGGATGTCTTCCTCGCACAGGAGAAGGTGGTGAGGTGTCACTTCGGCGGTTACCCGCTGCCCCCTGGACTTGGCCTCCCGCACCAGCCGGACCGACGCTTCAGCGCTGATATGGCACACATGATAATGCACCCCCGTATCCTCAGCCAGCAGGATGTCCCGTCCGACATGGATGGCCTCCGACTCGCCGGGGATACCCGGCAGTCCGTGCTCTTCGGCAAAGGTTCCCGCGTGGACGCAGGCGCCGGGAACCAGGAGATCCTCCTCTTCACAGTGCGCCGTTACGGTCAGGTCGAGAGAAGAAGCCAGGCGCATGGCTGCCTTCATCATCTGCGGGCTCTGTACGCCGACTCCGTCATCGGAGACAGCTGCCGCTCCCGCTTCCTTCAGAGCGGACATGTCCGTTAGTTCTCCGCCTTTCGATCCCCGGGTGATGGCGGCAATGGGTAACACTCGAACACCGCAGCCCTCCCGTTCGTTGGTTTCGATAATACGGCGGACGACTTCCGTGCTGTCTGTCACCGGCTTCGTGTTAGGCATACAAGCGACAGCGGTATACCCTCCCCGGGCTGCGGCCCGGCTGCCGGTGGCAATCGTCTCCTTCGCTTCGAAACCTGGCTCCCGCAGGTGAATGTGCAGATCGATCAGGCCTGGAATGACCAGCTTGCCGGAAAGATCAACAACGTCTTCCCCGGCTTCCCCAAGGGCCTGTCCGATCTCTGTCACTTTTCCGTCCCGAATCCGAATGTCAGCCGAGGTAACCTCTCCGTCTTTCCCGATGATGCGTCCGTTTTGCAAGAGTTTATTTTCCATCAGTTATTCCTCCCCTGTAGTGCCCTCTCCAGTATGGCCATTCGGACCCAGACTCCGTTCTCCATCTGCTCGAAGATTTTCGAACGAGGATGTTCAACCAATCCGCTCTCGATTTCTACCCCCCGGTTCACAGGTGCCGGATGCATGATGATCGCATGAGGCGGCATGATCGCCAGCCGATCCGACGTCAGACCGTGGCGGTTCAGGTAATCTTCTGCTGAAGTGAACAGTTCCCGTTCGTGGCGCTCCAGCTGAACCCGAAGCATCATCACTGCATCCGCCTGCCGAATCGCCTCGTCAAAAGGAAGATACGGCGCAAATTCCTCCATGGATGGGTCCCGCATCGAATCCGGGCCGCTCAGGATTACCCGGGCACCGAAAGCGGACAGCGCCCACAGGTTGGAACGAGCCACCCGGCTATGGAGAAGGTCCCCTGCGATGACCACCGTCAATCCCGCCAGGGTACCAAAATGGCGCCGTAGCGTGAACAGGTCCAGGAGGGCCTGAGTCGGATGGCCTCCGTTTCCTTCCCCGGCATTGATCAGGGTGACACCCGTCTCTTTCTCCGCCATCTCCGCCAAAAGCCCGGTGCCCCGGTGGCGAACCACTGCTACGTCAACCCCGATGGACGAAAGAGTTCGGCATGTATCGTAGAAGGACTCTCCCTTCACCACACTGGAAGTTTCACCATCCAGATGGAGGACCTCCATTCCCAGCTTCTTCTCTGCCACCTCGAAGGAGATTCGTGTGCGGGTGCTAGGCTCGAAAAAGAGGTTAGCGGCAAAATGTCCTGGATAAGCCCGGTGCCAGTGCTGCCGGTGAGTGCGCCAATATTCCGCCCGTCCAAACAGTTCTTCCATCTCTTCTTTGGACAAGCGATCCGTATCAATCAGGTGACCGCGGCCGATTACGGTTGGGATCATTTCTTTCCCCTCCCCTTTTGTTTTAAAAAAACTCCTTCCGGTCTGGAAGGAGTCCATGGTTACAGCGGTCCCCGACCGGGTACGTCCATCACCCTTGGGGAGGCTATCGCCGTTTCCTTCCTCGGTCTCACGGGACCGGATTTAAAGGATGCTGTATCAGATTTATGCCACTCGTGTCGAGGCTGTCGTTTTATCTTGCTTGTTTACGGCGCCGGGAAGGATCAGGTTGAGAAGGATCCCCGTCACCGTAGCCAGTGCCATTCCCTCCACTTCAAAGTGGATGTCGGCGAATTTGAGGGCCGCCCCGCCAATTCCGATTACCAGGACCACCGACGCAATCACTAGGTTGCGTTTGTCACTGAAATCGATCCGGCTTTCCACCATCATCCGAAGGCCAGCCGAAGCGATGATTCCAAACAGGAGGATGGAGACACCGCCCATCACCGCAGCGGGAATGGTGGAGATGAGGGCGGACAGCTTACCGATGAAGGAGAAGGCGATGGCCAGAACCGCCGCGCCACCGATCACCCAGACGCTGAAGATGCGGGTGATGGCCATCACACCGATATTCTCTCCGTAGGTGGTGTTGGGCGGGCCGCCCAGCATGGCACCGATTGATGTGGCTAAGCCATCACCCAGGATGGAACGATGCAAACCCGGATCTTGGGCCAAGTCCCGTTTCATAATTCCGCTCGTCACCATCAGGTGGCCGATGTGCTCCGTCAACGTGACGAGGGCAACAGGGACGATCACCAGCGCGGCGCTCCAGGAGACTTCCGGCTTCGTCCACTCCGGCAGGGCGATCCAGGCTGCTTCTTTCACAGGAGTCCAATCCACCAGCCCGATAAACAAAGCCACCAGGTAGCCGCCGATGATGCCGAGGAGAACAGGGATCAGATTGAGGAACCCTCTTAGGAACAGGCTGGCGATGATCGCGATGGCCAAGGTAGCCAGCGCTACCCCAAAGTGTTTCAGGGAGTAGACCTTCAGGGTAACGGTACCGGCTTTTTCATCCACTTGCTCCACCTTACCCGGCAGCGCTTGGTATTCCTCTACGGTATCCGGCAGCGGTTGCGTCACTTGTTGGGTGCTCGCCATATCCACCGCTGTCCCTGCTAAAGCGAGACCGATCACGATCACCACCGAGCCGATCACCACCGGAGGCAGAAGGTAGTGAAGCCAGTCCGCCCCGAATCGGGCGATCACCAGGGCGACCACACCGTAGACCACTCCCGCCATGAAGCAGCCGAACAGAGCCGCGCCTACCCCCTGAGCTTGAGAAACCGTGATGATTGGAACGATGAATGCGAAGGAGGACCCCAGATAGGCGGGGATTTTGCCCCGGGTAATCAACAGGTAGGCCAGTGTGCCCATACCGCTTGATAGGAGCGCCATCGCCGGTTGTAGCCCGGTAAGAAGCGGTACCAGGACTGTCGCCCCAAACATGGCAAACAGATGTTGCAGACTGAGAGCGGCCCATTTGGCGGCTTTCGGTTTCTCATGGACATCCAATATCATGACCGGTTTCATCATTCATCCTCCTTCCATTAAATGAGTTCATATTCCCAGGGATAAAAAAACTCCCTGCCCTGTTCGGCAGAGAGGCGCACCGCCCGCATCGTTGCGTGCGTGAAAATGTGCCCGTCCTCCCTTGCCGGTCTCACGGAACCGTCTTTAAAGGGTGAAACGATGATTATTTTTGCAGCGTCACCCGGTCGTGGGAATCGATTTCTGCGACCGTGACATGTACAATTTCGCTTTGTGAGGTAGGGACGTTTTTTCCGACGTAGTCCGGGCGAATCGGCAGTTCCCGATGTCCCCGATCCACCAGTACCGCTAGTTGGATCATCTTGGGTCGTCCCCGGTCGATCAGAGCATCCATCGCCGCGCGAACCGTGCGGCCCGTGTAAAGCACATCGTCTACCAGGATGACCGTCTTTCCGTGGATTTCCACTGGAAGGGCGGAGTCCTTGACTTCAGGCTGCTCGTGCTTCTCCGTCAGATCGTCTCGATACAGGGTGATATCCAGCTCACCGACAGGAACGGTCTGCCCCTCGATCCGGTTGATCCGTTCCGCCAACCGGCGAGCAATATAGATCCCCCGGGTGCGAATCCCCACCAAGACACACTCGGCTACACCTTTGTTCCGTTCGATGATCTCGTGGGCGATCCGGGTTAGGGCCCGGCGAATCGCGGCTTCATCTAAAATCGTTTTTCCCATTTCCACCGGTATCCCCCCTTCGGCAAAAAAATGCACTCCCCGCCCATGATTGGTAGGAAGCGCACCTGTCTTCTCTTCACGCACCTTTGCCAGTCTCACGGGACTGAATTAAAAGGTTCTTATTCAGTTCTTCTCATTATGAGGGAACTTCACCCGATTGTCAACCATGTCAAGCAAGCCCTTCCCGAAGCCGAGTTAGACATGTTTCGATATCCGTCGGCAAAGGTGTCTCAAAACGGAGCCGCTCTCCCGTCCGGGGATGGTCAAAACCAAGTACCGCCGCGTGGAGTGCCTGGCCATCGATGGGCCACCGCTTGGGGTTGGAGCTGTAGACCGGGTCACCGGCAACCGGATGACCGATCGCTTTCATATGAACGCGAATTTGGTGGGTACGCCCGGTCTCCAGACGGCAACGGACCAATGTGGCAGTTCCGAAGCGTTCCGTCACCTCAAAATGGGTGACGGCGGGCTTCCCGTTTTTCGGCTCGACAGCCATCCGTTGCCGGTTCTTCGGGTCCCGCCCGATCGGGGCATCCACGGTTCCCCGGTCATGGGGGATGTTTCCGAGCACAAGCGCTTGATATACGCGATCGACGGTATGCTCTTTCAATTGTTCAGCCAACGATTGGTGGGCGGTGTCGTGTTTCGCTGCCATGATCAGCCCGGAGGTGTCTTTATCAATGCGATGAACGATCCCTGGCCGGATTACCCCGTTAATACCGGACAGATCTCCACAGTGAGCGAGCAGTGCATTAACCAGCGTTCCCGATGGGTTCCCCGGTGCCGGATGAACAACCATCCCCCGGGGCTTGTCAATGACGATCACATCGCTGTCTTCATAGATGATAGCCAAGGGAATCGGTTCCGCCAGAACGGCGGCTTCCTCGGGAGGGGGCACAGACACTTCCACCCATTCCCCTTCGTTGAGGCGATGATTGCTTTTCACGGAACGACCGTCCACCCGGACCCGGTCATTTCGGATCCAAGATTGGACGGCCATTCGGGACCATTCTTTTTCACGGCCGGCAAGAAACTTATCCACCCGTTGGCCGGTATCCGCTTCTCCGACCTCAAAGCGGCGGAAGGTTTCTTCTTCGGTCACCGGCTATCCCCCGTTTCATTAACCACCCGGTCCGCATCGGCAGGTTGGCGCAAAGTAACCCACATCATCAGACCGACACCGATCACAATTGCCGAGTCGGCAATATTGAAGATGGGATAGTTAATCCATCGAAAGTCAAAAAAGTCGACCACTTCCGCAAACCGGAGTCGATCGATTAGGTTTCCGACAGCCCCGCCCAAAACCAGAGCCAGGGACCAGGACATGATCGGTTGACTGTTCCCAAGTCGTGCCAAGTAAACGACGATAGCGGTGACCACGGCGATGGTCACAACGATAAACAGCCACCGCTGATCCTGAAGAATTCCGAAGGCGGCTCCCCGGTTTCGATGAGATGTAATGTGGAATACATCCTTCCACACCGCTATCGTTTCGTAAAGGTCCATCTTGGTGAGGACGAGCCATTTTGTCACTTGATCCAGCAACAACACAGCAGCTGCCGTCATGTAATATTTCAAAGGTAGCCTCCCCCTCTATCCACCCAATCCACAGCTGTAACACCCGGGATTGTACCTGGTTCTTCCAAGTTTTTATTGTAGCACAGCCCCTAGGGGTTCTCAACTGATAAAGGAGGTCAACCCTTTCTTCTTTCCTCTTCTTCTTTACGTTGATAAGCGTCATTTCGGGTCGTATCGGCAGGATTGTCTTGTGGGCGACCGTCAGGCCCCGCCACAGCGATGTTCTCCACATCGTCCACATATCCACGGCGCTCGTCTTGATCCACCGTCAACTCATTGTAGTTTTTCCCTTCACGGAAAAAGTCCGGGGGGTTGGAGGTTCCGTATTGTTCCACTTCCTGCCAAGCATCTTCCCCGTCGTAATAATTGTGTTCATCCCGTTTATCGTTGAAGGTGCGTCCGTAGGGGGCACGAAGGACGTCTTCTTCCGCAGGCCTTCGGTTGGAGATATCCTTTTCCCGTTGGTGCTCAATGCAATAAGAAGCCTCCGGCACCGCTTCCAGCCGTTCATAGGGGATCTCTTTCCCGCAGACGACACACGTACCATAGTGTCCGGCCTCTATCCGCATGAGAGCCATCTCCACTTCCTCTAGTTGCTCTTCGTCCTCTTCGTTTAGGGCAAGGTCCTTGCCCCTTTCATACAATTCCGTTCCGATATCGGCAGGATGATTATCATAACCCGAGAGTTCTCCAATGGAATTGTTCATCCCTTCCTCCATCCCATAATGATGGTTGTCAGAGAGTTTTTTCACCAACCGTCTCTTTTCCTCTTCCAGTTGCCGTTTCAGCCCTTCCTTTTGTTCCTTTGTCAACATGTGCAATTTCCCCTTTCACTCTCAATATCTGACCCCATCAAGCTCTAGTTGAGCCTGGACGATGCGAACGATCTCCGCGATATAGTCTCCCACGATCGGTAAATTTAACGCCCCCAAAGCCTGTAAGATATAAATCAGAGTGGCTGTTACGAAGGTGACACCGATGGCAATTCCCACACCTCTGGAGATACCGGTAATGATATTAAGCAAGATTAGACGACGGGGCCGATTGAGGAGTCGAACGTATTGGGCGATCTCCCCCATCTCCATCTTCTGTCCCAATTCCTCCAATCTGCGATCGACCCGTTTAAACCAATCCCTTTCATCGATCTCCTTCCGTTCCTTATTCAAGCCCTTGCCTCCCCTCGCTGCAACCTTTCCGTATTCCTCTCTTTCAATGTACCCGGAAACGGCCTTTTTCTTGCGGGGGATACCAACAACACTTCCTATTCACCCGGAAGCAACGCATTCTCTTCTGAATGATAAAACCCCCCGCCGGAACACCTTCCGTGCGGGGGGTTGGTATGCATGTTTCACGGATGAATCACTCTATGCCGGTGTCTAGGTTGCTCACAATGTCGGCGCAACGGTCACACAGATCGGGGTAGGTTTCGTTTTGACCCACGGCAGGGCTGATTACCCAGCAACGCTGGCACTTTTCCCCCTCAGCTGTTTTCACTTTGACACGCAGACCTTCACCGGCAACCGCCTCTCCTTCCGGCTGATCACCAGGCTGCAAAACTTGGACCTGGGAGACAATGAAGAGTTCAGGCAGGCTTTCCACACTGTTCAGGAGCTGGAAATTCCGTTCCGATGGGTACAACTCCACAGAAGCACCCAAGGAGTTGCCGATCACCTTTGCGGCACGGGCTTCCTCCAAAGCTTTCAGTACCGTATCCCGCAGCTTGATCAGTTCGTCCCATTTCTTTTCCAGGTCTCCGTTCAATACCCCGTTATCCACCTGCGGGAAGTCTGTCAACTGTACGCTGGGTTCCTTTACGCCGGGTACGTATTGCCATACTTCTTCCGTCGTGTGGGGAAGAATCGGCTGCACCAGTTTCACCAGGGTGAGAAGTGTTTCCAACATCACCGTCTGGGAGGAACGGCGTTTAGGGTCCTCTTTCGGCAATGTATAGAGACGGTCTTTCAGCACATCCAGGTAGAACTGGCTCAAAAAGACGGTGCAGTAATGATGGATCTGGTAATAAACAGAGTGAAATTCATAAGCCTCATAATCTTTGGTTACCCGTTCCACGAGCCGTTGCAGTTTGATAAGGGCATAGCGGTCGATCGCATCCATTTCCCCGATGGCGACACCGTCCTTCGCCGGGTCAAAATCGGCCAGGTTACCCAAGAGAAAGCGGAAGGTGTTGCGGATCTTCCGGTAGACTTCAGCAATCTGTTTCAGGATGTCTTCGGAAACACGTACATCGGACTGATAATCGACAGAAGCAACCCATAACCGTAAAATATCCGCCCCGTACGTTTTCGTCACCTTGAGAGGGTCAATCGTATTCCCCAGAGATTTGGACATTTTACGCCCTTCCCCGTCCAGCGTGAACCCATGGGACAGTACCTGCCGATAAGGAGCGGTCCCTTTTGTGGCCACCGACGTCGTCAGCGAAGAATTGAACCAGCCACGATACTGGTCGGAGCCCTCCAGATAAAGATCAGCCGGCCAAGAGGTTTCTTCCCGTTGCATCAGAACAGAGGCATGGCTCGAGCCGGAGTCAAACCAGACGTCCATAATGTCCGTCTCTTTGCGGAACGTATCATGGTGGCATTCCGTACAGACAGACCCCTCAGGCAGAAGGTCTTCCACACGTTTTGCAAACCAGGCGGAAGAACCCTCCCGGGTGAACAGCTCAGCTACGTGCTCGATGGAAGCATCGGTGATATGAGGATGACCGCAAGATTTACAGTAGAAAATCGGAAGAGGAACCCCCCAGGTGCGTTGACGAGAAATACACCAATCTCCTCGCTCCTCCACCATGTTGGCCAGACGCACTTCTCCCCAGGCTGGTGTCCATTTCACTTCTTTGATCGCTGCCAACATCTGCTGGCGGAAACCGTCGATGGAGGCAAACCACTGTTCCGTCGCCCGGTAAATCACCGGTTTCTTCGTACGCCAATCGTGGGGATATTGGTGAGTGATGAAAGTCAGCTTCAACAGATTCCCCTCATCCTCCAGCTTTTGTGTGATAATCTTATTGGCATCGTCATAGAAGATTCCCTCGAAACCGGGAGCTTCCTTGGTTAACACCCCTTTTTCATCGACAGGACAGAGGACGCCGAGATCATATTTTTTCCCCAGTTCGAAGTCGTCAACGCCATGGCCAGGAGCCGTATGGACACAACCCGTGCCCGCATCCAACGTGACATGGTCTCCCAAGATGAGGGGACTTTCACGGTCATAAAAAGGATGACGGCAAATAACGCCCTCCAGTTCAGCCCCCTTGAAGGTTTCTCCTTTTTCATACGCTTCAATTCCAGCCAGTTTCATCACGTCGTCGGCCAATTCCTCGGCCAGCAACAGGCAGCGCCCCTCCGACGTCTTGACCAGCACATAAGTGAAGTCCGCCCCCAGGGCGATGCCCAGGTTGGCCGGGAGCGTCCAGGGTGTAGTCGTCCAGATGACGACAGCGGTACCTTCAGGAAGTTTCCCCTGTTCGTTCTTAACATCGAACAGGACATAAATGGAAGGAGATCGTTTATCCTGGTACTCGATCTCGGCGTCCGCCAGTGCGGACTCCGAAGACGGGGACCAATAGATGGTGCGGTAGCCTCGGTAAACATGACCTTTCTTCGCCATCTCCCCGAAGACACGAACCTGCTGGGCCTCGTATTCGGGTTTTAGCGTGATGTATGGATTTTCCCAATCCCCGCGTACACCCAGTCTTTTAAACTGTTCCTTCTGTTTTTCCACAAAGGAGAGTGCATAATCTCGGCATTTATCGCGGAAAGTGACCACGTCCGTTTTTTTGCGGTTCACTTTTTTCTTGGTGGTGAGCGCCTGCTCGATCGGCAGACCGTGGGTATCCCAACCTGGAATGTAGGGAGCGTCAAACCCCTGCAGGGACTTGTATCGGACGATAAAATCTTTAAGCACCTTATTGAGGGCGTGACCAATATGGATGTCTCCATTGGCGTATGGAGGGCCATCATGCAGGATAAATTTGGGCCGTCCCGCCCGCTTCTTGTGTACTTGACCATAAATGTCGGTCTCTTCCCACCATTTCTGCATATCAGGTTCCCGATTTGGGAGGTTGCCCCGCATCGGAAAGCCCGTCTGCGGTAAGTTGAGGGTTTTTTTATAGTCCACTCGCTTCACTCCTTCCTCATCAATAAAAAAACTCCTCTATCCCTTAGGGACGAGAAGTTACCCGCGGTACCACCCTATTGGGCCTTTACCGGAAAAGCAAAGGACCCACTTGATCATTCGTAACGGGAATGACGCGGTCCACCCTACTCCGGACCCAAAGGATCCGTTTCACGGGACGGCTCCCGGGTGATCTTCGACAGATTCATGGGCCAGGCTTCCACCTTCCCTGACTCGCTAAACCATAAATCCCTGTCTACTCTCCCGTTCTTCGCCACCTATGACGAGGCCCCGTGCAGTTACACAGGGCCCTCTGAAAACCGTTAGGCAGGCTACCTTTCAAGAAGGCCTAACCCCGATTCCCTTGCTTCAATTCGACCTTGGACATTATGTTTGTTAAATGATACCAGTCGCAAGGCCACGAGTCAACCGACCGAAGCCGCCAGTCAAAAAGCTAACGGTCCAACCATCAGGCAGTTGCTCAGAACATCGCTTTCCGCTTCATTTTACGGGATGTACGACGGAGCTCCCGGCGGGGCTCGTCCTCTTCATCCATGTAGGAATGCTCGGAATAAGAGGCTTCATCGTTCCCTAGAGGTGAACCGAAATCCTGGGTATTGTAATCCTGGGTTGAATAGTCATCGCCTTGGTTGAGGGACATGGAATCGGCGCTCGCTTCCGCCGCGTACTGTTCCAGCTGCTTGCCGGATTCATCCAACCCTTCTTCCAGATCCTCCAAGGACTCCCAATCGGAGTTATCCAGAATATCCAAGTGGGACTGGACCAAGGTGCGGAAGCGGGCACGGTAAACCGTGGCTTTCTGTTTGAGGTCCAGAAGCTCGCTGTGGATGGCCCGTGCTTTTTGAAGGGCTTCGTTGATGATCCGATCAGCATTTTTCTCGGCTTCCTGCACGATCAATTCCGCTTCTTTCTTTGCGTTCAAGCGGACTTCCTCAGCCACTTCCTGCGCCACGCGGATCGACTTATGGATGCTTTGTTCCATCGACGAAAGCGAGGAAGGAGAAGGAGACACAGGGGCCGGCGGTTCCGGAGCCTGGTAACGAGGCTGCGGCTGCGGCGGTTGAGGGGGTGCAGGCGGCTGTGGAGCGGTGTTCTGCATCGGCGTCATCGGCTGATCCATCGCTTGCTCCAGTTCCTGCTGAAGTTCCTCGACCTGTTGCTCCAACTGTTGTTTCTCACGAATGAGAAACTCAAAATCCTTGATGATTTGATCGAGGAAGTCATTTACTTCATCTACATCATAGCCGCGAAAAGAGCGTTTGAATTCTTTGTTGTGTATATCCAAAGGACTAAGCGGCATTTCGACACCTCCTCTAGAATTGGCTTCGCCATTTTCTATTCTACAATGGTAGCAGAATTCCTCCCCCATGGCCAGCACTGTTTGTCCACATAAGGAGAAAGCTCGTTCGAAAATGGGAAGCTGATGACGAAGGACGGCAAAACTTCGGTTACTCTTACATATACCTGATCAGATTTACCAGTAAACGCCCTTTCTTGGTTTGACCGAGGATCTCCCCCACTTGTACCCGCCCGAAACCTCTCAGGGAAAGGATATCTCCCTCTTGCAGCGGCGCCGCCGGATTTTCAGTTATTTTCCAGTTTATTTGGCAACGACCGTTCCGGATTAGAGGTACAACTTTCGACCTAGCGATACGAAAAGCGTCGGAGGCGACTGCGTCCAGGCGCAAGGAGGAAACGGAAATCGATTGGTCCTCTGTCTCCTGTATCGGCGGGGTCAGATCCTCCCGCCGAATCGTGCTTACCCGTACGGGGACTCTCCCTACCCGGGTAAGCTGTAACCGGATATAATCCGACATTTCTCCGGCGGCCACTACCTGGCATCCCCCCTCCACAGGTACGATATCTCCGATTTTATCTCGTTTCATCCCCAACCCCAACAACGTGCCCAACACGTCAGGATGTTTCATGTCGATATCCGATTGAGCCGGTTCAAGCATGAAAAATACCAGGCCGTACTCCTCTTCTACCACATAAGGAGGGTTTATCCGGGCCCGGCAGCGTTCAGCACCGGAAAAACCCCCGTCGAATGTGACGCTCAGATCGGGGGCTCTTCGAACAAGCATATCGGTGATGCGCTGTTCCCGTGGATTCAAAAAAGGGGTTAGGACAGACTGATACCGCTTCTCCGCCCCTATGGACCAATCCAGTACCCGCTCCACAAACATACGCTCATCGGGCCGGAAATGGTGGAAAAGGTCTTCCTTACGTGTCACAAGACTGTCCTCAGAATCAGGTTGATGATGAAGTAAACCCCTTGTTGAATCATCTGGAGAGCAAACAGAGCAACGATCGGGGAGATATCGATCATCCCGATTGGCGGAATGAAGCTGCGGAAGATTGACAGATAGGGTTCTACCAAACGCCCAATCACCATCCCGATGGGTGATTCACGGAGATTGGGAATCCAGGACATCAGGATGTAGATAAAAATCATCACGGTATAGATGGTAAACAGAGTATCGACGATATTTCCGATCGCAATTTCCATAGGGTCACCTCAAAATATCATTCGCTTCGTCCGAAAAAATATCGGATATGGTTCCCTGGATATCGACATTGGCTGGTGAGCACATAAAGATATGGGAACCTAATTTATGGATGTTTCCACCCAGGGCATAAACAGTGCCGCTCAGAAAATCGACGATACGGATCGCTTGATCTTTCGGCACCCTCTGCAGGTTGACCACGGTCGGGCGGTGATTTTTCAGGTTGTCGGCGATATCTTGAGCCTCATCATAGGTCCGTGGCTCTACGAGTACCACACGGACATTTTTCTGGGTGTGAAGGGAAACCACATTGCGACGCCCTCTCGCCGGCGACGGAATATCGGCTTCAGGGTCCGGATACTCCCGGTACTCCTCATCTTCACTAATTCCGAAGAAACCCATCATTCGATCCTTGAAACTCAAAACGGCCGCCTCCTTCACCGCCGCGTTATTTTTCCCGGCCAACCAATACGGAGCCCAGGCGTAAGTATGTTGCGCCCTCTTCGACAGCCACCTGGTAGTCCCGAGACATTCCCATGGACAGATGGGGGACCGTAAGTCGAGGGTGTTCCAATTTTTTCAATTCCTTTTGCAGGGATTTCAGTTCCCGGAAAACGGGCCGCACCTCTTCCGGGTCCTCGACGTAGGGGGCCATCGTCATCAGGCCCTCCACCCGGATTCCCGGAAGCCCCGCCACCTCTCGGGCGAATTCAGGGAGCTCCTCCGGCTTCAAACCGAACTTGGATTCCTCCCCGGACACATTAACCTGCAGGAAACAGCGGATTGTCTCCCCGGCCGCTTGGAAACGGCGGGATAGTTCCTTGGCCAGTGAAAAGCGGTCGAGAGAATGCAGATAGGAAAAACGCCCTACCACCGCTTTCACCTTGTTTCGCTGCAAATGTCCGATAAAATGCCAAGTTCCCCGTCTACCAAGTGTTTCCCACTTAGGGACGCCATCCTGGACACGGCTTTCACCGATGTGAGTCAGACCCGCATCCAGAGCTTCTTGGGTACGGTCAGAGTCGACATATTTAGTAACAGCAACCACATTCACTTTTCTAGGATCCCGCCCGGCAGTCAGGCAGGCTTGTTCAATATTTTGTCGTACATTTTCCCACCGGCTCCGGATGTCATCCACATTCCATCATCCTTTCCGCTTCCCGATAAAGGCGGCCATTCGCCCTGTCTTTCCCTGATCGCGGCGGTGGGAATGAAAGAGTTCCGGATGACAACTGGTACACCAGTGAGTAACCAAAATGTGTTCCCCGGACAAACCGCTGTCCAGAAGCAGCTGACGATTGGCTTCTTTCAGATCCAAGTTCCATTTGCCCGGACCGGCCGGTTGCAATACCTGCACATCCGCTTCCGGCAAAGCTTTGATCAACGGCTGACTCACCTTGTCGTCTACTTCGTAACAGCATGGGCCGATCGAGGGGGCAATCGCTGCGCGGATCTGCCCACGGTCTGCCCCTCGGCTGACGAATTCTTCTACCATCGCCGGGCCGATCCCCCCGACGGTCCCTCGCCAACCAGCATGAGCGACCCCCACCAAACCCCTATCCGGGCTGTAGAAAAAGAGAGGCACGCAATCCGCGTAAAAGGAAAAAAGAAAGATCTCTTCCTCCCCTGTCAACAATCCGTCGGTTCCCTCTAAGGCAGGGGATGTCTCATGACGTCCTCTCCCTTTTTCGCTGTTGGTCACTTCCCGTATCCGGGTCCCGTGAACCTGCTCCCCGTATGTCCAGGAGGCTGGCGGAATATTTAGTGCCTCGGCAAGACGTCTACGGTTACCGAGAACGCGATCGGGGTCGCTCCCCACATGGAGCGCGTAGTTGTAAAGGTTGGGATCATGAAAGGATTCGCTGTTGCGAGCGCTTATCCCTGCTGTCAAGTGAGGAAACTCCCGCTCCCAAAGGAGAAGAGAGAAATACGGGATAGCTTGTTCATTCCGGAGTTGAAACGGTTCCATATCCTTCCCTCCCTCTATCATCTTACCACAGGCCTAGATGGAGACAAAGGAGTTTGAGGATGACCCGTCGATCCGCATTTGAATCCGTTTCGCTCGCTGTTTACCGTTCCGTATCCGACGGTGGCGTTAAGAGCGGGCGGGGATCTCGAAAATCCCTCGTTTCATCCGTGAAGGATCGCTGGGAATCTAACCGTACCAGGATTACATCACTTCCGATTTTAACAATCTGGTTCCAAGGGATGACATACTCTTTCCCGCCAGTGACAAGACCAAAAAAGCGGCTTTCTCCGGGTACTACCAAGGCTTTGATCTGCCCCGCTCTCAGATCCAATTCTAAATCGTGGATCTGTCCTAACTTCCGTCCGTCACCGATATTGACGACATCTTTCTCCTGTAGTTCCGATATTTTAATCATGGAAGACCCACCCAGCTTTACAGGTTTTACTACCCAGTATATGTACGAGTCGGGGAAACTGTCCTGATGGAATCACGGGGACAGGTTTTCCAAAAAGAAAACCGCACAACATGCGCGGTCATTGGATAAACTTATTCATCTGCTGGATGGCGGCTTTTTCGAGCCGGGAGACCTGAGCCTGTGAGATGCCGATTTCGTCGGCCACTTCCATCTGGGTTTTCCCCTCGAAGAAGCGCATGGATAAGATCATTTTTTCCCTGTCGTTCAGTTTACCCATCGCTTCACGGAGAGCGATCTCCTCCACCCAGTGAAGATCCTTGTTCTGTTCATCTGAGAGTTGATCCATCACGTAGATGGGGTCACCCCCATCCTGATAGATGGGTTCGAAGAGGGAAACCGGGTCCTGGATCGCGTCCAGAGCGAACACCACTTCTTCTTTGGATACGTTGAGAGCCTCAGAAATTTCTACAATCGTGGGTTCACGGGAATGCCGATACGTCAGGGAGTCCCGCACCTGAAGCGCCTTATAGGCGATGTCCCGGAGCGAGCGGGACACCCGGATCGGATTGTTGTCCCGAAGGTATCGGCGGATTTCTCCGATGATCATCGGAACTGCGTAAGTGGAAAACTTGACGTTCTGGCTGAGGTCAAAATTGTCGATGGCCTTCATGAGCCCAATGCAGCCGACCTGAAACAGGTCGTCCACATTTTCACCGCGATTGTTAAAGCGCTGAATAACACTCAGAACCAGGCGCAAGTTCCCATTGACGAGCTTTTCCCGTGCCGAGATATCCCCTTCCTCCTGCAGGGAACGAAAGAGCATACGCATCTCTTCGTTTTTGAGCACGGGGAGCTTCGATGTGTCCACTCCGCAGATTTCCACTTTGTTTCGCGCCATGGATTCCCCTCCTACTCAAAGCTACTGTTAAGTATCTCCTCGAGAGGAAAATTTATAATCCATGTGTGCAAAAGAAACGACCTTCCCATAACGGTGGGATTCTTCCCAGGAGTATCCGGAAATAACAAAAAATAAGCCGCGCAGAGCCCATCATGACAGGATTGCGCGGTCCATCGAAGGGTCTATTTATGAACCGAACAACCCCAGCGTACCGGCAAAAAACTGGTCGCTGGGGTTTGTTATAAGGACACCGCCTCCGGAATTCACACCATTTTGTTAAATTCTTTCCGAAGCCGCTTGATAATCCGTTTTTCCAGGCGGGAGATATATGACTGAGAGATACCGAGAAGATCGGCGACATCCTTTTGAGTTTTTTCCTCTCCGCCATTAAGACCGAAGCGGAGCTCCATAATTTTTCGTTCCCTCTCGGAAAGACGCATCAATGCGGCACGAAGGACTTTCCGATCCACCTGTTCCTCGATGTTTCGGCAGATGATATCATTTTCCGTCCCCATCACGTCAGACAGAAGGAGTTCATTTCCATCCCAATCCATGTTGAGCGGTTCATCGAAGGAGACTTCGGAACGGATTTTATTATTGCGCCGGAGAAACATGAGGATTTCATTCTCGATACAACGGGAGGCATAGGTTGCCAGTTTGATCTTTTTTGAGGGATCAAAGGTGTTGACGGCCTTGATCAGCCCAATAGTGCCAATCGAAACCAGATCCTCGATATTGATGCCCGTATTCTCAAACTTTCGAGCAATATAGACAACCAGACGGAGGTTACGCTCAATCAGCATGGCTCGGACCGCTGTATCGCCACTGGGAAGCCGGTCCAGGAGGTGCTCTTCCTCTTCCCGGCTCAACGGAGGCGGTAAAGCCTCACTTCCACCGATATAATAAATCTCTTCTCCTTTCAAACCGATCTGCATAAGGATACGATACCAGAAGAGTTGCATTGCCAGTTTCCATTTGACTACCATTTTCCACATGACCTCCTCGTCAATTATATTCGGCGGTTTCTTTTACCCCGCCGCTGGCATACAGGAGGGATGCAGGATAGCCTGGTAGGTTCCGTCCGAGGAAAGGCGACCCGTATCCAGCCCGATCAACGCCTTCCCCGTTACCTGCCAGGCCCCTCCCTGAAATACTTCCATCCGATCCGGCTTCAATGCCACTAAGATGTTCCCCTCGCTAGCCGCTCCTCTGAAAGGGACCAGCCTCACACGTGTCAGCCACTCGGCTGGCATTTCTTTTCCCAATCCGTCCCAATTTCCCTTTCGCACTGCATCCACCAGGCTGACAGGAAGAATTCGCGCCCATTCCTCCAACTCAACCAGGATGACCGGAGTTCGCGTGATCGGATCCCTCAGCTGGTTACCTGTGTCGATCAATCCCGTGCATTCCAGTCCCACCTCCCCTAGCTGGATCCTTACTTTGGCTAAGGATTCATGCACGACCTGCCGGTCAGCCAGAGAGCGAAAAGAAAGTCGTGCATACAACCAGACCAAGGGAAAAGCGAGCAAAACAAATACCCAGGAAACCGGTGAACCCCACCCTGAAGACAGCGTGAAAAATGTGCTACCGGTCGCATGTACCCCGCCACTCAGAAAATAATGCAACGCAAACATACCGCCTCCAGTCACAAAAGAAATCAGATAAAACACGCCCAGATTGCGTAAGAATGCGACGGGAGAATGAAACCCCATCGCCACCCCAACCATTAGGATGGAGAAAAAAAGTTTTCCAAAAAACGTATACGAGAAAGTAAGCGGCTGCCACAGCTGAAGGACTGCATAACACGCCCCCAGAAGAGCGGCACACAAGATTCGCGGAAACGACGACCGTTGACGTCGAATGGCCGTCGTCAACCAGAGAAGCAGAAAATCGATACAGAGATTGAGTAGGAAAACCATATCGGCATAGACAACCATTTTTTGGTTCCCTTTCCCGTAAAAGGTGTCATCAGTATATCCTAATCCTATTTCAATGTCTGTCTAAACTTGCTGTTTCGAGGATACTTTTTTTGTCGAACATTCAGGCAAAAAAAGCCGCTCCAAGGCGAAAAGAAGGGGAAACCGCCTTTAAGTTTGAGTCGGCTTTTTTCGCCTTTTTTCGGATGTCCCACAAAGGGGACAAAAAAAACGACCACCGAATAATTCCGGCGGTCGCCTCGACCTGAAATATTCACTTCTTCCGCCGATGGCGAAGGAAAGTGGGAATATCCAGGCTATCTTCGTTTTCATATTTCGGACTGACGATATCGATTGCCGGACGCTTTCCGCTTCCTTCTCGGGCGGTCTCGCCCCCCAGCTGACCGAAATCGGGCTTTTTAGCGGCCTTTTCCTGCTCCTTGTGATCAAAGCCGGTGGCGATTACCGTGACGAGGATTTCGTCTTTCAACTCCTCGTTGATCACGGCTCCGAAAATCATATTGACTTCGGGATCGGAAGCGGAAGCCACGATATCTGCCGCCTCATTCACTTCATACAAAGAAAGGTTGGATCCGCCGGTGATGTTCATCAACACGCCCCGCGCACCATCGATGGAGGTCTCCAACAGCGGGCTACAGATTGCTTTCTTGGCAGCTTCCGTCGCCCGGGATTCTCCGGTAGCCATTCCAATCCCCATCAGAGCAGAGCCGCGTTCCGTCATGATTGTCTTCACATCGGCAAAGTCCAGGTTGATCAGCCCCGGGACCGCAATCAGATCAGAGATGCCCTGCACACCCTGACGTAGAACGTTGTCCGCTTCACGGAAAGCTTCCAGCATCGGGGTATTCTTATCTACAATCTCCAGTAGCCGGTCGTTTGGAATCACGATCAGCGTATCCACTTTATCCTTGAGGGCCGCAATCCCTTGATCGGCCTGAAGGGAACGTTTACGCCCCTCAAAGGTGAAAGGGCGAGTCACCACACCAACAGTAAGCGCCCCTGCCTCCCGGGCCGCCTCAGCTATCTCCGGCGCCGCCCCGGTGCCTGTACCCCCACCCATGCCAGCGGTGACAAAAACCATGTCCGACCCTTTCAGCACATTTTCGATACTCTCCCGGCTCTCCTCTGCGGCTTTCTTACCCACGTTCGGGTTTGCACCCGCACCGAGCCCCCGGGTCAGCTTTTCTCCAATCTGGAGCTTGATCGGGGCATGAGAACGATTCAATGCCTGAGCGTCTGTATTGGCGGCGATGAACTCCACACCCTGGACCCCGCTTTCTATCATACGGTTAACGGCGTTGCTGCCGCCGCCTCCGACACCGATGACCTTAATTTGAGCGATCTGTTCAACTTCCATATCGAACTCCAACATCGATTGTCCCTCCAATTTCGATAAATCTCCCTCACAACCCGCTGCTGAACCCGACCCTTTACCGGATCTATCTTAGATGAATTCGCTAAACCAATTTTTCATCCGTTCCAGCGTCGAGGGGCCCCGTCTATTTTTCTGCGGGGGTCTGCTTTGTCCCTGGGGTTCTATCAACCGGAGCATCCAACGTTTCTGAATATAATGGATCATGCCGACTCCGCTGGTGAACGACGGATCCTGAACGCCGATGTAATCGGGTGAAACAATACGAACTGCCTGTCCCAATTGTGACTGTGCCACACCTAGAATATGAGGAATCGACATGACACCTCCAGTGAGCACATAGCCACCGGCGGGCTCTGTGGAATACCCCATGGCCTCCACTTGGCTCCGGATCAGTTGGAAAATCTCCTCCACCCGGGGCTCGATGATCATAGCCAGCTCTTCCTGATCCACCGTATTCTCCCGGTTACTGCCGATGGTGGAAACGGAGAAGACAACGTCCTTAGATGCTTCCTCAACCAAGGCCACTCCGTATTTCCGTTTGAGTTTTTCCGCACTCTCCGTCTGTGTACGCAAGCCGATGGCGATATCATTGGTAATAAATTCACCACCGATCGGCAGCACCGCTGTCGATACCAAATGCCCCTGCTCGAAAACGGCGAGGGTGGTGGCTCCGCCGCCGATATCCGCCAGTACGACCCCCATGTTCTTCTCATCGGCAGAAAGACAGATTTCACTGGCGGCCAAGGGAAGTAAAATAATGCCCGCTACTGACAGAGAAGCCTTCTCCACACAGCGCAGGACATTGTGGATAATGGTCTTGGAGCCGGTAACGATGATCGCTTCCACTTCCAACCGAACCCCTATCATCCCATGGGGATCGTGGATTCCGGTGAGGCCGTCTACAATAAACTGCTTGGGAACCACCTCGATAACGGCTCTCTCAGGAGGCAGGGCTACGACCCGGGCCGCCTGCATAACACGGTCGATGTCCGGCTGCCCGATCTCACGATTTTCACTGGATACAGCGACCACTCCGTGGCTTGATTGCAGGGAAACGTGGTTGCCTGAAACACCCACGAATACTTTTTGAATTTCTATGCCAACCATCCGTTCAGCGTGGTCAATCGCTTCACGGATCGATTGCACCGCCTGGTCGATGTCTATAATAGCCCCTTTCTTCGTCCCCTTGGCGGTCGCCGATCCAACGCCTACAATTTGCGTACTTTCTTTCGTCACCTCGGCGACGATCACGCGAACCTTGGATGTCCCTATATCTAAACTGACGATAAACTCTCCACTGCTCAAATCCTGGGCACCTCCTTGCCCGAGAATCGTAACCCTGTGGTGGAAATGGTTCTCTCTCTATCATGAGGGGAGAAGCGAAGGGAAGATTCCGCTTGTAACACAGGTATTCAACATGGAGGGAGTTTTCCCCTTTTTCCCACCCAACTTTTTATCTCTACAAGTGTGGTGTTTTTCAACTTCCGCCGTCCGTTTTTTCGGGTATGAACCATGTGCTCTCCAACAGGTTGAGTGTGCCAGGAGGGCGGTCCCGAAAGACGGAATAGTATTTCATCTTCTCACCAAAATCACGAGCCCGCACCCGGACAATATGCCCTTGCCGAGTATATGCTTTTATCAGATCCGGATATGTATGATCAGAGCCGGGCCGGATCTCTGAGATTTCGACCCGGATGTTTTCCGGTAAATCGCTTAGTCCCTTTGTCAGTGCCGGCGGAAGCTTCTTGCTTTTCCAGCCCCGCAGAAGCGGACGGTCAATTTGCCCTGTCCAGGTCCTGTTTCGCAAGATGGTCCCATCCGCCAACACGGGGACCGTCTTTCCCTTTTCGTTCCAGTAGGCCGCGCGCGGTACTTCGCGCACATCGATTCGGATCCCGCCAGGAAAGGATCGGATCACTGTCACCCTATCAATCTCGATCATACGTTCCAATTCTCGCTCTGCCCGCTGTTCATCCCAACGGAAGTAGGATGTGCCCTCTTTCAGCCGGGCCCTATCCAGGACCTCCTGCTCTGGTACCATCCGGTTGCCAACCACCTCTATCTCTTGTATTTCACTAAAAGGAGACTTCAAAAACACCAGTAGAAGAATCCCCGTAAAAAAAAACACCAGAAACAGAATCGCCGCAAACGACACAGGTTTGCGGGAGCGGAAAGGGCGGTAGGGAGGCACCCCTTGGTTCATGACGGCATCTCCTCCAGGTCGATAGAAAATCAACACGGATGGAACCTTCATCTATGTTACCATAAAACACTTGGACGCACGGAGGGCATTTCGAAAAATCCCATACAAAAAAACAGCGGCACAAACCGTGCAGCTGTTTTTAACAGGATGCGATTTTCCCCGTCCAGCGCTGGATCTGGCCACCCAATTGGAGCAAGGTTCGGTCCAGCCGTTCGTATCCCCGATCAATGTGGTTAAGTCCAAGAACCCGGGTGGTTCCATGAGCGGCCAGACCGGCGATGACGAGGGCCGCACCCGCCCTGAGGTCGGTCGCTTGAACAGTCGCACCGGTGAGACGAGGCACCCCGCGGATTTCCACGGAATGGGCCCGAGGGACGAGATCAGCCCCCATTCGAGCCAACTCGTGAACATGTTTGAAACGCCCGTCAAAGACCCGTTCCGAGATGACGCTTTGTCCGTCGGTAACGGAAAGCAACGCCATCACCTGAGGCTGCATATCAGTTGGAAAGCCCGGATAGGGTTCCGTTACAACCTCACCGACTCCTCGGAGTCGAGAAGTACCCTTCACCCATAGAACATCCCCCTCATGCTTCAGCGTGGCCCCGGCACGTTCCAATAGGTTGAGGGTGGACTGCATATGTTCCCGAATCACATGGGTAAGGAGCACTTCGCCTCCAGTCATCACCGCCGCTGCCGCCAATGTCCCGGCAACGATCCGGTCCGGGATCACTTCATAAGACACCGGGGTGAGACGCTGTACCCCGCGGATGACGATCGTATCGGTCCCAGCCCCGTGCACGTCCGCCCCCATGAGATTAAGGAAACGTTCCAGATCCGAGATTTCCGGCTCCCGAGCCGCGTTTTTGATTACCGTCTCCCCTTCTGCCCGGACCGCCGCCATCATAATGTTTTCCGTCGCTCCGACGCTGGGGAGATCGAGACGAACCTCCGCTCCAGTCAATCGGCTCGCCGAGCAACGGATAAAGCCGTCCCCTTCCTCGATTTCGGCGCCCAGTAGGGAGAGCCCTTTCAAGTGTAAATCGATAGGACGAGCACCGATGGCGCACCCGCCGGGCCTGGAAATGATGACTTCCTGGAGACGGGACAAAAGAGGACCCATGAGAAAGATGGATGACCGCATTTGACGCATCAAGAACTCCGGAATACGGGCTGTCTTAATCGACGAGGTTTCCAGTTTGACGTTGTTGCCGTCCCATCTCATCTTTACGCCGAGGGCTTGCAGGATCTGACTCATCACATCGGTGTCCGATAGGTGGGGAACGTCCCGGATCTCATGGATCCCTTCGACCAGAAGTGTTGCAGCCAGGATGGGAAGAGCCGAATTCTTGGCGCCTTGAACACGAACGGTACCGTACAGAGGTTTTCCGCCTTTGATGACAAACTGCTCCAATGTTCCACCTCCGTCTACCCCTCGCCCACCACCTGAACTTCCGGCTCCAGTGTGACACCGTATTTTTCCTTAATGGTTCCGATGATGTGCTGAATCAGGGTGAGAACATCGTTGGCCGTTGCATGCCCGCGATTGATAATAAAATTGGCATGTTGCTCGGATACCTCGGCGTCGCCGATCCGGTATCCCTTCAGGCCCGCGGCTTCGATCAGCCGACCGGAGTGGTCGCCCGGCGGGTTGCGGAATACGCTCCCCGCACAAGGATACTGGAGGGGTTGAGTTTGTCTGCGCCGGTCTTTAAATCGGGCCATGGAGTCCGCCACTTGCTTGCGATCGCCCTCCTGCAGGTGGAAGACGGCTTCTGTGACAACCCCTCTTCTTTCGGCCTGGAGGATGGAGGTCCGGTATTTAAAACCGAGTTCTTCCTTAGAAAGGCGGACCCATTGCCCGTCTTCCAACAGTACCTCCGCCGACTCCAGGACACGAGAAAGTTCCGAGCCGTGGGCACCGGCATTCATAAACACGGCACCACCCACCGTACCCGGGATCCCTCCCGCAAACTCAAGACCCGTTAGTCCGTATCGAGCTGCCATCACCGACAACCGAACAAAAGAGTACCCGCCTCCGGCGATCACTCGGTCCCCTTCCACGCGCATATCGTCCAACCCTGTGCCCAATTTGATCACGGCGCCACGAATCCCGCCGTCCCGGACCAGAAGGTTGGAACCCCGGCCGATGACCCGCCAAGGGAGCCCATGCCGGTTAATTACCGACATCGCACGCTCCAGTTCATCTTTGCTGTGGGGATAAACGAGAATATCCGCCGGCCCCCCGACTTTCCAGGTGGTATGACGGGAAAGGGGTTCATCAACCCGCACTTCCTCCACGCCGGCATCTCTCATTTCCCGTGCGATCCGTTCCACAGGTGGGTCCTCCTTTCACAGACACTCCCGCCCGCCATATCCGGGCGCGGTATACGATAGTTTATGCCTCCGCCCGTTTTGTGTGACGGAAGCCCCCTCCCCGCTGCATGGGATTTAGCGGCGGTTAAAGCTAATCTTTTCCAGTTCATCGACAATCACCTCCGCGGCATCGGGGCGACCCAACTTGCGGGATTCTTCACTCATTCGTCGGTGGCGTTGGGGATCGTTCATTACTTCCACAATCGTTTCCCAGAGTCGCTCACCGCTCAAATCCCGTTCCAAGATCATCCGACCCGCGTTATGATCCTCTAATAAGCGGGCGTTGGGTTCTTGGTGATTATTGGTCACATAAGGAGAAGGGATGAGGATAGCCGGAACCCCGAGGGCAGTCAACTCAGCAAGAGTCGTCGCCCCAGCCCGGGCTACAACCAGGGAAGTGGCCGCCAGTACATCGGGCATGTTGTAGATAAAGGGTTTCACCGTTAAGTTCGGCCATTTGTCCGTTTCTATCTTAGCAGTTACGTCGTCATAATGCACCTCACCGGTTACATAGACGAAATCGAGATGGCTTGCCTCCGAGATACGAGGAAGCATCGCTTCGACCGCATCGTTGATCGGTTTGGCACCCCGGCTGCCCCCAAAAATAAGGACGATGGGCTTGTCCGACCCGGATAATCCGAGGGATTCCCTCCCCTTATCTCCGTCGGCATGGGTTACTTCTGTCCCCCTCGGATTGCCCGTATGGAGAATACGCTTCGCTTTGGTCAGGTGCTTCTCCGAACCCGTTAGGCTGATGGCCGTCACGTCAACGTAACGGGAGAGAAAGCGGGTGGTCAACCCTGGAAAGACATCCGGCTCTAGAATCAAGGTCGGCACACCCAGCTTGGCGGCCGCAAATAGAGCAGGACCACTCACATATCCCCCAGTTCCAACCATGGCATCGGGTTGAAAGCGGCGGATATATTCCTTACATTTACGGACAGCCCGAATAAATTTGGCGACCGTCTCCAGGTTATCGAGGGAAAGCTTCCGCTTGAAACCCTGGATTTCCACGTCAAAAAAAGAGATCTCCCCTGCCTTGGGGACAATCTGCGCTTCCAAACCCTTGGTTGTGCCGATATATCCGATCTCGACGGCGGGATGGCGGCGGCGGACCGCTTCCGCAATGGAAAGCGCGGGGTAGATGTGGCCGCCTGTTCCTCCGCCGGAGAGCATCACTTTTTTCATAGTATCCCCCGTTCCTTGTATACTGGATGACCATGACCGAGGAAGGGTGGATTTCCTAGCTAGGGTTACCGGCCCACCCCTTCTCTCGATAGATGGTTAAACAAAATGATTAAGAACATTCATTCTTTCATTTGACGGGACAGATTGAGGAGAATTCCCACCGCCACAAGCGTGAGGGTCAGGGAAGATCCCCCGTAACTGAGGAAAGGCAAGGTAATTCCCGTCACTGGGAAAGCACCGGAGACAACCCCGATATTGATCACTGCCTGGATAACGATCATCCCCGTCACCCCGGCTGCCACCAGGCTGTAAAACATGTCGGGAACGGTAATCGCTACCCTAAGGCCACGCCAGATCAGGATGGAGAACAACAAGATCGCGGTACCAGCCCCCAAAAACCCTAGTTCTTCCGCCAATATGGAAAAAATGAAATCCGTATGGGGTTCCGGCAGGTAAAGGTGTTTCTGTCGACTCATTCCCAGACCTAATCCCATTAAACCGCCAGGGCCGATGGCGAAGAGTGATTGAATCAACTGATATCCCGCACCTAGGGGATCCTGCCAGGGGTCTAAGAAGGCGGTGATCCGCTTGATCCGGTACGGGGCTGCCATCACGAGACCAGCAAAGCCAGCAACCCCCAACATCGAGAGGCCCAATAAATATTTGATCCGGGTGCCTGCCGCATAGATGAGCACCACCGCTGTCCCCATCATCACGGTGCCTGTTCCCAAGTCTGGCTGCATCATGATCAACGCGAAAGCGGAACCCGCGATTCCAAGGGGCATTAGCATACCCTTTTTGAAAGTGCGGGTCTCTTCCGCATTTCGAGTAAAATAACGAGATAAAAAGAGAATGACGGCCAGCTTGGTGAATTCGGATGGCTGAATACTGAAAGCACCGATCCCCAGCCAGCTGCGGGCACCGTTCCGCAGGATTCCCAAACCGGGAATAAGGACAGCGATCAGCAACAGAAAGCAAACCAACAGGGCAGGCTTGGCCCAGTGGTAAAAAAACCGGGGATCCAGTCTGGAAACAATGAACATCAGGAAAACGCCCAACCCGGCGAACAGCAGTTGCCGCTTTGCGTAAAAAAAACTGTCGCCGAACTTATGGTAGGAGTAAGCGGCACTGGCACTGTAAACCATAATGACCCCGATTGTCAGCAGTGCCAAAATCGCACCGATAATGATTGTATCAGGAGCACTCCGGGGTTTGGGCATGAACGTTTCACCTCTTCAGGCGGATTGGGGCAAGCCTTATTACAGGTTATGCACGGCTTGTTTAAAAATGCTTCCCCTCTCCTCAAAGGAGGTGTACTGATCCCAGCTGGCGCAGGCCGGTGACAGGAGAACGATATCCCCCTTTCCGGCCATGGAGGCGGCGGCTCCGACGGCCTCCTTCACATCATTCACCCGTAAACGGTGGGGGACCCCCGCTTCCTTGGCACGGGCGATCAGGATGTCGGCAGTTTGCCCATAGGTGACAATCCCTTTCAACCGGCGACCAAAGACAGGGATCAATTCTGGAAATTCAACACCTCGGTCAAGCCCCCCGGCAATCAGTATCACGGGTTCCGTGAAGGAATCCATCGCGGACACCGCTGCTTTGGCATTGGTCGCTTTGGAATCATTATACCAACGGACCCCCCGTTTTTCGGTAACGAACTCCAGGCGATGTTCCACCCCGGTGAACGCGGACAGCTCCCGCCGGACGGCCTCTGCCGGGCATCCTGCTGCCAGTGCGATAGCCGCGGCGGCCAACCCATTCTCCTGGTGAACCCCTGGCAGACGCATCTCCGATACAGGCATCAATTCCCACTCCGGTTTCCCCGGCAGGCGAGCAATCACCCGGTCTCCTTCAATGAAAACACCCTGGCTGACTCGCTCCCGTCGGCTAAACCAAAGGATGTTGGAGGAGATTTTCTCCGCCGCCGCCCGACAAGCCGAGGAATCCCGGTTGAGAACCGCGATATCCTCCGTCCTTTGATTCATAAAGAGCTTCTCTTTGGATTCCGTGTAATCAACAAGGTCTCCATGATAATCCAGGTGGGCAGGAACAATGTTGAGAAGCGCCCCGATCCTCGGACGAAAGGTGTTGACCCCTTTTAACTGAAAGCTGGAAAGCTCCGCTACCAACCACTCCTCTGCTCCCATCCCAGGCGCTACTTCTGCCAAAGCCCGACCGATGTTACCCGCCACCTGGGAGGGAACATCACCTGCTGCCAGCATACGCCCTACCAAAGTAGTCGTGGTCGTCTTCCCATTCGAACCCGTAATCCCAATAACGGGAGCCTTCGTTATCCGGTAGGCAATTTCTACTTCTGTAACCACCGGGATCCCCTTGGTGATCGCCGACTGCACCGGGGGTGCTGTATAGGGGATTCCCGGATTCTTAACCAATAGGTTCACCCTATCGTGGATCAGATCAACGGGGTGCCCCCCGCAAATCACGGGGACTCCCAATTTTTCCAATGCTTCCGCCTCAGGGCATTCTGATCGCGGTTTCCGGTCATTGACCGTCACTTTCGCTCCCAGATCGTGCAACAATTTAGCAACGGCCACCCCGCTCCGGGCGAGGCCCAGAACAACGACACGGAGGCCCTTCCAATCATCTGACGATGACATTACTGCAAAAACACCTCCAGAAAAATACCCAATCCGGCAAGGAGAAACCCGGCCATCCAAAAGGTGGTAACCACGCGCCACTCGGACCAACCGACCAGTTCGAAGTGGTGGTGGATCGGGCTCATGCGGAAGATCCGTTTCCCCCGCAGTTTGACAGAGCCCACTTGGGTGATCACCGACAACGTCTCAATCACGAACACGCCGCCGATAATGGGAAGCAGGAGCTCCGTCTTCGTGATCACCGCCAGTGCTGCTAGACCGCCTCCAAGCGCGAGGGACCCGGTGTCTCCCATGAACACTTTAGCGGGATGGGCGTTAAAAACCAGGAAGGCGAGCAGCGCGCCGACTACCGCAACGGAAAAGATGACCACATTGGGATTGCTCTGTACCATACCGATAACAGCATAGGCCCCATAAGCAATGGCAGCCGTTCCAGCAGCCAGTCCATCCAGACCGTCGGTCAGATTGACCGCGTTGGAAGCGGCAATCATGATTACCACCAACAGCGGCAGGTACATCCAATTCAATGCAATATGGATATCCGTCCCCGGAACGCCGATGGTGGAGATGGCCTTATACGTACCGCCAATCACCCGTACTTCCCACAGGACCCAAAAGAGGACAAGACCGATAAAGAGTTGGCCTAGGAGCTTTTGTTTCGCTGTGAGACCCAAGTTTCTCTTCATCACTACCTTGATATAATCGTCCAAAAACCCGAGGATCCCATACCCCAGCGTAGCAAACAGCAAAAAGAACAAATCGGACAGGCCGATGTTTCTCTTTTCCGCGAGGAGGATACTTCCCAGAGGAATAGCTGTCAGGACTGTCGCCGTCAGGAAAATGGCGCCTCCCATAGTAGGAGTCCCCGATTTTTTGCGGTGGGCTTCAGGGCCCTCATCTCGGATCGCCTGGCCGAACTTCAGCCGCCGTAAGATCGGGATGGCGAACGGCCCCAGCACCATACCCACTCCAAAAGCAGCGGTCAGCACCAATAAGACCAAGACATGGGGGCTCCAACCGATAGACGGAATCATCAGCCCAGGAACACCTCCAGATAAATCCCCAACCCAGCAAGTAGGAAGCCGAGCAGCCAAAACGTGGTGACTACGCGCCACTCCGACCAGCCGACGAGTTCAAAATGATGGTGAACTGGACTCATGAGAAATACCCGTTTTCCCCGCAATTTGAATGAAGCCACCTGAATCATCACAGACAAGGTCTCGATGACAAACACCCCACCGATGATCAACAAGAGAAGCTCGGTCTTCGTGATCACCGCCAGCGCTGCCAGACCGCCTCCTAGAGCGAGAGATCCCGTATCCCCCATGAAAACTTTGGCAGGATGGGCGTTGAAAACCAGGAAGCCGAGCAGGGCACCTACAACAGCGGTGGAGAAAATCACCACCATGTAGTTACTTTGCACCAAGCCAATAATGGCGTAAGCTCCATAGGCAATCGCAGCCGTCCCAGACACGAGGCCGTCTAAACCGTCGGTCAGATTGACCGCGTTGGAAGCGGCAATCATGATGACCACCAACAACGGTAAGTACATCCAGTTCAAGTCAAAATGAATTTCCGTCCCTGGGATACCAATAGTGGATATCGACGGGTTATCTCCCCGAACCACCCGGACTTCCCGCAGAACCCAGAAGAGGACGAGCCCGATGAAAAGTTGGCCGAGAAGCTTTTGTTTTGCCGTGAGGCCCAAGTTCCTTTTCATTACTACTTTGATATAATCGTCGAGAAATCCGAGAATCCCGTAACCCAGCGTGGCAAAAAGCAGGAAAAATAAGTCCGAGACACGATTGGAGAACATATTGCTCAGAGGAATCGCGGTCAAGACCATTGCTGTGAGAAAGATAGTTCCTCCCATCGTGGGGGTGCCTGCCTTTTTTTGGTGGGCTTTCGGTCCTTCATCTCGGATCGCCTGACCAAATTTCAACCTTCTAAGGATCGGAATGACGAAGGGTCCCAACAATACACCGAGGCCGAAAGCCACGGCAAGGGGTACCAGAAGAATACGCATATCCATTTAGACCTTTTTCTCTCCTTTTAGAAGTTGCTCCACCACGATTTCCAGCCGGGCTCCGCGGGAGGCCTTCACGAGGAGGACCGCTCCCGATCTCCCGTCGGCCCCCAGAACACTTGCGGCTTCCGCTGCATCGGCGAAATGAACTACGCTCTGCTCAGGAGCCGCCTCTTTCGCTCCTTCGGCAATCCAAGCGCCTTTCGAGCCCATCGTATAAATCCGAGAAACCCCCTTCTCAACAGCGAAGCGTCCGACTTCCCGGTGGTACTTCTTCTCATCCGGCCCGATCTCCAACATGTCACCGAGGAGCACCCACTTCTCCTCATAACCTTCCAGGGAGACAAGGAGGTCGATAGCGGCCTTCATCGCGGTCGGGCTAGCGTTGTAAGCGTCGTTAATGATCAGCATCCCATTAGGAGCGTATGTCTGCTCTAGGCGCATTCCTGTAAGACGTACCCGGGAAAGCCCTTCCTGAATCTCACCTTCGGAGAGACCGAAAGAACGACCAACCGCCACGGTCAAGAGGGCATTGACGGCATTATAGCGGCCCGGTATCGGAAGGGAAAAGCGTGTACCCACAGCCTGGGAAGTAAAAGCAATACCCTTCGCCCCCTCCGCTTTGAAATCGACAACCGTATCATCGTTACCTGCGTCCCACCCGATCCGGGTTACCTGCCGTTTCTCCTCTGTCAGCCTTTCCCGGAGCAGGGGTTCATCTCCGTCGACGATCAGGGCGCCATTTTCAGCCAAACCTTCCCGAATCTCCAATTTGGCATCGGCAATTGCCTCCCGACTACCCAAAAATTCAAGGTGGGCATCACCCACATTGGTGATCACCGCCAAATCCGGTGCTCCAATGGCAGATAACCGGGCAATTTCCCCTGTATGGTTCATTCCCATCTCTACCACGGCCACTTCTGTTTCCGGAGGCATAGCAAGCAAGGTAAGGGGCAGACCGATATGGTTGTTCAGGTTCCCTTCGGTACGGTGAACCCTGTATTTTACTGACAGAACGGAGCCGATCAATTCCTTCGTCGTCGTCTTCCCATTACTGCCGGTAACGGCCACGACTTTCACACCTAGTTCCCGGCGGTAGACGGCTGCTAATTCTTGCAAAGCAACAAGCGTATCCTTCACTCGGATAAGAGGCAGGACCGGCTCTTCCGGCAAGGGGTGGTCTTCCTGCCACAGAGCAGCAGCAGCCCCCTGGGACGCAGCGTTAACCAGGTAGTCATGGCCGTCAAAGCGTTCTCCAACTAAGGGAATATAAAGCTGGTTCACCCGGAGAGTCCGGGTATCCGTAGAAACCCCCTCAACGAGAAGGGTTCGATCAGATACCCCTCCTATGAGCTTTCCGTTGGTTATGTTGGTAATAGCTTTCAGTGTTTTTTGCATGGCTCTCCTCTGTCCTTAATGCTTGGATTCGCTTGATCGCTTCCCGGGCTTGTTCTCGGTCGTCAAAATCATAGCGAACACCATTGATTTCCTGATAGGTTTCGTGCCCTTTGCCAGCAATTAGCACCATATCACCAGGACGGGCTCTTTCAACACAGAATTGGATCGCTTCCGCCCGATCCGGGAGGGTGGTGACACGCTCGCGGGGCACCTGTTTAACCCCTTCCAGCATGTCATCGATGATCCTAAGGGGATCTTCCGTACGGGGATTGTCCGAGGTAATCACCAAGTGATCGCTGTACCGGGCCCCGATCTCAGCCATGAGGGGTCGTTTGGTACGGTCCCGGTCCCCACCGCACCCCACCACACAAAAAACGGTTCCTTGGGCAACCTCCCGGATAGTAGTCAACACATTCTCCAAGCCATCAGGGGTATGAGCATAGTCAACCAATACGGTAAAGGGCTGACCGTTATCCACCTGTTCCAGGCGTCCGTCTACTCCACGGATTCTTTCCAGGGAATCACGGATATCTTCCAGTGGCACCCCTTCTCCCAGAGCGACTGCAGCAGCTGCCAGCACATTGTAAACACTGAACTTACCCATCATCTTCATATCAACTTGGACGGAACCCTGGTAGGTAGCGAGAGTAAAGCGGGTTCCGCCAGGGTGGAAACGAATGTTTTCCGCTTTAACATCAGCTTTTTGCTCGATGCCGTATCGAAGGACTTGTGCCGGTGTGACCCTGGCAAAGTAATCCGAAGCAGGATCGTCCGCGTTCAGAACAGCCAAGGGCTGGTCCACACTCCGATCGGCATAACCATTGCCGAGCTGGCTGAACAGCAGCGCCTTGGCGTTCCGGTAATTCTCCATCGTTTCATGATAATCGAGATGGTCTTGGGTTAAATTGGTGAACACGGCCGTACGGAACCGGCACCCCCGGGTCCTACCCAAATCCAGTGCGTGAGAGGACGCTTCGATCACGGCGTGGCTGCACCCTTCATCCACCATGCGGCGGAAGCTTCGTTGCAGCTCGATCACTTCCGGAGTGGTATTTTTCACCGGGAAGACATCCTCCCCGATCTGCATATTGATAGTACCGATCAGGCCCGTTTTCTGTCCCTGGTTCTGTAGGATATGACGGATCAGATGGGCGGTTGTCGTCTTACCGTTGGTACCGGTAATCCCGATTAATTTCAGGTCCGACGTAGGACGACGGTAAAAAACGTCTGAGAAGACCGCCATCGCCCGGCGAGTGTCCGGCACCCGAATGACGGGAACGTCAGCGGTTATTTCCTCTTCGACAACGAGGGCCGCCGCCCCATTTTCCAGGGCCTCGGGAATAAAACGATGCCCATCCACCGTAAACCCGCGAAGAGCGATAAACAGATCCCCCGGCTGGACCTGACGGGAAGCAGTCTGAATGCCATGGATCTCGGTATCCCTATCTCCCGATACGGATCCCAGCACGAGTGAATTGCACAGTTTCTCCAGTCTCATATGTACCTCCCTTAAGATCGACAGGGGAATGCCTGACACCATTATATCCGAAGAAAAATACGGAAAGACACGAGAAATGCCAGGGGGTCCTCCTGGCATGTTGGATTGGATCATCCCTATTTTAATCGTCTTTCGACTATTTGTCACCCGGATAGAACCGTTGTTCATCCTCTGATCCCCCTACCTATCGGTTATGAAGGCGATATCCTTTCATTTGGTCCGAGGAATTCTATAACCCGTTTCGGCTCTAAACCAGGAAATAAAGACTATATTTGGGCACTGTTGATCACTAATCACCCAGATAAATGCGGATGGGGGTGCCCTTTTTCACCCGCTGGCCGGGCTTCGGCGTCTGGCTGACAATCTTTTCCCCCTTTCCTCGCACCTCCAGACGGGTGTCAAACAAGCTGTTCCGAATATCATCGACTTCTTGACCGATCAAGTTGGGAATCTTTACAATCGGAGTGGTCTGAGGGGTCACCTCCGGTGGAATCTGGCTTTTCCGTTTCGGCACTTTCAGGTGGCGGAGGCTGTCGTGCAGGATATTTTTCACAATAGGAGCCGCCACCACACCTCCGAACTGGATTCCCTTGGGATTGTCCACCGCCAGATATACGACCAGCTCCGGGTCGTCCGCCGGGGCAAAGCCAATGAAAGAGACAATATGGTTATTCTTTAGATATCTTCCATCAGGCCCCACTTTTTGGGCAGTTCCCGTTTTCCCCCCGACCCGGTATCCGTCGATAAAAGCCTTCCTCCCTGTTCCCCGGGCAACCACGCTTTCCAAAGCCTCGCGCACTTGTTTGGATGTCGCTTCAGAGATGACCCGACTTTTCACTTTAGGTTTGAATTCCTCCACTTTCTGCCCGGTATCCGGGTCGATCCAGGCTTTCTCCAGGTGGGGTTGCATCAGCTTGCCCCCATTGACAGCGGCTGCCACAGCAGCCACCTGTTGAAGGGGTGTGACGGAAACCCCCTGCCCGAAAGCTGTTGTCGCCAATTCAACCGGCCCCGCCCGTTCCGGTGAAAAGAGAATTCCCTTCGCCTCGCCGTTCAGGTCAATCCCCGTTTTCTTCCCGAACCCGAATTTACGGATATAGGAAAATAACGTCTCTTCCCCTAGGCGCTGGCCCAGGTTGACAAAGCCCGGGTTGCAGGAGTTTTCTACCACTTCCAGGTAAGACTGGGATCCATGCCCCCCATGCTTCCAGCAACGAAGCCGGGCACCTGCTACTTTGATAAACCCTGGATCATGGAAAAACTCCTTCAGGTTAACCTTATTCTCTTCTAAAGCTGCAGCCAACGTAATGATCTTAAAGGTAGACCCCGGTTCATAGGTGCGCCAGATTGGCAGATTCCGGTTATATATCTGGGGGTCTACATGCCGATATTCATCCGGTTTAAACGTAGGCCGACTCCCCATCCCGAGGATTTCCCCTGTCTTTGGATTCATAGCGATCGCCAGGATGTTTTCCGGTTGATACTGAGCCATCGCCTGGTCCATTTCCCGTTCGATGTAAGTCTGGATCGCTTTATCCAACGTCAGTTCCAGATCCATGCCATCTTCAGGCGGTGTGTACTTATCCTCGCCGCCAGGGAGACGCTCCCCTTTGGCATTAGCCCCGAAGGAAACATAACCCTTTGTCCCCTGTAACTGCTTGTCATAGACCAGTTCAAGTCCTGCCAACCCCTGATTGTCGATACCGGCAAATCCCAAAACGTGAGCTGCCAAGCTTCCCGTGGGGTAATGACGTTTATTATCTTCGGCGATGGCAATCCCCGGCAGTTGCAGGGAATGAATCGCCCATGCCCGCTCTTCACTGATCTTCCTCCCATAGGGAGAGATCCGGACGATCAATTGCTTTTTCGTAATCAGCCGATAGATTTTCTCCTCCGGCGCCATCAGGACCCGGGCCAATTGGCGGGCCGTCTCCGCTGGATCCTTGATCTGCGCAGGAATCGCCAGGACGGAAGGAGCGCTGATATTATAGGCCAGCGTCTTCCCGTTCCGGTCCAAGATCCGGCCCCGTTTTCCCTCAAAGGGAATATCTCGGGTCCACAACTTCTGTGCCTTGTCATTCAACCACTGCCCTCGGACCAACTGGACGTATCCCAGTCGAACCAGGAGCCCGCCAAAAAGCAGGAGTCCCACCAGCAATGTAATAAAGAGGCGCTTACGCACCAGATGGCTGGTCACCCGCAAGATACCGACCCCCTTCCATGAGACAGGTTCTCTTACAGACAACCCTATTCTTAGAAATGAGAGGGTAGAACAAAGACCGCTGGGGGACCTTCCCGTTCCTTCTCTATAAAAAAAGCTTCCCATTTGGGAAGCCCTTCTCATTGCCATTTGGGAGGCTCTAATTTCAGACTGATCCGTTTTTGGTCCATGATTCGATCTCCCGGAGTGATGGACTGGCCGATGACAAACCCCTCTCCTGTCGGATCGGAGTCCAGATCCAGGAGGCGGCAGATATCCATCGCTTCACGGAGAGTTTTCCCACGTAAATCGGGCATTTCCAGGGCTTCTGTATTCTCCGTCAACAAATAGGCTGTATCCCGTGTCAGCCGACTTCCGTCGGTCGGATATTGAGCAACCACCTTTTTACCCCCGCCTAGAACCTGCGCACGAACCCCTTTTTTCTCCAAGGAACGTTTCACTTCGTTTACGGGACGACCGACCCAGTCTTCCGCTATCATACCAGGTGTTCTATGAGCTTTGGCCGTTGCTCCTTCGCGGGCGTGGGTCGGCTTCACCCCGAGTTCCAGCAGGGAATCTTTAATGATCTCACGTGCCGCGGGGGCTGCGACAGTTCCACCATGTCCAGAGCCTTTGGGTTCATCCACGGCAACGTAGACGACCACCCGGGGATTTTTCGCCGGAGCGAAACCGACAAAGGAGACCATGTATTGACCGGGGGCGTATCCCTTTCCCCCTTGCTTCGGCTTCTGGGCGGTTCCCGTCTTACCCGCTACTTCATATCCCGGCAGCTCGGCTTCCTTCCCCGTCCCCTTCAAGACAACCCCCCGCAGCAACTCTCGAACTTTGGCGGCGGTCTCTTTGGAAACAACATCTCTGCGAACAACAAAAGGTTGGTTCTCTTTAACCACTGCATCGGTAGTAGGATCAACCACTTTTTTTACCACATGGGGGCGATAAAGGGTACCTCCGTTGGCGATGGCGGTAACCGCCATTACTTGCTGGATCGGGGTGACTGCGATCCCTTGGCCGAAAGCCGTAGTGGCCAATTCTAACTTATGAAGAGGCTTATGACCGAAGAAATACCCCCGCCCCTCCGCCTGTAGATCAATCCCTGTGGGTTGTCCCGAACGATCCGTAATTCGGCCAAATCCAAAACGGTCAATATAACGTTCCAGCCGGTCGGCTCCCAATTTTTCACCCAGGTGGACAAAGGCTACGTTACTGGAAAGGTTGACACCATCGGCATACGTGATCTTACCCCAACCTTTATTATTCCAATCCCTGATCGTTCCTCCTCCAACTTCGATGGAACCGGACTGAAACCTTTGGTCGGACTGGAAGACATTTTCCTCAATGGCAGCAGCCAAGGTGACGATTTTAAAGGTTGAACCGGGCTCAAACTGGGAACTAATCGCGATATTCGTATCATTCCATCCGGAACGCCATGTTTCCGCGTAATGGTTGGGATTAAAGTTGGGACGGTTGGCCATGGCAAGGATTTCTCCCGTCTTCGGGTCAGCGACGATCGCGGTCGCCCCCTTCGCCCGATAACGGGCCATCACCTGATCCAGTTGCCGTTCGACATCGGATTGGATTTCACGGTTGAGGGTGAGCACCAGATCTTTTCCCTGTTGAGGGGGTTGAAACTCCTCTGCGCTGTTGGGCACTTTGATCCCAAGGGCATCTTTTTTGAACCGGATCTTTCCCGGTCGTCCGCGCAGCAGTTTGTCATACTTTTGTTCCAGCCCTCCTGCCGGATCTCCCTCCACATTGACGAAACCTAGGACGTGAGCCGCCAGCTTACCTTCCAGGTAATTCCGCCCCGTCGTCTGGATAGCGTAGATCCCATCCAGACCGAGAGCCATGATTTTATCCCGCTTTTCTTGGAGCACCTTGTAGTTCCCGCCATTTTTCAATTCCACCTGGTTGATACCCTTCTTGGTCAGCTTCTGATATAGGACATCCTCCGGAATATCTAGTAGCGGGGACAGTTTCTTCGCTGTTTTTCGCGGGTCATCGATCCGTTTCAGATCCGCAGCAATGATGTAGGCTCTCACTTCTTCCACTAAATCGTTTCCCTTGCGGTCTTTGATGGAGCCACGCTTCGGCTTGATAACATCTCTTTTTTCCCAGGTCTTTCCTGCTCGCTCCCGCAGAAAAGAAGCATCCACCGTCTGAATCCAGAACAACCGAAAGATCACCGCTGTCAGGAGAAAAATGAATGTAATCCCGACGAACAGTGATCTCAGTTTACTCTGCTTGCTGGTCGGACTCACTCTCTCCACTCCCCATGCCGGTCATTCACCTGCATCCTATTTGACGGATTTTTCCGGGCGGTTCCGCTCTGCCAGGATCATACCCTTATCTTCAGCATACCGGCGAATTCGTTCCCCGCTCTTCAGCTCCTTCTGTTCCGATTCCAGTTGTTGGTTGGTATCCTGCAATTGGACGGTTTCCTGCTCCACTTTCTGCAATTTCACGTTGAGTTCTGCTACAGCTGCATAGCGGGACAACACCAGCGACGCGAGGGCGACGCAGATGATCACGCTGAACAGGTACAGGATCTTCTCTCCGGCGGGAAGCCCGCGTCGTAACGGCCGGCTCTCTCTCTGTGCCGCAACCTTCGGTTGGCTCTCCAATTGGTAGGCAACCGAAGTGTTTCCCCGGTACTCTCTCATATTCTCTTGACCCTCCTCACACTTTTTCCGCAACACGCAGCTTCGCCGACCGGGCCCGCGGGTTTTCTCCCGTCTCTCCGGGCGACGGCTGTATCGGTTTCTTCGTAATGATGCGGACAATCGGACTTCTCCCGCAAGTGCAAACGGGAAAGTCAGGCGGACAAATGCAACCGCGCGCTTTTTCCTGGAACTTCTTTTTGCAAATCCGGTCCTCCAGCGAATGGAAAGTAATTACACTCGCGCGACCTTGAGGACGCAGGCGCTCAATCGCGATTTCCAAGGCTTCTTCAAAAGCGTTCAATTCATCGTTGACTGCGATCCGGATCCCTTGAAAACTCCTACGGGCGGGGTGCGGACCCGTCCTTCGGGCCGCAGCGGGAATCGCTTCTTTGATGATCTCTGCCAGTTCCAGAGTGCTCCCGATCGGATGACGGGACCGATGTTCCTCAATCCGACGAGCGATCCGACGAGCAAATCGTTCTTCACCATAGCGGGACAGGATTCGAGCAATCTCCTCTACGGGCCATTCGTTAACCACGTCATAGGCGGTTAGATCACCCTCCGGGTCCATCCGCATATCCAAAGGAGCCTCCTGGTGGTAACTAAAGCCCCTCTCCCCCTCATCAAGCTGAGGGGAGGAAACGCCGAGGTCAAATAGAACCCCGTCCACTGCTTCCAGCCCCAAATTGTCCAGTACGCGGTCCAGTTTGCGAAAGTTGCTTTTGACGAGGCGGACTCGTGGTGCAGCTCCACTTAGCCGCTCCTCTGCTGCCGCTAGGGCTTTATCATCCTGATCGATTCCGATCAGCATTCCCTCCGGCCCCAGAGTTTCCGCAATCAAGCAGCTGTGGCCCGCGCCGCCCAGGGTACAATCTACATACACACCGGCTGGGTTCACCTGGAGCCCTTCCACCGCCTCACGCTTCAAAACCGTCTCATGACGAAACAAAGACTTCAACCTCTCTACAAGTCCAGATCCAAATCAACCAGCTTCTCCGCGATCTCGTTGAATGAGCCTTCGGAGGTTTCATAGTACGCTTCCCACGCTTCCTTACTCCAGAGTTCTACACGGTTGGAAACACCGATCACGACACAATCCTTCACAAGCCCAGCGAATTCCCTCAGGTTACCCGGAATGTTCACCCTCCCCTGCTTATCCAGTTCCGCGACGGTCGCCCCGGAAAAGAAAAAGCGGGTGAACGCCCGGGCATCGGCTTTCGTGAAGGGGAGAGCTTTCAGCTTCTGTTCCAGCCTTTCCCACTCGGGCATGGGATAAACGAACAGACAGTGGTCGAGTCCACGGGTGACAACGAAAGCATCGCCGAGACCTTCCCTGAATTTGGATGGGATAATCAGGCGTCCCTTATCGTCGACGGAGTGACGATACTCCCCCATGAACACACCCTAGCCCCCCCTTCACTCCCCCTTATTCCCCACTTCCCTCCACTTTCCACCACATTGGTAAGTATACCACAGAAAAAATAAAAATCCTGCTGGCAAGCGCAGGATTTTTTACAATATTTGTTTCCTCATGTGAATGATTTACAGCTTCCAACTGGCTAGATATTCCTCCTGGCCCTCTGTCATTTCGTCAATCGAGACACCGAGGGAGTACAGCTTGTAAATGGCCACCTGTTCGTCGATATGATACGGAACGTCTAGGACATGGGGGCCAATTTTATCGTAATTTTCACTGACATAGATCAGGGAGAGCGTTTGAAGGGCGAAGGTCATATCCATGATTTCCGCCGGATGGCCGTCTCCAGCCACCAAGTTGACGAGGCGACCGTCACAGAGGAGATGCAGACGACGACCGTCCTCCATCTCGTACTCGGTGATATGGGCACGTACCACCCGTTTTGAGACAGCCTGTGCCTCCAAAGCCAGTTTATCGATTTCCACATCGAAGTGGCCGGCATTGGCCATGATCGCGCCGTCTTTCATATAGGAGAAATGGGACTCGGCGATCACCTGCTTGTTACCTGTGACGGTAACAAAGATATCTCCCTGCCGGGCGGCTTCTGCCATAGGCATCACGGTAAATCCGTCCATATGGGCTTCGGTCGCCTTGATGGGATCCACTTCGGTAACGATAACTCTGGCTCCTAAGCCTTCAGCACGCATGGCCACTCCCCGTCCACACCAACCATAGCCGACGACAACCACCGTTTTCCCAGCGACAACCAAGTTGGTCGCTTTGTTAATCCCGTCCCAGACAGATTGTCCGGTTCCGTAGCGATTATCGAAGAGAAATTTGGAATAAGCATCGTTGACAGCAATCATAGGAAACTGCAACTCTTTGCCCTTCTCCAAGGAACGAAGCCGAAGGATTCCCGTGGTGGTTTCCTCACAGCCGCCTTTCACCTGTTCCAGAAGGTCCGGTCGCTCAGCATGGAGGATGCTGACCAGATCCCCGCCATCGTCGATAATCAGGTCCGGCCGGGTTTCAAGGGTCATCATCAGGTGCTCTTTATACTCTTCCGGCTCGGGGTCATATTTGGCAAAAACCGTCACCCCGGCCTCCGCTAGACCAGCCGCTACGTCGTCTTTGGTGGATAGGGGATTGCTACCTGTGATAACCACCTGGGCTCCCGCATCTCGCAGTAATTCCGCCAAACAGGCCGTTTTCGCTTCCAGATGAAGAGAAATAGCGACCCGTTGCCCGGCTAAAGGTTGTTCGGCGATAAACTCCTCCCGGATCCGGTTTAATACCGGCATATGCTGTCGGGCCCAATCGATTTTGAGGCGCCCCTGAGGGGCAAGGCTACGATCACGTACCACGCTTTCCAGTGTCGAGCTCATGTGCATCCTCCTTAACTTGTCGATCCGTTATCATGCTGTAGCTGCGTCGGATGGAACCAGTGGCGGGCAAGCATACCGTCAAATGAAAACCATTATAAGTATACCACCCGATGGGTTTCCTTGGAAAGGAGAGGAGTTTCCGTCAGTCGCTGGATCCATTCCTCTCCATAGGCATTCCAGTAGGGAAGGACATTGTATATACGTTCTTGCAGGGAACCCCCGGGGAAGAGGGCAGCGGCCAATTCAGCGAAACGGCGTAGATCCGCCTCTTCCCGTTCCTCCATAGCTTTAACCGTCTCCTTTTCCAACCATCCAATTTCCTGAAGAACCTTGTCCCAGTTGGCCTCCCCCAGTCGGGTCAAATCCGGTCGAAGACCCCCAATCTCTCCCAAGAGGGGGCGGTAGATCTCCTCCAATCGCCGTCGAACCTGGCCGAAGAGTTCTCCAGCGTTTACTTGGTATTGACAGGCAAGCCAAGCATTTTTCTTCGCCTCCAAACGGTGGAGGACATCATCCAGGGTGAGACGGTAGCGACGTAGGAGTTTTTCCTCCCGCTGTCCGATCAGGGTGACGCCCGTCCGGGGAAAGAGGGGGGGCATTTCCATGCCCGCATATTCAAAAGCCTCCTTCAACAGGCCCCAGTACGCTATTTCTCCATGCCCCAGCACCGTCGCCAGGGTGGGAAACAAAAATTCCTGCATCAAGGGACGAGTGATCACGTTATTGCTGAAATCCGCCGGACAACTCCGGAGTCGCTTCAGCAATTCCTCCTTGGACCAACGGCGATTTCCTTCCCGATCTCGGAAGCCTTCCCCTTCGGTATAAAGGGCGGTCCGCTCTCCGTCCTCCCTCAGAAAAAAATGAGCCTTCGTCTCTTCCATATCCACCTGAGGAACGTACCCTTCTTCCTCCATCCGGCGAGCCGCAGCCCATACCTGTTCATTGATCGTCCTCGCCTCTCGAATCAGCCATTCGAAAAAGGGAATCTCCAGATGACGAAGCGGTGAGTAGGAAGCATCGATCATTAGGAGTCCGTAACACCCGAAAAGTCGATGCATCAATCGGGCGAAATGACGGCTCAAACTCCCCGGTTCTTGTGACAACGCCCGCATTTCTTCAACCAGATCCCGCTTGCGGGAAGTGTCGGGAAGCATCGAAGCTAACCGATCCAGCCATCGCTCTAGCTTATCAGAGCCGGGGGCCACCTCTCCCGCGGCCACCCGTTTCTTCAAATCCAGAGACAGCGATAGCTTCACTGACTTCGTCTTCCGAGGAAGATGGATGTGATTGACTTCCTCTAAATCATGATCCTCTCCGGCGATCCAAAAGACCGGGATCACGGGGCGTTGGAGCCGTTTTTCTTCTCTGTTGGCCAACTGGATGAGGGTGATCGCCTTGTATAAGGTGTAAAGGGGTCCGGTGAAGAGGCCCGCCTGCTGCCCCCCGATTACCACCAAGGAATCTGCCCGCTCCAGTCGCCGCAAGTTCTCCTCCGCCTCCGGGCTGCGAAGCTCTTCCCCGTGAAAACGGCGAATTACCTCCGCCAATCGCTCTTTCGGTACCATGGGATCTTTTTTTTTCAGTCGTGCCGCGCGCAAGGAGAAAGAAGCCTCATCCCCCGGGTCATAGGAATAGTATTTAGAAGTCTTATGAAAAAATTGGAGATAATCCCGTACCAACGGGTTACTCGGTTCCAGGTATATATCTTCTATTCTCATGGGCAACCTCTTCTCTTCACACAATCTCATCGGCAGAGGATGGAGGCAGCAGGACGTTTCAATCCTCCTCTTTTGCGGAGGACGATGAAATGGGGAGGAGCAGGGCGATGATTAAGCCGATGACCGCTGCCCCTGCTGCCGTTAGCATACCCACCTGATATCCGGACTTCCACAGTTCCGGAAGCCCGGAAACGGTAGAAAATCCCCCGGTCAAAGGTATTTCCTGAAAGAAAGAGAGACCGATCACGATCAGGCCTAGCGCCCCGCCCGCCGCCCGAAACATACCGATCACCATTAGACCGTTTTTCACATGCCGATAGGATAAGACATCGAATAACAATTCATGGACAGGAGCGGTCAACGTAAACCCGAGACCAAAACCTAACACCGCTAAAATAGTCGTCAAAGCCGCTGGGTCCGTGATAAGAGCCAAGGTGAAATAGGCGGAAGCTGTCGCAAAGAATCCTAAAGCCAGGACTCCCTGATACCCCCAGTGAAGAGAGATCCGGCGGGCCAAAGGGATGGAAAACCAGGCGGAAGCCGCCACGATGGAGAGAAAGATTCCTCCCGTACCCGGCGGTCGTTGATAAATCTCCGCCATCCAGCCAGGCACCAGGACCACCGCCACCCAGGTGACCCCCGCCAGGGCCGTCACACCGTGCAAGGCGATCAACCGGCGGTCCGTGAACAATTGTAGAGAGAAAAAGGGGCGATCCGATTGTCTTTCCACCATCATCATGGGAATCCCTAACCCTGCGGCCAAGAAGGCAAAGGGGAGAAACCCGGGGTCCGTTAGCGCTTCCCAGCCCTTATTCGGGTCTAATTGGGAAATCGCGGTCATCGCCGATAACAGGATGGCCCCAAAATAAAAAATCCCGTGAATTTGGTAGGGAGGTGAACGGAGACGTCCCCCGGACCGGAAGCGAAAGCTGAAGGTGAACACCAGCAGGACGGCAGGAATGCTGATCCAAAATAGCCAACGCCAGCTGAACATCCACGTCAGGGTGGACGACAAATAGGGGGTGAGGATCAGAAGCACCGCCAGCACAGCGTGGACGGCAATCCGCCAACGCCTTTTTTCCCACTTGGTCATTCGCCCCATCTCTGCCGCCAAGACCGGAACGATCCCCCCTGCCGCTACTGCTTGAATCACTCTGCCTGCGATCAAAGACAACCAAGTATGGCTCCCCCCTGCAATCAATGAACCTACCGCAAAAAGGAGGAGTGAGACGGAAAACCACTCCCGTCTGCCGACCTTAGCCGCCCAAGCCTCCATCAAAGGAAGCGCCAGGACAAAAACCGCCAAGTGAAGGGCAATCGTCCAGAGCACACCCCGGACGGGAAAGCCCAGATCGGCAGCGATCACGGTTAATGACGGGGCCACCATCCCGATATCCAGAGCGCTGAGGAAGATAGCGATGATAAAAGCGTCGAGTGACAGGTTTTTTTTAAAAGGCATGAGGTTCTCGCCTCCCATTGTTTAACCCGTCATTCGCGGGTTGAAACCTCTGCTTCACCATGGCTCCCCTCCGCTGTCCGAACCAGGTCATACAAGAGCCCATTCATCGGGGTTTTTACTCCCGATTGCTTCCCCTGACGGACAATGAAACCATTAATGAAGGAGATTTCCGTAGGTTTCCCCCGGCTGAGGTCTTCCAACATGGAAGAACGGTTGTCTGCCGTACGGGCACATATATGGTACACTTTTTCCTTCAGTTCCTCCCGAGAAAGATGGATGCCGGTTTCCTCCGCCGTTCGAACCACTTCTTCCAGTATGGAGTCCACCCAGTACGGAAAGAAATCGAATGCCAACAAGCCCCCGTTTTTTACCCGAAACAGGGACGTTAACGGATTAATAACGCAATTGATCGCTAGTTTTTGCCACGTCAGCCTGTCAATCCCGCTGTTGAATGCAACAGGGAGCCCCTGATGAGAAATCCCGCGGATCCACCGAATCACTCGGGTTTCACCCCCGCCCTCGATGGGGCCGATGTGGGTCTCCCCCATTCCGGTATGGATGACACCGACGGTCCCTTCCCTCAGAGCCCCTTCCGTCGTGACAGCGCGATAAATATGATCTCCGGGAGCCTCGGCCTTAAGAAGATCTTCCTGGCCCATTCCATTCTGCATCAAGAGAAGGGAAGCACCCTGTCTGCACCTCTGGGCCAACAAAGGAACAAGCGGGGGGAGGGCAGTCTGTTTCACCGTTAGCAGCACCAGGTCAAAGGGAGGCATTTTCTCCCCGGCCCACACCGCCCGTACGGAAATGCAGCAGGAGGCACCCGATGGTTCCGTCAGGTTGATACCGTTCCGGTTCAGCTCATCCCTTTGCTTCCGCGTACGGGTTACCAGGAAAACATCCTCTCCCGCTAAAACCAGACGGGCCCCCCATAAGAGGCCGATCGCTCCGGCGCCCCAGACGGCGATTTTCAACCCCAATCCCCTCCGTTATAACGATTGTCTTCCCATCATAACAGATTCCCCTCACCAATGTGAGGGGAAGGAAAAATGAACCCTATGCAAAGACAGGTGCCCTAGCCTCTAGGTGGCTACAGGCGATCAGACCGGGTAAACGGGATGACGACGACGGCTGAAGACCATCTCCTTATCCGCATAGGCCTCGAGTCGGCCGATCACTTCCCGACGCAGATCATCGGGCTGGACGATTCCGTCGATGATCAACTCTGAAGCAAGGCGGTAGATATCGATATCCCGTTTATACTCCTCCCGTTTCTCCTGAACGAATGTGACTTTCTCGGCCCCATCCAATTCGGCAATCTTGTTGCTGTAGACGGCATTGACTGCTGCTTCCGGCCCCATGACGGCAATTTGAGCCGTTGGTAACGCCAAGCAGCAGTCCGGTTCAAAAGCGGGGCCAGCCATGGCATAGAGTCCCGCTCCATAAGCTTTGCGAACGATGATGGAAAGCTTGGGCACCGTCGCTTCGGACATAGCGGCGATCATCTTGGCACCATGCCGGATCATACCCGCTCTTTCCGTCCGGGTTCCGATCATAAACCCCGGAACATCAGCCAGGAAGAGAATCGGGATGCGGAAGGCATCGCACAAAGTGATGAACCGGGCCGCCTTGTCCGCCGAATCGACAAAGAGCACCCCTCCCTTTACCTTGGACTGATTGGCGATAATACCGACCGGCTGGCCATCCAGGCGAGCAAAACCAGTGATTAGCTCCCTGGCAAATAACTTCTTCATCTCGTAGAAAGAGCCTTTGTCCACCAAAGAATCGATCAGCTCCATCATGTCGAAAGGGGTATTCTGGTTATCCGGCACAATCTCCGATGGTTTCCGGGCAGCTGCCGACGGCTCTTTCCCCACGGTCCGTAGGGGGCGTTCCTCCCAGTTGGAAGGGAAATAACCCAGGTATCGGCGGGCAGAGGCGATGGCCTCTTCTTCATCCGCCGCCAGCACATCACCACAACCGCTAACACTGCAATGCATGCGGGCTCCGCCCATTTCCTCCAGCGAAACTTTCTCCCCGATCACCATCTCTGCCATTCGTGGGGAGCCCAGATACATGGAGGCGTTTTTATCTACCATGATCACCGTGTCGCAAAAAGCGGGGATGTAGGCTCCCCCCGCCGCGGATGGCCCGAAAAGGACACAAACTTGAGGAATCATTCCCGACAGTTTCACCTGATTATAAAAAATGCGGCCTGCCCCGCGTCGGCCCGGAAACATTTCGATCTGATCGGTAATACGGGCACCGGCGGAATCAACGAGATAGATCAGGGGGACCCGCATCTTCTCTGCAGTCTCCTGGATTCGGATGATCTTCTCCACGGTCCGGGCTCCCCAGGAACCTGCCTTCACCGTTGAATCGTTCGCCATTACACAAACGGTCTGCCCATTCACTCTGCCGATCCCAGTCACCACTCCGTCAGCAGGAAGGTTCTCCTCCATCACGTTGGCGAACAGGCCGTCCTCCAACTGAAAATCGTCATCAAAGAGAAGCTCCAAACGCCGACGGACAAACAACTTTTTCTGTTTCGCCAGCTTTTCATGATAACGGGGTTCCCCCCCTCTTCGAACCTTTTCTGTTCGTTCCGTCAGTTTGTTCACGGTAGTCTCTTCCATGATCTCCCTCCGATTCACTCACCCAAATAAATGGGTTTTCTTTTTTCTTTGAAGGCAAGAAGGCCCTCCAAACGATCTTTGGTCGGAATCAATGTCTCATAGGCTTTAGTCTCCAGTGCCAGCCCTGTCTCGAGATCGGTCTCGGCGCCGTAGTCAATCGCATACTTGGCCTGAGCAAGGGCCAGGGGGGCGTTTTCATTGATCGCAGACGCCAACTCCATCGCTTTCTCCACTGCCGTGCCACCGTTAACTACCTTGTTCAGCATCCCCATTTCTTCTGCTTCCCGAGCGGTAAGGCGGCGGGCCGTAAAAATCATCTCCTTCGCTTTCGCCTTTCCGACCAAACGTGAAAGCCGCTGCGTTCCCCCCGCTCCGGGAATAATTCCGAGGGAGGTCTCTGTCAGCCCTAATACCGCGTGCTCATCTGCTACGCGAAGGTCACAGGCTAGGGCCAGCTCCATGCCACCGCCGAGAGCGACGCCGTTAACCGCAGCAATAACGGGTTTGGGCAGGCGGGCGACAGCGGAAAATGTCTCCCGAATCGCCCGGATGTATTGACGCACCTGGTCATCGGTGAAGCTTCGCCGTTCCTTTAAATCTGCACCGGCACAAAATGCCTTTTCCCCAGCCCCGGTAATTACTACGACCCGGGTCGGTTTGGAATGGACCAATTCCTCCGTCACCCGGTAAAGTTCCTTCAATAGGGGAAAGTTTAGAGCGTTGTATACCTCCGGCCGGTTTAGCACAATCTTCGAGATCCCTTCTTTTCTCTCCCATTCCACCAAATTCAACGGGCTCTCTCCTCCTTTTCCGCAGCCAGACGACCGGCCAGCACCTTGGATGGTAGGGTTTTTCCGAGACTGGCACCGGCAAACCGACTCGCCTCACAAAGTTTATCCAGGTCGATGCCCGTGTTGACACCCATCCCCTCCAGCATATAGACTAAGTCCTCCGTCGCCGCATTACCGGCTGCTCCTGGGGCGTAAGGACAGCCCCCGATTCCACCGAAGGAGGTGTCAAGAACCCGTACACCCTCCTCTAAAGCGACGTAGGCGTTAACTAGGGCTGTACCCCGGGTATCATGGAAATGGCCAGCCAGTTTTCCGACTGGAATTTCCTTTGTTAGCGCTTTCAATTTTTCTTTAACATGATGCGGCGTGGCCACCCCGATCGTGTCTCCGAGGGAAATTTCATATACACCCATCTCCAGTAACCGTCGGCATATCTCCGCCGTTTTCCGTAAGGGAACGTCACCCTCGTAGGGACAGCCGAAAACTGTGGAGACATATCCTCTCACCTGCTTCCCATGGGCGAGAGCCATTTGGACCACTTCCTCCAGAACTGGATAGGTATCGCGAAGGCTTTTGTTAATGTTTTTCTGGTTATGGGTCTCAGAAGCGGATAGAAAAATAGCAAACTCCTCCACCCGAGTATCCAGCGCCCGTTCTAATCCCTTCCGGTTAGGAACCAGCGCCCTGTACCGGACACCGGGAGCCTTTGGCAGCATGGAGACAAGCTCTGCCGCGTCAGCCAGTTGGGGCACCCACCGGGGATGGACGAAGGATGTGACCTCCAGTTGCGTCACACCGGCCGCGATCAACTTCTCTGTCAACTGTTTCTTAACCGCAGTGGGCAAGATATTCTCTTCGTTCTGCAAGCCATCCCGGAGTCCTACTTCTACGATCGTCACCTCGGGCATGCTTCCGCCTCCTCACCCCAGTTCGATGAGTACATCGCCATCTCCCACAAAGGCCCCGACCTCTGCTTTGACAGCGGTGACCGTCCCATTCTCCTCCGCTTGAACCGGAACTTCCATCTTCATCGATTCCAGGATGACCACATCCTGGCCCGCTTCTACCCTGTCCCCTTCTCCCACAAGCACCTGCAGGACAGTGCCCGCCATCGAGGCTTGTACCGTTTTCATGGTTTCATCCCCTCTCCCCTTTGGTTCAGCCGCTGCAATATAGACGTATCATACCGGCCCCGGATGAAATCGGGCTCCGCCAACACTTTTTCAAACAGCGGCAAATTGCTCTTGATTCCCTCCACCCTGAAGGAAGCCAGCGCTTCCCGACTCCGCTTGAGGGCTTCCTCCCTGCTATCGCCGCCGATGATGCATTTGGCGATCATCGGATCATAGAAAGGTGTGACTTCGTTTCCCTCTTCCACGCCTGCGTCCACCCGAATCCGATCCCCGATGGGAGGTTTAAAAGCTGTCAGCTTCCCCGGAGAGGGGAAAAAGCGAACAGGATCTTCGGCGTAGATGCGGAATTCGATCGCATGTCCCTTCCTTTGAATGTTCTCTTGATCGAAGGGGAGGTCGCTGCCTTCGGCAATATCCAGTTGGAGCGCCACCAAATCGAGGCCCGTCACCATCTCAGTCACCGGATGCTCCACCTGGAGGCGGGTGTTCATCTCCAAAAAATAAAACTTCTCTTGTTCGTCGACGAGAAATTCCACCGTCCCTGCCCCGGTGTAACCAACAGCCTGGGCTGCTGTCACTGCTGCCTCCCACAGGGCTTTTCTCGTCGCCTCTTCGATGGAGGGGGAAGGGCTCTCCTCCACCACCTTCTGATTACGACGCTGGACGGAACATTCCCGTTCAAAAAGGTGGACGACTTTCCCCTTCCGGTCAGCCAGCACTTGAACCTCCACATGTCGGGGGCGGGAGATAAACTTCTCCAAAAACAGGGTATCGTCCCCAAAATAGGCTTTGGCGCGGGCCTGTATGCTTGGAAAAGCCTTGAGAAGGGACGCCTCCGACTCCAGGACCTGCATACCGATCCCGCCCCCTCCGGCACTCGCCTTCAACATCACCGGGTATCCCATGCTTTCGGCCTCACGGGCAGCCTCTTCCCCGGTACGGACTCCTTCCGGGGTTCCCGGCACGACCGGGATACCCGCCTTCTCCATCACCCGCCGGGCCGTCAATTTATCCCCCATACGTGCAATCACTTCCGGCGAAGGGCCCACGAACAATAATCCTGCCTCTTCCACTTTGGCAGCGAAATCGGCGTTTTCCGACAACAAACCATAACCTGGGTGGACGGCATCGGCTCCCATTTGAAGGGCTGCATCGATGATCACTCCCATGTCCAGGTAGCTTTGGGCCACCGGAGGGGGACCGATCCGAACCGAGTCGTCCGCCTCCTGAACAAAAGGAAGGTCGGCGTCAGCATCGGAATGGACGGCGACCGTGCGGATGCCGCGTTCCCGACATGTCCGAATGATCCGGAGAGCGATCTCTCCCCGGTTGGCGATCAACAATTTTTTCATGTCCATCGGCCTCCTAGCATCTCCCTTGTCGTCTGCCGCTCTGATGAATCCGGCTAGCGGAGGGCCGGGCATACAGAGAGGGATCTCATCCCGGATCGGAAGAAACGTGAGATCCAAGAAATCCATTCGACAATTTCTGAATCAATCCCTTCCCACCAGAAGGGAAATTTAAGCCAACAAGGGAGAAGGAACCGCATAGGCAAAGGATCCATCCATCATGTATAATAAAAGGGAAAAGCTTCACGAAGTAGGAAAGGAGCGGGATGAACGTGAGCCACTATCGCGTGGAACGGCTCAAAATCAATTACAAAACCCTGGAAGAGTTCCAAAAGTTTCGCGAATACGGATTGCAAGAGCTCTCCATGCTGGAAGATCTCCAAGCGAATATTATCGAAAATGACAGCAATTCTCCTTTTTACGGAATTTATCAGGAAGGGAAACTAGTTGCCCGCATCAGCCTTTATCGAATCGACGGCAAATACGACCGTTTTTTCGACCCGCCCCAGGATTACTATGAAGTGTGGAAATTGGAAGTCCTTCCCCAGTATCGGGAACAGGATCTCGGCTCGGCTCTGGTCCAGCACGCTAAGAGCTTCGGCCTCCCGATTAAGACCAATGCCCGTTGCCGTTCCGATGAATTCTGGCTAAAGATGGGATTCCAGCCGGCTAATTACGACCCTATCCGGGATCGGGGAGAAAACCCCTTCGTCTGGCTCCCGGCTGGCGTGAAACTTCAAGCCTAGGGGATATAAAAAGAGACCCGTCGACAGCGTGAAGGGGTCTCTCTTTTTTATTGCATCAACCTTTATCAATCCGCTCCAGATTGCCGTTAGCCTCCATACGGAATTTGGCTTTCATCGCATTCTCCTCATCCTCATCCAATAGAGCCAGCTTTCGCGCGCGGTCCATAATTTGAATCAAAGCCTTGTAATCGTCATTGACAACCCGATAGTCCGTCTGAACAGAACTGAGTCGTCCTTTCATTTCCTCGTTTTCCTCCGATATCTTCTGTAGCTCTTTTTCCTGCTCTTCCAACTCTCGCTCCAATTCCAGCTGCCGTTTCCTCATCTCCGAAACTTCCGCTTTATGCTGACGCAAATAACGGATGATGGCATCCAGCGAACCCGCCCGGTCCGGGTTGAAATTTAGCCCTTCAGAGCCCGCTCGAACCCGAGCTTGAGCATTTCGTTCCTGGTTCCTTTGCTGCCGCTGGGACTTGGCGATCTGGATCGCCGCTTCATATTTTTTCCGGACGAGGCTGTTCCACCGGAACCCACAGGCTGCCGGTGTCCGCCCCAACTTTTCAGCTACCTCTTCAAATGCGTTCAACTGGGTGCTTCCTTCCCGGATGTGCCGGAGAGTCACCTCCGCCAGCACCAAGTCATCGTCCGGGGTCCATGCATCTTGTCTCTTTACGGCCATATACGCCATAACCTCCAATCCATGTTCACACCTTCAGCATCGGCAGATGTCGGTTTGTTCTATCTGTATGCGTTTGGTATAAAACGTAGTATATGTAACTAGTATTTTTTATAACCGAAACCCCCGACGGCTATACGTGGCAGGGACGGACAAGGGCAAGAAACAGGAAGAAGGCCGGTCTTCAATCGTCCGAGGTTATTGACAAAGTGGACACCGGTGGCCTGCTCGCCGTCTCCGTCCTTCTTTTCTTCAAAAGACAAATTGTCCGCTCCCTCTCCGACATGATGATTTCCCAAGAAATTTTCGCTGAAACCGCCCTATCAAGCACTGAACGTAGGCTTATCAAAGGAGTGAGACAAACAATTGAAGCGGGGCGGGAAATACTTGCTTAAGATCCCTATTCATATGACACCCGAAAACGCGCATGATTCCAAACCTTATCGTGCTCGATTCGATTGAGCCGTCAAGGAACGTTTTGGTTTCAATTGAAAGCGTGGCCCTGGGTGCAGACAAATTGACGTGTCAAAACCACAGAGCCATGCCTCCCTGACTGCTGTATGTCAAAACCTCAAAAGATCTCCTCCCTTTCTTTTTCATTCGATGGCTACCAAAATCCAAACCCCCGTTCCCCAACCACGGTTGGAAACGGGGGTTTATCAATAACCTCAGCCTGGTTAATCCGGAATTTTGTAGTTGATGACCGGTGATCCTAGATTATTTAAGATTTCTCTGAGATTTGGCTTTTTTATTCCTACCTAATCCAACTCATGCTATACTGTTAGGTATCATTTTCCCTGAAAGGAGAGATGCTCATTGGATTTATCGAGGAAAACCATATGGATTACCCTCCTGCTTGCGCTTGCCGTGATCGTCATTGGGTTTGTTATTTTCAATTCCTTCTATACTTTCTATCGAGTCAACGGCACAAGCATGGAGCCCACATTAAAAAACGGCGAAATTTACTTAGTGGATAAAGGAAACCAATCCATCGAACGAGGCGACATCATTGTTTTTCATTCATCACCAGACAACCTTACCTTCATAAAAAGGGTGATCGGTTTACCGGGAGAAAAGGTGGCCATTCATGAAAACCGTGTTTATATCAACGGAAAAATCTTGCCTGAGCCCTACATTCGGAACCATCCAGCCATTGAAAAACATAAAAGCGTAACGGTCCCCCCTGATCATGTCTATGTTTTGGGAGATGACCGTGTAAAAAGTGTGGACAGCCGTCAAATAGGCCCAATTTTCAAAGAAAAAATCATCGGAACTTTCGATACGGGAAGGTGATCGAACATGATCGAAACCTTGAAAACAAACTGGATGCGAATTTGGAAAGAGCCTCGCCGTGTGATCTCGGATTTGGTGGACGAAACGACACCCGCTCTCACCGCTGTTCTCGTGGCCTTGTTCGGGATTACCTTGATCATTGAACACGCCTCTACGCGCAATATGTTAGATACCCTATCGGGCGGCTCCCTTTTCTTCATCTCCCTGGTGATCGGCCCCCTATTGGGGGCGCTTGGTTGGTTGCTGCTCAGCCTCTTGGCGTTTGGCACCTCTCGTCTGTTTGGGGGGGTGGCCACCTTCCGGGAAACGCTTAACGCCGTCACCTGGGCAACCATTCCTTACATATCGAAATGGGCGCTTCTCTTTCCCATGCTCTTGATCTTTCGAAGTGAGCTGTTTACCAAATCGACTCCCATCATGGATGATTCGATGTTCTTACTGCTTCTCCATGTGCTGCTTTCCGTATTGGATATCGCCATGACAGTCCTATTCTATATCATCCTGTCTCATATCATCGGGGAAATCAACGGCTTCTCTGCTTGGAAAGGCTTTTTCTCTATAGCACTCATCCCCGCGGCTGTTTTCTTCCTTCTCATCTTACGAGTGATCCTTTTTTAGGGGTGGTCTAGTTGAAATATGATCGCTGGTTTCATCGCTTACGGCACACCCTTTCCTCTAAAAAGGGATCCTCGACGCTTGAATATGTGATCATCCTCGCAGCAGGTGCACTGTTGGCGATGATTCTCTACTCCACATTATCCGGTAGCTCGGTCCAAAAAGAAATTGAAAACAAAATCATGCAGGCACTGAATGGCAACCTGACAGCCACACAAGGAGCGGAGAATCCCCCTCCAAAGGAGAAAGCAGAAGAACCACCTACAACAACCCACTCTCAACAACCCTCCCATGAAGATGAGGACCCCGGATTTTTCGAAGGGCTATGGAACTCCGGTAAAGAAGGGCTAGATGCCACCGGTCAATGGTTTACAGATATCTATGAAAAAGACATCAAGGGCATTTGGAATGAACCGGGAGATTATTTGCGTGAAACCATCGGTTGGGAAAGCATCAAAAACTCCTGGAACAAAGCTTGGGAGGACCCTGGGCAATATTTCTCGGATTCCTGGGATAATACGGTAGAAGGTTGGAACCAATTTTGGGATGATCCGTTAGAAAACTCGGCTAAACTCGTATTTGACTGGGATCAGTTCGGAGAGTCCTGGAGCGGAAAAGATGAGAACGGCAACCAAATTCCCATCCTCAATCGGATATGGGGTATGGCAGAAAGCCTACCTACCCCGGCAAAAGCGGTTAAAATCGTCAGTATCGCGGACGGCATCTTTGTTCACGATGGGTGCGCCAAAACGAAAAAAGGTAGCGGCAAATGTCCGAACGGAAACAATGCGAAGAAAGATGATGAGGACTCCGCCCAGCAAGAAGAAGCCCGCGACATCATCGCAAAGGCGGAAAATGAAGACCAACTCGTCAACGACCTGATCGATCAGGACATCGACCAATCCAACCTTTATCAATCGCTGAGCGAACGGTATGATGAAAAGACAGCCAAGGCGATCGCGCAAAATATCGAAAAAGGCAACGCCTTCAACAAGAAAATGGCATCCAACTACCCGAATAATGAAGTCTACATCGAATCTTCCAGTAAAAGCGGAAAAGTTCGCTTAGATTCGTATAACCCCAAGACGGGGGAAATCGTATCGAGAAAGTATACCCAGCTAGCAAAAATCCAACCTCAAACCGCTAAACAGTATATCAATGAGTTGAAAAATAAATACCCGGCAGGTGCCAAAATTGCCGATGTTCCCACACAGCGAAAGGGATCAGGACACCAGAATGCGGATCTAGCAGGAGGGGTATTGACCAGAAGCGGACAAATGATCTTGGAAGTTCCCGCCCAAAAGGAGAAGGTTCCAAAAGAGATCTTGGATTATGCAAAGAGCAGAAACATCCTGATCAGAGATGAAAATGGAAAGGTACTACACTAACAGGAGGATGAGAGCAAAATGAATGTGGAGTTCTACGAACATTGGGGAGCTTATTGGAAAGAGGGGATCAACAAACTATCCTATGAGCAGGCAAAACAATTTCACCAACAGGAAAAACCCTATGTGGTCATCCTTTCGGGTGGCCATAAACCTCAGTTTATTGTCGGTATAAACTTTAATTATGAAGGGTATTTTTGCGAACTACTTCACTTAAACGAAACTCTGGATGCTTATCTAGTTGAAGCTTATGAGGCTCATGGCAACCAATTATTTTTAAAAAATGTGCATGAAAAGTATTATGACGACAGGGAAATCGATATGGTCACCTACCTTTACGAAGCCGACGGGCGGTACCGGAAGAACTTCTTTATCGACGGTAAGGGAACCAATACTCCAGAATACGGGGAGTGCGATGTCTCCAGTCACTTCCGGGAGATGCTCCAATTCAACCGCTACGACTCCATCCTCCCCGACGAAGCGAAGAAAGGGTTGCAAGAAGGGTAACTCTTTAGGAGTCCGAAAAAGCCTGCACTTGCCTAGATAAGGCTGCTGACAAAGTCGGTCAGCAGCCTTTTTCTGTTGAAATCGTTGTAGCTCAACGGTTATTTCTTATTATCCACCTTATATTTAGCCCTCACGTACTCCCTCCATGTCATTCCTCTCGATTTCAAAAACCCATCCGTTAAAACCCCGGGTATGAGCCATATCAAGCAAGCAATATAGGAACCGGGTATGAGCCGAGAAGAAATTTGGTGTGTAACTTGATCAAAATTAATCATCGTATAGACTAATCCAAACAGTAACGGCGTACCCCATAGATAAATCGAATCAGCGATTTTCATTAGAACCCCCTCAATGGGTACAATTCTAAAAAAGATTTTTTCACTCCTTACCCCGAGTTCGGTGCAAAAAAGATTCCACCGCTCGGAGATGTTCCTCGGTTTCCCATAGGACTGCGCATGATTGCGCCTCCCCTGCCACAAGCTCCGCCCGTGTCTGCCCCTGCCGTGTTTGGTTTGCTAATTGAACATAGGCTTGGATCACGGGAAGCGAAGCCTGGGCCAGTGTCGTGGCAAACCGTTCCACTTCCTTCTCAAACCCGTCTGCTGGCAGTATTCGGTGAATCCATCCCCAGTCTGCCAGGAGAGAAGCGTCGACTCGCTCCCCTGACAAGAGAAGGTAGAGGGCCTGATGGCGAGGAAGCTCCTCCAGAAGGCGAGAGCCCCCTCCCCAGCCGGTGGTAATGCCCAGACTGGACTGAATAAATCCAAACCGAGCCCCTTCAGTAGCAAGACGGAAATCACAGCTGGCGACAATCTCACACCCGCCCCCGACTGCCGTTCCCTGGACAGCCGCTATGGTCGGTTTCCCCCAATCTCTCACCCGTTCCAGCAGCCTTCCCATCCGGTGCATCACCGGAAATACTTCCTCTTTGCTTTTCAGTTGGTGGAATTCCCCTAGATCCCCGCCAGAGACGAAGGTGCGCTCATCACCGACAAAGACGAGTACCTTCACGTCCTCATCCTCGGATAGAACCGTCAGTTGTTCTTCCAATTCCGCCATCATCTGAATATTGACAGCGTTCCTTACCGCAGGGCGATGAAAGCGGATCCATGCGATACCGTGCCGCTTCCATGTTTGAATCGTTTCCAAAGGACCTTCCTCCCGTAACAAGAATTCCTGACCGTTTGATGACACAAACTACAAAGGCTTGAACCCCTTTTTTTCGAGGGTTATAATGTGTTATGACAATCGCAAGCTGATGAGTAACGCACGATCCCTGCAGCCACGAGCATTGGGAACGGGCATGCACGGCTGTCATACCCTCATCGAAACGTTGATCTTGCAGGCTTAAAGGAGTTGGCTGTACATGGACCGCATGTTTCGGGTTTTGGGTTTCTGGTGTTTGGTCATGGGCCTCATGTTCATGGCGGGCCACATGAATATCCTGGCCGGTCTTTTCTACGCCCAGGCCGCCCTCTTCATCGTGCTGGGTTACATGCGTTATACGGAACGCACCTATATGTTGATGTTCGGCGGCTACATGGTTCTTGCCTTTATCGGAATCGTCTACTGGTCCTTTTTCCAAGTGGGTTGAAACCGGCTTCTCGGAAAAAAGCTCCCCCTCCGGGGAGCTTTTTTCCTATCCGGCACCTTCGATCAGAGAGATTCCTCTCCAGGAGCGAGGAAGTCCGCCGGGATCAGCTGTCCTTTGGCTTGGATTAGCACACGGAATTGCTCTCCCATCCCGCCGGGCAGGGCGAGCTGTCGCAAGGAACGGATCCGCTTCGCTTCCGGGCTGAAGGGATCCGCATCGGAAGGCGGCGTTAGCTCCTCCAGGATGCCGGCTTCCAGTAGGAAACGGGATTGACTGCCGTACCATTGAGGGAACAGTCCCGCCTCCTCCCCCCAGCGGCGGAGTGCGGTGAAACAAACATCCGCCGTGAGATCCGTCTCCCCCGGTTGAGAAAGAAGATCCGTGACCAACCGATGCTTACGGAACCCGCGGAGGGTCCCTTCCCTACGCAGAGGAGAGTCCAATTCCAGCGATGTGCCACCGTAGTCGATCGTTAGCAGGATTCCTTGCTCCAGCCAGCCGCCGATCTGTTGAATCCATTCACGGGCGGCGAGGGGCACCTCCGCTTCACCGCCCTCGACGAGGTTCCTCCCCGATTCCGCGAAATAGGCGGCCAGCTCCGGCCGGGAAAGGGGACCTTCCACCTCTTCCAGGTGCGTATCTTGAGTATTCCAGGTTACATATATCTCTCGGAGACAGCCTTCCCGCTTTCGCACCCGATGAACAGGGAAGGCATCCACCAGTTCGTTGCTAAACAGGATAGCGGGGGTACCGGCGGGGATGGTCTCCACTGAATCGATCCACTGAACCTCCCAGGGGGAGTTCTTCAGGCGCTCCCGTTGCAATCGGCGGTGGTATGAGCTGGTTTCGATCATCCAGTACACGGGAGGGTGGGACAACCCTCTTTGAGCAAGTCCTCGAATTACTTGTTCCGCCAGCCTCCCATCCCCGCCCCCCATCTCCACAACCGCCCAGGGACGATCAGTTGGAAATCTGCGGGCCAGCCTCCCAATCACTCGGCTCAAAGTGAGTCCGAAGAGCTCCCCCGCGTAGGGGCTGGTGAAAAAATCCCCCTCTCGTCCGATCTTCCGTCCTTCCCGCCGATAATATCCCCAGCGGGGGTGGTAGAGAGCCTGCTCCATGAAACGAGCGAAAGGGATTCTTTTGTTCGGGGAAGACCAGATTTCCTCCACGATCGCTCCCAACAACTTACCGGCCATTCCCTTCCCCCCTTAGGTGAACAGATCCGTGCTGAGATATCGCTCTCCCGTATCAGGGGCCATACAAACCACCCGTTTTCCAGCCCCAAGGCGCCGAGCCGTCTGTAAAGCAGCCCAAACCGAAGCACCAGAGGAAGGACCCACCAAGATTCCTTCTTCTCGAGCCATGCGACGGGCCGTTTCAGCGGCGTCCTCATCGGTGACGTGGAAGATCTCATCATAAACTTCACGGTTCAGGATCTGCGGTACAAAACCAGGGCTTGTCCCGGGAATTTTGTGAGAACCGGGCTCCCCGCCAGCCAACACTGGAGAACCTGCCGGCTCCACCACCGCAACATGAAGACCGGGAATCTTTTGTTTCAGGATCTCGCCCGTCCCGGTGATGGTGCCTCCAGTTCCTGAGGTGGCTACAAAAGCATCGAACTGTCCCTCCGTCTGCTCCAGGATCTCTGGGGCGGTCGTCCGCCTGTGTACTTCTGGGTTAGCCTGGTTTTCAAACTGGAGCGGCATAAAAGAGTTGGGAATATCGGCCATGATCTCCTTCGCTTTCCGGATCGCTCCGGGCATCCGTTCGGAACCGGGGGAGAGAGCCACTTCCGCCCCATAGGCTTTCAAAATGTTGATCCGTTCCCCGCTCATCGAGTCGGGCATGACCAAGATGGTACGATATCCCCGTGCAGCGCCGACGAGGGCCAATCCGATCCCCGTATTGCCGCTTGTAGGTTCCACAATCGTGAAGCCCGGCTTTAAAAGGCCCGCCTCTTCCGCCTGCTGGATCATGTTGAGGGCCGTCCGGTCTTTAACGCTGCCTCCGGGGTTGAAATACTCCAACTTGACGAAGACTTCCGCGTCATCCTCTCCCAGGAGACGATTCAACCGAACCAAGGGAGTCTTGCCCACCAAATCGGTAATCCGGTCTGCCGGGTACGGGAAGGGTACGGAGGCATCCCCATTTAGCTCTCGACGGGTCCCGTCCATTCCAACATCCCCCCTTTGAGATTAACCAGGCGGGTAAATCCTTTATCCGCTAAGGTGTGGGCGGCGATCACGCTCCGGCGGCCGCTCCGACAGATGAGGAGGATCTCCTTCTCCTTCATTTCGGCCAATTCCCCATGGCGTTCCTCCATCTCGTCAAAAGGAATATGCCTTGCTCCGGGAATGTGTCCTTCTCCGTATTCTGCATCGGTGCGTACATCGACCCAAACGTAGCGGTTCCGGTCACGATCGAAAGTTTGGCTTAAGTCTTTTGCTTCCACATCCGTGTATACTGAATCAGCCATCTCATCCAACGCCTCCCGTTTATTTTGCTCTATTTATTCATGATATCACGTCATTTTCGGTGTGAAAACGGAAGAGACCCGCCCCTTATCGGGACAAGGCCTCCCTCGTATACCCTTCGAGCTGCCCTTCATCCATTTGTCCATTCACCTTCCGGATCACCTTTCCGTTTTTGTCGATAAAGACGGAGAAAGGAATCGGCCCAACCCGATAGAGCTTGGTTACCCGCCGGTCCGAATCCAGGAGAATGGGAAAGTCCAATTCCAATTGGCGAGCAAAACCGGAAACGGAAACCTTGGTTTCAGCGATGTTCACCCCTACCACCTGAAAGCCCTTCTCTTTATATTTGTCAGAGACGTTTTGGATGGCGGGCATCTCTTTCCGGCACGGCTTGCACCATGTAGCCCAGAAGTTGACCAGGACGGTTTTTCCCCTTAGATCACTCAGCTTGAGCTCTTCACCCTCCAGGGTCTTCAGAGCAAAGTCCGGAGCCTGCTCTCCCACCTCTGGTCCTAATTCCTTCTCCTCGTAAAAAGCCTGGTAGAGGGCAGCACCGATCAGAACCACCATCGTTAGCATCAACGTGCGCCGCACCCAGTATCGTGTCTTTTTCTCCATTCCATTCACCTGCTTGTTGAGAAAATCCCCGATTTCAGAAGCCTTGAAAACCACCGAACAGATCCGTCAGCCAGATAGTGATTACCGTCAATTGATCAAAATACAGGAGCACTCCCATCAACACCATCAACGCTCCCCCCGCTTTCATCAGCCGATCGGAATATTTCAGGATCCAGCGGGTACGCCCGATAAAGAAAGCCATGAGAAAGAACGGAATGGCGAAACCCAGGGTGTAGGCCGTGATATAGCCGATTCCCGCGGTCGGGTTGGAGGCAGCCAGGGAAAGGACAGCCACCAGGATCGGTCCTACACAGGGAGTCCAACCGGCGGCAAAACCGATCCCAATCAACGTGGACCCGAGGTAACCCCAACGCCTGCCACCTACCTCCAACCGTTTCTGCCGCATCATAAATTGAGGTCTGAAAATCCCCAATAAAAAGAGGCCCATGGCAGCGACCAGGACACCCCCCAGCATACGGATCAGGTCCTGATAGCGGGCGAATGCTTCACCAAGCCAACTGGCGGAAAAGCCGAGAACGAAAAAAATGATCGAAAAACCGAGGATAAAAAAGAACGTGTGTAATATGGCGGCCCGTTTCAGCTGTGGGGGCCGGGTTTGGTCCTGAAGCTGACTGACGGACATGCCCGTGATATAAGACAAATAAGACGGATACAGGGGGAGACAGCAGGGGGAGATAAAAGAAAGCACCCCCGCCCCAAAGGCCACCCCGATGTTGAGGTCCGCCATCCGGCATCCTCCTTTCCCACCGCCCCGGATTCGTCAGGAGGTGATTTCTTTCATGATCCTGTCGATTTGCTTTTTAGACAAAGAACCGGAATGGTGGTAAATGATTTGGCCCTCTTTATCCACTACAAAGGTCTGGGGGATATTGATCACACCGAAGGCCTCCTGGGCTTCCCCTGTTTCATCCAGCAACACCGGGAAGGTATATTTTTCTTTTTTCAGATAGGCTTTCATTTTCTCCGGGTGATCCCGACTCGTCAGGTTCAGCATACGGAAGTCCACCTGTTTCCCGTATTGTTCGTACGCCTTTTGTAAGTAGGGCATCTCCTCCCGGCAGGGAGGGCACCAGCTGGCCCACAGATTGATGATCGCCGGTTTGTCGCTTTCCGTCAGGGAGACCGTCTTGCCGTCCAACGATGGCAGCGTTAAGTCAGGAACCGATTTTCCCCGCATGGGCCCCTCTTTTTCCTTTCCTGCAGGTCCAAAAGCAGAGGCAGGCGGCTGTTTCGTCCTCTCCTGATCCTGGGTCCCCCCCGTCTTTACGGCGTTTTCCCCCTGGTCGGAAACCGGCTTCTCTTTAGCTAGGGCATTCCAAACTGCACCACCGATCGCTACAAGGAGAACGACAGCAATCAGACCATTGCGCCAACGTGTTCCTCGGTTGCTCACGTACCTTCCCTCCCATCGTTACCTATCCCAAATGTTGGGTTCACCACCGGCGGCCCCTTCATCCCCATTCTTTCATGATCCTTCCCCATTATAAACGATCCCTTCAATCAATCTGTGAAGAAGAACGGAACATTCCCCCGTAAAGACTGGTCGGTGACCCCTCGTCCCATTATGATAGATAGAAGGAAAAACCGATTTTAGAACATGATTTTTGGAGGTTGCATGGTACAGGAAACGGTAAACTGGCTGGCAGAATGGGGGAGTTGGGCCGTCCTCATCAGCCTTGTCATCAACGTAGTAGTAAACCTGCTCGGATTTGTCCCCAGTATCTTTGTGACGGGGGCTAATGTCCTTTTATGGGGGCCCTTTTGGGGTGGAGCAATCTCCCTGATCGGGGAAGCGCTCGGATCGGGATTGGCTTTTTTGCTTTACAGAAAAGGATGGCGGCACTGGAGTTGCCGGATCAGCCCGAGCTGGCGTTGGATGGAAAATCTCAACCGTTGGCCACGCCGACTGCAGTTTAAATCCCTGCTGGCTGCACGTCTTACCCCTTTTATCCCCTCAGGGGCCATTAACCTCCTGGGAGCGCTAACGACGGTTCGATTCAGCGATTTCTTCCTGGCCACCTTCATCGGCAAGATCCCCTCCATCGCGTTGGAGGTATTGGTCAGTCACGATGTGATCCATATCCAAGAAAACGGACTCCGGCTGGCTTTCGTTCTCCTCGCTCTTCTTCTAGCTGTCACCGTGTGGCATTCCCTTCAGAAAGAAAGAAGATAACCGGTTGACGGCGATCCATCACTGGAACCTGGACCCACCAGGGGAAAAAAGAGATCCAATCACCGTCTACTATCCTGTTTTGTCGATTTTCAAACGAAAATCGTGAACGAGGCTGAAAAGGATTGATGGAATCTTCCTTTAGGTAAAAACCCGGGCAGCTCCTGTCAGCCCGGGTTTTTTCATCATCATTTTGTCACATCATAACCTTGGTCCTCAACGACCTCTTTCATGATAGGAGGAGCGGTTTTAACTTCATCGTACTCCACGGTCGCCGTCTTCTCTTCCAAGTCGACGACGGCTTTTTTAACGCCGTCCACTCGGTTGAGAGCGCCTTCCACCGCCTGTTTACAGTGATCACAGGACATGCCTTCCACTTTCAAAATCGCGGTTGCCATGTTCTTTTCTCCTCCTAATCCATCGTGTTAGTATACAAACCTCTTCATTTGACAAAGGAACGGAGCACATCGGCCAATTCCTGCATGGCTTCATCCCCTCTGCCTGATTCGACCGCTTCTTTCACACAGCTCTTGGCGTGATTTTCCAACAGAGCGAGTCCGATGCTATTGGCAGCCGACTTGACGGCGGCGAGCTGAACCAGTACATCCATGCAGTACCGATCTTCCTCCACCATCTTCTGCACCCCTCGGATCTGCCCTTCCACCCGCCTAAGCCGTCTCAGAAGGCTCTCCTTATCACCGGACACGGATATCATCTCTCCTCGCCCTTCGATTCTGATTCCAGCTTACCATACCCCAGGAGGGTATACAATATACGAAAAAGAAGCTTCGGACATTTAAACGGACAGGTTCACCAATGATTTTTTCGTTCCGAAGGTTTGAAACACACTACGTGGATGAACAGGGTAGATTTCTTTCCCAGTGATTGCATGGATAATTTTCGCATTGCGATAAGCTCCCAAGCCTAGATCCGGAGCACCGACTCCGTGTGTATGCAATTCTCCGTTTTGAACGAATATCGAATGGTTTAGAGACGGACGAAGCTTTAAGCGATAATCTTGTTCAACCTGGTATCTTCCTTTTTCATCCCACTCGATCAGGTGATGAATACTTGAAAGGAAGTTAGGAATAACCGGTTTATACCCCGTCCCTACAATAACCACTTCCGTTTGATGATCAAAGTTTTGCTCACTGTGCCATTGACGGCAGTTCAGCTCATAAGCGTCTCCCAGTTTTTCAATGCCTCGAATTTCCGTCATCGCCTGAAGATGTACCGAAGGTTTCTGGCCTCCGACCGTACGTTCATAGAGTAATTCGTAAATGTCCGAAATGGTCCCCGCACTGATCCCTTTATAAAGTAAATCCTGGGCGTTGACCGTCTCATCTTTTTTAGCCTGCGGTAATGGGTAAAAGTACGCCAGATAATCGGGAGAAAAATGTTCCAAACCCAATTTGGAATACTCCATGGGAAAAAAGCCTTTTGAACGGGTAAACCAGTCCAATGTGTAATGGTGTTGGTTTTGGGCTTGCAAAAGATCATAGAAAACCTCTGCCGCACTCTGGCCGGAACCGATCACCGTGATCGATCCAGCCTGTAAACACTGGGCTTTTTTGCTTAAGTACTCCGAAGAGTGAAAAACGGTATCCCCGAGTTTGTCCTTCAAAAATGCCGGAACCACGGGCTGCGTTCCTACCCCCAAAACCAGGTTTCTGGCATAAAACCAGTTTGCTTTCTTTTCCTTTCGGATAAAAACTTTTACTTTGTAATAGTCGTCGTATGCCTGGACGTCTATGACTTCAGCCCCAAAACAACAAGGGTCCAGTTGTTCAGCCACCCATTGACAGTAATGGTTGTACTCCGCTCTCGGAATGTGAAACTGTTCTAGAAAGTAAAACTGATAGAGACGATTTCTCTGTTGCAAATAGTTCAAAAAGCTGTATGGACTTGTCACATCCACCATACTTACCAAATCCGCCAGAAAAGGTACTTGCAAAGTGGTCCCTTCAATGAGCATACCTTCATGCCAAGTGAATTGTTCCTTCTGTTCAAAGAATATGGCATCGACTTCCGGAGCTTTCTTTAATAAAGCGGCTAATCCTAAATTAAAGGGACCCAATCCGATGCCAAGCAAATCATAGATTACCTTTTCGTCTCCTTGCTCCATTTTTTCCACCCTCTCGGATCCTTCTCATGAATCATCCTGCTATATCTGATTTGTTGACCGTAAGCTTTTTCCCTAGCAAGGATATTTCCTGTAAAACCTCTTCAACATCGCTTAATTTGGTCCTTGGGTTTAAAAGTGTAAATTTCAAGCATGTTTTTCCGTGAACGCTCGTTTTTGCTATCACCGCCGAACCTTGTTGAAGCAGGGATTGTTGGATTTCTCGGTTCAATTGGTTCTCTTTATCGACATCACCCATGCCGGTAATATACCGAAAGACCACGGCGTTCAACTCCGGCGTTCCCGTAATCACTTCAAAATCTGGGATCCCTTTTATAAGGTTTGCCACCTCATTGGCTAAATCGATCGTATGATCGATCATCTTGCCGAAGTTTTCCACACCGACGATTCTCAAAGAAGCTAAGATTTTCAAAGCATCAAATCGGCGAGTGGTTTGTGTGGACTTCCCAACAAGGTTAACGATCCCTTCCCACTCATCGACCTTTGGATTTAAATAATCCGCATGGAGCGTGATCAATTGCAAATGAGATCCTTCTTTCAGCAGAAAGGCTCCACAGCTGATCGGCTGATAGAAAAGCTTGTGAAAATCAACGGCGATGGAATCTGCTTCCCCGATGCCATGCAGTTTAAAACGGTGCCGATCACTTAAAATTAACGCTCCTCCATAAGCGGCATCCACATGAAGCCACAGCTGATTTTTTTTGGCCCGTTCAGCGATCCTTGCGATCGGGTCGATGCTTCCAAAATCCGTCGTTCCGCATGTCGCCACAATGGCAAAGGGAAACAACCCTTCTTCGAAGAGCTGATTCAATTTTTTGTCCAGATCCTTCAAACACAGGCGAAAATCTTCATCCGTTTTAACCGGTATCACGGCTTCTTCACCGAGTCCCAGTTGAGCGGCTGATTGCCTGACTGTAAAATGGGCATTTTCTGAACAGAGGATCCGCATCCGATGCGCTTCTCTGGGTAAACCTTTGGTTTGCACATCCCATTTGAATTGGGTTTGGCAGAAATGATCACGAGCCAGCAACAATCCCATATAATTGGATTGTGTTCCGCCGCTTGTAAAGATGCCGTCGGATGCTAATGAATAACCGAATTTCCTGCAAAACCAACGAACCATTTCTACCTCAGCATAAGTAGCGGAGGGACTCTGATCCCAAGAATCCATTGATTGATTCAACACACTAATCATCATCTCAGCGGCAAGAGAAGCAATCAGAGGTGGACAATGCAAATGGGCGATATTTTTGGGATGGGAGACGCGTACGGTATGGTGCAAAATTGTTTCTTGAAGATCGCTGAGGACATCGTTGATCGCTTCCCCTTTTTGTGAGACAAGCATCAGATTTTGGCTGGCTTTTTCCAATTCAAGGGGCGTCTTCCCGCTGTATGGAGTCAAATGGGTTGCCACTTCCGCCATGAGCATCTCTTTTGTTAACCGGACAGCTTCCTCATAAGCTGAAAGCCCACTTTTCCCCTGATGAAAAAAATACCCGCCAAAGGGATCCGTTTTTCGCATATATTCCATGGATTTGGCAACTCCCAACTAATGAAATGAAGACCAATGTTTTAAATTTTAACCCACTCAGATGTCAAGTGAATGTTCGCATCGATTAAGAGATTAAATATGGGACACCTTGCTTCCACTTGCTCTTTTAGTTCCTGGAGTCTATGATCCGGTTCCGTCGTATGAATCGTGATTACATGATGGATGCTTTTGAAATGCGTACAGATATCGGGTTCCCCCATAAACCCCCGGGTATCCACAATTCCGCTGCTATCAAAACTGATCGCCGAAAAAGAGAAATTACATTCTTTGGCCACGAGCGGGATCATGATGCCATTACATCCATTTAAGGAAGCGAGAATGAATTCCAGCGGATTTGGAGCCTCATCCTTTCCGCCTAGCTCTTCGGTATCATCCAAGGATAAAAGCGGAAAATCACGAATCTGAAGATCCGTTTTCACGTCACCAGCCCATGTCCCCTTCACACGAAGCTCACAGATCGAATCATTCGTTTCCACTCGATCACCTCTTTATTGAATATCGATGATCAAACCGCTTTATCGAAAAAGGGGATAGATCATAGGTACTTTGGCCTGACACGATAAGCTCGCTTAAGATCTCCCCCACCACACTCGAAAACTTGAATCCATGACCGGAAAACCCTGCTGCAACAGCCACATGGGGATATTCCGGATGCAAGTCAATGATGAAGTTTTCATCAAGGGTCATCGTATAGATGCAAACTTGACCTTGCTTCAATCTTTTGATATGCGGCATATAGGTATCCAAAAACCCTCTCAAAGGCTCCTCGTCCGCTCCCTCAAACTTACGAATCCTTTGATCCGGATCAATCGCTTTCCCATCGTTATGAAATCCCACTTTTATTCCACTGCCATGGAAACTTGGAAAGCCGTAAAATTGGCCACCTTCTACATGAAAGTTAAAAGCCGGAAACCGCTTTGCTTCATATAATTCTTTTGCAGCATCAAACCAAGCAAAGGCTGTCCTTATCGGATGAAGCGGAACCTGGATATTGACTTGAGAAAATAGCTTCGGAGACCATGCTCCCCCACATAAAATCAAAGCATCTCCCAAAAACGTTCCCTCATCGGTTTCAACCCTTACCCCCTGTTTCAGTACCGATAGGTTTTTTACAGGGTGCTGGGTCAGGATCGTTGCACCATATGCCAAAGCCTGCTGGCGGTAGGCCCGTATACATTCTTCACTTTTAAGCACCCCAGAAGCCGACTCTAAGCAGCCGATAGTACTTCCGGGCAAGGTGATCCCAGGCCATCTGTCCATGATTTGCTGTGAATCCATGATTTCAAGGGGGAGAAGGAATTCCTTTGCAGAGGAAATCACTTCGTGAATAAATGCAGATTTCGAATCGCCCACATTTAATACACCTGTGTTATAAAATAACTTCTTCCCCACTTGCTCTTCTAAATCCAACCACAACGCTTGTGCTCTCAAAGCTAACGGTACATAATTCTTTCCTTCACCATAAGCGTGTCGAATGATTCTCGTATCTCCATGGTGACTTCCTTTGTTATGGGGCGGATTTAAAGAATCCAGCAAGAGGGTTTTTCTTCCGTTTTTAGCCATAAAATAGCCTGCAGACATCCCCATCGATCCTGCACCAATAATAATCACATCATAGTTCTTCGCACTCATCCTCTACCACCTAATGACTGGTCTCTTTTACAAATGGCCTCCCTGGCTCACAGGGAGGCTTTTACTCTTTAATCATGCAATATCGAGGAGGCGGTTTCTTTGAAAAACTGGTTTTCATAGCTGTCTAGCTTATTTAGTACTGAATTTTGCAGGGACTTTTCTACAGGCAGAGGGGCCTGATCGAGGCATTCCCATTTGATTGGATTGGAATCTTGATAACCCAGGTACTCCCCAAGATCGGAACTGAATATCGGCGTAATGGGAGCTGAAAAAACAGCTAACGCCCGTAAAAAGTAGTACGCATCGATGGCACTTTGTGTCTGTTCTATGATTTGATCGGCTCCAACCATGAATTGGTGAAGATCATCCGCCGCGTTTTTCAGCGAAAAGGATTCCACCCCGTAACAAGCCGAAAATTTTCGACGGAAATGGGCTATATGATCTTCAGCAGCGCTCGATATCTCCTGACCCTTGGAGTTCCTGCCGCATAAGGAGGTGAGTTTAGCCAAATATGCATGCCATTCTTGACCGATGCGCTGTTCGACGATTTGCGTATACTCCGTTAAAGAAAAATGCGTCTGCCGGTTTTCTGGGTTGGAGTAGCACAGATAATACCGCACCCAGTCACTATGCTCGGTTTCTAAAAACTCAGAACCCCAGATCGCATTCCCACGGCTTTTCGAAAATTTCGCCCGATCCTGTAAGTAAAATTGATTGGTAATTAAGCCATCGGCCGCTTTGTGATTACCTAAAGCTGCTAGCATGGCTATATGGACGACAGCATAGTAGAAGCTGTTATCAAACCCAAAAAACTGTACCATTTCCGTTGGGCTGTTTTTCGCCCAAAAGTCCTGCTCCAAACCGTTTTCTTTAGCCCAGACACTCGCTGTCTCCATGTGTCCCGGCAACATTTCGAACCATACATTGATTACATGACCTTCAAAATCAGGCAGAGGCACGGGGACGCCCCAATCTTCTAAGTTGGTTATCGGAACATCCGGAAGCTTCTTCGACAATAACTCTGAATATAGCTTTTTCAATTGGGGCTTCCACTGATAACTATGCTTCTCGTAATAACGCGTTAACTCTTCTCGGTAGTCTTCGAGTGAAAACACCACGCGTTTGAAGGTTTTGATCACAGGAGGATGATGGCATATGGTGCATTGGGGATTCTTCAGATGGATCGGATCACTAGGATGGCCACACTCTTCACAATAGTTTCCTCCCGATGGCGCATCGCAATGAATACACGCCCCCTTTACATAAGCCTCGAATAAATAGCGATTACATTCTAAACAAAAACAAGTAGGCTCTTCATTGACTTGAAGTTTACCAGCTTTGTAAAGGTCGAGGAAAAGCTTTTGTACTCGTCGGAAATGTTCTGGTCTTCGGGGGCTTGTAAAGCAATCCATCCGAATGTTCGCAGCCAGCAAAACATCTTGAATCCGGGACGAATAATCACCTATCGCTTCTTCGACGGTTCGTTTTTCTTCAATCGCTTTGGTTACACAATAGCTTTGGTGATCATCGGTGCTGCATAGATACACGACATCGTTTCCAAAACTGCGTTGAGCTCGGGTAAAAACGTCTGCCCCCAAATACGGCCCGGATAAATGACCCAGATGCAACTCACCATTCGGCGTTGGGGGAGGAGCAGTAACCAAAAAGCTTTTTTTCATTGTCCACCCTCCTGGGGGATATCCCATGATACGGTGATAAAGACCAATCGCGCATCATGGGGGTTACTGATCTGATGCTTGGAAAAGGCGGGGATATATACGACATCCCCTTTTCCTATCGCTCTTGCTTCATCATCGATGTTCATCACTCCGCTGCCCTCAACGATAAAAAACGTTTCAGCATCATGATGATGATGCGGGTCTGTGGACTGGCCGGATTCGACTATGACCCAAGCCGCTTCGAAGGGGGTAGGAACGGTGATATCCTGATTGGGATACAAATACCGCAATTGGACGCCATAATCATTAACGATAAACTCCGGTTCCAATTTCTGCACATACATTTTCATTCACTCCCCCTAAACTAATTACTTGATTTCGTAGTTTAACCAAACGGATTTTTCGGCCCCCATTTTATTGTAAAAAGATTGGGCGGCTAAATTATCATGGGCCGTTTCCCAAATCATATGGGAATAACCGTTTTCTCTAATAAAAGAAAGACAACTTTTGAATAATTTTTCGCCGATTTGGCGACCTCTTTGATTGGGTGATACAAATAAATCATACAGAAACGCCATTCTCTTCACTTCTAAGGTGTTAAAAGTAAAGTACAAAGTAGCGAATCCAACTAACCGATTGGTTTCTGTTTCGGCAACAAACTGAATGCCATCCCACGGATGTTCCAGGAGATGATTCACTAATTTTTCGAGTGAACCATCACTCGGACGGGGGTATTTATAAAAATCGACGATATATTCCATCATAAGGGGCAACAAGTGTGGGACATCCCTCTTTTCGAGTTTTCTGATCCTTTCCAGGAAACCTCATCCCTTCCCTGTTTTTAGTAAATGAATGAAACAATATACAGGATACATTATTTTTGGTATTATGGCAACGCTTTTCGCTATTTTTTAAAATTACTGTTTCCGACACAAATGAAAACGCTTTCTAATCGTTTTTTAATAGTTAATTAATAATTCCCTGCAAAACGAGTTTTCATTTTCCGAAGGGGATTTTTCATTTCTAACAAAACAAAAAACCCCCGAGATCTCGGAGGTTTTCTTTGGTGGAGCATAGCGGGCTCGAACCGCTGACCTCTACACTGCCAGTGTAGCGCTCTCCCAGCTGAGCTAATGCCCCGCACTTTTAATTTTATGGTCAACGAGAATTATTATACACAAAAAAGGAGGTCTGTGCAAGGTTTTTTCAAAAAAAACGGGAGGGAATTTCATCCACCCCTCCCGTTCTCCTTATAGCATACCCGCCAAAAAGGGATTGGATTGCTGTTCTCTACCAATCGTGGTGACCGGTCCGTGGCCGGGATAAACGCGAGTCTCTTCGGGAAGCTCCATCAACGTGTCATGAATGGTTCGCATCAATGTACGGTAATCCCCACCTGGGAGGTCCGTACGGCCAATGGAGCCGGCGAAAAGAACGTCACCGCTGAATACGAGTCCGTTCAGGTGATACGAGACACTCCCTGGGGAATGGCCAGGAGTATGGGCGACGGTGAATGTTTCATCCAGGAAGACCAACGATTCCCCTCCCTGAATAACACTCTCCGCTGGCTGACAGCGGGTTTCCGCGATTCCAGGAAAAAGCGCTGAACCGTTCAATTGCGGATCAGTCAACCAATCCGTCTCCTCCCGGTGGATATAAACAGGAGCACCCGTTAATTCTCGCACCGCTTCCAACCCGTCAATATGATCAAAGTGAGCATGGGTCAGCAAGATCCCCTGCACGGACAGATTCCGTTCAGTAATCCGTTCCATGACCTGCTGTGGTTCACTGCCCGGATCAATGACAAGCGCGTCTCCTCCTACCTCCTTGTAAAGGAGATAACAGTTGGTCATCACTGGACCAAGTGTGAAACTTTCTACTTGAATCAAGGAAAAAACCACCTTTCATAACGCAGCGCTTCCCTTCCATTCTACATCGAAAAACAAATGGCTCCAAACGGAGATCTTTATCCCGGAGAAAGGAAGCATGGGATATACATGGTTTTTTCGTAGAGGGTTACACTATGTCTAATAACCCGACCTGGAAAGGAAGGAACAGCCATGATCCGAATCCTGACTCTCCTCCTGGCGGTGGGCTTCCTGTTCGGATGTCAGCCGGCAAATAAACCACCGGGCAACGAATCAGCCCCTCCCCCAGGAAATGCACCTCATACCCAAAGGGTGAAGCAGACCGCTCCAGACCCTCGTCAAGCCCAAAATCCACGGGCAAAAGCCCGAAGGATGGTGGAGATCGCCACGGATATGCCGCAAGTAAAGGGAGCGACGGCGGTAGCTGCAGGCAACTATACCATCGTAGGGATCGACGTGGATCCAGCTCTCGACCGGGGACGTGTCGGCACCATCAAATATTCTGTGGCCCAAGCCTTAAGAGAGGATCCTCAGGGAGCCAACGCTTTGGTAACAGCAGACACGGATCTGGTACAGCGGCTTCGAGAACTGGCCGACGACGTGAACCATGGCCGCCCCCTCGGTGGGATTGCCGAGGAGTTGGGGGAAATCGCCTCCCGGATCATTCCCCAACCCTCTAAAGATACCCCTCGCAAAGAACAAACGCCGTCCCGCACAGACCAGGAGAAGTTTAACCAAACTCCCAACCCGAAACCACCGAAACGGGACTCCCGCTGATGCAACAAAAACAACTTCCGAACAATGAACAATCCCGGAGTATCGACCTCCGGGATTGTTCATTTCTCAGCTGCGCTTCAAGGCTTCCAAAACCTGTCGGTCCAATTTGTCGGCAGCTTCTTTGTCATAGGTTTTTTCGACTTTTACTTCTTGCACGATCTTCGCCCCGTAAAACATCACACTCTTCACCGTTTCCACTTTAAGTTCGAGGCAGGCCAGCTTAATCTGAACCCCTTCGAGGGGTGCCTGAGTCACTGTCGCCTTTCCCGTAATTTCATAGGTGGTATCCGGCCCGATCATGGTGACACAAGCTCCAGGATGAACGGTTACATTGCCGATCATGCGGGATTTGTGACCCACAGCGATGCGGATTCGTTCGGTATCAGGGGCGTAAACCCAGGAAACAGCGTTGACTGCCGGTACCCCCGTCTCCTCATCGATGGTGGCCAGCAAAACAAACTGTTCCCCCTGCAATTTTCTAAGCAAGGGCTCTGTCAGGGCATGAGAAATCAATTCTGCCAAATCGCATCCTCCTTCACGGGGCCAGACGGATTTTCGCAGACCCGTCCAGGTGTTGTATACTGAAAAGTGCAGACCGGCTTACCTCTCCGCCATGTTAAGATCACGGAATCCAGGGGCCGATCATCACATCCAGTCCCGGCTGGAAAGTCGGGCGGAAAGGAAAGAAGGAGCGCGTCATGAATGTATCCTGTGTGCTGTGCGACCGATTGTTTTCCCCTACGTCTTTCCAGGAGAAAAAACTACGCAAACATCCCCACCGAATCTTCCTCTGTCCTGATTGCCACCGGCGTATTTCGGAACGGACACGCGCCCGCAAGAGAAGTCCACAGACCCGCCGCAATTATGGAGTGAAAGGTTCTGAGGCTTAACCCTCGCGTTCCGGGCCGCAATCAAAAGCCTTGTTGTATTTCGGCTCCGCCTCGATGCTTCGAAGCAACTGTTCCACTTGCTCCCGTTCAAATTCCCGGCATTGTTCCTGCCCCTTTTGCTGCCAGCGAACCGTGTAACGGTCTTTTTCCATCATCACGTACAGCTCTTCCACCCCATGATCTTCGGCAAGGATCTCATAGAAAAAGCGAGTTGTCTCCTCTGCTGAACGATCCTGAGGACGGGCATTCCATACCACGCGAATTTGCAACCAGTTAAACAGAGCATCCTCGAGCCTCACCTTATTCCCCTCTCTCTTTCCACCAGTCATCCGGACCTAAACCCGGTAAGCTCTGCACTCGGGGGTTCTACCAAGTCCAGGCCGGAATGAAAACGGCCTTTTCCCGACAGGTCATGACCTCCAAACCAGGATAACCCGTTTCCCTTTTCGAGGAAAAACCTCCGAACTCCTTTTTTCCGTTAGCCTGGTGGTACAAGTTTAACTAGGATTTGTCCGTTTGATCGTTCCGATGGCTTATTCCCATCCGGATCCGAGCGATGGCAATCAGGATAACTGTCACTGAAAGAATCTCCAAGATGGGGAACCTCAAATAAAACAGGATCCAAAATAAAACACATCCAATCGCAAGGACCATGTATACAATGAGGGACTTAAGCACAGGCAACCGCCGGGCAAAGGCTACCTTGTAGATGATTGCGGTCATGGCCAGGATAACCAGATAGGATAGGAGAGGTATCTCCCTCAGCCATTCATTAATCCCTTCCATCTCCAACCTCCTCTCCCTGGGGATCAGCCGATCCGTCTTAGGTTGTCGCCCCCTCCTTCAACCGGTGCAGATAGCGAATTTCCTCTGCGTATTCATCCTCTTTATCCACCGGGGTCTCTAGGATGACAGGAATCCCTTCCAGGCGTTCACAGCGAAGGAATCGGGTCAGTGCTTCAGCCCCGATCTCTCCTTGGCCAATCTTTTCATGACGGTCTTTCCGGGAACCGAAGGGCGCCTTACTATCATTGAAGTGGATAGCCACCAGGTTGTCCAGATAACCGGTTTTCTCCATGGTCCCAATCAGGTCTTCGAAGGTGTCCAGGTCCCATGCACCCGCTGCAAAACCGTGACAGGTATCGAAGCAGAAGCCGATTTTTTCCGGGTGATCGGTCGCTTCCCTGATTTCCACCAGCTTTTCAATGGTCAACCCCAGCTCTGTTCCTTGGCCAGCGGTGTTTTCCAAAAGAAGCAACGTTTTTCCATCGTAGTCGGCCAAAATCTCATTCAGGGTCTCCACCATCAGCCGAGTACCCTTTTCCTCTCCTTCACCTACGTGCTTACCGCAATGGACGACAGCACCGACGGCCCCGTAGGTTTCCGCGATGTGCAGATCTTCTTTAATCGAGCGCACCGTCACCGCGTGCAAATCTTCTTTCGGGGTAGACAGATTGGTGATGTATGGGGTATGGGCGACCAGGGTGATGCCTCGATCCCTACAAAACTCTACCCCTTTTTCCGCGTCGGCGTAGTCCACCTTTTTCGGTCGTAACCCCCGGGGATTTTTCGTAAACACCTGGAAAGAACCCGCCCCTAATTCCAGCGCCCGTTGGCTCGCCTTGTAAAAGCCTTTGGCAACGCTGATATGACATCCCAACTGCATCGCATTCCCTCCTCTAAACAAAGAAGCGCCTCACGTGCCGCGGGCGCCTCTCGAACCTTTTTTATCATACCATTTTCAGCGGACAAGCCGCAACCAGACGGGATCGACCGGATAGTAAGAGTTACTCAACCGGCCTCTCCAGGAGTACCGATTCCACAGGATGTGGAATGGCATTCCTTCGCGTCACGGATTTCCTTTAGCAGTCGGTCTACTTTATCCGTGATGATCGCATCCACTTCTAGATGGATCATCCGCCGCATTTCCTTGGTTTGATTAACCGTAAAAGGCCGGACGGGAACTCCCGCCTCCTTAGAACGCTTCACCATATCTTCGACGGTCGTCGGCCAGTAGGAATGGATGGAAGTCGCCCCGACGTTCCGGGCGTAATTCCATGGCTCGAACAAGTTGGCCATGTATAAGATCGCTGCATCCACCTCCGGCCGAAGATCCCGTATTTTCCGCAGGCTGTAATGATTAAAGGAAGAAATCACGGTGCGATCGACCAACCCGAAACGGCCGATCCACTCCAGAACGGCTTCCTCTAGGCCCGGATAGGCTGTTTTATTGTTCTTCAGTTCAATGTTAACAGACAGACCTCGGTCGGCGACCAGTTCCAGCACTTCCGAGAGCAAAGGAATTTTTTCCCCTCGGAACTCCCCGTCAAACCAGCTACCCGCATCCAACCTCCGAATTTCTTCTAGGGTGAGTTCTCGCACCTTCCCTTTTCCATCGGTTGTCCGTTTGACGGTCTCATCGTGGATGACCACGATTTGATCATCCCGAGTGAAGTGAACATCCAATTCTAAGCCGTGGGCCCCGGCTTCCGCTGCCTTCCGGAAGGCAACCATCGTATTTTCCGGAGCCACTGCGGAAAACCCGCGATGGGCATAAACAGTTATGGGATGCATGCCAATCTCCTTCTATAGATGAATATGATTCAAATAGATCTGGTTTCGGCTTTTTAGTGAAAAGGCGTCTTTCTCCAGCTGATGGGATACCATCAGTACAGGATCGAAAAATTCCCGGCTCCGGGGATCAATGAGAACCGTGATTCCTTCCGTCTTCAGAGAGATATCATCAGAACGGGGGGAGTCCCAGTTCATCTCGAACCAGACATCTGCTCCGCAACCGCAGCCTTCATTCAGCGCTGCCAGACGCAAGCCTGCCTGGGGCTCGGGTCGCTTCGACCTCAATACGCCGGCCGTTTGCGGATCGATATGGACTTCCATCGGTTAACCTCCCTTGCTATATCGGTCTTCCGAGAACTTGCACGAATGTTGAAGGGGGCAACCCGTGCAGCGAGGTCGACGTTTATGACAGTGCTCTTTACCCAATTCCACAAGGAGGGCATGGAAGAGTTGCTGATCAGCAACCTGGGAAAGAGTCCTCATCACCTGCGTTCGAATCTCTTCATAGCGAGGCTCGGAAACACCCTGCCAGCGGGAGATAATGCGCCGGGTATAAGCGTCACCGATAAATGTAGGTTTTTCAAGTACATAGAGCAAAACCATGTCCGCCGTCTCCGGTCCAATCCCTCGGATGGACAAAAGCTCCCACCGAAGTAGGTCCCCATCTCCGGCAAACGCGCCGTCAATGCCTCCGTGATCGAGAAACCAATGGGATAGGCCTCGGATGGCTTCCGCCTTTGCCCGCGGAAAGCCCGCAGGCCGGACCCCTTCTTGTAGGGTTTCCACAGGGGCGTCCAAAACAACTCGAGGACAAGTGAGGCCCATCAGCCGAAGGGAGTCAATCGCCCGGACGGCATTTGTCCAAGCGGTATTTTGCACCAGGATACTTCCCAAACCTTTTTCAAAGGGATGAAGAAGTCCCCACCACGCTTCGACGGTCCAACCCGGCTTCCACTTACGCAGCCCTTCGTATAACGCCTTCCATTCCACATCTTCGCCCCCTTTCAGGACCGAAGATTTAAGAAATCATTGGCGTCAGTATAACTCAAAACGTGACCCAATGCACGTTCTCACGAGATCTTCTTCCCTCTAAAATAGAAGCAACCCCCCCTTTCGGGGCGGTTGCTTCTGTCTGTTAACGAGGTTTACTTGCCGGGAAAACGCATCGCCAGCTGCGCCAGGGTTCGTACGGCTACTCCCGTCGCTCCCTTAGCATGGATACCGTCCCCTTTTTTCGAATCGGCTGTCCCTGCGATATCCAGGTGTGCCCACGGCGTTTCTTCCGCAAAATTCCGCAGGAACATCCCTCCTTGAATCGCTCCCGCCGGACTTCCTCCCTCATTTTTCAAGTCAGCGATATCACTTTGCAAGTACTCCCCATATTCTTCATACATGGGAAGTTCCCAAACCTTTTCTCCTGCAATGCGCGCCGCCTCCTTCACTTCTGCCGACCACGTTTCATCATTAGTCATTAACCCGGTGGCCGTATGGCCGAGAGCCACGATCACCGCCCCCGTCAGAGTGGCTATATCCACCAGGGAGGTGGCCCCCAGACGCCGAGCGTAGGCGATCCCGTCAGCCAGGATCAGCCGCCCTTCGGCGTCCGTATGCTGAATCTGGATGGTTTTCCCGCTGAATGAACGGATAACGTCACCAGGACGATAGTTATCGCCGCCCACCATATTTTCACAAGCGGGAATGACTGCGATAACATTGCAGTGGGGTTTCAACGTGCCGATGGCTTCCATCGCTCCCAGCACAGCAGCGGCACCAGCCATATCTCCCTTCATCTCTTCCATCCCACGGCTCGGTTTCACCTGGATACCGCCGGAGTCGAAGGTGACTCCCTTTCCTACCAGCCCGAGCACTTCCTGACTGTCGGGTGCCCCCCGGTATTGAAGGACAATCATCCGGGCTGCCTCTCCGCTTGCCCGGGTGACGGCGAGGAGCGCATCCATCTTTAGATCCGCAAGACGGTTCTCATCCAACACTTCCACATCCAACCCTTTTTGCTCCGCCACTGCTAGCGCTTTTTCCGCTAAAGCAGAGGGAGTCAGCCTGTTGGCGGGTTCATTGACCAAGTCACGGGCGGTATTAACAGCAGAGGCAAAGGCTCTTCCTCGTTCTATACCCGCTTCGAAAGCTGAATCGCTGACCCCTTCCATGGCAAGCCAGACCGATTCCAGGCTCTTCTGTTCCCTTTTTTCCGTTTTAAAGCCCCGATAGCGATAAACGCCCAATTCGGCACCTTCCACCACAGCCTGAACGAGATCGGCGGAATTCCAACGTCCGCTAAGATTCCGGGAGCAGCCGACGGCCATCTGCTTCACTCCGGCCTCCCTCGCCCGGCGAGCAGCAGCGGCGATTCCGTTCCGAAGCTTTTCCAGATCAAGGCCACTTTTTTTCCCCAGCCCCAGGATCAACAAGCGTTTGGCAGGAATTTTCCCCCAGTTGTGAAGGAGAGTAACTTCTTTATACTTACCCGTCACTTCACCTTCGGTGATTAGTTGGGAAATACGATGATCCAGCGCTTCATCCACTTCCCCCACACAACCCTTGACCGATTCCTCATCTTGGGTGTGGAAGACGACGAGGCAATCTGTTGCCAGCGAAGTCAGCGATTCTTTCGTGACTTTCCACTCCATTGAAGCACCCCTCCCGAATGATTTCTTTTCTCTGTTCAGGCATTTCCCTGGATGGAGGCATACAAAAAGTGCATCCCAGGGGGACACACTTTTCTTCGACATCTGAAGGGAATATCCTCTTTTACAGACCAAGGGCCTGAGCGTTGCTTCCCGTTTACAAAGCTTCCAACATGAGCATTTCCTGACGAAGTTCCCGGAGGCGCGCTTTACACTGATCGATGCGATGGGTGTTACGCTCGATCATCGCCTCATGCAGCAAGGCCAGCTCGTAATCCAGTTCCAGTCGCAACACAGGGATCCGCTTTTCCGGCTCCCGACACCGAAACGCTTTGATCACATCTTCCACGGCAACGCTGCACCCCTTTTCCATCAATTTTCTGTTTGTATTCATATCCAACATTTGGCATGTATCAAACTCTGGCTACAGGATGCCCGTCTCCACCGAGAAATAAACCTCACCTCATACCAGTTTTCGGGTTGTTTTTGATCGAATATTTTTTCTATTTTACGCATGGTTTTCTCCTGTGGTCACGGTGCTGTCCCAGATTGGGATGATTCCGGCAAGCGCCCGCCGGAGCAAGTTTGAGCACCTGTCCTTTGTGATATGATAGACGGGAAACCTTATCTGATGGTGGTGAGAAACGAAACATGGCATTTACAGGGTTTGAGATTTCCGATTTTGATGTCTTCACCATTCCTGGATTGGATCCCCGGATGGAAGAGTTGAGAGAACGGGTTCGCCCCAAGTTACAAGCACTAGGCGAAGCTATCGCTCCGCGGCTGAGTGAACAGACCGGGGAAACCATGTATGTGCATGTTGCGAAGCACGCCCGCCGGAGCGTCAATCCCCCCGACGAGACCTGGGTTGCTTGGTCCGATGGTAAGCGGGGGTATAAATCCCGTCCCCATTTCCAGGTAGGCCTGCGGGAGGCCAACCTATTTGGGATGTTCGCCCTGATCTACGAATATCCGAACAAGCCCGGCTTCGCTCGGGACATGCTGGAACAGCTAGATGAAATCCTGCCTGCCCTCCCTGGTACCTTCGTGGTCTCTCCCGATCACACCAAGCCGGAAACCCATTCGCTGACCGAATTGGGCAAGGAAGGCCTGGAACAGATGCTAAAACGCTTGGGGAACGTCAAAAAAGCGGAGTTTTTGATCGGCATCGAGTTGAACCGCGAAGACCCGACGGTCCGGAATGGAGAAAAGCTGATAAGAAAAGTGGAAGAAACCTTTACTACCCTGCAACCCTTGTATCAAATAGCCTCGCTCGCCTAACCGGCATTTGTCTTTCTCCCCTCACCTCCGTGGGGGGGATTTGTTTGACTGGCCCCTTTCCTTTCATTCCTCTCTTTTCCGAAAGGTTCGACTTTGCTATACTCAGCTTTATGGAGTTTGAATGAAAGGCAGGCCTGCCCTTGAACACCAGACAGGAACGAACCCCCCTCTTCACCCGATTAAAGGAACACGCAGCCCGAAACCCGGTCCAGTTTCACATCCCTGGCCATAAAAAGGGCCAGGGAATGGATCCGGAATTTCGCGCCTTTATGGGGGAGCCCGCTTTATCCATCGACCTGATCAACATCCAGCCTCTGGACGATCTGCATCACCCTCATGGCGTGATCCAGGAAGCTCAGGAGCTAGCAGCAAAAGCTTTCGGCGCCGATCACACCTTTTTTTCAGTACAGGGCACTAGCGGCGCTATTATGACGATGGTTATGTCCGTCTGCAACCCCGGGGAAAAGATCATCGTTCCCCGAAATGTCCATAAATCCGTCTTATCTGCGATCATCTTCGCGGGGGGACATCCGATCTTCGTTCACCCGGTTATGGATGAAAACCTCGGAATCGCTCATGGGGTAACCCGCCGGGATGTGGAACGCACCTTGGCTCTCCACCCAGACGCCAAGGGGGTTCTCCTGATCAATCCCACCTATTTCGGGGTGGCGGCCCACCTGAAAGAGATCGTGGAGTGCGTTCACAGCTACGATATCCCTGTCTTAGTGGACGAAGCCCATGGGGTACACACTCACTTTCATGATCGTCTCCCCCTCTCCGCTATGCAGGCAGGAGCCGACATGGCCGCCACCAGCATGCACAAGCTGGGCGGTTCGCTCACACAAAGCTCGGTCCTCAATGTCCGCGAAGGAAGAGTCCATCCCCAGCGTGTCCAGACCATCATCAGTATGCTAACCACCACTTCAACCTCCTACCTGCTGATGGCTTCCCTGGATACTGCCCGCCGTCACTTGGCCATCCGAGGACCGGAACTGATTGAGAAAGCTTTGCGTCTAGCGGATACCGCCCGCAAGCGGATCAATGAGATTCCTGGTTTTCGTTGCGTCGGGCGGGAGTTGGTCGGCTCTGAAGCCACCTATGACATCGATGAGACCAAACTAATCATCCACCTAGAAAGTCTAGGTATCAACGGCTTCGAGGCCGAGACATGGCTCCGAGAAAAGTGGAACCTCGAGGTGGAATTATCGGATCTGTACAATATACTCTGCTTAATTACTCCCGGAGATAACGAACAGACCATCGACACGCTCGTCCGTGCCCTCACCGACCTGTCCCAGGCGTTTTACACCGAGGAAAAGCGGTTCGGCGGAGCCGTCAGAGTTCCGGAGATTCCCTTGTTGGCCGTCTCCCCCCGGGACGCCTTCTACGCAGAGACCATCTCTGTCCCCTTCGCAAAATCAGCGGGACACATTATCGCCGAGTTTATTATGATCTATCCTCCAGGGATCCCGGTATTACTTCCCGGAGAACAGATCACCCAGGAGAATATCGATTACATCCTAGAGCACATGGAGGCGGGTCTCCCTGTCCAGGGACCCGAAGATCCAAATATCCGCATGGTGCGGGTCATACCCGGGAGATAACCCGCAGCGGAAAGCTCCCTCTCCAAACAAAAAAAGGCCCACAACCTTCGGTTGTCGGGTCCTTTGTTTATTCGCTGATCATTCGTGATCATGGTCAGAACAATGTTGGTCCATGCAGCCGGAGCATCTGCCGTACAGCGTGCCGGCTTTTTCCCCGTCGACGTAACTGATCACTTCGTCACAGGTCTGGCAAATAATCGCTTCCATCTCGACATCCCTCCGGGTGGATAAAAGTCTGTAAGCGCTTCAATTAATGTGTCACATTGATTATATTATGATATACCAATGCTGTCAATGGGTTCATTCAGTGATCCGACCGCCTGTTTCCGTCCATAAAAAACGGGCGAACCGGTAAACGGTTCGCCCGTAGGAGCCCTCAACCCGATTCCGCCTCCGATTCCAGGGTGAGCGCCGGTAAGTTGTTGCAAAGAAAAGCAGAAACCTCTTCCGCTTCTTCTCTTGACTTCAAATTAAAAAGTTTCTGGAGGTACTCGAGATTGTCCACATCATCTAGAGCGAGGAGCGAAGAACGTCCGGTCTGCATACAGACAACCAATGGTTTTCCAAAAAACATCCGTGAATAGACGATACCAAAATCGTATCGACCCTGGTCAGAAACAAATCCGACAAAGCGAACATTGGCTTGTTCCGTCTCATCATACAACCGCTCGTGCAGAATCATCCGATCTCCTCCCCTATATAGCATCCTATGCAGCGAAGATCCTTTTCAAACATTCCGAAATTTATACTAACAGAGGGTTGTCTTTTTGATTTACCCGGCCTGACCGGATGGTAAACCCTGTTTTTCACTGAGGTTTCAGGAGTTACACTCTTCCACTTTGCTTTCAAAAAGAGAAGCCAGCTCACAGAAAAGGGCGATATCCTCATCATCGATACTATCCGTTGAATCCCCGATGATGACCAGTTCTCCAATCAAGTGGTGACTTCGGTAAAAGGGGACGTAAACTTCCGTACGTCCACCGACTTGTTCACGTACCACGCCGCCCCTCGCCGCCGCCAAGCTGAATAAACCCTGTCCAAACCGAACGACAGGGGATAGGGTACTGCTCCCTGCCCGACAAAAACACCGGAACATTCCCGGAGCCGTTAGGTAAATTCCCGCATAGCGATAACCCGGCACTCTACTGTGAAGAGTCTGGATGACGAACCGGTACAGCGTATGCACTTGCCGATCCACTTTGTCTGACACGACGCCGATCTCCGCGCGGAGCTCATCCAGCAGGTCCGCTTTTCGCATCAGGTTCATCCCCCATGCTATATCGAGTACATAATAGTTTAACACAATGATTCCTGCAAAACAATATAGTTTCCTAATATTTTATTGATTTCAGTCAAGTCTTACACGCTTGGCTTTCCCTTCTCTTTCACCTGGGATTGCGATCCCCATACTAGACCGGGCCTCCCCCCTTTCAGTCGACTTTTCTTCTACCCGAGGAATTTATTGGTATGTTAAAAATACTAACTGCCCGTCTCTTTTGAAAAATTCCGCTGAAAGCGCTCTCTGATCGTGCTAATATAGGGAGTGTGCCACTTCCGCCCATCCGGGCGATACCAAGAGACCGAGGTGATGGAAGAAGTGGGCAAAAGCGCCTATATCAAGCTGGTCCAAGGGCCTTCCCTGCAAGAGCTCACATTGGAAGATGTGAAAAAGGAGCTGGATCGCTACATCGGGATGACCGCCTTAACGGGGGAGCAGCTCGGCTGGCAATACGCCAACGCCGCTTTTCCTTACACGGTAGAGGAACGTTCCGAAGGCGAGATCCGATATCTTTTGCTGAAAGGAAAGGATCCTCACCTCTACAAACACCTGATCCTGGGTGTCGGTAGCGAAGCGTTACCGGCAGGCGGCGAACGCCCCTTTATTCAACTCGCCCTTCCCGACGATGCCACCCACGGTGATACCGCCAAAGCCAATGAGTTCAGCCGCTATCTCGCTCGGACTTTCCAAGCAGAACTCCATATGCTGAACGGTCGAGTCATGCATTTTAACCCGCGAAAACCGTAAGGGTATTTCAGAAGCCGGTGGACAGCCGGCTTTTTTATTTCCTCCCTTTTCCACTTTTCATTTTCTCTTTCCCGGCATATGCTAGTAACGGAACACATGTTCCTCGTATGATGCATGGGAGGGAAGCAACATGACCGAGGGAAACCGAATTGTTCTGTTAGCGGATATGAACGCTTTTTATGCCAGTATCGAGCAGGGAGCTAACCCGTCCCTCCGCGGAAAACCGGTCATTGTATGCGGGGATCCAGCTCGCCGCCACGGGATTGTTCTCGCTGCTTCTTACGAGGCGAAAGCATACGGTGTTCAAACGGGAATGGCTGTCTCTCAGGCTACAGAACTATGCCCCGCAGCACAGCTTGTTCCCCCTCGCATGAGAGCCTATGTGCAGATGTCGGTACGCATCGTTGACCTCTTGAAAGAGTTCTCTCCTCTCGTTGAACCCTTCTCGATCGATGAGGCTTTCGTGGAATTGACGGGCTGCGAAGCCCTTTTCGGCGATGGAAAGACCGCTGCCGTCCAGATTCAGGAACGAATTTTATCGGAGACCGGCATTCCTTGTTCCATCGGTGTAGGCCCCAACAAACTGATGGCTAAAATGGCAGCAGGATTCGATAAGCCCAGGGGGCTGACCGTCCTGACACCTGGGGATGTAGCCAACCGGCTGTGGCCCCTCCCCGTAAAGGAGCTCTTTGGTGTAGGGAACCGAATGACCTCTCATTTCCATCGGATGGGGATCCGTACCATCAGAAACCTGGCCCACACAGATCCCGGCCTTCTCGCCCACCGTTTCGGCGTCATCGGACGGGTGTTACACCAATCCGCCCACGGGATTGATAACAGCCCCGTCGACCCCTGTTCCCTAGATGGAAGTCAATCGATTGGCCACCAGTTTACTCTACCCCGGGATTACCACTTGGAGACGGAACTTTCCCTTGTTTTGCGTGAGCTCGCGGAAGAAGTGGGCATCCGCGCCCGTAAAATAGGCTGTGTCGGTCGTACCGTCTCCCTTACGCTGAAAGGAACCGACTTCCGTTCTATCCATCGCTCCCTCACTATGCCCGCCCCCTCCAACATCGGTCGCCGCCTGTTCCAAACAGCGACGGAGCTTTTCCACCGCCACTGGAACCAACATCCTGTCCGCCTCGTCGGAATCACTCTGAGCAACCTTTCCCCTGATCAAGGGACTCAACTCAATCTCTTCGAAGAGACGGACAAGGAACGCCGCCTTACCGAGACCCTTGATACCATCCGGGAAAAATTCGGGTCCGGGAGTATTTTCCTGGCCCAATCCCTATCCGAGGCCAGCGTGTTCAATGACCGAAGAGGAAAAATCGGGGGCCACCGGATATAATCCCCGACCGAAACAAAAAACTCCCAGACTTTTCCGGGAGATCGATGTAGGTTCAAATGTAGAACTGGAGCCTCAAAGCATCCCCAATCCGTAATGGCTACCAACAGCAAAAACCGATCCCAACCAGGCACCGACAACCACATCGGTTGGGTAGTGGAGACCCAGGTACATCCGAGACAGCCCGACCACCCCCGCCGCAGGAATGGCAATCCAAGCCGTCCAGGGAGCATGAAGGACAAAAACCACGGCGACGGAAAAAGCAGCGGTGGTGTGGCCGGACGGAAACGAGTAATCCGTCAGGGGATCGGGAAATGTATTCAGCCCATGCAGGTGGAGATAGGGCCGCACCCGCTGCCAGAAACTTTTGCAAAGACGGACAGCCAAGTGACTTCCGGAAAGAGCGATTAGTCCTTCTACAGCCCAATACCGGAGCGGAGAGGTCATCAAAACCAACCATCCCAACAAGAAGGACAAAGTGAATCCCGCTCCGCCAATATGGGTAAAGCGGGGCATGAGCCAGTCCATGGTCCGACATTTCCACTGCTGGTTGATATGGCAGATCCACCGATCGTCGACATTCCGCAGTCTCGTCACCAACCGTTTCATGCCTCATCCCCTCTTTTACCATCCTTCATTTCCATCCTACCGGAATGGTTTAAAAAAAGAATAAACAAATTGTTAACCTTGTATGGAAGGACCTTGTTGCATAGTCAAAGAAAAGGCCGCTCCCCTGTATGAGGAACAGCCTTTTTAGCTGGTGGGCAGTACTGGGATCGAACCAGTGACCTCTACCGTGTCAAGGTAGCGCTCTCCCCCTGAGCTAACTGCCCGGATAGATTTCCGATGTTGGTGGGCCCAACAGGACTCGAACCTGTGACCGATCGGTTATGAGCCGACTGCTCTACCAACTGAGCTATAGGCCCGCTAAGATAAATATAAAAGTTGGCGGAGCTGACGGGACTCGAACCCGCGACCTCCGGCGTGACAGGCCGGCGTGAACTCCAACTTCACCACAGCTCCAGGTTGGTTGCGGGGGCAGGACTCGAACCTGCGACCTTCGGGTTATGAGCCCGACGAGCTACCAACTGCTCCACCCCGCGGCAGCGACAATTAATAATATACATCATATCTCGAACCAATGCAAGGGTTTTTACAAACTTTTTTTGTTACAGTCATTTCCAAACGTATCGGACTCCGTAACGGCCCCGCTTGGATTGGAAAACTTCCACCTCCGCGGGGCTGTCGTATCCGTATACCCACCAATCTTCCTGCATACGGGCTGCCAGGCACCGTGCTTGAAACCGGGTATCATAAAGCTTGGCCCAATAAATCCAACAGGACACAGAGGGCTCCTCCTTTTCCAGCTTCTAGACCAGCCGCCCTCAGGACCGCCGTCTGAGCCTGTACTGTCTTCCTTTGCGGTCACCCCCCCAAAGGTATGGTTAGTCTGCCATTTTCCTCTCGGTTTCATCCCCTGTTACAAACGTACATTTTACGCACTGTCGCTTGCCTTTCCTCTTCTTCGAACATACGATGAATGAACAGTCGGATCCGATTGTTGATCCATCTGACCTCCATGGACAGATGTTCCCTCCTCTTTCACCGGGCTTTTTCGCCCGGGTTTTTTACGTAAAAAAGCCCGTCACCCGATGGAGACGAGCTTTCGTTTCCTCATCAACCGGCGTGCTGTTCCCCGGCAACCGCTTCTGAAGCCTCTTCCTCCTCGTCCCGAATCCGGTGAGCCAGACGGCTGGATGCGGAAGCCGCGATACTGGCAACCAGATCGTCAAGAAAGGTGTGGACGGGCCCCTCCTTTTTTGTATCCAGCTTCTCGATCAGACCGATTTTATGTTTATCCAGATAACCGAAGGTTGTCACTGCGATACTCCCGTAACCGAATACCGAGCCTAAGGCGAGGGTTTCGTCACAACCGAACAGCCCTTCATCGGTTTCGATAATGGATTGGAGCGGTTCTGAAAGCTGGCCTTTTTCCGCAAGCATGTCCAGCTCCACTCCAACCAGGATAGCATGCTGGATCTCTCGCTTTTCCAAGACGGCGTGGACGCTCTCCACACAACTGACCATGGTCAAGGTCTCGCTGTAAGGAGATTGCATGCGGTAGACGATCTCAGCAATTCCTTCGATGGTAACACCGCGTTGATGCAGCCGTTCAAGGGCCGCGGTTTTCACTTCGCGGCTATGGACCTGCCTCTTCATTCCTTCTCCTCCCTCCGGCCTTCCTGCGAAGACCTGCATTTATCTTAACACAATTCCCAACCTTCAACATTCCCTGTCCTCTCGATACGAAGGGATGCTTTATACCATCTGGGATAGGGGGTATAATAAGAAAGAAGGAAGTGTGGAAGCAAAACTTGAGGCTTTCCGGAAGCCGGACGGCTAGCAAACCCATGATGGAACCCTTCATCTTTCATAGGTATAAAAAAGGAGGGAACAACCATGAAATATGGTGTCGTCATATTTCCTGAGAAAAAAATCCAAGACATCGCCAACTCCTACCGAAAGCGCTATGATCCTCACTACGCCTTGATCCCGCCTCACATCACCCTCATGGAAGCCTTCGATATGAATAAAGCAGACCTCGATAAAGCGACGACTCATCTGGAACAAGTGGCGCAAAATACCACCCCTTTCGAAATCGCTTTCCACAAGGTCAGTACCTTTCATCCGACCAATAACGTCATATACATCGCCGTCAAAGAAAACGATGCCATCAAGAATCTTCACGAACAAATCAACTCCGAGGTGTTGTATCACCAACGAGCCTACAAATTTATCCCCCATATTACGATTGGACAGAAACTGCCTGAAGATGAGTTGCACGATATTTACGGTCGTCTGCGAATGGTCAACGTGGACCTGAAAAACCAGGTCGACCGCTTCCACCTTCTCTACCAACTGGAAAACGGCTCCTGGACCATTTACCAAACCTTTTTGCTGAGGGGCTAAACACAATGGATAAAAAAATCACCTTCTCTAAGGTTTAAGTGGGATCTCATCCTACCTTAAGCTCACCCGCCCTGCTGCGGGTGTTTTTCATACACAAAAATAATTTCCGAATACACCGAATTGACCGGTTATACCAGGGAATTCAACGGTATACAATGAGGAACGAACCCAACGGCGAGGAGGTTCCGACTTGAACCTGAAGATTAAGCGTATCACCGGTCTGGTGCGCACCAGCGGTCAAATCGATCGCACCCTCAGGTCACAAGGTTTTATCAGCAAAGAGAGACTACCCCCTGTCTATGATATCCGGATTCAAGACAGCGCCTCTGGCCGGGCCTACCGGCTGCGGATCCCCACACGAATCTATCTCGGCGGGAACGGGAAAAACGGATCGTTCCTTCGCCTTGGAAAGCCCTCCATTGCATGCTCGGACGGCAAAGGGAACATTCCCGACTCCGTCTTCGAAGCCGCCAACCATATCCTGGCTGAAATCGTCTCTTACCTGCAACCCAGCCCGGGCTCCTCCCGATATTAAAACGGAAAAGCAACACCCCTGAAGGGGTGTTGCAACACTCAACATTCTTTTCAGGTGCGCTTTTTGACCTCTTCTTTCACTCGGTCACCCAGGTCTTCGGCCTTTTCCCGAGGAAGAGAACGGGTGTCTTTATCGACTCCCAGTTCACCGGCCACCTCATTCATCATCTGCTCGATTTTCCGGTCGTCGGCGGTTTTTCCTCGAGCTTGCTCTTGCCCATGCTGCTTGGATCTGTTCCTATTGAATCCAAACAAAACGAACGCCCCCTTCATGATTTTGTTGAGTGCTTCCTTATTATCACTCGCCTCTCTTTTCATTATGTGCGTTGGATCAAGGAGATTTGGACCTCTTTGATCTCCTCTTCCGTAAGGATGTGAATGTTATCAAAGTCCTCTTTGGGAATTTGCTTTTTAGCCGTCTGAAGCTGCTGATGATAACGGCGAATCACCGCTGGGGCCACCACACGGTCCCGGCGTTCATTTTGCCCGAGACAGGTCTCGAGGCGGAAATCCAATACGATAATAGTTGTCTGAAACCCATATTCCCGAGCCAGTTTGACCATTCGTCGCCGCAGATCCCGGGAAAGCGCCGTAGTATCCAGCACGGTCATCTTCCCAAGGCCCAAACGAAGCCGGGTAATATGCGTCAAAAGGGAAAAGGCTTCACCGTGAACCTTCATATTGTTGACATCATCACACACCATGGCTCGGCATTCATCGGATGAGACCACTTGAGTAGGAAGGAAGTGCCGGCTGGCAAACGTAGATTTTCCACATCCAGGAGCGGAACAGAGTAGAATAAGGCATTTTTCCGGAAAATGAAGCGTCACCGGCACAGGGATCCCTCCTTAATTTGTGGCAGGATCATCCATAGGATGAGAGCTACAGGGAACGATTATACTGTGTTACACTAAATCAATGTTATGACTCAATCATCCCTGGTTCTACAGGAGGTCGAAACAGACTTGGCACAAGACTCTGCAGAAAACCAAGGCCAACCGAGAGAACAATGGTCCGGAACCTTCGGTTTTATCCTCGCATCCATCGGCTCGGCAGTCGGATTGGGAAGCATCTGGCGCTTCCCCTTCGTCACAGGTGAAAACGGCGGAGGCGCATTTGTCCTCATTTATCTCGCCTGTATCCTTCTCATGGGGATCCCCGTCCTGCTCTCCGAGATCGTCCTCGGCCGAAGCACTCAACGCAACCCTGTTGGGGCCTTCCGGAGAAAAGCACCTGATACCCCCTGGTTTCTAGCCGGTTTCATCGGTATTACAGCCACCGTCCTCATCCTCGCTTTTTACAGCACAGTCGGCGGGTGGACTCTCGCCTATACTTGGGATGCCCTTTCCGGGGAGTTCGGTTCAATCACGGTCGGCCAAGCGGAGGCGCGTTTCGGTTCTTTCATCGGGGAGCCGGAAACCCCTTTATTGTGGCAGGCTCTTTTTATGGCTTTAACGATGGCAATTTGCTATTTTGGACTAGAAAAGGGAATTGAACGAACCAACAAGTTTTTGATGCCCATGTTGGGCGTCCTGCTTTTCGTTCTCGTTCTTCGTTCTGTTACCCTGCCTGGGGCCATGGAAGGTGTGCATTTTCTCCTGTATCCTGATTGGTCCGATGTCTCTCTCACGACGATTTTCGAAGCTTTGGGAATGGCTTTTTTCTCTCTGAGTGTCGGGGCTGGGGCTATGATTACTTACGGGAGCTTCCTCTCCAAAAAGGAAAGTGTACCAAGTGCCATTGGAAATGTAGCCCTTTTTTCCACTTTGGTTTCCTTGGCGGCGGGCCTCGCTATTTTCCCCGCTGTCTTTTCCCTTGGCTATGAACCCAGCACAGGACCGCCTTTGGTATTTATCACCTTACCGGCTGTGTTCGCCCACATGCCCGCAGGTGCCTTGTTTGCCGCATTGTTTTTCCTTTTGTTGACCGTTGCTGCCCTTACTTCCGCCATTTCTTTGTTGGAAGTTCCGCTCCGCTATGCAGGAGACGAATTCGGCTGGCCCCGCGGAAAAGGAACCCTCCTGATTGGCGGATTCATCTTCTTGCTCGGGATTCCGGCAACGTTGTCCTTTAATCTTCTCTCCGATGTAAAAGGATTGGCGGGACTGCCCATCTTCGATTCAATGGATTTTCTCGCTTCCAACGTATTGCTACCCCTTTCCGGCTTGGTCATCGTTCTTTTCGCCGGTTGGAAATGGGGGGTTTCTCGTCTACTTTCCGAGGCAAAGGGAACATCGGATAACGGAATGCCTTTTAAATTCATGTGGGGATTCATTCTCCGTTGGATTGCCCCCGCATTAATGGCTATTGTGTTTATATTCCAGATTGTTTCCAGTTTATAAGCCTCTGTTTTGAGTATCCCTGCTGATAGCAGGGATTTTTTTGTGGGAAGGAATGCTATTCCATGAAAAAAAGCCCGGTACAGAGTATAACCAGGCCAATGGGATTTACAGCATGAACCTCTCCCACTTACGCTAACGCTAAGAAGTGGGAGTTTCTCACCATCAGAACCAAAAAAAGCTCTCATGTATCGAAAGGGTTTGCCTTCCATACTCGAATCGAACTGATTCGGAAAGCCCTTTTGGATTCCTAATTAAACGGTTTCTACCTGAGCCATGGGAAGGAATGGGTAAACTGTCTCGATTTCCGTGAAGCAGCTTTCGTTGTCATGGACAGCGACGGTTCCTCTTACCCAGAATCGGTTCTCCATCCAGGAGGGGGGTAGCCCACGCAGGTTCATATGCACGGGAACCCACTTTTCTCCCACATCCAACGTCGCTCCAGCCGGTGATACAGAAAGCATATAGGTTCCGCCCAAAGTGGGTTCATGGATATTTCCCTGCATCACCCCGTTCTCCTTCAGCCAAAGTTTGGCGTCAAAAGCGAGGGGGAGAGTCCGAATCAGTTGCCGGTAGACCTCAGCAAAGGAAGTGTACACATCGCAGATAGCTTCTTCCTGAAGCCAACGAAATAATCCCTTCAACGTGTTGAGAAAGATTTTAGACCGTACGGGACTGCTCTGCTCTTGATCGACATACCAAACACTAAAGAAATGGGAAAGGCTTTCTTCTGTCAGAAGTGACCAAGTGAAAGATTTCCCAAAATGGGTGGCAATATACGTCCGAAACAAATCCAGGGAATGTCTGTACAACTCCTGAGTTTTCTTTTGGAAACCGCTCACGAACTTCGAGTCAAACTGCTCCAGTTGAAGCTCGACCATCTCGGGGATTCCACGGTCTTCCTCAGGAAGGGGAAGAACACGGGGAAGCCAATCTTTCGGTTCAGTTGTTTCAATCTTTTCAGCTGTGGGGGCGGCTTCTTCCGCTGTACCGGTGGATGCCATCATCTTTTCCAGTTGTTCCATCTCCTGTGCCCTTTGCATCAACCAGCCGATAACTTGCAACCCGTTCCGGTGCCAAAACTCCTGCTTCAGTTCTCCTTCTTTCTGCGCCTGATTTTTTAAGTACACAAAGATCTCCCCTCTCATCTCGTCCCCGAAAGATGTATAAGGGCCAAACAACTCGTAACGGTTTCCTAAGCGGGAGAGGCGAGCAAACATAAGCGTTCCACGCCGGGTCGGCTCCGCGACCCGAACCCGGTATTGTTCATGATCGGTTAGTGATTGGAGTGTAACTTCACCCTGATTGACATGCAGAATCTCATAACAGCACAGATGTATGTCACACAGTTCTTCTGCGATCCGGAGGGCATCCGGTTTATTTTCTAATGTGCTTTTCCAAGCATCGACAACACGCTGTCCATTGAGACAAGGAGCGTCAAACAGCAACCAAAAGCGAAAGGAATACGTAAAATTCGGAGGGATGGGTTGATTAACCTCCAGATTTAAATCCTCTTTAAACTTTCTCGACCACTCATATTCTGATTCCCTGGAGAGCTGCCCCTCAAACCAGCGGTTCAGCTCGCTCACCACTTGGGTTTTGGTGTTCAGCTCTCTCTCCTCGCGGAGCTGTTCGGCCGATTGTATAGCGACGACCCGCTCACAGCATTTTTTGTATTTTTTTCCGCTCCCGCAGGGACAAAGATCGTTGCGTCCAACCATATAGACACATCCCGTCAAGAGTCCTTTTCTGTAGTATATATGAAATCCATGCACCATTACAAAAAAATTTGGAAAAGACTGATGCAATTACCACTGAGAAACCCTCGGCTTATAATAAAAAGAAAAACCCCGCGGTGTAAAGGCCCGCAGGGCATTTCCATCACTAACTATTCGAGGATATAAGCCGTTACATTGCGTCGGCCCCATTGGATGGCTTCCTCACGTGTATCAAAGAAGAGGTCGATAACATTTCCATTGACGGCACCGCCCGTATCCTCAGCTACAGCTTGGCCATACCCCGGGATGTACAATCGGGTGCCCAGAGGGATGACGCTGGGATCCACAGCGACCGTTCCGCGACGGGGAGTTGTTCCTGTTGCGGTCTTATTGCCGGTGGCAGTATAGCCGGTGGTTTCCGCCGCCATCGTCTTCTTATATTTCAACCCGGCGATCCGGGAACCGGAGGACAACTGTGTATCCTCCTTTTCGGCAGCGGTTTCCTTTGCTTCTCCTGAACCCACCATGACAACCTCGGCCACAGGATCGACTTTTTCCACCAGCTTCTTGTCTGTAACCATCGATTTTCCATTTTTGTAAATCGCGATTACCTGATAGATGGATTTCCCTTTTTTTCCCTTTTTGGCGACTTTCTTTTCACCTTTCGGTAAATCGGGGTCTTCCTTTTTCTTGGTGTCGTAATCGATGGGTTCCACTTTCTTCTGAACCCGTTTTTCGACTTTGTCGATGATGATCGCCAGATCATTGGTAATCTTTTGATCCATCGTAGCGTTCATCTGATCGCTTTTATCAACCTTTACCTTTTGTTCCTTGAGAAAATCGCCGACCGTGGGCTCGGTCGTCTTCATCTTTTTCTCTTTCTTACCTCCCACTTTTAGTGAGACAGAACAATTACAGGCGAGGTTGACTTTGGTCCCGTCCTTTTTGATAGGGCTATCCCACTCTACACTGGGCTTATATTGACTCTTTAGCTTGGCCGGATCAAAACCTTCCTTCTCCAGGGCGTCTGACAGCGATCCGCTCAGGACGTCTGTTTGGACAGTTTTCTCTTTATCGCTGAACGTGATGGTTACTTCCTTGTTCATCATCGCATAACCGATGGCGGTACCCGATAAGAGTAGGATGGTGGTAACCCCCAAAAAGATGACCAGGGTTTTTTTCATCCAATACCTCCTTCGTTCTCCGACTGGTCGAAAGACGTTTTATATTATAGCAGAGTGACTAGCAAGGATCTATGAAAAATTTTCAATTAATCCCTCGGAAGTGTCTGAGTACATGGAATCAAGACCGTCAAATTCGGTGATAAACCCTTCCCCCAACAAGACTATCCGCAATTTTCATTTGCATCAACTCCCATCCTGGTGAAAACGAAAATAAAGGACCTTCTTATTTTTAAGCCTATGAATGAGTAGGAAATTCGTGTCAAGAAAAACAGGAAAAAAGGCGGGAAAAGCCCGCCAATCAGATAAATGCTCCTGGTCAACCGGAAATTTCGAACCTGGTCTGAGGCAGAGGGGCTTTCTTGTATTCCTTGGCCCTGTTTAGGGGTTGACGCCTTTTTGGTTTCGGTACCTTTTCTGTTTTTGGCTCCTCTGCAGGGGGCTCCGGTGTCGGACGAGGCTTGTAGAGGATATCCGAGGAACCGTATATCGAGACGGTCAGCAACCCACCTTTAGCTTTAGCGCGGATTAGGATGGGTCGGTTCAACTGATTTTGAAACCGAAAGTCCGGTCCCCCCCAGGAGACTGTAGCATCCTGTCCAGCGGGGACATAAGTAACCTGTTTGCTATGGCTCACCCGTTGCAGGATCCGAAGTCCAGCTCTTTCAACACTGTTGAACAGCGTGGTCGAAGTCTGGCATATCCCACCGCCGATCCCTTCTGTATACTCCCCGCGTACAATGACAGGTGCCGGGCGGTAACCCCGCTCCGTCGTTCGAACACCAACAACTTGATTAAAAGAAAAGACCTCGCCCACCGGAATCACTCGATAATCAATAGCAAGGGTGGACAAATCAATATTATGTGTCCGATTCTCATTGTGTGGATTATAACGGGTTGTGTAAATGGAAAGCCGTTTTTCCCGAATCCGCTTCAGTGTCGTCGTGGTGATCGGCGGCTTCCAGACCTGAATCGGTGCTTCCAGGGTCCGACCCGTGTAATCGTGAATATGGTCTAGCCATCCTTCCACCACCGACCGATCCAGCTTTCGGCCATCACGGTGAGAAAGAATTTTCCCCTTTTCAAAATGAGCAGATTCGGGTGGGCGGTTCACCTCTTTCTCCACATCAGACAGCCACTGGTAAAAAGCCTCCCGGTCCAAGGTGGTGGGATCGATTCCATCAAACCCCACACTAGCGAGATTTAAGCTCCATTCCTTTCCCTCATAAGCCATGGAAAAACGGGTATCGGGTCGATCACCCTCCTCTTCTAAGGAACGGGATAGATCCGATTGCTCCAGGGAAGATGGTTGTTTTGTCTGCGGTGGATAGGAGTGGCTAGAACTACATCCGCAGATCAAGAGCAGTACCATATACATCAGGATCGTATACTTCAACTTCACCCATAATCACCCCCTCTTGTCCACTTTTTAGTCTTTGTCGAAAAGAGGAGGTTCACTGCTGGCAACATCATACAAGGGTTGGGATCTTTGTCAACGGGAGAATAACCAAGTCAGCAAGATCGTCTGCAGGAGAAAAAGGGTCGGGATTCCGTAACGGAAAACGCCATGGCACGTCTTGTGCCGAAAATGGTACATACCAGCCCATACACCAGCAGATCCACCCGCCGCGGCTGCCAATAAGAGAGTTCTTTCTGCAACCCGCCATTCTCCCCGCTGGGCTTTTCTTTTATCCCAGCCCATCAGTAAATAACTCCAACCATTGATCAATATCAGATAAATCCACAGAAGTCCCATATTTCCAAGAGTAACCCAAGCTTTCCGATTTGGCCATACATCGAATGGCTGATATTTATCCGCAAGAAGTCATGACCGTTTCATGAACGGCTAAGTTTGTGTATTATTTCACATACTGAATCGGGTATAGTTAGGGTAGAAGCAGATTGAAATGGATAGGAGGAGACATTCTTGGATCCCGCAACGTTGAGTCGAATATTGACCGCAGAAACCCTCGCTTTTCACATCATCTGGGCCACGATCGGCGTCGGTGTGCCGATTTTCATCTCCCTCGCCGAAGGATGGGGCATCTATAAGAAAGATAACCATTACATCTTGATGGCCCGTCGTTGGACACGCGGCTTTGTCATCACCGTAGCTGTAGGAGTTGTAACCGGAACCTGCATTGGATTAATGCTGAGCCTTTTGTGGCCTCGCTTCATGCAGCTTGTAGGTAACCTGATCAGCCTGCCCTTATTTCTGGAGACCTTCGCCTTCTTTTTCGAAGCCATTTTTTTGGGGATCTATCTGTACACGTGGGACCGGTTCAAAAAACCCATCATTCACTGGCTAACCTCTATTCCGATTATCATCGGGTCTTCGCTTTCTGCTGTCTTCATCACCACCGTCAATGCCTTCATGAACACCCCAGCGGGCTTTGAAGTAGGGAAAGACGGGGGGTTCACCAACTTTCAGCCACTAGAAGCCATGTTGAACCCGGCCACGCCAACCAAGGTGGCTCACGTTCTCTCCTCAGCTTATGTCACTTGTGCCTTCCTGCTGGCAGGGATTGCAGCTTGGCATTTGTTAAAGGGCAAAAGAAGTCTCTACTTCAAAAAAGCACTCAAACTGACCATGATCGGCGGGTTTATCTTGGCACTACTCACCGCCCTCGCCGGTGACCTCTCTGGAAAATTCCTTGCGGAACACCAACCGGAAAAACTGGCCGCGGCTGAATGGCATTTTGAAACGCAGAAAAAAGCCCCGTTGATCCTGGGCGGCTGGCTGGATGAAAATAACGAAGTAAAAGGCGCGATTGAGATTCCTTACGCCCTCAGTATTTTGGGTAAGGGGACCCCTAACGGGGAAATCAAGGGGCTAAACGAGTTTCCGAAAGATGAGTTGCCACCCCTTTACGTTCATTATCTCTTTGATGGAATGGTCGCAATCGGCTCATACTTGATCTTGATCGGCGCCATTTTTCTTTTCCTGTGGTGGCGGAAGAAAAATCCGTGGGAAAAACCTTGGGTACTGCGGGGAATCGTATGGGCTGCACCCCTTTCATTTATCGCGATCGAATTAGGTTGGATGTATGCGGAAATTGCCCGTCAGCCGTGGATCATTCGGGGATTCATGAAAGTAACGAAAGCAGCCACCACCGCTGAACACGTCGGTGTTTTGCTGGTGATTTTCACTTTGCTTTATGCATCCCTCGCTGTTATTGCTGTCTCCGTCCTCATCCGTATGTTTAAGGGTAAAAACCCGGAAAAAGAGCTGGAGGAACGGGGTATCATTTTATAGAAAGGAGGCGTCTGACTTGCCCCTTGAAATTATCGGTATCACGGTTTTGTGGACATTCCTTTACGGATATCTGATTGTGGCCTCTATCGACTTCGGGGCCGGCTTTTTTTCCTATTACAGCATGGTGACCAAACAGGAACATATTATCAATCAGGTCATCAACCGCTATCTTTCCCCTGTCTGGGAAGTAACCAATGTCTTTCTCGTCTTTTTCTTCGTCGGGATCGTCGGTTTCTTTCCGGATACGGCTTATTATTACGGAACGGCCCTTCTGCTTCCTGGGGGGATCGCCCTGTTACTGCTGTCGATTCGCGGTTCCTTTTACGCTTTCGCCAATTACGGGGCACGCAAGAGCCGAACCTATATGTTCTTGTATGGGATGACTGGTCTTTTTATCCCGGCTTCTCTATCAACAGTGCTCACTATCTCCGAAGGGGGATTTATCGAAAAAACAGGAGAGTATATACGCTTCATTCCTTGGAAACTCTTTACCAGTCCCTATTCTTGGTCCGTTGTTTTCCTTTCTTTAGTCAGCGTCCTCTTCATCAGCGCTAGTTTTCTCACCTACTACGCCTTTAAGGCGAAGGACAGCCAAGCGATGGAAGCCTTGCGTAAGTATGCCCTAGCCTGGAGCGGTCCCACCTTGGTGGCCAGTGTCGGAGTGTTTGCTGCTCTCTCTCAACACAACCCCGGCCATTTTTCCAATATGTTGGACATGGCCTGGATGTTTCTTCTATCCCTTCTCTGTTTTCAGGGTGCTGTATGGCTGATCTGGAAACGAAAAGCCCTCGGTTGGTCTTTTATACTGGTGATGTTCCAGTTTGCTTTCGCTTTTTTTGGATATGGAGCCTCCCATCTGCCTTATCTGCTGTATCCCTATGTGACTGTCCAGTCGGCGCTGACCAATTCGGTCATGGGGACAGCCTTGGTGGTCGCTTTTATCGCAGGACTTTTGTTGCTGATCCCCTCTCTGATCCTGCTGATGCGCCTGTTTTTATTCAGTGCTAAATACGTTCAGGGAGAAAAGTGAAACCGCAGACCTCAGTCTGCGGTTTCCCCTTATGTTTGAACCTTTTGACTTTCACCGGCGCAAGCACGGACAAAAGCGTTGAAGATCTCCTGGGAGACGGAATCGGTGGCGGCAGTGTTTTCCGGATGCCACTGAAGGCCGAGAAGGAAGGAGGTGCTTACGCCTTCAAAGGCTTCCACCACCCCGTCCGGAGCAACTGCGGATACGCGACAGGTTTCCGGGATATCCCGAACAGCCTGGTGGTGAAAACTGTTCACCCTTCCTGTTCCCCATCCAGTGATGCGATGCAACAGGGTACCTTCCATGACCTCTACCCCGTGGGCAGGGTGATCTCTCGGGGCTAACTGTGCATGTTGAAGCAGACCTTCCCGCTGATGGGCCAGGTCTTGGTACATATTTCCTCCCAGGGCGACAGCAAGGATCTGACAACCTCTGCAAATAGCCAAGATCGGTTTGCTAGCTTTAACCATGAAACGGACAAGGATGATTTCCATCCGATCCCGTTCCGGCTCAACCTTACCCAGGCCAGGAAGCGGTTCCTCCCCGAACAGTACAGGGTCGATATCCCCGCCTCCAGTGAGAAGCAAACCGTCAACTTGAGTAACAAGGTCCCAAAGAGCCCCTTCATCGAGGGTAGCGGGAAGCAGCATGGGGAGCCCCCCTGCACGGTAAATCGCATCGCTATTATCCCTGTGAAGCGTCATCCTTTTGTCTTCCTGCAGAGATAACGTCAGACCGATCACAGGCCGCATGGGTTTTCTCTCCTTTTCCGCCCTCTGTCACAGCGGGGCGGCGGGATTCTCTCTCCCAGTATAGACCCAGCCTCCACCCTCGGTGAGAAAATTTCCTTGCTAAAAAGCGCCGATAGCGGCCTTTCCCTCCGGATCGGTGCCTTCGGCGCTTTTTATTTTACGGTTTTCCTTGGAAAATCCCTCATTCCACGTTGTGGGCGGGTGTTCTCTCTTCAAATAGAAATTTGATGGAGTAAATGCCAGCCAAGCCGACCAGAGAATAGATCACACGACTAAAGCCGGAGGATTCGCGTGTCGCATCCCCACCGAACAAAGCCGAGACCAAGTCCCACTGAAACAGACCGACCAACAGCCAGTTCAACGCTCCAACAATAACTAAAATCAAAGCGATTCGAGACAAAGCGTTCATGGTTCAAAAACCCTCCTTTTTATGGTCTTAGTATGTAAATCTTGGGCCAAGCCTATCCACCCGGATAAAAAATTTTTATCTGGTCCGGCCCGAAAGCCGAATTCAATTTCGTTTCATCCCAAGTGCTTTCTGGTGTTAACAGCACAAAACATCCTATATATTACCATTTTATATATAAAAAAAAGACCCCTCCCCAAAGGCGATGGGTCTATCATGTCCATGATCAGGCTTTTTGTGCTTCCAGTTCCTGTTTTTTTCGATGCTCTTCGGCCAGCTTGTCGATCTCTTTCTTCAGTTCTTCCACCATCGTTTCCTCCGGTACCTTACGGATGATTTCCCCATGGCGGAAAAGGAGTCCTTCCCCACGAGCTCCCGCGATACCGATATCGGCTTCCTTTGCTTCCCCCGGGCCGTTGACGGCACAGCCCAGGACAGAAACCTTGATCGGCGCTTGGATTTTGGAAATGTATTCTTCCACCTCGTTGGCGATTTTAATAAGATCGATCTCGATCCGACCGCAGGTGGGACAAGAAATCAACGTAGCGGCGTTGGCAGCCAGGCCAAAGGTCTTCAGAAGTTCACGGGCCACTTTTACCTCTTCCACCGGGTCGGCGGAGAGGGAAATCCGCATGGTGGAACCAATCCCTTTAGAAAGGATAGCCCCCATACCGGCGGAACTTTTCACGGTACCGGAGAAGAGTGTCCCCGATTCGGTGATCCCGAGGTGAAGCGGATACCGAATGGTTTCTGCCGCCTTCGTGTAAGCTTCAATAGCCAGACGGACGTCAGAAGCCTTCAAGGAGACCACAATATCCTGGAAATCTAAATCCTCTAGAATCCCGATGTGGTAAAGGGCACTTTCTACCATACCCTCCGCTGTTGGGTAACCATACTTCTCTAGGATCCGCCGCTCCAGAGAACCGGCGTTTACGCCAATCCGCATCGGAATGCCGCGCTCCTTAGCGGCTTTCACAACTTCTTCCACCTTTTCCCGCTTTCCGATGTTCCCCGGGTTGATTCGGATTTTATCGATGCCACCTTCGATCGCCTTCAGGGCCAGCCGGTAATCAAAGTGGATGTCGGCAACCAGCGGCACATTGATTTCTTTTTTGATGTGTGGGATCGCTTCAGCAGCCCGCATATCGGGACAGGCCACACGAACTATCTGGCAGCCCGCTTCAGCCAGACGGTTGATCTCTTCCACCGTCGCTTTTACATCGTGAGTTTTGGTCATCGTCATACTTTGGATCACGACCTGATCATTGCCGCCAATCTGGACATTGCCTACTCGAACCGGTCGTGTCTCCGTGCGATGAAACATGTTATAATCGCCCCTTATTATAGAGAGACTCAATCTTGCACTTCGTCTATTATATCACTTTGCATCCGAAAAAAAAGGAGCCATTCTTACTTAGGCTCCTTCCTCCTACAATTTCATCCTTTGTTCATGGAACCTTTACGAAAGGTTCAGACGCGATTGGACCATCTGGTATACTTCTTCCGGAGTCATACCCTCGGCGTTGATGACAGCCATATCCGAAGCCGTATCCTGCATCCCCATCATATCCTTGTCCCCACCGGTGATGACACAGCAGTTGCATCCGTCTTTATCCGATAGGGAAACTACTTGGCACCCTTGGCTCTGCAAATAATCACTTACATTCTTCAAGCTCTCTTCAACAGCGACACGTTGATTGTTCATCTCCATCCTCCTTACGGAGCGGTTCGGGAAGGATTGTCTCCATCCTCAACATAGGCAATGAGAGCCACATTGGCTTCCAGCATCCGTTTGAGTTCCCGTTCCGCCTGTTCAATTTGTTCCAAAGCATCCGATCGGTTCTTCAGATTGACTAATTTAAATTTGTCCGTACTTCGGTCCATCAGGAATCACCTTTTACCAAACGGGATTTTTGTTTTCGGGCATACATCCTCAAACCGAAGGGGACCATGCCAAACCAGCGGAATGCCCAGGATGGCCGTTGTGCCCGTCGTTTCTGTTTGGCTTCTTCTCGTTCGGCTTTCGGTGTATCCATATAACGGACCATCCGCTGAACCCAGAATTTCAGATAATCCTGCGAAGACACGGGATCACCCCCTGGTTCTAGCATAACCAGAGGGTGATCCTTTCAATCCCCTTCCCCATCGGAGCGAGAGAGAAACGCTTTCCATTCCTTCCAAATCCATTCTGCCGCTTCTTTTGGACTCATCTGTGTCGTATCTAGTTTCCGGTGAGCGAAATCATACCGACCCTGCCGTTCCCTTTTTAACCGAGCCACCCGTTCCCTCACATCCCCGGTAAGCAGGGGGCGGGAACGGTCCGCTGACAATCGGCGTGTCAACTCTTGTTCGGAGGCGTCCAAAGCAACCACCCAGCCTTTTTCTCGAAGCAAACGGACATTATCCGGACGGAGAACGACCCCGCCCCCCGTGGTAATGATCTGTGAACGACGACCGAGCACCTGTTGCAATACCTCGTGTTCCCGTTCGCGAAACCCTGCCTCCCCTTCCTCTTCGAAAATCTGAGGGATCGACATATCCGCTTTCTTTTCCACTTCACCATCGGTATCGGTCACCGGTAACCCTGTTTTTTGACCGAGATATCGACCAACACTGCTTTTTCCCGTCCCCATAAACCCGATTAGAACTAAGTGTCGTTGCTGTTGCTCTGTCATCTGTTCACTCCTGTGTGCATGTTTCGCCCATTATAACACGGAGATTCAGGAGGAGATTGGCGTACCCGGAGCGAGGACTTTCAAGGTAAATGGTGGTACAATATCCGTATCCATACGATATGGAACAGGGAGCGATCTAGTTGGGTCAAATTGCTTGGCCTGGCCTCATAGTTCTTGTCCTTGCGCTTCTTTTCCTGTATTTTGCTATTAAGAACTGGATTCGCTTTTTTTGTAACCGAAAGTGAACCGTTATGCTTTTTCTACCCAATCGTTGATGTCTTACGATATGCCCTTCCCTTCGTCCCCTTCCGGCAGAGAGGCTGATACCACCAAATCGAAGGGGATAGAGAAGCAGCCGGAGAAGGAGGAACCCCCATGAACGCATCCTGGACTGATTCTAAAAAAAAGCGGGAACTCCTCGCTCAAGTTATCTTCTGGCGGAGACACCTTCACCAATATCCGGAACTCTCTTTCCAGGAACGAAAAACAGCTGATTTCGTCTTTCATACGTTATCTTCATTCAGGGGTTTGACGATCACCCGACCCACGCCAACCAGCGTCTGTGCCACTCTAAAAGGAAACCTCCCCGGCCCTACTGTTGCTCTCCGAGCCGATATGGATGCTCTGCCTATCCAGGAAGAAAATGATGTCGACTACGTCTCACGCCATCCAGGTGTGATGCACGCATGCGGCCATGATGGTCACACAGCCATGCTCCTCGGTGCCGCCCGATTTTTCACCGATATGCGGGAAGAGCTTCGAGGGGAACTCCGTTTCCTCTTTCAGCACGCCGAAGAAATCCCGCCCGGGGGAGCGAGAGACTTAGTGGCTGCGGGTGCAATGGAAGGCGTTGACGCTGTCCTCGGAACCCATCTTTGGTCCCCCCTTCCCACGGGAAAAGTGGGCGTTGTCTACGGGCCAGCTATGGCCAGTATGGACACCTTCATGATCACCATCCGCGGTAAAGGCGGTCATGCCGGTGCTCCACACCAAACCGTGGATAGTATTGCCGTCGGTGCCCAAGTGGTATCCAACTTACAGCATGTAGTGGCCCGCAACATGGACCCCCTCTCCTCCACGGTCCTCTCCATAACCAAATTCCTTGCCGGAACCACCCACAATATCATCCCTGGCTCCGTCCTGATCGAAGGTTCCGTCCGAACATTGGACGAGGAAGCTCGTCAGGATCTCCCTGCTCTCATGGAGCGAGTCATCCGCGGCATTACCTCCGCCCATGGGGCCGATTATCAATGGCATTATAAGCAGGGGTACCATGCTGTCGTCAATGAAGGTCGAACCACACAACTCGTGGAAGAAACGGTCCGTGAATGCCTGGGAACCGAAGCTCTCGTCCACATGGATCCCATTATGGGCGGAGAAGATTTTTCCGCATATCAGCGAGAAGCTCCGGGTGCCTTTTTCTTTACCGGGATCGGCAACAAAGGAAAAAGTACCGACTATCCTCATCACCACCCTCGCTTCAATATTGATGAAGACGCGCTGGAAACCGGGCTCATCGTATTGATCCACACAACCCTCCGCTTATTGGAAAACGAGGACCAACCCAACATCCATGACCTGGGAGGTTCGCACCATGGGCCAAAGCATCATCCAGGTTAACGCCTTTACAAACCGGCCTTTTACCGGAAACCCTGCTGCCGTATGCATCCTACCCAACTCTAGGGAAGACCGTTGGATGCAGCAGATCGCCAAAGAAATGAACCTTCCCGAGACCGCCTTTCTCTACGAACAACCAGGCGGGTACCGACTACGTTGGTTTACTCCCCTTGAGGAGGAAGACCTTTGCGGACACGCCACCCTGGCGACTGCTCATGTCTTATGGGAACAAGAGCGGGCTGATCCGGCCCAAACCCTCTATTTCCATACAAAAAGCGGCTTGCTGACCGCCCACCGGGAGGGAGAATGGATCGTTCTTGATTTTCCTGCTGAGCCAATCCGCCTGTTGCCCGAAATCCCCGCCGCCCTGAAGGATCGTTATGGAGATATCATCAAACGAGCAGGATCTAACCGGTTGGACCATTTCCTTGAGTTGGAATCGGAAACAGAGGTCCGCCGCTTCAACCCTGAAAAAGCCCTAGGAACCCTGCCGATCCACCGCGGATTGATCGTCAGCAGCCAAGGGGATCAGGGTCCGTATGACATCGTCTCCCGCTTTTTCGCCCCCAACCACGGTATTTCCGAGGACCCCGTCACCGGTTCCGCCCACTGCGCCCTGGGGCCCTATTGGACGGAGCTGTTGGCTAAAGATGAGCTCCTCGCTTTCCAGGCTTCGGAGCGAGGCGGCACGCTTCGCGTGCGTAACCGGGGGAATCGTGTCCAGTTGCTCGGGCAGGCAGTCACGGTATGGAGAGGAGAGCTAGCGAAAGCATGAGAAAAGAGGGTTTGTCAGTAGCCTTAAGCAGCTCCGGCTGCTTTTTTGTTTTGGCACGGGTACACCATGAAATGCGATAGGAAGGATATATGCAGAAGAAGGTGAATACGAGTTAGGGAGATTGAACATGAAAGAACAAGGAGGCGGTCCAATGAATCGCCAACAACCCCTGAAAGATACGCTACGCCGATACATGGAAATCCGCTCGGCATATGCCCCCGCTTTCAGCTGTGACAACCGGGAAATGCTGTTCCTGTGTACCATTAGCGGAACCCCACAGGTTTGGAGTCTTGGACCGGAATCCCCCTGGCCGAAACAACTCACCTTTTTTTCCGACCGGGTCATGGATGGATTCCCTTCACCGACTGTTGAGAAAATCTGTATCCGTATGGATCAGGGGGGAAATGAACGGGCCCAACTGTTCCTCATGGGGTCGGATGGGCAGAATTTGGAGAATATATCCCAAGACCCTGACCATATCTATCTGTTCGGTGCCTGGTCTCCCGACGGTCGTCGTTTTTCCTATAGTTCCAACCGCCGGGACTCTATCCATTTCGATATCTATCAATATGACATTGATAGCGCAAGCCATCGATTACTTCATCAAAGCGATCATACGAACTATGCCGGGCAATTTAGCCCTGACGGAGGGAAACTCCTTTTCTCCCGCCATCATACGAATGCGGATAACGATCTCTATCTGCTGGAGATCGAAACGGGGGAGATCACTCTCCTCACTCCCCACGACCGTGAATCGGTTTTTCATCACGCCTGCTTTGCCAAGGATGGCAAGTCTCTCTACTTATTGTCAAACCGGGACAGTGAGTTTACCCGAGTAGCCCATCTTTACCTTGACAGGGAACACTGGGTTTGGCTGACAGATGACCGTTGGGACGCGGAGAATCTTACTTTGTCCCCGAATGGAAACGCCCTCGCTTTCAGCCTTAATATCGAAGGAACCTCCCGAATCGCTATTTGGGATTGCAAGGCTTCCCAATCGATCGCCTTGCCGGAAATTCCCCAGGGGTTTGTCATGGACCTAGAGTGGAATCGAGAGAGCTCAGCTCTCGCTTTTACACTTAGCAGCCCCCGATATGCCAATGAAATATGGCAGCTCGATTTACGGAAGAATCATTTGCTCCGACGGACATACGCCTCTATCTCCGGAATCCCTCAGGAACGTTTCATTCAACCTGAATGGGTCCACTTTCCTTCCTTTGATGATCTCTCGATTCCGGCTTTCTACTACCGCCCCAACCATCAGAAAACACCTTACCCGGTGCTCGTCTGGGTGCATGGGGGGCCGGAATCCCAAAGCCGAAACAGTTTCAACAGTCTGATCCAATTTTTCCTTCAGCAAGGAATCGCGGTGTTCGTGCCCAATGTGCGAGGAAGTGATGGATACGGTCGGACCTATGTACACTTGGATGATGTCCGTAAGCGGATGGATTCCGTAGCGGATTTGGCTAAAGGGGTGGAGTGGCTAGTTTCCCATGGAGATGCTGATAAGAAATCCATCGCTGTCATGGGAGGAAGTTATGGTGGGTTTATGGTTCTGGCTGCCCTTACCCACTATCCGGACTTATGGGCGGCAGGGGTGGACATTGTCGGAATTGCCAACCTTCGAACGTTTATCCAAAACACCAGCCCTTATCGCCGTCACCTGAGAGAATCTGAATACGGCACCGTGGAAAGAGATGGTTGCTTTTTTGACACCATCTCCCCCATCCACCACGTCGACAAAATCAAGGCTCCTCTTTTTGTTATCCACGGGGCCAACGACCCTCGGGTCCCCGTCGATGAAGCGGAACAAATCGTCAGGGCCCTTCGAAAACGAAGCCATCCGGTAGATTACCTTCGTTTCGAGGATGAAGGACATGGCTTGGTCAAGTTGGAAAACAAGGTGAAAGCGTACGGGGAAGTTGCGAAGTTTCTTGATCGGTGGTTATTGAACGAAATGTGAGAAGGAAACAAAGAGGTGAAAAAAGGGGCCTCTCCCTAGAGTGGGAGTAAGGCCTCTTTGCGTGGAGGTCACTCGATCAAATGCACCGGGGATCGTTCGAAGTTATTGGTTATCTTTCTTTGTACCATCATCCCGAAAGTCCATATACAAATTTCCGTCCGTTTCCATCAGAACATAAAAGACCTCATCAATCGAGTTGACAGGCTTTTGTTTTCGAACCTCCTTCAATAACCATTCTTCCGATTGACCGATTTTACGTAGATTTTCTGCAATCACCTGGCCGTCCACTACTAGATCAAGCGGTTCTTGGGGTACCGATGATGGCTTGAATACATTTTTAGGCGTGGTTGGCTGATAATCCGGCTTCATCATGACTGAAAGGGACCCGTCGTTTTCCAGGATGCCAAACTGGACCTTAGACATGTCAAAGACATCTTTTTGTCGCAGTAACTCCATGATCTCCCCCATCGTAAACCGGGTTTTCTTCATGTTGTCTTCCATAAGCTTGCCCCCCGAGATCACAAGGACAGGCTCCCCCTCCAGCCATTTCCGGGCTTTGCGACTTTTCATAGCGATAAAGGACATAGACAGAGTCAAAAACCCGAACAAAATCAAGCCAAACCAATGATAGCCCATATTGCGATCCAAATCTGTGGCCATGGTAGCCGCAATGGAGCCAAAGGTAATCCCGTTGACGTATTCAAAAAAAGTCATCTCGGCCATCTGTTGTTTTCCCAGGATCATCGTCAATACCATAATGGTTCCGAAAGCAAGCAGCGTTTGCAACAGAATTTGAAGATATTCCATGATACTCCTCCTACCGTAACGTCTCCCTATGTCCTTGTATGGACTTTCCCCCCTTTTTTTATACAACCAAGCGTGGGTCGAGCACCCCATATGGGTTCCCATAAGTCATAATTTTCGAAATTAATAATATTTATTAATCGGACTAACGGAATGGAGGTTGGCAGGTATGATGTTTTTTTACCGTCTCATCATGTCGGGGGTGGCGGTGATTCTCTGCAGCGGGCTTTCCATAGGATTAGCTCACGCCACAGAATTATCGTCCACCAGACTCCCGTACCACTCATCTCTGAAAGCGGCTAGTCAGGAAAAAAAGATCCGCCCGTCCGTGAAGTTTACACCCGTCAACAGTTCCCCGCAGAACACCTATCCCATCATATTGGTTCACGGTTTGGCCGGTTTCGACGACCTTTATGGATTTTTTCAATATTGGGGAGGTCTGACCGATATTGAAAAAGATCTGCGGAAGCGGGGATATCACGTCTATACGGCGGATATCGGCACTTTTTCGAGTAATTGGGACCGGGCGGTGGAGTTATATGCCCAAATTAAAGGGGGACGAGCTGATTACGGGGCTGCCCACGCGAAGAAACACGGGCATGATCGCTACGGAAGAACCTACCCTGGCCTCTATCCAGAGTGGGGGAAAGTCGACGAAAAGACAGGGAAAGTGAACAAAGTCCATCTCATCGGCCACAGCTTAGGTGGACAGACGGTACGAACTTTGGTTCAACTTCTGGAACACGGGGACAAAAATGAAAGCGCTTTCAAAAAGGGCGTTGGCCTGTCTCCTTTATTCAATCATGAGCAAAAATCATGGGTGTCTAGCGTGATGGCGATTTCCAGCCCTCATGACGGGAGCACCTTGACTTATCAGATTGAAGAGATGATGCCGAAAGCTCAACAATTAATCGCCGCTTTTGCGGCTATTTCGGGAAACCGCAGTTTCGTTGATTATGATTTTAAATTGGACCAATGGGGACTAAAACGGCACCCCGGAGAACCCTTTAACGATTACATGAAACGGGTGTGTAAAAGCTCTATCTGGAAGAAGACCAAGGATAGCAGTGAATGGGACACCAGTTTGCCGGGGGCCATTGAATTAAATCAGTGGGTACAAGCACAACCGCAAGTCTATTACTTTTCAGTGGGAACGGAGCAAACCTATCGCAGCCCTTTTACAGGACACGAAGTCCCAGAACTCCTGATGAATCCCGCTTTTTACTCCTTTTCTTTCTATATGGGAAAATATACACGCAACTTCGATGAAATGATCGTGGACAAAGGGTGGTTCAAAAATGACGGAATGGTCAACACCCGCTCGATGGCGGGTCCGACAATGGGATCGACTGACCTCATCGTTCCATACAACGGTACACCCCAGATCGGCAAATGGAATTACCTTGGGACGATGAAGTCCTATGACCATGTCGATATTATCGGAATGGGGATACGCGATATGAGACCATGGTATCGTGGCATGGCCGCCTTGCTCGCCTCCCTCCCCGAATAAACCCGAGGGAATCAAAAAAACGGGATGAGCGATGCTCATCCTTTTCCATCCTAGCGACTCCATTCCCGTATTTGACAGGTTTCTCGGTCTACTTCCACTCGAATCGTCTGCTTGATTCCTCTCCCTCGAGCAACGGAAACGAGACGGATCGCATTCCTTGCCCGCCCCTCCACTTGGGTTTTGGCTTGGATGCCGTTTATACGGGTGGTAATCGGAGTGATGTTTTTTCTAGAAGTGCACAGGTGGTTCTGTATGCGGGCCAGACCGCTTTCGGCAGCGTATTGGGCTCGGAGTGTCTTCCACTCGGCTGAAACCGTGTGGCCTGAGCGAAAGAGTTGGGAGAGGGCTGCTGTCAGCAGGATAAAAAGCAGAACGGAAACCGCCAATACGAAGGGAAGGGCGATACCCCGTTGATCGTTGAAGGGGAACCATCCGGTCATGGAGAAACCCTCCCCCGAAAATACCTTCGGATCGAGAGATCACTGTGCCAGTTTTGCAGTCGGGTCTCCACCCACACCCCTTCACGGTCAGGCTCAAACCCACTGAAGTAGACGTTCTGCAGAACGATTGTCGTACCGCGGAACTTCCTTTCGCTCGACGGTCGAATGCTGCGAATCAAGCGTCGTCGGTATTGTTTGTAACGCACCGTATCTCCGGAGGGAAGATCGAAGAGGAGCCACCCTTCAGAAGAGAGGCGAAAACGCCTCCCCCGGCGCACCTCGTTCCGAACATCAGCTGTAAACTGGGCGACCTCCGCCTGCAGTTGGTGACGATAGAATCCTTTTTTCAGTTCCTTTTCCATGACATATTCCAGGGAAAAGATGACCGGAATCAGGATCACCAAGACAGCCATTACCACAGCCAACTCGACATAGGTGAACCCCCCTTGGCAACTGCTTACGGCTGGTACTGAACGCTTTTTAAGGAGAGTTTTCGTGCCCGTTTCTCGCGGTCCTTCCACCGCACCTCCACCTCGCTTCCCGTAAGTCGAGGGCCGATTCGGCTTTTCCGCCACTTTATCCGGTACCGAACCCCGTTGCTTTGCTGGACCCGCTTCCCACTAGCCGGGGCTTCCAGAGAGGAGCGCTGAACCTCTTCCATCCGGGACTCCAGAATGGCCATCGCCTCCATCTGACGTCCCCGGGAAACCAGCTGGCCGTTTATCTCTAGGGCTACCGGCAGGGCCGTGGAGAGCAGGATGCCAACGATCAACATCGCTGTCACCGTTTCTGCCAGGGTAAACCCCTTCTGATCCCAAATCACGGATCCACCTCCACCTTGGGCCGGCCCGAGGCTACCTGTACAATCACACGCCCAGCCTGTGTACTGCCGACAACCAGCCGGAAAGTGCCACCTCGCACCTGCCCCGTAGGCCGAAAGGTGACCCGATTTCCCGGGTAGTTGCTCGTCAGTTTATATCGCGGCGGAATTGCTTCCCTCCGTAGCGTCCGTCTTCCTTTCTTCACGGTGTAGGTCTGCCTCTTTTCGTCCAGCTGTAACACCGTTTTCTCCTCGGTCAATCGGGCCTCCCGCTGGGCCAGGCGCAGATCCTCCGCTAACCCTCCCAGGAAGAGTTCCCGCTCCAAACGATCTCCCCATTGGACAAAAGCGGGCACAGCGAGAGACACTAAGAGACCAATCAGAGAAAGGGTTAAGGCCAGCTCTACCAGCGTCCAGCCCTCTTCGTCGCTTTTTAAACGGTTAGTCACCATGTTTCGTACACTTCACCCTTTTTTCTACTGAGGCCCCTTTCCGAATCGTATATTTCCCCTTGGCCGGACAAGTCGGCTTCGTACGAAGGTAACCTCGGCGGTGTAAGATAGCAACACTCTTTGGATAAGAGCCCATTTCCAGATAATGATTATCCGCCTGGGAACCGATCAGTTTTCGGTTGGCCTCACAGGCCCGTTCCTGTGCAGATTGGCCCGCGGCCTTCAAATTGGGCAGGGCGATTGCGATAATCACCCCGATGACAAAGATCACTACCAACATCTCAATCAAAGTAAACCCACGTTGATCCTTTAACAACTGTTTTCCGTTCATCCCTGGGCACCTCTTTCATTCGAGATCATATGGCTCGGACTAGATGAAGCATCGGAAGAAACATGGCGAGTACCGTTCCCGTCATCACTACCCCTATCCCAAAAATCAACAGAGGTTCCAAACTGCGGGTAAAGCGTTGCATCCGCTCCCGGATCATCATCTCCGTTCCCCTAGCCAAAGTGAGCAGGGATTGATCCAGCCGCCCCGCTTCTTCCCCGAGAGCAACTAGTTGTTTTAGAGAGGGAAGAAAAAGGTTTCCCTCCTTCGCTAGGCTTTTATGGAAAAATTCGCCCCCCAGCAGTCTCTCTTTCACCCGATGGACACCCTTAGCCAAGGGATACCAGGGGCTGAAACATTCCACCATCTCTACGGCCTTGAGAAGAGGAACGCCTGACCGGAGTAATGATCCCAGCTGAACGGACAGGTAGTGTGTAAAACGGAGGGCAAAATAAGAGCGCACCAAAGGCAGGCGGTACCACCAGGCCATCCATCGGCTCCGCTCCCCTGGGGGAAGACGACGAAGGATAAGAAAAATGAGAGCACCCAACAAAATAGCAGCCCCTGCCATATAGAACCCTCCCCGTACAATGCTATAGAAGGAAAGGAAGAGTTGTGTATACAGAGGCAACGTGAGCCCCATCGTTTCATACATCTCGGTAAATCGGGGTACCACCGTCGTCACCAGAAAGAAAAATGCGAATCCGACTAGAACCAACACCACCGCCGGGTAAGTGAGCGCCTGAATCATATCCCTCACCAGCTTCCCCTGTTCCCTGTAGTAGCTTTCACCCTGCCGTAGACCAAAGGCATAATCCCCATGTTCCTCCGCCGCCTGTAAAAAGGAAACAAAAAGGAGCGGCAACCCCTCCTCCGCCAACGCATCCGGCAGGTTTTTCCCCTCATCCAGCCCCTCGGTGATCCGGTCGGCTTCCCCCTTCTTCAAGATTCCCTGCTCCCCCAATAGGCGGACACTGGGCAGCAACGGAAACCCGGCCTCCAGGAGATTGGCCAGATGTTGGCTTAACGGAACGATCCGGTCATGGTTCCATCGGGATTTCACCCACCTACTCATAGGAATCCACGACCCGGTGATACTCTGAAATCGTCGTCTCCCCGGTCATTACCTTCTCCAGGATCACATCGGACAACGAGCGCATCCCCGCCTTTTGGAAACTTTGTCGAAGCCGAGAAAGGGGAGCACGCTCCACAATCATGGGTTGGAATTCCTCCTTTAGGGAAAGCACTTCGAAAGCACCCGTCCGGTTCCGATAACCCATTTGACGACAATCGTGGCATCCCTTTCCGCGACAATCGCGGCAAATGAGACGGACCAGCCGTTGGGCGGCTACTCCGATCAAGGAAGAGGCAATCCGGTACGGCTCAATGCCCATGTCGAGGAACCGGGTGATGGTAGAACTGGCATCTGCCGTGTGCAATGTCGACAACACCAGGTGCCCTGTCAAGGCTGCCCGGATCGCGATGTCCGCCGTCTCCTGATCCCTGATTTCCCCCACCATGATGATGTTGGGATCTTGGCGTAAAACGGCCCGCAAGCCTCTGGCAAAAGTGAGACCCGCCTTCGGGTTAATCTGGATCTGGTTGACCCCGGACAACTGAAATTCAATCGGATCCTCTAAGGTCACCAGGTTGACTTCCTCCCGGTTCAACTCCTGTAGGATGGCATACAAGGTCGTGCTCTTCCCCGCTCCCGTCGGCCCCGTGACCACTAGCAGCCCACTCGTCCGTTTGATCAGCTGAGTCAACCGTTTTCTTTCCTCCTCCCCCATCCCCAGCTCCTGCAAGGACATCAGTTCCGATCGGTTACGAAGGAGCCGGAGCACCACCTTTTCCCCATGGAGTGTCGGCATACTAGATACCCGGACATCCACGCGCTCACCGTCGACCGTCAGGGTTAGCGCCCCATCCTGGGGTAGCCGTTTCTCCCCGATGTCCAAATTCCCCATCACTTTCAACCGTGAAATAAGCGGGTACATCGTCTCCTTCTCCAAGCGATCGACCTGAACTAAAAACCCGTCTACCCGTTGCCGGATGCACAGATGATCCGAACGCGGCTCGATATGTAAGTCACTCGCCCGCATTCGAACCGCCTCTTCCAACAAACCCGAAACGTAAGCCGCCGCATCCAGTTCCACCACCCCCTAAATGATTCCATTGTGTTGCATGACCAATTTCTACAAAAATATCCAATCCCCTGCCGGTTGATGTCGATTTTTTTCGAAAAATGACCCTTTAACGCTGATGTCTTTTAACAGCCTCCAAACACAGCAAAAGCTCCGACCCCAAATTATGGGTCAAGCTTGTGCCGGTTCCGAAATATGGACGCCTCCATGGACAAGGTTTGATTTTTTTATTGCTCCCTTTTTTGTAAGCCTTGCTTCTGGTCGCCCCTTCCTATATAATGTGCCTAACTAATATTCGTTAGGCAATGGAGGTGATCCAATGCATACAGCCGATCAAATAAAAAAAGCGGCACGTAAGCTTTTTTCCCAACACGGATACAAGGAAATTACTGTTTCAAGAATCGCAGAAGAAGTGGGAATTAAAGCCCCCAGCATTTACTCCCATTACAAGAACAAAGAGGATTTGTTTCTTCAGGTTTTTGAGGAAACCATCCTCGAACACGTCCATCATGTTAAAGAAACGATTAAAAAAACCGAAAATATGGATGTAGAACGACAGTTGTTCCATATGCTTTACGAAGCTTCTCTATATTACACGCATGACGAAGACAAGATTCAGTTCTTGAAGTACACCATGATTTTCCCACCCCAAAAGTTAAAAGCAGAAATAAAGAGAAGCTTTTATGAAGCTGAAAAGATGTTTTCCGATATGTTGCGACGCTTATTTGCAGAGGGAATGAAGCAAAAAAAAATCAGAGAACTTCCCATGGAGCACCTTCTGAGTTCTTTCTACTGTTTGTTGGACGGGCTGTTCACACAACTCCTTTACAACAACAATCGGACAACCTTCGAGGCGAAACTCCAGCATCTCTGGTCGATCTATTGGACGGGCATACGGTCTTCCTCTCTAGATTTATGCGAATGATCCATCATCAAGCGAAAAGGTGGAAACCAGATGAAAACCAAACGTGTCACAACATCTTCAGAGTTAGAAGAAGTCTTTCGTATAAGAACCACGGTGTTTGTGGAGGAGCAGGGGGTTCCTCTTGAAGAAGAAATCGATGCGTTTGAGAAGGAAGCTGTTCACGTTCTTGCTTTTTACCATGAGCAAGCGGTTGGTACAGGACGATTACGAATCGTCGAGGATACGGCTAAGCTGGAAAGAATCTGTGTGTTGGATTCCTACCGTCAATATGGCCTCGGAAGAGCGATCGTCCACGCTCTAGAGGAAATCGCCAAAGAAAAAGGCCTAACCAAAGTCAAGTTACACGGCCAAACCCATGCCGAGCGTTTCTACAGCCAGTTGGGATATCAAAAGGCCTCGGATGTCTTTATGGAAGAGGGGATCCCTCATCGGTTGATGGTCAAAGATCTGGGTCAATAAGAAAGGAGTTAGAGAAGGGACATGCAAGAAATCCGTACAAGGTTTCTCTTTTATATAGTGGGGATTCTGTCCTTCACCCTCGGGATTGTTTTAACCATTCAGTCCCATCTAGGGACATCCCCCTTTGATGCCCTCCTTGTCGGTTTGTTTCAAACGGTAGGTCTCACCCCGGGAAGTTGGGAAATGATTATCGGAGGAATCATGGTTCTCTTCAACGCCATGGCACAACGCCAACCTCCCGAGTACTTAGCGATCCTAACAGCTGTAATCACCGGTGTCTTTATAGACTTTTGGCTTTGGCTTTTAGGGGGATGGGTTCATCCCGACATGGTAATCAGTCAGTCGTTTTGCGTCGGTTCCGGATTGATACTGGTAGGACTGGGGATTGCCATCTATCTAAAAGCTCATTTCGCTCCACTTCCAATCGACCGGATGATGCTGGTAGTGCAAGGCTTGACCGGATGGAATGTAGCTGTCTCTCGTACCATGATCAGCATCGCAATCTTGGTGCTGGCGTTTATGTTTCAGGGACCCATCGGAATCGGAACGATATTGAGCGTGATTTTTACAGGAACGCTGATCAAATGGTTCATCCCTTTTGTCGCGAAAATGAGCGCATGGGTATGGCCTAGCCAATATCGTAGTGAATAGGAAAAACCGGCCCGAGTAAGGTGGCCGGTTTTTGCTTATATAGGCCAGCCATCCTTTACAAAACAGCTGGTTGGTCTACACCGATATAGATCTCCACAATCGCTTGCTCGGGATTGCATGCCCGTCCATCATAACGTTCAAAATCATACAGGAAACTTCGGTGAATCTGGTCTGTCTGCTGAAACCACTCCCAGATCTTCATCCATGTTTCTGGAACCACGCGGGAGATTGGACCCTTGTTAGAAGTAAACACTGCATAGGTCGACACAGGGATATGTAGCTCCTCGATACCCTCCGCCATTTTCACGTGATCGCTTGGACACCCCGCCAACACACGATAACTTCCGTTAACCCCCTCTTCATAACGGTGGTATACCCCATAGACCACCGGAGCCGTATCTCCGGCGTTTATCGTCCATATCTTACGGTTGTGAAATCGTTCCCACAGATGAGGGATTTTCGGTTCTGCTCCCATTTCACAGGCATTGTCTGTCGTAACAGAAATCCCTCGAACATCAAACGCATCGACTGTTACCCATTGCAGTTCCATCCATGGTTCCTCCAATCTGGATAGGTGCCAACCACCACGAAGGGAAGTATTTCACTCCTCCTTTCCCATTCGGCACGACTGTTGTGTATCCTTTCAAGAAAAATCGCCAAACCTAACGAATAATGTATTCCCTTCTGATGCCGTCAGTGTTGAGAACCCATTTCCATATTTCGTCCCCCTCCTTTTGTGTCTGTTTTGTTAAAATGGGTAATGGGGTTTTTGGCACAAGTTTAACCGAATGATTCGAAAGCGATTTCAAATGAGTTGTGGAGGGAAACCATGGAACCTACTAACGAAAATTCGAACAATCGTGAAGAGCAACTTGCAGAAGCCGTCGGCAGTAAAAAAGTCCGGAAGCTGGACTTCCGGCTGGGAGGTTTCGGCGCTGCGGTGCCGATGCTGTTTTTTGTTATTTGGGCTGTGTCCACCAGCCTGCTAAACATTACCTCCGAATTGGGACTTGTTCTGGGTGGCGTGCTTGGTCTGGCTCTCGGACTCTTCCTGTGTAAAAGCAAATGGGAGAATTATGCCCAGGGCATATTTGACGGGATGGCTCAGCCTGTCGGTGTCGTCGCCATTATCGCCTGGTTCTGGGCAGGGATGTTTGCCCAGGTTCTCCGGACCGGCGGCCTAGTGGAAGGGCTCGTCTGGCTAGGTGAAACTTCAGGCATGACAGGAGCGATGTTCACCGCTCTCACCTTCCTTCTCGCCGCTGTCTTCTCCACAGCAGTCGGCACAGGATACGGTACCACCGTGGCCTTTTGCACCCTGATGTACCCGGCGGGAATCGCTATGGGCTCCGATCCGGTGGTTCTCTTTGCCGCTATTTTGAGTGGAGCGGCATTCGGTGACAACCTAGCCCCCGTTTCCGACACCACCATTGTTTCCGCCGTCACCCAAGATGCGGATGTACCGGGTGTGGTGCGTTCACGGTTTAAGTACAGTATAGTAGCCGCTATACCGGCCTTTGTTCTGTTCCTCGTATTTGGTGGGGGGACTGCCCACGGAGTGGATAACCAAGCGGCAATGGCAATGATGCACGAAGCCTCCAATCCAACCGGGCTCATACTTTTACTTCCTTTCGCCTTGGTCATCTTCCTCGCCTTAAGGGGTCAGCACCTGATCACTTCGTTAACATGGGGAATCATCTCTTCCATCCCCTTGGTTCTAATTGCGAATCTGGGAACACTGGGGGATTTTATCCGGTTTAACCCCGACTCGGATACCATTGTAGAAGGAGCTCTGGTGGAAGGCATCTCCGGATATATGAATATGGCCATCCTCATCCTATTAATTGTAGCCGCTTCTCATTTGTTGGGACTGGGCGGTACGATGAATGCCATTTCCAGTGCTTTAACCCGGTGGATCCGTGGGATCGTCCGTAGGGCTGAATTGGCGATCTGGGGAATCGTAACGATCCTAAACAGCGCCATCACCATCAATACCGCGGCCGAAATTGCCGCCGCACCGTTCGTGCGGGAAATTGGTGAAAAATACCGAATCCACCCCTACCGGCGGGCCAATTTCCTCGATGCCGTCAGTTCTGCTCTCGGCTATATCTTTCCTTGGAGCGCAGCGCTTCTCCTCGGGTGGACGACCATCAGTGACTTGAAAGGCAAGTATGACTGGCTGCCAGTCGTTTCCCCGACAGAGGTCTTCCCCTATGTCTTCCATGGCTGGTTCTTACTTCTCGTGATGCTGTTCGCCGCCCTTACTGGATGGGGCCTCCGCTTCAAAGGAAAAGCGGGCGAGGAATTAAAAGAGCCTCCCCAGGATGAAAGATAAGAAACAACCCCATCCGTCGACAGCAGCTTGAACAACTCCGGCTCTGTCGGCGGTTTTTTTCGTAAAAAAACCGCACAACATGTGCGGATGTACAAATTAGATATCGGCCTTCCTTTCAGGATTTGAACATCGACTTTAGTACGAAGCCGACATTGGCCGGCCGTTCAGCGAGGCGACGCATAAAATAGGCGTACCAGTCTCGGCCAAAGGGCACATAAACCCGAACGGGATATCCTTCCCTCACCAAACGTTCCTGCAACTGTGTCCGAATCCCGTATAGCATCTGGAACTCATACTGGTCTTTTTGGATTCCCCGGTTCGCGATGAATTGCTTCATATGGTCGATAACCGTGTCATCATGGGTGGCAATGGCAGTAAAGCATCCATTGGTCAAGTGCATCTCGAGAAGATGAATAAAGTTTTTATCCACATCTGCCTTATCTGGGAAAGCAACACGGGGCGATTCTTTATAGGCCCCTTTGACGAGGCGGAGATTGACTCCCTCTTTACCGAATACTTCCACGTCCTTCTTGCTTTTGTACAAGCAGGCTTGGATGACCAGACCGATGTGGTCTGGAAATTCGGACCGCACCCGGTTAAACAATCGGAGCGTGGCTTCATTGTGGGCATAATCTTCGATATCGATCCGGACAAAATAGCCATACCCGGCTGCCCGGGCAACGATCCCACGTACCTGTTCCAGGCAAAACGCTTCGTCGATGTCGAGGCCCAATTGCGTAAGCTTAATGGATAAATAGACGGTAAGCTTCTCTTTGGCCGCCGCATCCAAGGTCCGGAGGCAATCTTTTGCCGCTTCTTCGGCCTCTTTACGTGTAAAAACGGATTCTCCCAAATGGTCGAGGGTTACTTTGAAGCCTTGTTCATTGAGTGCTTTCGTCTTCGTTACAGCATTGTCAACCGTTTCCCCCGCCACGAACCGTCGGGCTCCAAAGCGCAGTCCGTAACGTTTTGCCAGCCGATTGGCCGATTGATTTTTAGCCATATACAAAAACATATTTCGCATGATTTGTTCCATCCTGAACACCCTCCCGCGGAAAAAATGAACCTGTCGGTAACCAGATAGCACGCAAAAACCGTGCCATGTTTTACCTGACCGAATCTTCGCCGAAAGAGTGGACGCAAAATAGACATGGTTGTTAAAATTGTGTTAAGGGACTGTTCAAAAAGTGTCTAAACATCTGTAAGCCCTTTCATAATGAAGTCAATTCAACGGGAGGTCGATGGAATGCCAAACGATCCGATCGACAAGGTCGTTTTATCCACGCTTCTAGAAAGTGTGGAGGAAGCCGTCACCATCGTGAATGAGGAGGCCAAAGTTCACTACTGGAACGAAGCAGCGGAACAACTCTATGGCATTTCTAGAAACGAAATTGTCGGAAAGTGCATCCTCGACCTCCCGTGGAAATCTCTGATGATACAACGCGTTCTGGAGAATGGTATCCCTATTCGCCACGCATATCACGAGCCCAAGCCAAACGTGCACGTACTCATCCATACCACTCCCATTATCGTCAACGGCAAAATCAAAGGTGCCATCTCGACGGAACGCGATGTCACGCAAATCGTTCGGCTCGGCCACGAATTAATGCACCATTCAAGCCGGGTGGACGAAACAGTTGAAAACCCTCCTGTGCAAGGGGAGAGCCAGCCGTGGCACCGCATTTTCGGAAGAAGTCCAGCCATCCTGGAAGCCATCAGTATGGCACAAAAAGTGGCCAAAACGGAAGCCAACGTGCTGTTGACCGGGGAATCAGGGGTCGGCAAGGAACTGTTTGCCCATGCCGTTCATCAATCCAGCCTGCGGGCAGAGGGCCCATTTATCGCGATCAACTGCGGGGCCATCCCTGCTCCCCTCTTTGAGAGCGAACTTTTCGGATATGTACCCGGTTCTTTTACCGGAGCAGCCCGGAAAGGGCAGGTTGGAAAGCTGGCGCTGACAGACGGGGGGACCCTTTGCTTAGATGAAGTGGGGGAACTGCCTTTGGAGATGCAGGTAAAGCTCCTGCGTGTCTTGGAAGAAAAAAGTTTTTACCCGATCGGCAGTAATAAACCCGTTCGTGTCAACGTACGAATTATCGCCGCCACCAATCGGGATTTGCTGAACGAAGTGCGACAAAAGCGATTTCGGCCAGATCTTTATTACCGATTAAACGTCGTGAATCTCCACATCCCCCCTATTCGCGAACGAATCGAGGACATCCCCATACTGATGCAACATTTTTTACGAGAGTTCTCCGCAAAATACAACCGCCCCATCCCAGAGCCAGAACCCCAAATGATGATTCACCTCATGCAGTACCCCTGGCCGGGAAACGTAAGGCAACTGCGAAATACAATGGAACGGCTAGTTATCCTTGCTGTGGATGGGAAAGCCCAGCTCGAGCATTTGCCGGAGGAAATCCGTTCAGACGAGCCCGGGGCCCTTACTGAGAGAGGCCATAACACGCCCATGCAAACTTCAGCACACCGGAGAAAGTTGAGTCGGACCGAAATCGAACGTGCGTTGGAGCGAACATATGGCAACAAATCCGCTGCATCGAAGGAGCTCGGCGTGTCCCGAGGCACCTTGTACAATTATTTGAAACGGCACGGCATCAATAAATAAAGAAAGTTAACAAGGTTCAATCCATGGGTTTAAACAACAATGTTCAATAAGTGTTCAATGATGAAAATCCAGCCCTCCCGTAAAACCGGTCAAACGTGTTATTTTCTCATCAGATCCTACTTGGCATGAAAATTGTTAATTACCAATACGGAGACGGGTTTGACTGGCTAAGCACCGCAACCGAACCCGTAATCCCCTAACCCAAGGAGGCTGAACCAATGAATCTTACACCCTATCAAAACGAACCTTATCTGGACTATACGGCACCTGACAACAAGGAAAAAATGCGACAAGCGCTGGAAAAAGTCCGAAACCAATTAGGACAAACCTACCCGCTTTGGATCGATGGAAAAGAACTCCGAAGCGATAAGGTCGAGCAATCGGTCAACCCAGCCAGACATAAAGAAGTCATTGGCTATGTGAGCCAAGCGGATGCTTCCGCTGTCGAGAAAGCGATTCAGGCTGCTTCCTCCGCTTTCGAAACCTGGCGACACACTTCCTTTGAAGAGCGGGCCCTCTACTTGGTGAAAGCAGCGGCGATCATGCGCCGCCGCAAGCAGGAGTTGTGTGCCTGGCAAATCCTCGAATCCGGCAAGAATTGGGCAGAAGCGGACGCCGACGTCGCTGAAGCGATTGATTTTCTCGAATTTTATGCCCGTCAGGCGGTCCGCCTGGGTAAGGGTCAGAAGTTGCATCCTTATCCAGGGGAAGATAACCGCCTAGAATATCTTCCTCTGGGTGTCGGTATCGTGATCCCGCCATGGAACTTCCCCCTCGCTATCCTGGCAGGAATGACGACCTCTGCCATTGTCACAGGAAATACCGTCCTCTTAAAACCGGCTCCCCAGTCTTCGGTGATGGCAGCGAAGTTTATCGAGATCCTGCAGGAAATCCACCTTCCCCAGGGCGTTGTCAACTTCGTACCCGGCCCGCCGGAGGAAATTGGAGATCTCATGGTCGGCCACCGGGATACGCGATTCATTTCCTTCACCGGCTCCAAGGCCACCGGTTTGCACATTGACGAGCTAGCTCACCGAAAACTGGATGGTCAGCGCTGGTTAAAGCGTGTAATTGCCGAGATGGGCGGCAAGGACGGGATCGTCGTCGATGAAACCGCAGACTTGGATGCTGCCGCAGAGGGAATTGTTAAGTCTGCTTTCGGCTTTCAGGGGCAGAAGTGCTCTGCCGGCTCCCGGGCCATCATTCATGAAAAAATCTACGACGAATTGGTCAAAAAAGTGCTGGAAGAAACGAAGGCCCTCAAGATGGGAGCTCCGGCAGACAATTATCCAGTCGGTCCCGTCATCGATAGGAAAGCCTTTGACAAGGTGACCGGTTACATCGAAATCGGCAATCAGGAAAATACGCTTCTCCTAGGCGGTCATGCCGATGATTCCGAGGGTTATTACATCCAGCCCACCATCTTTGGCGACTGCACCCGGGAATCGCAGATCATGAAAGAGGAAATTTTCGGCCCTGTTCTCTCCCTTTGCAAAGTGTCCAGCTTTGAAGAGGGGATCGACGTATACAATGATACCGAATACGGCCTCACGGGCGGTGTGTTCAGCCGTGATCGCTCCCGCTTGGAATATGCCCGTAAACACATGATGTGCGGTAACTTGTATCTCAATCGTAAATGCACGGGAGCCCTCGTCGGCGTACAACCCTTTGGCGGATTCAACATGTCCGGTACAGATTCTAAGGCAGGTGGTGAGGATTACCTGCTTAACTTTGTACAAGCGAAAGTGGTCACAGAGGCATTTTGAGGGATTCCTTCAAAGGGGGCCATCCGTACGATAGGGGATATGGCTTATCATAGAAATAAGCGGTACGGTCCTTTAAAAAAGGACCGGAGCTTTCTTGACTCCATTCGCAATTTCATGCTTACTTGAAGTACGCATACGGGATTATGATCGAGGCCGTCGGGACGAACATTCCGGCGGCCCGACCATGATCACCAAAACAACGTGCGTTCCCGGCACGAAAGAGCCCTTTGGTTATAGAAAGGAGAAGATAGCATGGAATATGGCGTTATCCTATCCATTATCGGATACTTACTTCTTATGCTCGCGATTGGTTATTTCGCCTATAAAAAAACATCGGATCTCTCTGATTATATGCTTGGAGGACGAAACCTCGGCCCTGCGGTAACCGCTTTGAGCGCAGGGGCATCCGATATGAGCGGCTGGCTGTTGATGGGACTTCCGGGTGCGATGTACGCTACAGGATTGAGCAGCGGTTGGATTGTCATCGGACTGACAGCGGGTGCTTATCTCAATTGGCTGTTTGTCGCTCCCCGGCTGCGGACGTATACGGAAGTTGCCAACAATTCGATCACCATTCCCGATTATTTTGAAAACCGATTCAAGGATGGGTCCAGGCTCCTTCGAATTGTTTCCGCTCTCGTCATCTTTATCTTCTTTACCTTTTATACCTCATCGGGGATGGTTTCCGGTGGAGAGCTATTCAAGAGCTCCTTTGGCATGGATTATCTGTGGGGGGTATGGGTGACAGCCGGCGTTGTCGTCCTGTATACCCTATTCGGAGGATTTTTGGCCGTCAGTTGGACAGATTTCGTACAGGGAACCATTATGTTCATTGCGTTGATTCTCGTTCCTATTGTGGTCATTACACAAACCGGGGGACTCGGTTCGACTTTCGATGAAATCCACTCGATCGACCCCGCTTTGTTGGACGTGTTTAAAGGGACGAGTATCATCGGTATCTTTTCCCTTTTAGCCTGGGGTCTGGGATATTTCGGTCAGCCGCACGTCATCGTCCGATTTATGGCCATCGGTTCAGTGAAGGAGATGAAAAAAGCCCGTCGCATCGGGATGGGGTGGATGATTTTTTCCATCGTGGGTGCCATGTTCACCGGCTTGGTCGGGATCGCCTATTTCAACCAGTCCCAAATGACTTTGGATAATCCGGAAACGGTTTTCATCGTATTGTCGCAAGTATTGTTTCATCCTCTTATCACCGGCTTCCTCCTTGCTGCCATTCTGGCGGCTATCATGAGCACCATTTCGTCACAGCTGCTGGTGACCGCCAGTGCCTTAACGGAGGATTTTTACAAATCGTTTTTCCGCCGTTCTGCCACCCAGAAAGAGCTGGTTTTAGTGGGCCGCCTTTCTTTATTGGGCGTATCCATCATCGCCCTCTACCTGGCGCTAAACCCGAGCGAAACCATTTTGAACCTGGTCGGTTACGCCTGGGCAGGATTTGGTTCTGCCTTCGGCCCGGTCGTCCTGCTTAGCCTGTACTGGAAGCGTATGAACAAATGGGGGGCACTGGCAGGGATGCTCACTGGGGCATTGACCGTGATCGTGTGGGAGCAAATCAAAGCCTTTGAAAACATCTATGAGATGATCCCCGGGTTCATCGCCTGTACCATCGCTATCATTGTCATCAGCCTGATAACCCCTCGTCCGGAACCAAAAGTGGAAGCCGAATTTGACGAATCGGTCAAGCAAACCACCGTATAGAATCCTTGGTGTTTAACCGATCCGAGCAAAGAAAAAGCCCCTCCTCTTTTTATGGGAGGGGCTTTTTTGTATCCGCTTTCACTCAAAGGCTATCGTTCATGCATCAACGGGTAGCCATGGTTTTACCCTGCATTCGCCCCCAATTGCTCTTTCACTACTTCGGGTCGAAGGAGGTCAGGGAAAGCTTCGATTTGCTCCTTAGCTGATTCCGAGAGACGGTGATAACAGGTTTCTCGGAGGATGTCCCATTTCATCTTATCCACTGCTCTTTCTACTTTCTTTTGATGAAAAAGGATCGCCCGTGGATTTTGATCCTTTATGGCTTTTTCCAGCTTTCTTAAGTGGCATTCAATCGTGCTTAATCGCCATGTCAACCTTCGATAAGTCCATTTGCTCATTTCGCCTTCACCGTACAATCGGGTCAGTAGCGACTGAAAATCCTTCGCTCGCTCCAGACGAGAGAACGGCAACGGACGATAACCCGCACGCTCCGCTTCTTCTTCGTCATTGAAAAACACACGATTTTCATCGGGGACGGAGGCCCATTCCCGTGCTGGTACCACATATCGGGTTCTGAAATCACCGACAGGACGGTACAACTCGCTCCCCCGCTCTCTCGCCCGGAAAACAAAGGGTAGCTCCAGCAAGGGCTTTTCTCGGTTCCAAATCCCAAGCCCTTTTTCCTTCGCTTCCTTCAACGCTTGAGAATACGCCTTCACTGTATTCCCTTGAAAAGGCCAGATAAAATACGTGGAGGCAGCCCCTTTTCTCACCATCTCCATATTGGTGTTTAACTCATCCTTGTCGCGGATTACTTCTGCCAATATACGGCCATAACCATCCAGGGCTTCTTCCCCTATCCTCAACTTAACTTTATCTCCCGACGACAGGAGTTGACCCAAATGTTCCTTCGCTCTTAATCCATGATCCAACTGATTTTGGTCTCGCTCATCCTTCACTTTGTGGTAGGTTTCAGGTGTATCCATATTTAAAAAGCGGACCGTGGAGGTTCCTAAAACCGGATTCGCCAAGTGAATCGTATCCCCGTCCACCACACGCTCCACGACAGCTGCCACTTCTTTTCCTTCTCCGATCGGCTTCTCCTTTTGCACCTTGGACAACCGGATATCCCGCTCAGAACGGGGAAGGATCTGATAGGTATTTCCATATTGGCTGGAGATGCCTGTCACGTGAATCCATCGGTTGGATTGAATGTTACCTAGATCGATGCCGGTGCTTTCCCAAACCCGTACGGTAACCACCCGCAGATTTTCATCGATCAGGATCAGGTTTGCTCCCCCGTTTATGTATTCCGGCACTCGAAGCATATACCCTTCTAAGGTCACCAGTTTCCCTTCCAAAGCTTCGGCAGTCGAGGGTTCGGTGTAGTCCGATAGGTTCACGGGTTCAGCCTCGACCGAACCGCCCCTATTTAGGACTTCAACATCTTCCACCATGATTTGGGTAACTTTGCGATACTCCCCGACTTTCCCTGTGACACGAACCCGATCCCCTTCGCGAAGCGAAGGGTACCGCTCAGCCTGGTGACTGAATAACTGGATCCCTGCCTCCTCGTCCTGTATGTATACCGAGAGTTTGCCCGGTTGCAGGAGACCATTGTCCACATTGACGACTCCTTCTGTCGTCACGTTCTTTCCGATCAGAGAACGGGCTTCCTTGATGGAGACCGCACCGGATTCTGTCGCTTCCGCAACAGTAATCGCCGTGTTTCCCTTTTCAGCTCCGGCTACAGGGGCGAATATACCCGTGACACCCATCAAGAGGATCAACATAACAACCGTTCGCTTCCACATGGCATAACTCATTTGTATAACCCTCCTTTTTTATCGAACAACAGATTTCAGATAGGACACTAAGCTATCATACACCTTTTTTCATTCGATGACTTATAAATTTTTGTAGAACTTATGTTTAAATTTAATCAGTTGAAATGAAAAATGACAGATCCTCCTTTTGCGTAGAGGAAATCTGCCATCCTGTTCATCCACCGAAATATTACGTTTTTCGAACACGTTCGTAGGTAATGGTGACTTCAGTTTCATTGCTTGTCAGTCCCGCCTTAGCAGCATAATATCCCGATTGTAAGGCGTTCATTGGGTAGTCGAAAAAGCCGACCATTTCTCCGTTTTTGTATACATGCCAATAATCCGGAACGGGCTCGTTCTCCGGCACCGTCGTCCCCTTATGCTGAAGATTGTAGGCTTTTGCAATCCCTCGAGAATATGCTTGCGCCAATCGCCGCAGAAATTCTATATCCTTCAGGAGCGCATTTTCTTCCGGATTGGTAATGAATAGATTCTCAAACAGAATGGCAGACATATGGGTATAGCGAAGAACATAAAATCCCGCTTCTTTTTTCCCCCGATCACGAATGCCGGCGTCATCGAGGAAATCCATGACAGATCCATGGATGATATCCTGCTTCCGAGCGGCGTTGGTCATATTCTTCCTCGCTCCGTATACCACATAGGACTCGAAGCCCTCGGCGGACTTATTGCTGAAACTGTTTGTATGCAAGGAAATAAACAGGTTCGCACCGGAAGCGTTCGCAATCTCGCATCGCTGGTCCAGACTAAGGTAACGGTCATCCCAACGGGTCAGACTCACTTTAACCCCTTCGTAATGTCCCAACTCTTCATTGATCATTTTGGAAAGTTTCAGGGTCACGTTTTTTTCCTCGATACCGTAACCAGAGGCACCAGGATCGTAACCACCGTGACCAGGGTCGACCATGATATACACCACTGGCCCTCACCTCATTCATAGGATACCTTTACTATACCTCACTAAACAGAAAATTTCAACTATTTTTTCAATTAATAGGAAATCGACAAGCCTCCCCGGCGTCACCCAACACCGGGTATTTTTTGTCCTCCCTGTATAAATCCCATTTTTTCTGCACATCTTAAATTTGCCGGCACCCATTTGCCGGAAAACTGATAGAAAAGATGGGGAGTAGCCAAGTGGTAAGGCAACGGACTTTGACTCCGTGATTCGCAGGTTCGATCCCTGCCTCCTCAGCCAGGAAAACCTTGGATGAATTCCAAGGTTTTTTCACGTTTTTTTAACGTAAATAGGCTCGACGAAAGCCTTCCAATGAATTAAGATAGTAAGGTAGCTTGGAGTAGATTGGTGGTGAAAAACAACAATGACGATTCTGACAATCGCCGTCATCGCCGCACTCACAATCATCTGGGCAGTCGCCCGTTTTAATACGTTCCGCCCGCTCATCAAACGAGTCAACATAGAAATCTCCCATCCAATGGACCACAACGGACTGCGTATCTTGCATTTGTCCGACCTTCATATGGAAAAACTCTCGATCAGTCCGGAATCTCTCCTGGAACGCATTAAAGGGGAGCCCATCGACTTGATCGCACTCACCGGGGACTACTTGGACACGGCCCCCATGCGGGCCCGTTTCCTGGAATACCTGGAGAAGATCCAGACACTTAACCCTCGCTATGGAACCTATGCTGTCTTTGGCAACCACGACTACTGCATCGCAGACCACTTGCCTGCTCTACAGAAAGAAATGGAGAAACGCGGCTGTATCGTTCTGAAAAACGAACACCGCAGCATCGAGTTAGGTAACCGAAAGCTGAACATCATCGGCATCGATGACTACTACACCCGTCGCAGTGATGTGGATCAAGCTTACCAAGGTGTTGAAGAAGGAATAAACCTGGTTCTCACCCATGATCCCAACATTGTGCTGGATATGGGTTACCACTTTGATTACCTGCTGTCCGGTCATTTTCACGGCGGGCAGATCCACTGGCCGAAGCCCTACCATCTGAAAAAAATGGGGAAACTACCCCATTTGAACATGATCAGTGGGCTCCATTATCATGAACAACGTGCGTTCTACATTAGTGATGGCCTGGGACAGACAGGAATTAATCTCCGTCTGCGTTGCCGTCCGGAAATCACCCTCCACAGTCTGGGGGGCGGCGTTTCCATCGATGGGTAAAAGCAAGGAAAACCGACCGCCGCTGGTGGTCGGTTTTTTTATCCTTCACATGTGCTGCAGGATGATCTTGACAGCATCTCGTGCTGAATGGGGTTTCCCTAACTGCCGTGCTCGTAGGCTCATCTCTTCCCACCGCTTGGGTGCTTGCATCAAGGGATGGATATGCTGAGGGATCGCGCCGGGACAATCCTGGCGTAAAGCCACCCGTTGTTGTATAAGAAAACGGCTGTTTCGCTCTTCTTGTCCTGGAATAGGACGGCAAATCAACATCGGTAACCCGGCAGCGAGGCATTCAGAACTGGTTAGCCCACCGGGCTTGGTGACGATCAAATCAGCCGCTCCCATCCAGTCGGCCATCCCGTGGACATATCCAAAAAGATGGATGTTCTCCGACTCCCCGAAGCGTGCTGTCAGACGCTCGAGGAGGCTCTTGTTTTTACCCGTAATCACCAATAATTGGGATTCCGGCATATCTGCTTGGAATTGGGTGATAGCTCGTTCCAATGGTCCAAGGCCCACCCCGCCTCCCATCAACATGATCGTAAATGGATCGGGTTTGATCCCCTTCTGTTCCCGTACCTCTTCCTTGGAAGGGCGATCCTTGGCGAAATCCGGGTCGATTGGGATCCCCGTCCGATAGATCCGTTCCAAAGGAACACCGTATTTTTGATGGAGCTTTTCTTCTACGTTCTGATGGGCTACCAGATAGAAATCCACCGCAGGATGAACCCAGAAGCCGTTGACGTCAAAATCAGTGATCGAGGCTCCCAGACGAAACGGATGGGTAAGCTTCTCTTTCACCAGCCCAGCCGCCCCCAAACAAAAAGCATGAGTACAAATCACTACTTGCGGCTGAATCTGTTCCAGATAATCTTGTAGTTTCCGGGAGATAACTTTACTTAAATGATCTCGTAAAGCTTCACTAATCTCCTCTTCTCGGCTGTAAGCTGCCCCCCACAAACCAGGGGCATACTGGAGCGTGTTTAGATAAACCTTGCGTACGACTCCTTCCAGTTGACGACTGAAATGGGGAAGTCCACAAGAGATATCAACCGCCACACTGGGAGCTTCATGATCCAAGGCTTTAGCAAGCGCCTGAGCCGCGCGAAAATGCCCGTTTCCGCCAATCGTTTCAGTTAAAATCAGGACTTTTTCCATGTCGAAGACCCCGCATTGCAAAGCTTTTCTAGTTGATCACGTGTAAGAAAAACCCTTTTCGGAGCCGGGAAATGTTTCTCTTTCCAGGATCCCCGCCAGCGACCCGGGCTGCACATGCGGACAATCCACCGGAAGTAAAAAAATTTGAATCGCCGGATACGGGGATCTTCGATCTCCTTAATCACGAAACCGAGACGTTCTGCTCCCCGGTGCAATAGGGTCGTCCCCATCAGCACTCGAATCATAGCCGAGTGGGGGTGTTCATTCAGGTAACTGGCGAGAGCCGGCAAGGATTTGTGGGTTTCCCGCAACACCAGCCGAGCCATACCCACCTCCCCGTCTACTCCGTCATAGACAGCTTTCTCCAATAATTGAGCGATTCGCAGATTATGAAGATGTAATTTTGCGTACCAGTCCCCCGGTTCCAGCATGATGCGATCCCCGATGATGACCGGTTTTCCCCGGTAGCGTTTTACCACGATCCGAAACAGATTCCCCTGCTGGCGATCTACGTATTGAAGGCGGCTGGCCAGACAATACATCCGGTCCCAGATCCGCCACGCCGTCAAAAAACCGGCGGTCACCTTGTTTTCCCCCTTCCCTCTGACTATGCCGCCATAGTATCCGTCAAAAAGGGAAAAGGCATACAGCAGTCAACTCACCATTCCGACAGGAAAATCAGCTTATGCTCGACCGGTTTCTTACCGGGGTCTAGTCCGACGGTGCTTCAACCCATAGCCAAATATGAAAGTAAGAGCAATCAAAAGGATGGGAACCATCCCGGAAAGATAAGGAGTCCCTCCCAGTAGATTCCTATGGATGATTGGGTCCTCTACCAGCAGTTGCCCGGCGGTGTATGCCAAGATCGCCGCTCCGATGTAAACAAGCCATGGCATCCGGTTCATAATCGAGGCAACCAATTTGCTCCCCCACATCAGAATGGGGATACTGAGTGCCAGGCCAAAGAGTACCAGCCAAAAGTTCCCATGAGAAGCGCCAGCCACGGCCAGGACATTATCCAAACTCATGACTACATCCGCGATTAGAATCGTCTTGATAGCCGATTTTAGCCCATTACCCAGTTCCACATGGGCCTCCCCCTCCTCCTCTGCCAGAAGTTTGACAGCAATCCAGAGAAGGAGCAGCCCACCGATGGCTTTTAACAAGGGAATCTCCAATAACCAAACGGCGACAAGGGTTAAAGCCACCCGCAACAGCACGGCAGCCAGCGTACCGTAAAAGATCGCTTTTTTTCGCTGGACGGGTGGTAACCTACGGGCTGCCATTCCTATGACAACAGCGTTATCACCGCTTAGTACTAAATCGAGAATAACAATATTTAAAAAGCCAATCCAAAACTGTGCATCCATCTGTTTGAACAACCCTTCCTAACTTCCTCTTTTCCACTTGTTCACTACCCTGATTGTTTTTCCTTAAACGTCCATACCACATTTACTATTGATCCTAACAGGGTAAGGAATGGGTAGATCCCGATAAGGAGGAATCAAAATGAAAATGTCCGACCAGGAAATCGCCTCCCGAATCAAAAGCTTCGCCGGGTGGGAAGTACAAGACGATCGTCTCACCAAAACCTTCCGCTTCCATTCCTATATGGAGGGGGTAGACTTTGTCAACCAGATAGCAGCCGCCGCAGAAAGCTTGCAACATCACCCTGATTTGCTTCTCGGTTACTGCCAGGTGAAAGTTGCTGTCACCACCCATGATGAAGGGGGAATAACGGAAAAAGATTTCGAGTTGATCCGCCGCATCGAGAGGGGTTAGTTATTTGGCTCAAGGAGATTTTTGATCACGTGATAGTTAAGTTCCGGAACCACCTGCATGGAATAGGGGATCTCTACCCTCTCCCACTGTTTATGGGCATCCATCCCATAGGGACCGATATTGACTACCGGAACATCCAATGATCGAATAGCGTCGACATCCATCTGATGTTTTGTGCCCCAAGCGGGCATATTTTTCGTGAGAGCCTCGATGCCTTCCTTATCATCACTGATTGCGACAAAGCTCATATCGGAAATATAAGGAAAAAAGTTACGAACCTGAATCGGATGGGGACAATCGGGCTGTGCCCGTTCCACCGCTTTGCGGACGGACTGGATCATGCGTTGATCTTTCTCTTCCGCCTCAGACAATACAACACGGGGCATATAGACCGATGAGAAGAAAAGAACAATCGCCGGTCCTTTCCCATCCCACCAGTTCCATAGTTCTTCCACCATACGGCAGCTATATTCCCTGAGATCCAACTCCTCTTCATTGAGGAGGTTCATCGCGTAAACACGCATACTCTCTTCAAATTCCGTCCCATGCAACTTTCGACATTGCTCAAACAGTTCTTCATAGGTAACAACCAGAGACGGCCATTCCCGGGTTTGGTAAGGATCTCCCGTCAGGTCGCAATAGCGCCGGTACCGCTCCCGATAGAGGTCAAAAGCGTCTTCCAGTGCCTCTTCAGCCGTCTCTTTCAACCGTTCCAATACATCCTTGGGCGACCAGCTGTGAACGAAGAAATTATAATAAACGAAAGCGGACAAAGGAGTCTGGACATCATACTTTTTCTTCAAATCCGTCTGTTTTAGAGAAACGGGGGGCAATGTCACCTCCCCATACAATTCATCGCAAAAATCCGGGTTGTAATCAATGCGGCGCGTCAACTCAGCCGCCACCAGATTGGGATCAAACCCCTCGAAAGCTTGCCCTGCATGGGTTTCTCTTCCGACGATAAAGAAGGAAGGCAAGAGTTTTCCCACCGTTCCCAAGTAGACGTACCGAGCGGGATCTCCGTCAAAACGGGGGGAAGTGTAGTCGGTATTGATCGCTCCAACGTAACTCAGCTCTTCCTCCCGTGCCAGATGCTCCAAATCTCGAACGGCTGAGAGAATGCCCCGTGAATTATCCTCTTCATCACAGGCGACAAGAAAGAGGACATTCCCGCTTAATTCCTCCCGGTGACCGGCAAAATATCGGGTCAAAACCATATTGGCTGCAACACCGCTTTTCATATCGACCGAACCACGGCCCGCCAGCCATCCACCGTCCGCTAAATCCTCCGTAACACGGGGAGCCGCCCCTCCAACCTTCCATTTGGCGAGTAACTCATCCGGCGAAAAGGCAAACCGTTTCCATTTCCCGTAATCTTCCACCCCGACGGTGTCCAAATGTCCCATCAGAATAACCGTTTCTTGCGACGAAGATACCCCCTTGACCAAAGCAGCCACATTATATCGTTCTCTTTCATCCCCGACGGTTTTCCACAAAAGGAGGTGACCTGGATTCTCCTGAAAATAGGGGAGTTGCCGGAAGTACTCGAAAATGTGGTAGGCGATATCCCGTTCGCCGATCGTACCGTTGATACTGGGGTGCCGTACCAACTCTTTGGTCAGTTCCAATGTCTCTTCTCTCCAGGAACGCATAAGTTCTCTCCTTTCCTTCTTTTCAGCCGATTCAGAATCTGTTATTTAAAGCTAGCCCCGCTAAAAAAAGCGGGAGCTAGATACCGGCTAGAGGGTCAAAAGTAGGAAAACTCCTCTTCTTCCCGTTCCGGAGTCAGCCTGATCGTCTCGATGCCTTCCACCGCCTGTTTCACCAACCCCTCTACATCCAGCTTTTCCTCCATCGATTCACACATCGACAGATTCGGCTTTGTAACGGGTGATTTGGGTTGAAAGACGGTACAACAATCCTCATAAGGCTGAATGGAAGTTTCATACGTTCCAATCTTCTTCGATATCGTCATGATCTCCTGTTTATCCATTCCAATAAGGGGCCTCAATATCGGGATCCGGGCTACATGATTAATCACATTCATGCTTTCCAAGGTCTGGCTTGCTACCTGGCCCAGACTTTCCCCAGTGACCAAGGCAAGAGCCTTTTGACGACGGGCCGTTTCTTCAGAGATCCGGACCATCATCCGGCGCATAATCGTGATTAAATAGGAATCCTTGCATTTTTCTCGGATCTGGGTCTGGATCTCCGTAAAGGGAACGATGTGAAGATGGACAGTGCCGGCATAGCGGGTGAGATGCTGGGCGAGATCCACCACTTTTTGCTTGGCCCGCTCGCTGGTGAAGGGGTAACTGTGAAAATGGACCGCCTCCAAGGAAGCACCTCTCTTTAAGGCCAAATAAGCCGCCACAGGGCTGTCGATTCCCCCGGAGAGCATCAGCATCACTCGTCCGCTGCTTCCCACTGGCAATCCCCCCGGGCCGGGGGTATCCAAACCGTACAGATAGGTTTCCTGCCCACGGACTTCAATGCGTAACTCCAGTTCCGGATGATGAACATCCACCCCGATCCCTTCGATGTGGCGGAGCACCTCTCCGCCGACGGTGCGGTTAATCTCCGCCGACGGATGGGGAAAGGTTTTGTCAGCTCGCCGCGCGATAACTTTAAAAGTACTGGGCTGAGGATTCAGTTCCTGAACCAGACGGACAGAGGCCGCTTGAATAGCTTCCAGATCGGATTTTACCCGCTTTGCCGGACAGATACCGACGACGCCAAACACTTCCGTGAGTGCCTGGATCACCGGTTCCATGGGCTGGCCTTCCAGTTCCACAAACATACGGCCAAAGGTCTTGCTCGCCTTTACACCAGGGAACGGCGTTAATTTGTGACGAATGTTCTGTAAGAGACGGTTTTCAAATTCGGAGCGGTTTTTCCCTTTGAGGGCCAACTCCCCATATCGAACTAATAACAAATTGTTCATGATTCATGCACCTTCATTACTTGTTGTAGTCTGGGAATAACCCGACGGAAGATTTCAGCGGTGCGATGCACGTCATCCTCCGTCGTTTGATGTCCCATGCTGAGACGGATCGTGCCAACAGCCGTTATGGCATCGATACCCATCGCGGTTAGGATACGGCTCGCCTTTTCCCCTTTGGAAGAGCAAGCCGACTGACTGGAAACGACGACTCCTTCTTCTTCCAGGGCGTGGACCATCACTTCGGACTTAAGGCCTGGAAAGGACAGAGAAAGGATAAAAGGAGCCCCTCCCGCATCCGAGATATCCCCGTTAATCCGAACGTTCGTCAGTCCCTCCTTGCACAGCTGGATGAGTTCCCGTTTCCACTGCTGGAACAGGGGGAGCCTCTGCTTTCGTCGCCCGGCGGCCAATACCGCCGCTTTGGCGAATCCAGCAATCCCCGGCACATTTTGCGTGCCGGAACGGAATCCCTCTTCCTGGCCCCCGCCGGACAGGAGAGGGGAAAGTCGAACACCTTCCCGAATGTATAAGCAACCCGTCCCCTTCGGCCCGTGAAACTTGTGCCCTGAAAAGCTCATGAGATCGACGCCCCATTCCTGAGGGCGAACATCCATCTTGCCGAAGGACTGAACCGCATCCACATGGAATAGAACCTTCGGATGGCCCGCTAAGAGACGCCCGATCTCCGGAATCGGCTGAATAGTCCCTGTTTCATTGTTGACATGCATTACGGAGACAAGGACCGTCCCGTTTGTCAGGGATCGTTCCACATCTTCCGGTTGAACACGCCCCTTCTCATCCACCGGCAGCCGGGTTACCCTCCACCCTTCCCTCTCCAGTTGTTCATAAACCTGGTGAACGGAAGCATGTTCCACCTGGGTCGTAATCAGGTGGCGACCCCGGTTTTGAAACTGGAGGGCTACTCCCTTGATCGCCATGTTATTGGACTCCGTCCCGCCCGAGGTGAAAACGAGGCTGCGTGGTGAAACACCCAGTACCTTGGCTGTCGCTTGCCGCGCCTGTTTTACGAGACGCTCGGCTTTCCCCCCCAGGCCATGAAGCGAAGAGGGATTCCCATATACGTTTTCCATGACCTCCGACATAACCCGGATCACTTCCGGGTCAGGGCGCGTGGTAGCACTATTATCCATATAGATCATGACTCATTCAATCCTTCTATCGGTTTCGGTTTTCTAGTGTCAAGCCTTCTGCCATCATACCATAGGTAAGCCCGTCCTCCATAGCCTCCCGGATCCCACCGAGTGCTATACCGTTCAACAAGATCTTCGCCCACAGAGAAAACCGGTCACCGTGATGGGGGACCGGCTACTCGATAGGTTCTACGAACCCCAGGATCCTCGTCTGTCGTGTTTTAGTCGATAATCGGAGCCGCCTCTTTCTGTGTCGATTGGCGAACTTCCAGTAAGGATGGAAGCACTACTTCCTTTTTTACTTGCCGTTTTTCCGGCTGTTCCAACCCCTCGATCAGCAGACTGATCGCCTCCATCCCCAGTTCATAGGAAAGAATGCGTACACTGGTCAACGGAGGGTAGGTATAGGGCATCATCGGTGTATCATTAAATCCGAGAATACCCAACTCCTCCGGTACAGAGATGCGATAATGCCGGGCAAAACGCAGAGCGCCGAGAGCGAACAAATCATCAGAAGCCAGAACCGCATCAAAAGCCACCCGATTTTCACGAAGGGTACAGAGGGCAGAAAATCCTTCCTCTTCCGAGAAATCCACAGACACGATGCGTTCCGGCTTAACGGGGATCCCCCTTTCAACCAGAGCCTGTTTATATCCCTCTAGACGGTCCAAGCTGACAACCAGATCCCTAGGTCCACTGATGAAAACGATGGACCGATATCCCTCGTCTAGGAGGTGGCAGGTTGCCTCCTTGGAAGCCTGTCTATTGTCATTATTGACGGAGAGGACAGGAATACCCATACTGCGTCCGATCACAACAAAGGGAGCTTCCTCTTTTACCAAGGCTGAGATAAGCGTATCCTTCACCCTGGAAGTAGAGACGATCAAACCATCCACTCGCCGTTCTCGGATCAGTTGGAGGCATTTTTCTTTCTCTTCTTGTTCATCCCTGCTGATGGAAAGCAGGATATTATAATCCTTTTGTTGGGCGATGGAGGATATCCCCCGCAAGACCTCAGAAAAAAAGGGATTGGAAAAAGCCTGATCCGCGCGACGAGAGAGAGTGAAGCCAACGCTCCTCGTATTGCTTCGCGCCAAACTCCGGGCAATGGCATTGGGAACATAGCTCACTTCTTCCATCGCATACCTTACTTTTTCTTTCGTACTGGCGCTAATTCGGCTGCTACCTGCTATTACTCGGGATACCGTAGAAGGGGAAACCCCGGCAATTCTAGCAACGTCCTTTATCGTAGCCATGGCTCTATTCTCCTTCTCTCCCTGGTTCGATACACAAGCGGATGAAACCGCTTTCATTTTTTATTATAAACGATTGTTAGCTCATTTTCCTGTATTTTTCTCGTATTTACCATCTTTTTCACCAGGAGCAAACGATCCAAAGATAAAAATAAAAACCCACAGATAAACCCGTGGGTGATTGAAAAAATCGAGCAAACCGGCTTAATCCGGTTGCTGCTCTTTCACGGACTCCGCAACGGAGAGAGCAGACCCGATTCCCTTCAGCATGGCGAGGATGAAGGAGAGTCCCTGGGCCACTTCGGGATCCTTCAGCGTGCGCAGAAGATCCCAGATTCCCTCCACAGGTGGGGCTTCCCCCTGTTCTACCCTTCTCCACCCCCGTTCCATCCCTTCGGAGAGGGAAATGATCAAACGGCTGTCCATTTGCATCAAGGCTTGGAACAAGGCACTTCCTACTTTCAGCCCCTCTACGGCTCCCGGTCGGTTCGCTTGCTGGATCAGTTGCTTGACAAGAACATCCCCCCGCTCTAAAGCGGCGGTTCCCATTTCAAGCGCTCCCCTCCGATCGAGCCATTCCAACAACTCCAATGCCCGTTCCAAACTACCCTGCCGTTCGGCCAATGACTCCAGCAGGGCCTGCAACTGTTCCTCCCGTTCCACTCCAGACTCCAGCGGTTTCTCCTCAACTCTATCCATCCGTTTCGCCACTCTTATCCTCCTTTCCGTTGCGTAACGAGGGGTGTGTAATCTTCCCGGTTCCACTTTTCCTCTACCTCGACCCCCGACCGAGGATTAGGGTGAGCCCGGCGGGGGTTCCCTACTTTCATAGGCGATTCCCCGCTTCGATTCAATACCTCCATCCGCACGGAAAGTTCTTTATAAGCGGGCGTTCGGGTATGCTTGTCATGGTGACTGCCGGTGAGACGGTTGATCGCTCCTTCTCCAGCATCGTTCATGGGGATATAGAGTTCCTTGCCTTGCACCCGATCCGTGACCACCGCCCTCAACTTGACTGCACCCCAAGGGGAGACGAGACGCACCTGAGCCCCTTCAGAGATCTGGCGTTCCCTGGCGAGATCGGGAGAGATTTCCACGTACGTCTTTGGCACTTTCTCCTCCAACCCCGGAACGCGCTGAGTCATGTTCCCTTCATGAAAATGCTCCAACATGCGGCCATTGTTTAGATGCAAATCGTATTCCTCGGAAAACCGTAAGGGTTCTGTCCAGGAGACGGGCAGGAAGCGGGCTTTTGCCCCTGGGCGCGGGAACCCGTCAGTATAGAGGAGAGGGGTGTCGCTTCCATCAAAATGCACAGGCCATTGCAGGCTTTGATACCCATCCAGCCGCTCCCAAGTAACCCCTGCCATCAAGTCGGTCAGAGTGACGGCCTCTTCCAGGATCTCTTTTGGGTGGGAGTAATTCCAATCGGCTCCCATCCGGTTTGCAAGGTCGACGAGAATCTCCCAGTCGGGCCGGGAGTCTCCTAGAGGAGACAGGACCCGGCTCAGGCGCTGGATTCGGCGTTCCGTATTGGTGAATGTCCCTTCCTTCTCCAGACTTGGACTGGCCGGTAGTACCACGTCAGCGTATTTGGCAGTCTCTGATAAAAAGACCTCTTGCACGACGAGGAAATCGAGCTTTTCCAATGCACGGGTTACATGGCCAGCGTTGGCATCCACCAAGGCGATCTCTTCCCCCTTGAGAATAAGCGCCTTCAAATCGCCTTCATGAATCTTTTCGATCATCGTGAAATTATCGTAACCCGGACCCGTGGGCAACTCCTTTCCCCAAGCCTGGGCAAATTTTTTTCGGATGGATTCATCCGCCACGCTCTGGTAGCCGGGGAGAAGATCCGGGGCACAACCAAAATCGCCGGCTCCCTGGACATTATTGTGGCCCCGCAAAGGATACACACCGGTGCCGGGACGGCCCACCTGTCCTGTCGCCAACGCCAGGTTGCAGATGGCGGCACTTGTTTCGCTTCCCCCTGTGTGCTGGGTCACTCCCATCGCCCACAAAAAGCAGACCCGGTCGGCGTCTCGGATCATTCGGGCAACCCGCTCCAGTTCCGTGCGGGAAACCCCTGTGATTTCTTCTGCGTATTCCACCGTATAGGGAGCGAGGGATTCCTTCCAGTCTGATAAACCCTCCACCCAACGGTCGACGAAGGCTTCGTCATGCCAGCCACGGTCGAGAAGAATGTTCGACACGGCGGCCAACCAGACCAGATCCGTTCCGGGAGCGGGTTTTACCCACAGATCCGCCCGGGCAGCCAAATCATTTTTGCGGATGTCCCCCACCAGTAATTTTTGTCCCCGCATCTTCTGAGCTCGGCGAATCCGCGTGGATAACACAGGGTGGGATTCCGCTGGATTGGCTCCGATCACCACCACCAGGTCGGCACGAGCAATATCAGTGATCGACCCACTGTCTCCTCCGTACCCCATGGTGTTACGCATCGCCCAAGTGGCCGGCGACTGGCAATAACGGGAACAGTTATCGATGTTGTTGGTCCCGATCACGGAACGGGCAAACTTCTGCATCAGGTAGTTCTCTTCGTTGGTACATTTGGAGGAGGCGATACAGGCGATCGCATCGGGGCCATGCGATTCCCGAATCTCGTCCAGACGCCCCGCCACTAGATCCAAGGCTTCCTCCCATTCCACATGAACGAAACGGTCCTCTTTTCTCACGAGGGGTTTTACCAACCGTTCTGAGCTGTTAACAAAATCCCAGCCGAATTTTCCCTTCACACACGTAGAGATCTGATTGGCAGGTGCCTCCATCCGTGGTTCTACTTTCAGGATCTTTCGATCCTTTGTCCAGACATCAAAGGAACAACCAACGCCACAATACGTACAAACCGTTTTCGTTTTGCGTACCCGTGCCTCCCGCATCTCCGCTTCCAGCTCCGAGACGGCGAAGATCGGACCATAGCCGGGTTCAACTTCCTTGGTTAACCGGATCATCTCCGTCAATGTCCCTTTTTCCAGGCCGGAAAGAAAGCCCGCCTCCCCCAGCATCGATTTTTCCATTAAGGCATTACACGGACAGACGGTGACACAGTGACCACAGGATACACAGGACGATTCACCGATCGGCACATCTTGATCCCAGACAACCCGTGGGGATACCGCTTTCCAATCGATGGACAAGGTCTCGTTGACTTGCAGGTTCTGACACGCCTCCACACACCGCCCGCACAAAATGCACTGGTCGGGATCATAGCGATAAAACGGGTTGGAATGATCCTCTTCATAAGGCTTGGACACAAAGGGGTAACGCTGATGTTCCACACCCATCGCAACAGCCGTGTTATGAACCGTGCAGTTGCCGTTATTGTTGTCACATACGGTGCAGTAAAGCTCATGATTTTTCAAGATCCGGTCCATCGCCTCATGCCGGGCAACCCGGGCAGCTCCTCCGGTCCGAATCTCCATTCCCTCTCCAATCGGTTCAGCACAAGCCCTCACCAAGCGACCATCCACTTCGGCGATGCATGTATCACAAGTTTCAATCGGCCCCAATGCGGGGTGGTAACAGATGTGGGGATGGTTCTCCTCCACCCGGAGGATCGTTTCCAATACCGAGTCCTCTTCCCCCGCCCGAACCGAGCAGCCGTTTACCCGTACTTCGATCCCTTTCATCCTATGGCCCCCTCTCTCGAAAGAACGCCGCGAAAACAGGCGAAGCCCGTTCTCGCGGCGTCCGGTTTCCCATCCAACGGGGATTCAGCAACCGTAATCCACTGAGGGCCAAGGCCCCCGTCTGAGGCATCGGCCCGTTATTTGTATTTTCTTCATTTACAGAATACCAAGGCCATCTACGGGGCGTCAAGGTAACCTTGGTGAACTCCCATCCTGTCAACGTTCTTTTGTAAGGGTTTCTCAATACAATGACAATATTTGCTTCGCCCGATTCACCATCTTTTCACCCAGTTCATCCGGTTCGATAACCTTCACCCTCTCTCCCAATTGCAGAAGATGTCCCAGGGCGTCTTCTTCGGAAAGAAAATGGACGTTGAAAACCATCTTTCCGTTTCGAGTGAACGGGGAATCAATATGTTGGATGCGATTCCCCAATTTCTCTTGGACTCGTGCTACATGGCGTTTAGGTACCTTTACGATCACAGAATAGGCCTGAGAATGTTCATGTTCTAAACACCATTTTATCCAGTATTGCGCCAAATCGAACGCCTTGGGACAAACAAACCGTTCACTCGTAACCTTTACGTATTGCACTTGAGAGACCCGATAGACATGGATATCCATCTCCGACGCAGTAGCTCCTACCATGTACCAAATGTTCGATTTTGCAACCAGACCATAAGGTCTTACAATCTGGGGCTGAAGGACCCTTCGGTTAAATGAATAAGTCAGTTGAATACACCGGTTTTCCCACATCGCGCTTTCAATGGCAGGAAGCCAGGGAACCGATTCTTTCTCTTGAAACCAGTGGACGGGGTCCAAATGAACCCGTTTATATAGTTGATCCGCTTCATGACGGTGCTTGACAGGAAGACCCTCTAGAATCTTTCGCAAAGCGGTCTCGAAATTTTTCCCCGCCCCCAAATCGATAAGGGGACCAGGCAAACGATTGATGAACAGATCACGAATTTCGGCATGGTTTAAAAAGGACAACCGTTCCCTCAATTCCCTATTTAACAGAAATCCCCCCTGTTGGCCCCTAACCGCATAAATCGGAATCCCGGCCCCGTTAAGGTCATCGATGTCACGATAGATCGTTCTTTTCGACACTTCCATCCTTTCCGCCAACTGGTTAGCCGTCACCGGTTGATGACTATTGAGCATTAAGAGAATCCTTAAAAGCCGATCTGCCCTCAAAAAGAACCCTCCTTTTTTTCAATGTTGACAGGAGGTGTCAACATTGAAGCGTAAAATGAACCTAACTTATCCGAGGAGGCTTTTTTATGTCCAACTTGCTGAAAATGGTTTTGGTAGCCATGTTTTGGGCTGGTTTGTATCCGATTGGTCATCATGCTACGGAAACGATGCACCCCATAGCCGTTGCCTTTTATCGCTTTTTGTTCACAACACTTTGCCTAATGCCCATTCTTTTTTGGAAAGAGAGGCACACATGGAAGATTCAAAAGAATGAGTGGGTCCCTCTTCTCCTCTTGGGCATGACCGGGATCTTCTCCTATAACAGCTTTTTTTTCATGGGACTTCAGTCGGCCGGCGCAGTGAAATCGGCTGTCATCATTGCAGCAATCCCGATGGTTACCACGGTTTTTACTCGTCTCCTTTATAAAGATCGATTAACCGTTCGCCAAATTATCGGGGTTATCCTGTCATTTTCCGGAGTGATTTGCGTTGTTACCGAGGGAAACCTTCAAGGAATCACGCAAGTGAATACCGGTGATATATGGTTACTCGGTGCGGTACTCACTTTTTCGATTTACACGCTTTTGGGCAAACGATTCATGGCAAGCATGTCTCCTCTAAAAACCACGACTTATGCCACCTTTTTCGGCACGATCTATTTCGCTTTTACGGTCATTTGGGTACGTCCACCTTCCATACAGACGTTTACACTTGGTCAATGGTCCGCTCTTTTGTACATGGCCATTTTCGCCACAGTTATCGCTTTTGTTTGGTGGAATGACGGTGTTTCAACATTGGGACCCGGGGTCACCGCTATTTTTCTCAATTTGGTTCCTGTTTTCACCTTCATCTTTTCCACGATCACAGGAGAGCCCTTTCGCTTTATGCACCTTCTCGGAGCAGTGTGTGTGGTATGCGGCGTCAGTTTGACCTTATGGTTTGGGAGTAAAGAAGCGAAGCCTGATTCCCTTAAACCTAAACCCTCCGAGAAAAACCAGCAACCATCCTTCACCCATGGATCTTCATCGATTTGAGATGAACGACCCTTAACAAACAAAAAAATTCCCCGTTTTACTCTCCCTCCATGCGTGGTAGAGAACAAGTAACCACATAGAAAGAGGGTGAATGATCATGAAACCAATCGTGAAGGAGTTTCGAAACGACGAAAAGTTGGTAGCAACGGTCAAGGATTTAGAAGCTCATGGCATCAACTACAAAGACATTTATATCCTCTCTCACGATGAGGAACGGACCAAACGGGTCGCTGATAAAGCGGATGCCAATACCGTCGGGATCCAGGAAATGGGCCTTGGGACCTCCGTCGGAAACCTCTTCAACAAAAAAGGAGCTGAGCTCCGTAACAAATTAGAAGAGCTCGGCTTCTCCGAACTGGAAGCGGATCACTACGAGGAACGCCTCGACCAGGGTGTCATCCTGCTGATGGTGACCGACCATGAACAGGTGAAGGAGATCTTCTGAATTGGACAGAAAATGAAGATACGCCATAAATGAATGATCGATAAAAAATGCGGCCTCTTCCCGAATTCCCTGGGAAAAGGCCGCGTTTTTTTATTGAATCGCCCTGAACCGGTCTGCCGCTACTTTCAGGGGTTGATCCCCCCAGGCGATCAGGTGCTGCATCCGATGGAAGAGCGGGGTACGGGCCAACCTGGGTAACAGCTGGCGTCGCAGCCATGCCTCTAGTGGGTGGCGTGTCCCCAACAGCCTAGCCTGCATCCGTTGCATCTGCTGAATTCGCCGGATGGACGGACGGCGTTGGGCTTCAAAGGGGGTCAGCTTTTTCTGAGGAAGAATTCCCCTTCCTCCTGCCAATGCCTCAAGGATGATCGGATGGGCGACGACAGCATCTTGGATCGCCAGACTATTCCCCTGGCCTGAAAAGGGGGAAGACGTATGAGCTGCATCGCCGATAATCATCAGCCCAGCCTCCGTCCAACGCTTTGCCCTGCCGCTGATAATTTGGAGGAGCGAACATTGGCTAAAGTCAGTTAATTCTCTTTCCAGGTGTTCTTTCAATCCGGGATCGACCGAGGAAAGCTTCTCCCTGAAAGCTTCAATCCCTTCTTTCTTTAGAACGGGGTAGCTTCCTTTGGGTATAAACCACCCCAGTTGAACCTGGTCAGGGTACATCGGGACATAGATAAGCATTCCTTCCTCTTCCACTCGGAATTGCATGGGGATCTCTTTTTTCCGAGGAAGGGGGACAGAAAGCCATACGAGATCGAGCCGGTGCGGCTCCGTCCTTTGCGGAATTTCCGCTAACCTCCGGACGGTTGAATACCGCCCGTCAGCCCCAACGGTCAGCCGAGCACGCAGTTTCTCCTCTCCGGCCGCTGTCCGCAACCGAACCCCTGCCGTCTTTCCCTCTTCCCGCAACAGGCCAATCACCTGGGTTCCTCCCCGGTAAGAAAAAGTGGGATAACGAGACGCCTCCTTGATCAACAATTCAAGGAGGGGCGGCTGAGGCATGTTGATCCCATAGGGATAGTCGTCGGATAAACGATCCAGCCGGATTTCAAACAACCGCTGTCCCCTGTCGTAAAAACAAGGCCCTTTTTCTTTTCGATGACCAAGGGAAAGAATCGTTTCCAGGAGACCCATTTGGTGAAACAACTTTAACACGAGAGGTTGGAAAAAGTAGCCCCGGAATTCCCGAGACAGGTCTCTGTGCCGCTCCACGAGTACCGTCTTCACTCCACTTCGGGCCAATAGGTAAGCGAGAACCGTTCCACCGGGCCCCGCACCAGTTACAACCACATCCGCATCCCACGATTTCATCGGGTTCCCTCCCCAGAGAATTTGCTCCTCATCCCTTCTCCCTTTGCCCGGCAATCCCGTGCAACAGGGCTTCAGCGGTCCAGGCGATTTCCTTGTCCTCGTCCTCCTGAACCGCTAGCCCCGGAAGCATGTTCTTGGTTAGGATCAATCCAAAGCCCATGGAGAAAATGCTGCGGGCGACAACATGGGTGGGCAGATCCTCCCGGATTCGCCCTTTCTCTTTCCACTCCTCGACCCGTTCCTCCATCACCCGGTAAAAGGCTTTAGCCACATGTTTCTGTATCGCCTCCCGCAGTTCGGGCTGGAACAGGCTCTCTACCAGGATGATCTTGATTTTTTTCCAGTTCTGTTCCACCAGATGAACGCGATCAGCGTACAGATCCTGAAAGATCTCCGCCAAGGGCCGATCCTCGCCTAGGATTTTCAACACGGGCCGCAAAAGATACGGGGCTGCCACCTTGGAGATGGCCGGAATCACCAGGTGCATCAGAAGGCCTTTTTTCGTTCGGTAATGCTTGAAAATCGTTGCTTCCGCTACCCTGGCCCGTCGGGCGATGGCATTGGTGGAAGCCCCCTCGAACCCTTTCTCCGAGAAAACGTGAATGGCCGCTTCAAGGATCCGTTTCTGTTTTTCCGTCTCTTTGTCTTTTTCCAAATCGAGACCGTACTCTTCCGAAACCAATCGAACCCACTCATCCCAACCGTTCTCTTTCATCGCTTTCCCCTTTCTATTAGTGAGTGCTCACTCTCCAACATTGTATAACGGCCCCCTTCCAACTGTCAACAAAAAGTAAGCAGTCACTCTCCTTCTATCGGTTCCTAGTTGATCTGCCCAAATTACCTGGCCACTGACTCCTCTGAAGGCTGAGTCTCAACACTCTACTTCCCCAACCAGCTAGGTACGTTTCGATGCTGGTACTTAAGGACATCAACTCGATCCGACCCCACCCGCATCGTCACCGTCTCCCAACCCCTAGTCAGGCGTGGAGTCCCTTTATGCGTCTCCACTCGCACCTTGACGAGGAAATTCTTCCCCTCCGATTGAAGCTGGTTCATATGCAGGATCTTCATGCCTCGGATCTCCCTCGGCTCTCCGTAATGACCGACGATGGCATTTTGCAGGGCCGGACGCAGCACTTCTTTTAGTTTCTCCCCCGAAGGAAGGGGATCTTTTGCCGGTCCCGCCCCTCCCAACAACAACGCTAGGCACATCAGCAGGACCGTCGGAAATTTTGCTTTCATACCGTCCACTCCTTTTCCTTTTATCCCCAGTCTCTCCCCTTCTTCTACGACTCATCCCCACAAAAAAAGCCGCAACTCATAAGAGGCGGCCAGTCTGTTTGTGGAGTTCAATTTGCGGCGGAAAGCTGAATACGGATTCCAAAGGGATCTGTCACCCACAAGGTTTCCTCCTGTACCTCGATAGGAATACCGAGACCCTTTAGTTGTTGAGCTACCCGTTTGATCTCTTCCCAGTTCGGGGCAATCAGTGAAAAATGTTGCAGACCCACCGATTTTGGAGGCGGCGGAGGTGCCCCTTCCCCAGCCCAGGTGTTGAGCCCGATATGGTGATGATACCCCCCCGCCGCCACAAACAGAGCTCCATTCCAGCGGATGGTAGGCTCAAAGCCTAATCCTTCGCAATAAAATTGCTCAGCTTTTTTTAGATCCCCCACATGGAGGTGAATATGGCCGATACGGGTCTTTTCTGGGAATTCATTCCAAGTTCGATTTCCCGCTAAGGAAAGCAGCCCTGCCATATCAAGCGGATCGCTGACCGCTGGCAACTTATCCTTTTCATTCTGCCGCCACTGGTTTCGAGGACGATCGGTGTAGATTTCGATCCCGTTTCCATCGGGGTCCTTTAGATAGAGGGCCTCGCTGAATTGGTGGTCGGAAGCCCCCAAAGGCAGTTCTATTTCCAGTAGGTGCTGAAGACACCGAGCTAAGTCCGTCCTTTCCGGCAACAGGATGGCAAAATGATACAACCCCATCGTTCCCGGCGGTTTGGGCTGAGCATCGGTTTCTTCCTCCAAGGTGATCAAAGGAATGACCCCGTCAGCCGTAAGCCTAACGATGCGCAGGTTTTTCTCCAGTATTTGTAAACCAAGCGTATCCCGGTAAAACCTGAGTGAACGTTCCAAATCACCAACAGTCAGATGAACGTGACTGATCGTTGTCGAGGGATGGATCGTCTTCTTCACCGGCGTACCCATATCAACCTCTCCTATCCAGAAGGAATGTTGTAACACTATCCATTACAACAACTCCAGAAAATTGGACGAATGCTTCGTACCTCCAAAGCTTCCTCCATTTGTAACTATTATAGTTACAACAGAAGGAAAATGCAATCTCCCTTGCAAGGGAACAGCCAGGCGATCCTGCCTGGCTACCCGTTTTCTGTTTTAAGCCGACCCTTCCACACGGCGGCCTTGGCTGGTATCCAGCCTTTTCACCCACAATAGGATACCCGCTCCGCACAGCGTGAACGCCCCGTATAAGAGATAGGTTGTAAAAATATCAAACCCGTCCAGGATCATTCCTCCGATCAAAGTGAAAAACCAGTTGCCCAGCCCGGTTCCGACTGCGGAATAGAGGGAGATCGCCGTGGTTTTGACTTCCTTGGGCGCTAAATCACGGATGTACTGAAGAGCCGCTGGGATAAACAGTCCCACGGACAGACCCTGACTTACCGTCGTCAGATAGACCCAGAAAACGGAAGGCTCCAGGGAATAGAACATCCACCGGGCAGCAGAAACCAACGCGGCAAACAAAGCTACTGTCAACAATCCCTGCCGACGAATCCAGGCCCCAGCGAACCGCATCACAGGTGCTTCACTTCCGGCAGCGAGGAGGAAACCAAGGCCGACCCCGGCTAACGTCCCGCCTAAGTCCTGAAACAGAAGGCCAAAATAAACATTGTTCGCCTGAACCGGTCCGAAGATAAGGAAGGTCGCCAGTAAAAAAAGAGGAAACTGGCGGACTTTCATCAACCGGGTGAGGCCCGTGCGGAGGTCGAGATCAAAAGAAACTTTCTCCTTCGGAAGCCTAAGCCCCGTCAGGGCACACAACCCCATCGCCGCTGCGAATCCGATGAAAATCATGGGAAGGCCCGCCGTTTCCGTCCACTTCCCCATGACGAAAGCAGCACTGGCAAAACCGATCGCGCCCCAAAGGCGAAGACTGCCATAGTCACCCCCTACCCGATAGACATAGTTCATAGTGATACTATCGGCAATGGGAACGATCGCCGCCTGAAATACCGCCAGAAGGGCTGCGACAACCAACATCCATCCATAGTCATCCATCACCAGGTAACCGAGCCCCGTCATCCCGGTCATGGTTACCGTTAGAATCAACACCTGATTAGAACGCTGGGTATAGTCACAGATCACACCCCAGACTGGCTGAGCCAATACCATCACGACAGGCCCAAGGGACAAGATCATTCCAGTCTGTGTCCCAGTAAGTCCCACATCCCGAAAATAGAGACCAAGCAGGGGGAAAAACCCGCCGAACCCGAAAAAGTTAAGAAAGTAAAAAGCGCTGAAAGTGATTCGTGTCCTATTGCTGCTTGGTTGCATCCTGTTTCTCCCTCTCTATCTATTCCTTCGGCTTCCGTGGGCACCGCATGGTTGTCAGGTGCTCTCCATCCCATTTTACGCAAAAACAACCCGGGCGCAGCCCGGGCTTTTCTTTAATCTTGATCGTTATACTCCGCCGTCACGCGGGTGCCTAGGCCGCCACGAGGATTCCAGAGGGCTTCCACCTTCATCCATTTCGGCTGGATAACTGCCACTACTTCCTCCAGGATGCGACGGGTGGCGTGTTCCTGATAGATACCGACATTTCGATAGGACGTCAGATAATATTTCAAGGACTTCATCTCGATGAGATACCGGTCGGGAACAAACGTGATCGTAATTTCGGCGAAATCGGGCAACCCCGACCAGGGACAAACCGAAGTAAATTCACTGGTTGGGATTTCTACCTCTACATCTTTCCCCGGATATTCGTAGGGGATCGTCTCCAAGATATCCGTCATGATCGCCGATTCATCCTGGATATCGAATCGGATGTCACGGTATTTGCTGTGGTCCACATTCACTTTTCCCATGGCCATTCTCCTCCTTCACGCAAGTCCGGGCCAAATCCCCATTCCCTGCGTCCCTAGTTTTATTTTAGGAGAGGGGGGAATTGCGAACTCTCCATAACTTTTTTATTGTACCAGAATCCATTGCTGATGTGGAGAATAGCTTGTTAAAGATACATCTGAACCCCTGGCCCTACTGGTATTTCAAAGAGGGCAAAGATGCCCAACATGAGACACCATACCACGATAAAAGCCACTGTGTAAGGAAGAAGCAACGACACATGCGTGCCTAGACCTGCTTTTTTATCATATTTTGCTAAGAAGCCTAGCATCACCGCCACAAATGGGTTAAGCGGTGTGATCATATTGGTTGCTGAATCCGCAATTCGATACGCCACCTGTATAAAGGCAGGGTGATAACCCAGCAACATAAACATGGGAATAAAGATCGGCGCCAACACCGACCAAAGGGCCGAGCCGCTAGTGATCAGTAAGCTCAAAATTAATGTGATCAAAGTAAACAGGATTACCGACGGAAAGCCGTCCATTTGAATGGATTTAAGCAAATCAGCACCGCCGACCGCGATCCAGACGGTCAAATTACTCCAATTGATATAAGCGATAAATTGGGCAATGACGAAAACCAATACAATAAATCCGGCCATATCCTTTATCGATTCCGTCATGTATTGGACCACATCGGATACACCCGAAATTTTCTTTAAGGTGACACCGTATGTGACGCCAGTCAGGACGAAGAACCCCAACAGGAAGGGAATGATACCATCCCTAAAGGGAGAATCGACAAGGATGCCGCCGTCCTCTCCTCGGAGAGGGGAATGGGGGAGGAATAGGACGAGAGCAATCATGCCGATATAGAGCAATGCGACCATAGCCGTATTTCGAAGAGCTCTCTTCACAGAGGGATTCAGGTCAACCAATTTTTCCTCGAAATCTTCTTCCTCTTTATAGGTCCCTAACCGTGGTTCGACAACTCGCTCTGTAATGAAACCCCCGACAAAAGTGAGTACAATGACCGAAAGGGACATGAAATACCAGTTGTCCGTTATAGTGACGATTTTATCCGGGTCCATCACTTTCGCCACTTCTGTGGTGATTCCTGATAGAATGGCATCCGTTCCCCCGATAAAAATATTTGCGGTAAAACCACAGCCTACACCTGCAATCCCTGCAGCCAGACCCGCTATCGGATGGCGTCCGAAGGATCGAAAGATCATCGCGGCTAAAGGGGGAATAACGATATAGGCCGCATCGGAAGCCAAGTTGCCTAAAATGCCGATGAACAATACCGCATAAGTAATGACCGATTTTGGTGTATGGGTCAGGGTTCTCTTGATAGCTGCTTCTAACAAACCTACCTTATTTGCCAGCCCGATGCCGAGCATCATTACCAAAACTAAGCCTAATGGCTTAAATTCAGTAAAGTTGGTCACCATCGACTCTAGGATATAATGCAAACCATCGCTGGAGATTAAGCTCTTAATGGCAATCTCCTTTTCCGTACCTGGATGGACCACAGCCAAGCCCAACAGACTTCCCACCCAGGAGACGACAAAGACAAAACCGATGAGATACAGGAATAAGGTAAAGGGGTGAGGGATACGATTGCCTGTACGTTCAACCCAACCTAAAAACGACATCAGACTCTTCGAATTATTCATGCCCTACACTTCCTTTCCTGCTTTTTGCATGCTCTCCAAGTTCATGGATGACATGACATGTACACGCGATACCGTTGAAGAAATTCTCCATTTTGATATTTTCGTTGGGAGAGTGGTTTGCTTCGTCATAATTAGCGTAGGGAACAACAATAGAAGGTGACCCCATTATTTTCGTCCATACATAGTCTGGAAGGGTCCCGCCTAAACTGGGCTGAAGGATTGGCTCTTGCTGATAGGCCTTGTAAACAGCTTTTCGTATAATGGGAACCATTTCGTGGTCAGCGGGAGTCCTGGAAGGCGGTGTTTTCCCCCACAGCTTCACTTCAATCTCGGGAGAATGCTTCCGGACATGGTCGACAAGCTTTTGATAAATATCCTCCGGATCTTGATCCCCTACCAGTCGAATATCCATTTTCGCCGCTGCTTGGGACGGAATGATTGTCTTCATGCCTTCTCCGCTATAACCTCCATGGAACCCAGCAATATTGAAAGTCGGTTCCATCATCAATCGTTGATGATAGGTCTCCCCATCCAGATCGAAATCACGAAATCCAATTTGTTCTGCAATCGACTCCCGTTCAAAAGGAAGGGTGCGCAACAATTGAACCTCCAGATCAGACGGTTGGCGGACATGGTCATAAAAGCCGTCGATCAATACCCGTCCACTGGGGTCGCGCATGGATTGAAATAAGCCGATTAGTTTCCATATCGGATTGGGAACGATATTGCCTTTATTACCGGAGTGATTATCCCAATCAGCCCCTTTGGCGGTTAACTCCACTTTGAGATTCCCTCTAACTCCTAACAAAATAAGGGGTTGTCCACTTTCATGGGAGGGCCCGTCAGCGGTATAAACCAAATCCGCCTTTAGAAGATCTCGATGTTCTTGGACAAAGGACGCTAGGTTCACACTCCCCTTTTCCTCTTCGCCTTCAAATACACATTTGATATTGATCGGAAGCGCCCCATATTCGTCTAAATACGTTTGAATGGCAAGGACTTGTGCCATAAGCTGGCCCTTGTTGTCCCCAGCTCCCCGGCAATAAATCTTTCCATCTCGAATCGTCGGTTCAAAGGGTGGGGACAGCCATTCTTCGATGGGATCAGGAGGTTGAACATCATAATGTCCATAGATAAGAAGAGTGAAATCGCTATCATTTCTGTTGACTTCACCATATACGACAGGATGCCCCTTCGTTTCAATCAGACCGGATCGAATGCCAGCTTCCTCCATCATCCTTTTCAGTAGGTTGGCACAATCCGCCATGCCCACATTTTGTGAACTGATACTCTCTTGGCGTAATAGGGTAAATAGCTTTTTCAGATATAGATCGCTTCGGCTCCTGATCCGTTCATGAACGCGATGCAAGCCCATTTTCCCCCCTCCCATTTCAAATGAATTCTGAACACTTATAATTATACAGGTATTAAAAGTCGATTGTCGACTAGTATTTGTTGGCATCCTCCGGGCTCCTCCCTATAAGATCCCCTTTTGTTTCAGGACTTGAATATCCGATCTGGAATAACCCAAGCGTTCTAAAATCACCTCATTATGCTCGCCCAACTTCGGAGCTGGATGGTCGATGGAACCGGGGTTCTGTGACAATTTGATGGGAATCCCAGGCATCATGATCCGACCGGCTACGGGGTGTTCCTGATGGACGATCATTTCCCGCGCTAGTACCTGAGGGTGTTGAACCACTTTCTCCACATCATTAATGGGGCTGGAGGGAATGCCTTCTTTCTCAAAAAGTTGCAACCATTCTTCTGCCGTTTTTTCCACCAAGATTTCCCCCATGAGATTCTTAAGTTCATCCCAGTGACTCGTTCGATCCGCATTGGTTTTGAACCGGGGGTCCTCCATCCACTCCTCCCTGTCCAAGATACAGCACAGTTTCCTCCACAAATGGTCGTTCCCAGCCGCCACAACGATATATTCGTCAGAGGATTTAAAAACCGCAAAGGGCGTGATGGAAGGGTGTCGATTCCCCGTCGGCTTTGGTGACTCTCCGGATACGGCGTAGCGAGCGATGGCATTTTCCAGTATAGCCACTTGACAGTCCAGCATCGCAACGTCCACTTTCTGCCCTTTCCCACTCCCATTTCGTCTATGGACAGCGGCTAAAATTCCGATAACCGTAAATAAACCAGAGGTGATATCGCCGATGGAAGCACCCACCCTTGTCGGAGAGCCGTTTGGGAAACCGGTGAGACTCATAATCCCTCCTAACCCCTGTACAATGAGATCATAGGCCGCTTTGTTGCTAAAAGGTCCTGTATGGCCGAATCCAGAACTGGCAGCATAGATTACGGAGGGATTGATCTCTTTTAATGTTTCATAGCCCAAACCCAATTTTTCCATCGTTCCCGGGCGATAGTTTTCCAATACAACATCAGTGTCTTTCACTAGTTCCAGGAAAATCTCTTTTCCTTCGTCCGTTTTCAAATTGAGTGTCAAACTTTTTTTATTACGGTTCAGGTTGATAAAATAAACGCTTTCCCCATTGACGAAAGGCCCGTACCCCCGGGCATCATCGCCACCGAAAGGAGTCTCCACCTTAACGATCTCGGCGCCTAGATCCCCGAGAATCATCGAGGCGTAGGGACCGGCCAGCACCCGGGTTAAATCTAACACCTTCATTCCCTGCAATGCTTTTTCCATCCGTTTTCTCTCCTTTTTTTCATGGCGTATCTTCGTGTTCAATCAAACGTTCCGGCACCCTCAGATCATCCATGACAATCTGAGGAGGGTAGAGAGAATACAGTTGCATCCTTTCAAAAGCCGCACAAATGTGATACTGGATTTTGCGGCACACGGCCATTAAATGCTTCCCATACGCCAATCTGACGTGAACAGTGACATGTCCATCCCTTGGGTTCACCACCACTTTGCGGATCGAGGACAGGCCCTCCACTTGACAACAACTTCGATAAACAATATCCCGAATACAACTTTCTCGAATCGTTACCCGTCCCAGCTGAAAAGGGGGGAAAACGACCGTCGTTTCTCCAATGGCCGATTTTCCGCCAGCGAAAACGGACTGAGCTTTACCAACCCATTTGCTTAATAAATTTCGTTCGACTTCAATCTTGGGCACAGGAATGACATGTTGACCTTCCGTATGACGGATATAGCGGGCATATTGGATCTCCTTGGCGGTGGCGACTTCATCAATCGCAATCCATCGGATCGGTCGAGGCAACTCCAATACGTCAACGATCCGATCAATCATGTTAAGGGAAGTACCCAAAACCAATAGTTTATCGATGGCATTCGCCGTAATGGCTGCCCGAACCCTTTGAGCGTGTTCTGAATCGAAGAAAATGGCTCGTTTGATAGCGGCGATCCGATTCAACTCATATTTGGCAGATACCCCTGCGATTTTCTGGCCGTGAAGGATGAGTAGCCCGTCGTCAATGATCGCCGGGATGCCCATCCGGTGTGCAAGCAGCAAAGCTTTGCTGCTCTTTCCCGAGCCGCTGACGCCGTAAAATCCGTAAACCTCCATTGTTGATGCAGAAGCCTTCCATAAAGGATCCTGCCTCTCTCCCTTCTGTATATGCTCAGGCTTTTTTCTTTTTATCGGTAAACCGAGGAGGTCTTTTTTCGACAAAAGCCGCGACACCTTCAGGAAAATCCTGTGGATCCACAAACTCCGGATACGGCCTCGTTCCCGGGGCGGGTTGGATGATCGGTGTACAGAGGGAGACCGCCTCTTTCACACCTTTGAGGGAAGCTGTGGACTGTGAAATGATTCGGTGGGCTAGTCGCAAAGTTGCTTGTTCTAGCTTTTCCTCATCGTTGACATAATTGATAAGCCCCCAGCGAAGCGCTTCGTCTGCATAGAGCATCCGCCCAGTATAGACCAAATCCTTCGTCAGACTGGGGCCGATCAATCGGACCAGGCGATGGACGAAGTTTTGATTCAAGGTGATACCCAATCGCCCAATCGGAATTCCCAAACGCGCACGGGGTGAGCCAATGCGGATATCACAAGCAGCAGCCAGTACCATCCCCGCTCCGATAGCAGGTCCGTCGATCGAAGCAATCGTTGGGATCGAAAGCCGTTCCACAGCGGAAATCGCCTCTTCCATCAGCATAAAGGCACGCTCCGCTTCTTCCACCCCCAAACAGTGAAATTCTTTGATATCGGAGCCAGCAGTGAATTGCGGACCGGCACCACGAAAAATCACACACTGGTTTCGACTGTTTTTTTGAATGCTTTGTGTGATCGCTTTCAATTCCTGCCACATGTTCATCGTCATCGCGTTTTTGTGCGTAGGTCGGTTTAAGGTGACAATGGCCAAACCTGCCCCTTCTAGGAGCACGATCTTTCCATTATCTTCGACCCGGTGTATGGCAACACGCATGGGTCCCCCTCCTTTTCTCCTATACAGAATTGTCAAAAATCAGGGATTAAAACACTAAACGACGGTACAGACGGGCTATTTTTAGTCGATTGTCGACAATTTTTATAAAAAATTTTTCCACCCCCCTTATTAGCCCCCTTCCTATCAGGATGTTTTGAAATATTTTTCTAAACGGCGGATGGTTGCAAGGTTGTGCTTTTCCAAAATCGTTTTGGCTCCTCCGATATCCTCCCGCAATAGAGCCTCCACAATCTGTTCATGTTCTTTTAGGGATCGCTCCATGCTTTTGTTCTCCCAAAAAGAGATATTCACCAGCACGCGAAGGGGTGTACTTATGCGAAAATAAGTGGTTTCAATCAATTTGCTGTCTCGAAACCGGATAATCGATTCATGGAAAATCTGATTCAGGCGAGAGTATTCGTCTTGGTTATTTTGAGCCACCCGTTCCCGCATCGATGAAACAACCTCCTGCATCTTTTGCAGGTGATCTGCTGAGCGTTGCGGGTCAAAGCGTTCCAAGGCCATTCCTTCCATAAGAGAGCGCAGTTCAAACAGATCCGATAACTCTCGATAGGAATATTCCTTAACAAAACACCCTCGGCGGGGAAGCCGTTCCACCAAACCAATCACTTCCAAAATATAGAACGCTTCCCGCACAGGAGCTCTGCTAGTGCCGAACTGTTCCGCCAATTCGCCTTCCCGTAGCTGTTCGCCTGGTTTGAACTTCTGGCTGACCACTTGTTCTGTGATAAAATTAGCAATTTGGTTGGGAAGGGATCCATCGAGCATCATTTTCGCTGTCATCGTCTATCCCCACTTTTTAATTGTCGACAATATACCTTCTATATCAGCGTAGCATACTTTGACTCCCATGGAAAGCAAAAATGAAAGCGCCTCCACGACTTCTCTCATGAATGGCTGAAGCCGTGACCTTCTCAGATCATCGGGTGGAGCAATCCGCTACCCTCTCCCGTAGGCTCCGCCCGAGCCTAAAGCAAAATTGGCTAACTTCGGGGACGAAGCCCTTGTTCCGATAAAGAACGTTTCGCATTGCATTGATATCCCATCCGCTCTATAGCCACAGCTCCAAGTATGAATCCATTTCAAAAAAGGAAGCCCCGTCTGAGGCGGGGCTTCGCTCGGGTTGAATTTTCACCGTACAGGGAGGCGATTCTCCCGTTGAAGAAGAAGGGCAGCGCCTTCAGCGATGGTAAAAGCCAGGGCATCGCGGAATCGGCTGTGTCGATACCAGCTCTTCTCTCCCGCATGGGTAAGATAAAACAGTTCCAGTTGAATCGCTGGGCAGGGAGCCTCCTCCAGGAGGGGTATCCACCCTCTATAGGACTCGGAATCATATTTTTTCCCCCGGTCCCAGATGCCAAAAGGACGGAGGAAAGCCGCCACGTGATTATGAAGGCGCGCCTGAAGGGATCGCAAGTCGAGGCCTGCACAGCCGCTGATATAGGTCTCAAAACCTGCTTCCATGGGGTTCTCGGAACCGTTTGTATGAATGCTTAACAATAAGTCCGCTTCTATGTCTTCAGCCTGCCGGATTCGCTCTCTCCAATCAAGAGCCGTATCCCCTGCCCGTGTCAAAAGGCCTCTCACCTTTCCATGCCGGTTTAGATAGGCCGCGATGCGACGGGTCATATCCAGACAGACATCTTTTTCCGAGAGGCCATAGGCTTTCACCCCATACTCCACGCCCCCGTGACCCGGATCAAGACAAATTATGCTTTCCTTCACATGGTCTGTTTTCCATCTATCACTCATGGGACGTGTACCGCCTTTAGGCTTCCAGCCGGTTGCTTTTCTGTATTTCTTCGGTCAATTGAGCGATTACTCGTTTCTGTGATTTCACCTTTTCCCTCAACTCCTTGTGAAAACTCTCCTTCCAATTTTCAAGAACTGCTTCTTTTATCTCGAGCCTCAGCCGTTCCAGTTGGTCAATCTCCATCTGCAATCGCTCTTCCAGCCGATCTCTACCCTCTGTCATGTGACCGCTCCCCTTTGCATTTCATCCGACTTCACTGATATCCCCGATTCCACCCCGATCCAAACCTCCAGGATGGTATTGCGGGACGGATCAGTGGCGGGATTTCCTCTTCCGAACCCGTAAATAGAGGAGACCGGCGACCAGGAGAACGGACAGCCAGGCAACAGCCCAATAGTAAACAACCCTACGGGCGGCGTATTTATGTTCGGGATCAGAGAGACGGCCGCTCTCCACCATTCCTTTGACGGCTTCAGTAGCCTCTGCAGGAGTGACGAACCGGTTGTCGTAGGCTTGATTAATACGGTAAGTTCCGCTTTTCCCCTCACGAACCCACAACCGCTTTGTCTCGTGAATCGCCACCGGACTTCCGTCCACTTTGCCGTTGAAGACCGTGCGTACGAGGTACTTTCCTTTTATCAAAGCAAGGGTAAAACGGGGTTCCCCCTGGTGGAATTGCAGAATTTTTCCGTTCATACGAGCCACCGCAAGAAACCAATCCCCTTTCACCTTCTTACCGCCGACTCTCGCCCGAATCGTGGTGGGACCGTGTTCGTCCTTTCGATCAGCCTTCATCTGGATTCCGGGGATGACCAGATCGTAACGCCTGGACTCCGCTTTTTCCTTACCGGTGGATTCATCCTTCCAAGTGATGATAATCCTCCGTTTACCAGGATTCTTCATAGACAAGAAAACTTCCCCATCATGGGAGGGAATTCTCCGGTGCCTCCTTTCCAATCGGTGGGTTCCATCAATCCCTTTCACTCTTTGGTAAATAGGATAAATAAAATGCCATGTGCCGGAACTCGTTTTCCTGTCTTTCAATCTCGCGTGGATCCGCACTCCTTTGACCCGACCCGTCTGCGGATCGGTGATCAGACAGTGGCCTGTCTGGATTTGGCTATCGTCGTCGGATCGTTCTGCCGCTTCTTTCGGGCGTTTCCCCTTCTTCCTCGGCAAAGCGGGGTAAAAGATCTGGTCCTGTATAACAGGGTGTTCTATCATCACCCCTGTATCCGGGCTAGGTGTGGTTAAGACGAATATCATCATGGACGTCATCCATACAACCACGCTTGCAACGACTCCTTTTTTCCGGTTCTCCCTAGTCAGCTCTCTCTTGCTCCCTATGTATTCCCGGCAGACCCGTGTTTTTATCCATCCCTATAAACGAAAAATTGATCTTATGGGTTCGGCTGCCCCTGACGGATTGACATCGCTGAATCCATTGTTAACCGTATCCTCTACACCTCATCGTTACACTGAAAGAGCCGACCCCCTAGAGGGACGGCTCTATCTAGAAAAGGGCGGGAATGAGAGAGATGTCTGTATGACGGTTAACACGGCCATACAAACTCTCTTTCTCTTCCATACCCGCTGTTGTATCCAATAAACATCCATTCAAAAAATTTCAGAAGGGAAGGACGCCCTCTTCCTTATCAGATAAAGCGCGCACCATTTATCCACTGGCCGCCATCCATCGTGATACAGTCACCGTTAATGTAGGCGGCATCCGGGGAAAGGAGGAAGGCTGCCACTCCCGCAATTTCCTCCAACTTGCCGAACCGGCCTGCGGGAATGCCCGCCAACACCCGCTTGTGCATACGCTCATCGAGGATCAATTTCTCCACTCCGCCTGTTTTCTCTACAGCACCAGGAGCGATACAGTTGAGGCGTATGCCGTATTTGTGACCCCATTCCACTGCGAGTGTCCGTGTCATCGCCAGTACTCCCGCTTTTGCACTGGCGGAATGAACCACGCCAGCCGCCCCAGTCCAGGCATAGGTGGCGACGATATTTACCACGGAGCCAGACTTTCCTTCAGCGATCCAATCTTTAGCCACCCGCTGTGTACAGTTCCATGTACCGTTCAAGACAATATCGATGACAGCGTTCCAGCCGTTAGCGGAGAGTTCCTCTGCCGGGACGACAAAATTTCCCGCTGCATTGTTGACCAGCGCATCAATAGGGCCAAAGGTTTCCCGTGCTTTTTGCACGGTCTCCTCCACCTGCTCCGGCTTTCGTACATCCATCGAAACAGTCAGAACCTGCCCCGCCAGCGAGGACATTTCATTCTGGGCCGCCTCCAGTTTCTCAGGATTCCGCCCCGTAATGACCACATTAGCTCCATCGCGACAAAAACGAGTGGCCATCGCCTTTCCCATACCGCTGGATCCACCGGTGACAATAATGGTTTGTCCTTTCATTTCTCTCACTCCCATGCTTTTTGTCCTTCCAGGGCTTCTCCCTTATAACGAACCGCCTCATCGAAAAGATCGATCGCTGGAGACACTCTGCTGCGAATATCATAGACATCGGGACAGTAGGTTCGGTCCACATAGTATCCGGCGATTTTCGCCAGCCGAAACGAACCCGTCGTCTCCTTGTCGTAATCGGCTTCTTCCAAGAGATATACGGCGCTAGCGAGGTCGATCCATTTGTCGGCTAAACGCCGAGCATGTGCATTCTGCACCATTGGATCAGCACCAAGGAGGTACTGGGTATCAAGAATCACCTCCTCCACCTGATCTCTCACACACTGAACGGCTGCCCCTAGCTCCGGCTGCGTGATCGTTTCCAGCGTCTTCCGCAGGTTATCCAGAATGGCACTTCCTCCACCTATCCGGACTGCCTCCTTCCCCAAAATCTTGAGGATTTCCAGTGCCATAATGTTGGAAGGCCCTTCCCAGACGGTATTCACCTGAGCATCCCGCAAAAGACGTGGAGTTACATGTTCCTCGATATAGCCGTCTCCTCCGAAGAGCTCCAAGGCCTGCTTTGCGTGGATAACGGCATTTTCGCTCAATCGATACTTGCTCATGGCCAGAAGAAGACGTAATAGGGCGCTTCTCTCCTCGGTTTGTTCTCCGTATGTATGGCAACGGTCCATCATAAGCAGCATCCGAGCCGCTAAAGCCCAACCCGCTTCGATATCCGTTGCCATATCCAGAAGGGTTTGCCTCACCATAGGGTAATCCGCCAAGACGCTTCCGAATGCCGACCGTTTCGAGGTACGGATGGCTGCCTCCAGGAACGCCCGGCGGGATATGGCCAGCGCCCCTGATGCCGTACACATTCGTGAAACGTTTAGGGCTTCTGCCATATATTTGAACCCTTTACCTGGATCACCAATGAGGAAAGCTTGAGCCTTGTTCAGCTCCAATTCCCCACTGGCTACCGCCCGAACTCCCAGCTTATCCTTAAGGCGACGGATGGTGATGTTGTTTTTTTTCCCGTTGTCCAGAAAACGAGGAAGGAGAAAAAGCCCTAACCCCTTTGTTCCCGGCTCATCAGAAACCCGCGCGAGGGTAATGGCCACACCAGCGTCGCAGTTGCTGGCAAACCATTTCTGCCCGGTAAGGAGCCAATGGTCCCCCACCCGGACTGCGCGGGTCTGGGTCGCCCCCACATCCGAGCCCCCTTGAACTTCTGTCAGAAAAGTGGCTCCTTGTTCCAAGATCCTGCGATCCATGCTGACAAGGGGAGAAAGATACTTCTCTTTCTGCTCGTCACTGCCGAACTTCTCCAAGACGAAGGCAACAGACATGGTCAGCGTAACCGGACACGTGAACCCCGTCTCTGCCCCAGACATCAACATGTGAAGAAGCTGGGTATAGAAAAAGGGGATTTTTGCCGGAACATCTTCCCGATAGCGCCATCCGACCACCCCCGACTCAAACCCTTCTGCAACGGTAGCCAAATACCCCTCGTTATACCAGACCTCGTTAACTTCCTCCCCCATACGGTCATACCGGATGAGCCTGGGCTTTCCTCCCCGGTCCGTATGGCGGGCCCTAGTATCCATGGGGCCGGCAGCGTACGCTCCCATACGAAGAAGATTCTTCTCTCCCCACTCCTGGAAAGGGGCCAGATATCGTCGGAGATAGCGCTTCATGGTGTAATCGCTTTCATACCAATTGACCGCATTTCCGTCCTCATACTGGCTGTAGTCGATCACAACCTCATCTCCTTCACCCGCCAATCGTGGAATCGATTGACCGACGATAGTGAGTGAATACTAATTCAATGCTATCGAAATCCATCGGAGTCGTCAACAAACGATTTTGAATTTTCCCCGATGAAATCTACATCCGATCCAACCGTTTATCTTTTTTTCCAATAAAGGAGATTGCCCGGCAACGACGAAATTTAGGAGGGGAACCGATCGACAGGAGGAGATACATGTTGTTTATCAAACAATGTCTGACCCCACGAGAAGAGATCGCCACCGTGACACCGGAAACCTCTATCGGGGAACTATTAAAGGTCTTGGAGAAATATGGCCTCGATTCTATCCCCGTCGTTGACGGAAAAGGCCTGTTCATCGGTATCACCGGTTACAGTTACGTCATGAAATCCCTCCTCGAAAATGACAGCCTCTTAACCAGCTTGGAGGAAAAAGCGGTGAAAGACGCTTACCACGCCATGGACCCGATATCCATCGACAGTGATTTCGAGGAGACCCTTCCCGTCATCGTCCGCTATCCCTTCGTTCCCGTCGTCGATGAAGACGGCTTCACTTTTCTCGGCATCGTGAAGATCAGCAACATCGAGGCAGCCCTCGCCTCCACTTACGGCCATGATCTCCCCGGTGTGCGGTTTCTCCTTGCCGTCGTTCTAGATGCCCCCCACGAGCTGGAGCACATCGTAGAAGCGGTGAAAGACTTTGACGTCAATATCATCAGTCTCGTCACCTTCGACGCCGGTGACTCCGCCGCCCGTCGCATTATGCTGAAGGTAAGCCCCACAGAGCATGTGCCAGCCATCCATGAGAACCTGGAAACCCGGGGCTTCCGGGTCCTGAACGTCTCAAAGGCAGAGGGGGCCGATTTTCAGCAGAATCCTATTTGATCTTACCTAAAGAGACAGCCTGCCGAAGCAGGCTGTCTTTTTTAGATGGAGCTCTCTCTTTGAAACAATTCCTTCACCAACCGCTCTCCGTTCGCCTCCAAATCTCCCATCAAAGAAAAAGGGAGCACCCGGATTCGGATGTCACCAAGCTGATAGAACGACGAATGGTTCTGAACCATCGGATAGATGAGGATAGCTTCATCCGCCTTGCGGGTCAGAGCATAAGCGGCAACCTGAGCCAAATCGGCGGCAGAAGGCTGGGCTGAACGTTTGTATTTGGTGTCCAGCACAGAGTGGACGGAACCGTCAGGACGGCGGATCACGAGATCGATCGCAAAATGGACGTCTTCCCCGTCCCCAAGCCGGACTCGCTCCTGGACATTGAGCCGATATCCTTCCGGAAGACGGCGGGATAACCAGGCAGCGACATACCGCTCGTAGAGAGCTGCCATATCGATAAGGAAAGGAACCACCTGATTCTCCCCTGCCCGATGGCCGGGGAACATATGAGTAAGGAACAGGCGGCAGACAGTGTGCATGGCTTCATAATCCTTGTTAAGCCGATGGTAGTGCCGCCCTTCGCAGTCTCGGGGTTGCACCGGGCGCAGGGTGACCTCCCCCCAGAGGGCGTGAAATGCCCGCCGGGCCTCACGCCGCGCTTCTCTTCCCAGCCAGGAACCGAGCGCAGACCGATAAAGGGTCCAAGCCAGGATTTGATTCTCTTCATGATCGGCTTCCAGTCGCCGGTAACGGCAAAGGAAACTCATCTTTCCTGAACGCCCCGCATCTGCGGATGCTTCCCACTTGCCCCGGATCGCAGCCAATCGCCCTCGCTTTTCCGTATATTTCCGGTACAACCCTTTCCGAGAGCGGTGAATGACCATGCGGGCAAGGTGCTCCACCAACTGGTCAGCGAATCCCTCAAGGCTTTTCGCTTCTGCCAATCCCTCGGGAAAATGGAAACGGGTGAATCCATAGACTTCCGCCAACATCTGAAATAGATGGTCGGCCGGAACCTTTGGCAATAGACGGAGCCCCCGTTCGCGGGTGAGGGGCAGGATACCCGCCCAGCCTCGGGAAACCAATTGCCAACGGTGTCCTGTTTTGGGAGACGGGAATTCAACAGCCACCTGCTTGCCGTATTGTTCCCAAAGGATCGTTCCCGCTTCATCGCTCCAAGCTTCCCGTGGAAAGGTGACCGGCTCGTGTTCAGTCAGCGTGATCCATTCACGCATCCCGCAGTTCACATTCCACTTCGCGCCAGCGAAAACGATCCACTGTGCCAGGTTGATCGAAAAAAACTTCCTCCAGGTACGGTTCGATCTCCATTCGCCAAATTCCCTCCAATTCCGTCGGGAGATTCGGACGCAGAAAAAAAGAAACCCCAATGTCAAAATCTGAATCTGCAATCTGTCGGTTGACCGATTCCAAAAGGCTGATCAACGGTTCAACATCGTGTCCGCGATGGCCATGGTACCGTCTTAGGATATGGTAATCCGTCCGGAGTGGTATCATAGCGAAACGCCGGCGTAGAGCATGATCCACGAGAGCGATCGACCGATCCGCCGTGTTCATCGTACCAAGAATGCGAACTTGAGGCGGAACACGCAACGTTCCTCCGCCAGCCAGTGGGATCTCCCGATCACGGTACTCCAGAAGAACCATTAGCTCGCCAAAGACCTCCGCCAAGTTGGCCCGATTGATTTCATCGATAATCAAAACGGAAATCCCTTTTTTGTCCCTCGCTTCCTGGCAAAACTCCACAAATCGTCCCGGTACCATCTGATGGTGGAGAGACCCGTCCCGGGAGGGAACCGGTCGAATCCCCTGGATAAAATCTTCATAGGCGTATGCCGGATGAAACTGTACAAATGTGCGTATCCCGTCACCCCCGCCAATCAGGTGATCTGCCAATTTTTCGGCGAGATAGGTTTTACCGGAGCCGGGGGGCCCGTACAGAATGGCCTGTCCTTTTCGGTGGACCGCTTTCACCCACAGCGCCAGTTCCTCTTCGCTCCGGTAGGTATCCGCCGCAAGCCTGGGAAGGGAGTATACGGGTTGTATCAATGGATCTGATTCTCTTGCAGAGAAGGATTCGTCTCCGTAAAGAGTGATCAGGTGATGAACATCGACCAGGTCGAAAACGGGAAAGCCGCCGGCTCGTCCCTCATCCAGGATGAATCGGGCCGTTTCGACGAACAGCTCATATTTGTCTTCTACCCAGTAGGGGATAGAGAGGTTCATACTGGCCAAAAAATCGCTATACTCCTTCGGGCGGTATGGGATATAGCGATCTGGATCCCAGGCGGCCAAAAGCAGCGCGATCAGCCTGGGATTGATGCTGGGAGACTCTTTTTTCCCCGCGGGAAACCATCCTCTTTCATGATACTCTCCGTAGATCCGATTGATTTCTTCCCGAAAGGAGCGGACACGGGCTTTTAGGGCTGCGCTCTTGTCAAACAGCGTGACAAACAACTGCTGAATTTTCCAGGTGGAGGTTTGCTCTAAAAAAACCCGAAAATCGTCTCGCTGAATAAACCCTTGCCAAGAAAGGAGCTGATCCATAGATCGGATGAAATCTTGCCCTTCTTCTGCCCCGCCCAGCCCCTTGAGCAGACCTTCGCGAGTTTTTTCCGGAGCCTGGAGAACATCGCTTAGAATGGGGCTCAAGACATCGAATACCTTTAGGATACAATCCCGTTCATCCCAGAGATGGGGCTCCTCTTTGCCGGATCGGACGTTGGCGAACCAGCGGAGAGCCTCTTCCACTTGTTTCCTGTTCAGTTCTTTTCTTATCTGTTCCAAAACAGCTCCCATCAGATCGCCTCCTTTTTATCCGAAATGCAAAAACTTCATGGATCCATTTCCACAATGAACGAGATGAATCCTTTCGAAACCATGAAAAAAGCAGGCTTCTATCGCCTGCTTTTTCACCCGAAAGGGACTCCACTGTTACGTATGTCTTCCCCTTGATCCCGAGGCTCTTCTTTCTCCGGTTTCTGATATCCATAAGCCCAGGAAAAAAGAAGTTTTTTCACTAGATCACTAAAATCTTCCCTATTTCGACTAACCATATCGTAAAGCGCTCGGTCCGACCGTTCCGCCATGTCAAAGGAGACACACTTCATTTTCTTGTAACTCACCGAATCATGGCCTTCCCAATTTCAAAATAGCCCCGGACATTAGCCATTTGAGGGTCCTCCAAAGCAAAGGCGTGACGGAAATGATCTTGGACGAAGGGCTCCAGTTTCCTCGCCATGCCTCCAACCAACATGACAATATCTCCGTTAGACCAAGTTTTAGAAACGGTTCCCGCGATCAGGTCGGCCATCTCTTTAAGATTGGATACCTTGACCGTCTCCCATCCGATCGGCAGGGTTCCCGATTCCCGGTCGATAAATACTTTATCCCGGAATGTGGCATAGTTGGTCGTCTTGGCCCCGACATCGATGATGCGAACGAGTCCCATCCGAGGCGCGGAAAAAAAGGCGCCGCCCCCCTCGATCGTGGTGTATACCTTCTTCACATAAAAGGTTCGCTCCACCTTGTTCAACTTGACATGGTGAGGTCCCTCCAGGAGCCGTTTAATCGCCTTCTGTTCAACATCGGTGAAGTTACCGATGGGAAGTCCCGTCACCAGGATGATTTTTCCATGGCTGCCCGCCAAGTGTAGACCGGCCATGGTCAGGATCAGGGTTTCTTCCACCGCCTTGGTCTCCTGCATCGCCTGCCGGGTGAACTCCCCCTCCCTCTCCGCCAGTTTACCGACGAACCAACGCCTTCCCTGGTATTCTAATTCAATGTCCCCTGCCAAATCCTGCCGATAATTCCGTTGCCTCCAACCACTTACTTTGCTGGGAAAGAGGAAGGCTTGCCCCTCTGTGATCACTTTGACATAACTTCTTCCACAATCCACCGCCACAATCATGCCGCATCCCTCCGACACATGTATACGCGCCTTCCCGGCCCGTTATGAAATACGGTCCCCTCGTTTGAGTATATGGCGGCAAAGCTGAATTTTTCCCCTATTTAGTGACACCCTTTTCTCCCCAATTCCGTTGAATCATGTGAAAGAAAAGCAAGCATGACTACAAAGATCCAGGGGGTAAATAATAGATAAAGCCCCGTCTTACCGACTTTAAATCTGTGAAAGAGAAGTGGTTTTCATCCCATGACGAAAAAACGGTTCAAAATTATCTGCGGTCAAATATTAGGATGGTTTTTCGTGTTGCTCGGTATCGCGGGAATCATCCTTCCCGTCTTACACGGTGTTGTATTCCTGATGCTCGGTTTCTTGATCTTGTCAAAAACATCCCCTTGGGCCAAACGAATGCTTGATCGCCTGGAAGCCCGCTATCCTTTGGTATCGAAACAAATGAACAAACTCCGGGAGCATCCTAGACTGAAACGACTCCTCCCCTGACTTGAGCGGCTATCCGCTTACGGTACGATTTACCCCCAAGTTTGAAAAAAGGGCTGGGCGGTAAGAGTATGGGTAGAACTAAGGGAAGGGAGCATCTGACATGAAACCCCAATACACTGCCCGAGCCACAACTGTTGGCGGTCGGGACGGCCGTGTGAAGTCTTCAGACGGCATTCTAGATCTGAATATCAGCATGCCAAAAGAGATGGGCGGCTCTGGCGGACAAGCTACTAACCCTGAGCAACTCTTCGCTGCCGGCTACTCTGCCTGTTTCGGAAGCGCTCTCGCCCTCGTGGCCAGAAAACACAAGGTAACGCTGGACAAGGATCCGGAAATCACCGCCGATGTATCCATCGGCAAGGATGATGCGGACGGCGGATTCAAGCTGGCCGTGAAGCTCACCGTCAAGATTCCCGGCGTCTCCCATAAAGAAGCCCAGAAGCTCGTAAAGGCCGCTCACGAGGTCTGCCCTTACTCCAAAGCTACCCGCGGCAATATTGACGTTCAACTAGAAGGCATCGGATCGTAACAGTCTAAAAACACCTCCGCTATTGGCGGAGGTGTTTTTCATACTGAATCAATTTAGAAACAGTTCCACACCTGGACCAAGGGGAAGGCCCAACAAGATCCAAAGAATCAACATGGCCGTCCAGACTCCGAGGAACGCGAGGGCGAAAGGAAGCATCATTGAAAAGAGGGTTCCAAAGCCCGCCCGCTTATCATACTTAGCCATGAAAGTTAGGATGAGAGGGATATACGGATTTAGCGGCGTAATCGTATTGGTCGAAGAATCCGCAATCCGATAAGCAACCTGAATCAAAGCCGGATCGTATTGGTTGGCCACCATCAACATCGGAATAAAAATCGGCGCCATCAGCGCCCATTGAGCCGATCCGCTAAAAATAAATAAATTGAGAAACGCCTGCAGCAGGATGAAACCGATTAAGGCTGGGATGGATCCAAGGCCCAGCCACTGGATGAAATCCGCCCCACTCCGCGCAAGCCACAACCCTAGGTTGCTCCATTCAAAATAGGCGACAAACTGGGAGGCGGCAAAGATAAGGACAAAATAGTGGGCCAAGTCTTTCATCGCGTTGGCCATCCGTTCAGGGATATCACCGGCGTTTTTTATCTTGCCGGCAGGGATCCCGTAAGCAACAGCCCCGAAGATGAATAAAAACAGGGTAAAGGGAACGATTGCATCCAGGAAGGGAGAGGGAACAATCCCGTCGGTCTCGGGGTTTCGCAAGGGTGCTCCCTCGGGGACGACGGTAAACGCCAGCAGAACCCCATAGATTAGGATCGTCCATCCGGCGGCTCGCAACCCTTTTTTCTCCTCCGGTTTTAGTTCGTGAATATCCACGTCCACCTCCTGTTTATAGACCCCAAGCCGACGCTCCACGATCTTATCAGTGACCAACCCTCCGACCAAGGTCAGGACCGGAACCGAGGCAATCATAAAAAAGTAGTTGTCCACCGGCGTAACGTCTGCTGTCTTATAAACGGATGAGGCAACTTCCGTCGCAATCCCTGAGAGAAGAACGTCCGTCGGGGTGATCAATAGATTGGCGGTAAATCCTGAGCCTACACCTGCAAACCCGGCAGCCAGACCGGCAAGAGGGTGACGTCCCACCGCATAGAACATCATCGCCGCTAGAGGCGGTATGATGATAAAAGCAGCGTCAGAGGCCAGGTTTCCGATAATACCCGCAAAAACCGTCGAATACGTCAGGAGACGCCCAGGCATCTTCATGATGAAAAGACGGAGGCATGATTGGATAAAGCCAACTTCCTGCGCCAGGCCGATCCCGAACATCAGCACGGTTACCAGGCCAAGAGGAGCAAAACCGACAAAATTATCAATCATACCCTTTGCCAGCCAACGAATTCCTTCATCGGACACCAGGCTTTTGACCTGAATCATCCCCTCATCGGGATCGGGATGCTTCATCTCCACTCCCAGGCTATTTAATAAACAGGAAGCAACGATCACGATAAGAGAGAGGATTGTAAACAGCCAAAAAGGATGGGGCAGTCGATTCCCAGTTTTTTCAATCCAACCGAGAAATCCCGACTGATTATGCCCCGGATCGTGTGCAAGCTGTGGCAGCTGGTTAGACATCCCATTCTCCTTTCATGTGAAAAATCCATCGGGTTATTCCCTCTCCTCCAAGGGGGCAACCGCAAAAAATCCCACCTGATTTTCAGGCAGGAATCCCTTTCTAGGTTTTTGTAGCGATTATTTGACCCGAGCGACGGCCAGCCCATCTCCCACCGTCAACAGGGTGGCATCCAGGTGTTCATCCTGGGAGAGAAGGTTATTGGTGCGTCGGATTCCCTCCACATCAGAGTCCTGATTCGAGGAGTCAAAAATGCGATCCTGGAGGAACATATTATCCATCACGATGAGGGCACCTGGGGTACTCATCCGGATGGCTTTCTCCAGGTAATAAGGATAACTTTCTTTATCCGCATCGATAAAAAAGAAATCAAACTGTTTTCGCTGGGACTCCAGAGACTCCAGACTTTTTCGGGCATCTCCCACTTGGTAGCGCACTTTATTTGAAAGGCCCGCTTTTTCAACATTTTCAACGGCGAAAGCGGCATGGTCCGGATTGATCTCCAGAGAGATGAGATGGCCATCTGACGGCAATGCTCGAGCCATCCAGATAGAACTGTATCCCCCTAACCCCCCAATTTCCAACACATTGTGGGCCCCGCAAATTTTGACCAACATATAGAGGGCTTTACCGACAGAGGGAGGCACAGAAATCTGGGGCATCTCCCGCTTTTTCAGTCCGACAGTGATCGATTGCAGGACATCATCTTCTTGAGCAAACCATTCGTTCACATACTGGTCCCGATCCATGCAATCTCCTCCCTTTTCCTGCTGCTTCGAATTGAATCCCCTAACCACGATTTCCTTTAGATTCGAAACGACGGCGGTGTTAATCCGTTCATACGAAGATAGATGACCAATTGCCCCCGATGATGGGCCTCATGAAGGATCAACTTCATCAGGAGTGCTTTCCGGGTAATAAGTTGCTCCGAAATCGGGGTCTTCACCTTTGCTTCCAAGTCTTCGATCTGGCTGATCCAACTCTCATGCAGGGGGGTGGTTGTCCGAAAAGCATCTTTGACAGCAGCAAGATCCGGGTGGTTTTCGGGGGCAAACGCCGAACTCTTTTCCCAATTCCCCTCGATCATCCCGCGCAGAAACCATTCTTCGGCATATAGGATATGGAGAAGTTGCTGCCGAAAACTCATGACATCCCCGGCAGGTTTATAATCTCCTTTTTCCTCCGGCATGGCATCCAAGATGCTTTCGGTGTAGGCACGGGAACGCTTCCAATCCTGCAAAATCTCCTCTTTCGCTTTCATGATGTCCCCTCCCCCTTTTTCAATCTATTTCAACTTTTATTTTCCATCACCTGCATGGACTTGTCCACCCCAGTCATTTCTTTCCCCTCAGAGGAATGATAAAAAGACCGCTACACGAAAAAGTGCAGCGGTCTTTACGTTGGAGCGGATGACGGGAATCGAACCCGCGTTACCAGCTTGGGAAGCTGGAGTTCTACCATTGAACTACATCCGCCTGATATTTATCGTCCATTTCCTTGTAGCGACAATTGTTATTATAACATGATATAAATTCGGAGAGCAAGTTTTTTTCGATTCCTCCTTAACAGGCGGAAGCCACCCCATCACGGTATGGGGTGGCTTATTTATTTCGCCTTGTTTAGAAGCCCACAATCGGGGCGATAAACACCGTCAGAATGATCGCTACAGAACCGAGGCCTACTGCCCACCAACCCAGTCTGCTGCCACGCCGGGCGCTAATAATGCCCAATACGATTCCAGCTGGGCCCAAAAGGAAGGGGACCAGGAAAAAGGCGAGTACGGACAGGATGATACTGACCGTTCCGAGAACGTTGCCCTGATCCTGAGTTTGTGCACCCTGTTCGTCCCTCTCCCTCGCCATCGGACCCGCCGTTGGAGCTACCTCGGCAGCTGCCTCTACGTCATCATTCCTTCTGGGGCGTTGTTCTTCGGTATCTTGACCAAATTCAACATCGTCATTTCCGAAAGCACCGACACCGCTGCCAAACTGTACTTGATCCGCCGCGCGGTCAAGGTCCTCTCCTTTATATTCCACTTCGTCAACTCCGCCTTCCGGCGACATTCTACCCCGATAAGTCACTTCGTCGGCAGCGGGAAATTCATCGCCAATCTCCTCATCCACCCGCACCACATCCGGGGAGTCTGTCGGCTGGTCAACAGCCACTGGCGTTTCAAAATGGCGTTTATCCTTCTCTTTCTGATGCTTTTTCTTGTTCTTGCTCATGGGATATCCCTCCCCTCTGTCCGATCTGTTTTTAGTATGCTCCCAGATGCACCAGGTAAAATGGCAGTTTGATGCAAAACCGAATACGGTGACAGCGCCTGTGATCTCCATCGATTGGAAAAATCCAAAACAAAGAGTGAACTCCTTGTGGGTTAAACAGGCCCATGCTAAGATGAAAAGGGCATGAGAACAGGGAGGATAGAACTTCATGATTTCATACTGGTTCGATGCGATTGTGGAATGGTGCCTTGCTTATGGCTCATGGGGTTTGGCTTTTGTTTCCTTTACTGAAGCTTCTTTTTTTCCGATTCCTCCGGATGTACTTCTCATCGCTCTTGGGATCGCGCAGCCTGAACTAACTCTATGGTTCGCCCTGGTTACCACCATCGGTTCGGTATCCGGTGCTGTGTTTGGCTGGTGGATTGGTCGTCGATTTGGCCGCCCTGTGATGTTGCGCTTTTTTAAGCAGGAGACGGTGGAGAAAGTGGAAGCTTATTTCGACCGGTATGGCGGATTCACGCTGGCGATTGCCGGGTTCACCCCCATCCCTTATAAAGTGTTTACGATCGCCTCGGGAATGAGCCAGGTAAAAAAACGGGAACTGATCCTGTGGTCCATTCTCGGGCGGGGGTGTCGCTTTTTTCTGGTAGCGTTCATTATCCTCTGGCTCGGCCAAAAAGCCAAAAGTTTCATCGAAGAGTATTTCGGCCTGATCACCGTCGTTACTGTGGCTGTTGTATTGTTGGGTTACTTGCTCTACATGGTATTCAAACGCCGCTCCCATGCCTGATAAGGCAAGGATCCCCCATTCTTTGTGAATGGGGGATCCCTTGTTTTTTCAGCCTTTTTAGCCCTTAATCGTTGTGTAGCGATAGTCATTGGGACCGACAGGGTGATTAAGAATGTTTTTTACTTCAGGCTTCTGCATGGTGATGTCGCTATAGAAGTATAGCGGACAAATCGGCATCTGCTCCATCAGAACTTCCTCCGCTCGGTGCAGAGTCTGCATACGTTTGCTTTCATCGACCTCCTTGTAGGCACTTTTGAGAAGCGTATCGTATTCCTTATCACTCCATCCGGTCTGATTCATGGGATGCCCGGTTTGAAAACTCTCCAAGTAATTGTAGGGATCGTTGTAATCCGGCAAAAAGCTGGAACGGGCGACGATGAAATTCCCGTTTGAACGATTTTCCATGAACACTTTGATTTCCTGGGCTTTCAGGGAAACGTCAGCATGAAGGTTTTTCCGCCACATTTCCTGAATGGCCTCGGCCACTTTTTTGTTTTTATCACCCTTGTTATACAAGATTTCTATCTGGGGCAGCTTATCCAATCCTTCCTCTTTCATTCCTTCTTTTAAAAGTTCTTTCGCTTCCTCCAGATTATTTTCTGGGATCAGTTGATTTCCGCCTTCTCGGAAATCACCCGATTCCGTTATGGTCCCGGGAGCGACATAGGCGTAGGCCGGTTGTTGTTTCCCTTGCACCACCTGATCGACAATTGCCCTACGGTCAATCGCCAAAGCGAACGCACGCCGAATCTTCGCATTGGTAAAAGGCTTTTCTTTAACATTGAACCGGTAGAAATCCAGTCCCCCTGCCTCCGACACCTTTGCCTCCCCTTTTCCGATTATCTTACTTTGTAGATCAGGCGGAATCGAGGTATTGTCGAGGTAATGAAACTCCCCCATTTTAAATTGCTGGTAGGCGGTGGTTCCCTCCTGCACCATGGACCATTCGATCCCGGCTAGCTTCACATCTTCAGCTTTACGATAATAATCGTTTTTCACTGCGGTAATGTTATCTTCATGTTTCCATGATTTCATTTTGAAGGGGCCGTTGGTGACAAAATCCTTTGCTTCACTAAAGGGATATTTCTTCCCTTTCACCCCTTTTTTATAAACCGGAACAAATGGAGTGTAGGCCGTTAGCTCTTCAAAGTATGGGGTTGGTTGCTCCAGTTCCACAATCAGGGTCTTATCATCCCTGACATGAATCCCTACCTCTTCGGCACTGGCCTTCCCAGCATTGTATTTTTCCGCATTTTTGATGACGTTCATCAGAAAGGAGGCATTCGAAGCCGTTTTTGGATCCATCACCCGTTTCCAGGCGAACGCAAAATCCTGGGCGGTCACTTCTTCGCCGTTGGACCATTTGGCCTCATCTCTGAGTGTAAAGGTGTAAGTTTTCCCGTCTGCTGATTTTTCGATCTTTTCAGCAACGGCTGGCTGAGGTTTAGAATCCTTGTCCAACCGTGTCAATCCTTCATAAAGGTTGTTCACCACTTCCATCGAGTTCCCGTCAAAAGCTTTGGCGGGATCGAGTGAGGTCGGTTCACCGGCCGCCAGGTTCAGTTTCAACTGCCGCCTTTTCTCCTCTATACCGGCGTCTTTACCTCCACCGCAACCGACAGCAAAAGTACTCACCAGAAACAGAATCGACACGACAGCCGTCCATGTTTTTCGCATTTGCCAATACCCCCTAGCATTTAACACATGCCAGAAATTTCATTCAATTTTTTTCGATATCTCCACTCAAAACTCCTCCCTTTAAATAAAATCAGGAGAAAAGAGGAGATGTCCTCTTCCCTCCCGAAAACATGGAACGACCCACAACTCATCATGAAGGAGGCAATGATGACGATCCGTTATGCCTGTGTTCCCGTCGCCAATTTATGGACTGCTCCCGAAAAGGTCCGAGAGGTGGACCTCCCCTCACTGGGTAACCCCGAAGGTTTTCATGACTGGCTGGGAAGGATGGACCTCGACAGACGAAAAGGACTCTATGGCCGACTTGAATCCCAGCTCCTCTATGGGGAACCCGCTCTGGTTCTTGAAGAGCGAGAGGGTTGGGTCCGGGTCTGTCTTCCCCGCCAATTTACACACAAGGACAGCCGAGGGTATCCCGGTTGGGTCCCTGCCGCTCATCTGGGTTTTACCGCCGAATACCATCGCGCTCAGGAGGAAGGCCCCTTCATCTTCGTCACGGCGTACAGGAGCCATCTGACCCTAAAAAAAGGCGAAACTCTCACTGTCAGCTTTATGACACGCCTTCCCAAAATGGATGAAAAAGACGGAGAGGTGATCGTTCTTACCCCTCAGGGAGAGAAGGGACGAATCCCGGTTTGCGATATCACTGTCACCCACCGACCCCCTGTGACGGCACCCACCGCCAGGGTGGAAACGGCACGGCGCTTCCTGGGCCTTGCCTATTTGTGGGCGGGAATGTCGTCTTTCGGATTTGATTGCTCCGGTTTCGTCCATCGGGTTTTTGAAGCCAACGGCGTGTCAATCCCTCGGGATGCCGGAGATCAGTTCCGCTTCGGCCAGAAGATTTCTTCAACGGAGGAGCTTCTGCCCGGGGATCTGGTCTTTTTTGCCCATGAGGCGGGCCGGGGAGCTATCCATCATGTCGGGATGGCTATCGGTGATAACCGGTTCATCCACTCTCCTAACACCGGCAACCCTGTCCGACTCAACAATCTTGCCGATGAACCTTACCGGTCGGAATTTTGCGGGGGGGCCCGCTATGACGGCACGGAACCTCTGGAATAGGCTTACCGGAAAGAGGCCAGTCGTGCTAAAAACATATCCTGAAGCCGCTCACCGTTCTCCTCTTCCAAGAGACCGTTCACCATGAGGGAAAAACCGTAGCGGGGTAAACCGCTTCGGAGTAAGTAGCCGGTCAACGTCTTCACGCCCGCCAGACTTCCTGTTTTTGCCGCTACAGTAGTCCCTGCCGGAAATTCCTCTACCCTGTCAGCCAGGGTGCCATGAACGCCGTAAAGGGAGAGGCTGTCGAGAAAAATGGGAAAATCCTCTCGACGGAGGAAAGTGCGCAACAATTCCGCTAGAGCCCGGGGGGAAGAAAGATTATAGCCAGAGAGGCCGGATCCGTCGGTATAGACTGCCGGGCCGGTAAGTTTCCACTTCCCTAGTGTCTCCCTCACCACTTCCAAGCCCGCGGTTTCATGGTCTACGCCCTTACCTTCCAAGCCAAGGGTACGTAGGAGGATCTCCGCTGTTAGGTTATCGCTGTCCCGGTTGACACGATGCAATACCTTAGAAAGGGGCCGGGAAGCATATTCTACAGTTATCCTCGTCCCGGATTCCGGCACTCCCTCTCGTACCTCCCAGCGGTCTGGAATAAGAATTCCGGCATGTCGACAGGTTTCGACGAACACCTCAGCGAAAAAACGGGCTCCGCACCAAACAGCTCCTGAAACTTCGGGCTCCCGGCGGGATAGCCTTCCTTGGAGACGAAAGCGGTGGGTATTCCCTTCCCGTTCAACCGTTACGTCGGAGTAACGGGCTTTTGTCCAAGATAGGTGTGGAATCACTTGCACAGATGGGAGTTCCGGATACCAGGATAAACGGGACGCTTCCCCCTCTGGGGCAGCCCGAAATATGATTCGGTTCCCTTCCATAATCAAGCTTTCCACTCTAGCCCCATAGCCCTGAGCAAGATCATCCCAAGCCCAACCGGTTCCCCAAGGGCGACCTGTCAGCCAGCTGTTATCAAGAAAGAGGACAGGGGGAAGTTGGGTCATCCCTTTTTTCTTCAAGTGACGCGCCACAATTAAAGCTTCTTCCCAACCGAAGCCAGGATCTCCCCCTCCGTGAATACACAAAGCTCTGTCATGGACGGTAAAACGGGTAGTCCAGCAGTAGTTCTTACCCAGGCATTCCAGGGCTGCAATACTCGTCCACAATTTGTTATTGGAGGCAGGAAGAAAAAGCTTCCCCGCGTCCAATTCCGCCTGCCGGCCCGTACGGATGCAAAAAAGGGCACACCCGACCCGTGCGCCCTCTTCCTTCGTCTCTTTTTCCCAAGCTGCTGATGCCTCGACCAAGATCTTTTCCCAGGTTTTCATCTGGCTCCCCCCGCCGTTTTCAACTCCCCACCTTCGTTGGCAATCGAAACCTCAACCAGGATAAACCGGATTCCTTCCCAAGTATGCGCTTTTCGTTCTTCTGTTGCTAACGGCGCAGGATATGCTGTTCCAGTCGCTCCAGGCGGCGCATGATATCATGGATCTCCTGGGTCCGCTCACCCGCTAGCGGCTGCGGGGCAGATCGTCCTGTTTTGCTCTTTCGCTCTTTTTTAAGCTGTTCCTTTAGGTCAACGTTCTCTTCCAGCAGGGCTTCGAAGTTTTTGATTACTACATCAAGAAACTCATTAACTTCATCGACATCATAGCCCCGGAGAGAGGTTTTGAAATCTTTGTTAAAAATATCTCGTGGTGTCAAACGTTGCATCTATACACTCCTCCCGTTTACTGGAAATCGATGAAATCAACAACCATTCAACACATCGGGAAAGCCCGACTGAGAGTGTATCTGAACAATCTCTAACTAGGGGATCCCGGCTTGTTGCAGAAATTCGAATGATCAGACAACCCTCACTGATCATTCTGCTCTTCTGGCTATCCGCTTTCCCCCATGTGGGGGTTTTTCAGAATCTATTGTACCATACCCCCGAAAAGGCAGGAAACAACACGAAGGGGATTCCCAACCAAAAGAAAAAGACCCTGTCGGGTCTTGAGACTGCTGACAAGTAAAGGAGCCAGCCACTTGAAACCTTTTCGTTGAATAAAACCTTACCTTCCTTGGGGGAAAGTGCGCTGGACGAGATCCATGAATTCGTCCACCAATCCGCCGAGAGGTCTACCTTCTCTGGCTTTTCGAGCATAGTCATTCAGAGAATCAACAAAACCGGGGTTGGCCGAGACGTATACGCGTTTCAAGCTGTCATCCACACGTTTCGCTCGCTTCGCTACCTTGTTCTTGACATGAGTCGTCAAACCGCCTTGGTAGTTCTTTTCGAAAACCACACCTACATAGGCAGTGTTGTCGGTTACCATAACCGTCGCACTATCGATCTCTTTTAGTTTCGCGATGGAATCGGCCACATTGTCAGCCGCCTCCATTGTTTGACCGGCTCGTGTCCGATTGTATCGCACCGGTTGCCGATCAATGTCGTCTCTGACTCCTTGCTGCTGTTCCCTCGGTTGACTTTCCGGCTTCCGCTGCATGGCACAGCCAACGGATGTGAATGCGAGGGTCAAGGCCATCAAGAAAACTAGCCATTGGATACGCAGTCGCATCATGGTACCTCCTTGTGTATGGTTAAGATTACGGTTAGTATCTGACCCCCCGAAAAAAATATGTACCAAAAAAAGAGCCGTATCAAAAACGGCTCTCTTTATACTTCCCCTGATATATCGGCCCTTTCTCCTCATTCATCACTGGAGAGGAACAGGAGGATAAACCGAATCAATTCCAGTACGGCATACAGCGTGGATGCGACATAGGTCAAAGCAGCGGCACCGAGAACCTTGTTCACACCCCGCTCTTCAATATTACGGATGAAACCCTCTTTGATCATAATGTTCTTGGCACGGCTACTAGCGTTAAATTCTACCGGCAGGGTCACCACTTGAAAAGCGACGGCGGCTGCATAGAGAACGATCCCGATAAGAAATAACCCGGTCATTTGTAGGAACAGACCTGCCAGAAGGAGCCAGGGGGCAACCCCTGACGCGATATTGGCGACGGGGAACATGCGGTGACGAAGCACCAGGGCCCCATAGGCTTCCTTGTGCTGGATCGCGTGCCCGCACTCGTGAGCGGCGACGGAGACAGCGGAAATGGAATTGCTGTTATAAACCGGCTCCGACAAACGAACCGTGCGTGAGATCGGATCATAATGATCCGTCAACATACCCCGGACCGGCTCAACCGGAACGTCACGGAGACCATTTCGATCCAAAATGCGGCGGGCAACTTCCTGTCCGGTCATCCCTGCGGATGCCTCAACTTTGGCCCATTTTTTAAAACTGCCCTTGACCCGGAACTGTGCCCAAATCGTCAAAACGAAAGCCACCAGGACGAGGATCAGCATCAATATATGGATGTTCATCGCTCATTTCTCCTTTTTATGGTAAAATTGCATTTTATGGTTGATCGGTTTGGCTCCTAGAATGTATCGCCCTGAAACTGGCGTGGTATAGTCCAAATCCTTCTTTGCCGATACTGTATAGCGTCAGACCGTTGACGTATCTGCCGAAAATAACTGAGAAAGCGCCTAGCCTGGCGAATAGAGGTGGGACGCGCAACGAAAAGGCCGCGTCGGGAAGAAGCAGCTAATTCGCATTGTCTCACGGCCCCCGGCTGTGGAGGGACCGCTTCCCCTAAAGGGATCACTAACGACAAAAGGGCGGTAAAGAGAAGAGATTGCCAGAATGGAACCATCAGTGCCCAACACCTCTTCTTTATAGGGCTTCCCACGTATATTATATCATATCCCAGCTCCAGACTTTCCTTCCCGCCCATTTATCGGCATACGGTTTCATGAAGATGTCACAAAATTGATGACAAGACCTCCAATGAGCACTCCCGTGAGTAAGAGGACAACCCACAACCCTGTGTTGGATTTACCCACTTTTATCCCTCCGTACCGGGCTTTTTGAAACCCTTTTCTTGTAGGTTATTACAAGTACACGAAGTTGTAAATAACCGGCGGCGACAGAGCAAATATCCAGTGAACACCTTCTAACACTCTGATAAAATGGTGGAAGGCTATATACGATTCAGAGGAGGTAGGAGATGGACCTGATCTACCAATTTGTAGACATAGACAAATTAAAACAATACCATTTTCTCTTGGAACTCGTAATTATTCTAGCCGCCGTCAAACTGGCCGGCCACATGAGTAAACGAATTGGTCAGCCTTCAGTTTTTGGCGAACTACTGATCGGGATCGTCCTCGGTCCCGCCATCTTGGGCTGGATCCACGTCGATCCCCAGCATCCCGGGCTAATCAAGGAGTTAGCGGAGGTCGGGGTTATTCTCCTTATGTTCCTGGCGGGTCTGGAGACAGACGTGGATGAATTCAAAAAAACGGCTTACGCTTCCTCCCTCGTCGCGGTGGGAGGCGTGATCTTCCCGTTGATCGCTGGTTTTGCCATTGGTTTGGTCTTCGGTTACGACTATTCCACTGCCATTTTCATCGGCACCCTGCTGGTCGCAACCAGCGTCAGTATTTCAGTTCAAACCCTGCGGGAACTGGGGAAGCTTCAGAGCAAAGAAGGGGTTACCATTCTCGGAGCCGCTGTGCTGGATGATGTTCTCGGCATCATCATCCTGTCTGTGGTAATCGGCTTCACCGCCGGTGGCGGTGGCGGGAGCGTCATCGATATCGTCATTCTCCTGGCTAAGATCATCCTATTCTTTATCTTGACCGTATTTATTGGTCGTAAGATTTTGCCCCGCTTTTTTAATTGGGTATCCAATCTGATGACAACAGAGGTACTTCTAACTTTTGGTATCATCATAGCCCTGGCCTTCGCCTATTTTGCGGAGCTCTTCGGCTTGGCGGGAATCGTCGGATCTTATTTCGCCGGCTTGATGCTCAGTGTCACCCGTTACCGGCATGAACTTTTCGAAAAAGTGGAAGTGGTCTCTTTCTCCTTTTTCGTTCCCATTTTCTTTGTCAGCATTGGAGTAACCGCGGATGTGAGCGGTTTGAAACCGGATATTATCTTGTTCCTGGTCGTGTTGACCCTGGTTGCCATTCTGACCAAAATCTTCGGCGGGGGTCTCGGAGCCAGAATGGCCGGCTTCAACTGGAATAGCTCCGCCGGGATCGGAGCCGGTATGATCGCACGGGGGGAAGTGGGACTGATCGTCGCTTCCATCGGCCTGACCCGCAACCTGATCGATAAGGAATTGTTTACAATCACCGTCATCATCGTACTCGCCACTACCCTGGTCACCCCTCCACTCTTGAAACTAATTTTCAACCCGAAAAAAAAGAGGACCCGTCCCTCTGACATCGGATGAAATCTGCGTTTCAAAACCCCTCCCGACGCGCCATGGGAGGGGTTTTTTATATTGAAAAGACACCGGCCTAGACCGGTGTCTTTTCAGGAGGAATTCTTAGTGGGCTTTTTTCGGTTTGAAGGTATGACAGCAAGTGTCGGCGGAAATCCGCGCTGCGTAATCCTGGTGGTTGGAGTCGACAAACTCTCCCCCGATCTCTTCATGATACTTAGCATCGCTGTGTTGATCGATGTCCACCATGATTGCATCCGCCTGACATTTGTTCCCTTCACCCCAATAATGGCAGTTGGCTACGCTGCACTTTACCACAGGCATTCTAACACCCCCTGCCTATAGGGTAAACCAGTAGCAGGGGTTCTAGACGGGCCAAATTAATCCGGCGTTTTGTCGGCTTCCTTTAGCTCACGGAGGATGTCGTGAATGGATTCAATGGTGATTCCTTCGCTGTTACGGGCTGAGACGGTAAGGTAAACTTCTGCGCTGAAAGTGGGGATATGTTCTTTCACTTCTACTTCCGTTTCCCCATATGCCTTGCGGAAAACCGGCTGATTCCCCACCTTTTTCCATCCCATGGCCGTTAATTCTTCTTCATAAAGATCAAAATCCTCTTCCTTGATGTTCAAGAGTACACTGGTAACTTTCAACGTGGGACCTCCTCCAAGTGAAGTCGATTGTATTATACCACAGAGCTAAGCCCTTCCAATCAATCCGTAAACAACAAATCGTTACCTCGCCTCATGGAAATGTTGAGGACAAGGCCAGCAGCTACCATCTGTACCAAGAGGGAGCTCCCCCCGTAACTGATATAAGGCAGCGGCAATCCCGTAATGGGCAACATGCCCACGGTCATACCGATATTTTGGGCCACTTGGAAGACGATCATTCCGACAACGCCAGCTATCACCATGGAGCCAAAGCGGTCCTCACAAAGAATGGCCACCCGTATCATCCGGTAGACGAGAAAGATAAAAATGCACAACAGAAAAGCTCCTCCGATGAATCCCCACTCCTCTGCATAAACGGCAAATATGAAATCATTGTGGGGCTCGGGAATCCATTTTCCCTGGGCCTGAGTTCCGTTATGGAAACCTTTCCCCGAAAGTTGGCCGGAACCGACAGCGATCATCGATTGGGTCAGCTGGTAACCCGCACCACTGGGGTCGGAAGCCGGATTGAGAAAGGTGCTGATCCGTTGGATCTGATGGTCCTCCAACACGATGTGAAGAAGCGGGCTATCGGAGAGATAGAGACCTAGGATCCCCCCCACCAGAACCCCCACTAACACGATCGCAGTTAAAATATACCGCCAGTCGAGGCCTCCCGCCAGCAGGATGCTTCCTAGGATTCCGACCAAGACCAGAGCGGTTCCCAGATCGGGCTGTTGCAGGATGATGAGGATAGGAACGGCGAACAGGGCGAGGATCTTTCCGATCTGTCGACCGTTAAAGATGGGTAACGTCCGAATCTCACTGACCAATTTAGCAGTCAAAACGATAAGAAAAAGCTTCATGAACTCCGACGGCTGGAATTGGAACCCTCCTAAGCGGATCCACTGCTGTGCTCCCTTCACCGTCACGCCGATTCCAGGGATCATCACCAGTAACAAAAGGAAAATCCCGAATCCGTAGAGAACGTAGGCAAACCGCCCTTGGGCTAAAACACGATAGTCAAAGAGGAGTGTCGCTGTAAGAAGTAGAATACCTGTAATGTACCAGGAGATCTGCTTCTCCAAAAATGATGGATTGGTGGAGTAAGTAGCCCCCGATATGGCAACGATGCTGATAAGGGCCAACACCAAAATTAAAATGATCATCAGATAATCCAACTGCCGAAGCATCCGGCTGATTTTCATGCATGAACACCCGTTTCTGACAAAACGTTTTTGCGGGTAAACAGAGACAAAACCAGTATACCGCAACTGGAAGAGAGGTTGGAACCGGAAAAATTAAAGATGGGGGGTCTACCTGTGATATAATTCCAAGCTGGACCCCCTCTGAAAAACCACGATTAAGGAGATTATGATGGTACGCGGCAAACCTGATTTCTGGTTGATGCTGATCGTCTTCCTGCTGACGGGTTTCGGTCTGGTCATGGTTTTCAGCGCCAGCTATTACGATGGCCTCACTAATCACAACGATAGTTACTATTACTTCAAACGACAACTCATGTGGAGCCTGATCGCCTTTCTGTTCTTCTTTGTGGTGGCGAATATCCCCTATACCCTGTATCAAAAGTATGTGGGTATCATTTTGTTGAGCAGCCTGTTCGTCCTACTGTTGGTATATGTACCCTTTATCGGGGTGGAACTTAACGGATCTAACCGTTGGGTGCAGCTTGGCCCTATCGGCTTTCAACCCTCTGAGTTGGCCAAAGTGGGGGCAATCATCTATACGGCTTCGATCATGACAAAGAAACAAAGTTATCTCCACGACTTCAAGCGAGGGCTCCTCCCTCCTCTGGTCGTGATCGGTCTCTTTTGCCTCCTGATTGTACTGGAACCCCACTTCAGCAGTACCGTGATCCTGCTCGGTTCATGCATGTCCATTATTTTTATCGCCGGAGCACGCATCAAACACCTCCTGTTGCTCCTTTCCGCCGGCCTTCCAATTTTAGTCGGAGTCATGCTCTCCGCCAGTTATCGCATCGACCGGTTGCTGGTGGTGCAAGATCCCTGGAAAGATCCAACGGATAAAGGCTTTCAGACGATCCAATCCCTTTTCGCCATCGGCCCCGGTGGTCTATCGGGAAAAGGATTAGGCAACAGCATCCAAAAACTAGCTTATCTCCCGATGTCCCAGACGGATTTCATCTTCGCTATCATAGCCGAAGAACTGGGTTTCATCGGGGGATCGATGCTGATCCTCCTTTTCATCGCCCTGATTTTCCGTGGAATCCGCATCGCTGTACGTGCTCCAGATTCTTTCGGTCTCTTTCTCGGACTGGGTATTATCACCATGTTCTCGATTCAGGCCCTGTTCAACCTGGGTGTCGTGACTGCCATCCTACCCGTGACCGGTGTCCCTCTTCCATTCATCAGTTATGGAGGATCCTCGTTATTAATCTGCATGGTGTCGGCGGGAATTCTCCTCAATATCTCTCGTTACCGGACGACCCCCGCAACTCGAAAACAGGCAGAGCGGAATCACTCGCCACGGCAGACGGCACGTCCCCGATTAGCTACCCCTTATAAAATGTGAACAAAAAAGATCCCCGGTTCAACAAACCGAGGGATCTTCTTCTCTTGGCGCTCTTTCGTGTTTTTGTCACGTAGGAAGGCCTTCCATCGGACTACTGGCGGAGGCTGCCTCTTTTTTCGGGATACGGCCAGACTGATGGGCGAGCCTGCCCGCCTCCACCGCCAATCTCATCCCTCGGGCCATTGATACAGGATTTTTGGCGTGGGCGACAGCGCTGTTGAGCAACACACCGTCGGCTCCCAGTTCCATGGCCAGAGCAGCATCGGATGGAGCCCCGATCCCCGCATCTACAATCACCGGGATTTTCGCTTCCCGGATAATAAAGGTTAGATATAGCGGGTTGAGGATTCCCTGCCCTGAGCCGATTGGAGAAGCTCCAGGCATGACGGCATGGGCTCCCGCTTCTTCCAACCGTTTGGCGAGGATAGGATCGTCCCCGATATAGGGGAGGACGATAAATCCTTCTTCCACCAGCTGCCGAGTCGCCTCAAGAGTCGCGATGGGATCCGGCAACAGCGTGTGGCTGTTTCCAATCACCTCCACCTTGATCATGTCACACATTCCCGACGCCCTCGCCAGTCGGGCGATACGAACCGCCTCTTCCGCCGTCTTGGCACCGGCGGTGTTAGGCAGCAATCGGTATCTTTTTAAATCCAGCCGCTCCAGAAAGTGCGGTTCACGGGGGTTATCCAGATTGAGCCGACGAAGCGCAAAAGTAAGGATTTCCGCACCTGACTCTTCAACAGCCCGGGATTGTATTTCCAGGGAGGAAAACTTCCCCGTCCCCATTAACAGCCGGGATTGAAACTGGTAAGGTCCGATCGTTAGCATATTTATCCTCCTCCAACAAATCGTACGATTTCCACTTGGTCGTTCTCTTCCAGGGGTGATGCTGGATGTTCTTCCCGCTCCAGGATCTTACCGTTTTGTTCCACCATAACGATGGAATCCTGCACACCTAGTTCAGAAAGTAACTCTCCCACGGTCCGAACTCGGTCAGGAACCGAATACGGTCGTCCATTTAGCTGGATTTGCAACGTATTTTCCTCCTCTCCTATTCACGCACTGGAAACGGGGCGATCCGGCGCGAAAGGTTCCAGCATCGGCACCGATTCCCCCGCAATCAAGTCTGCCATGCTCTTACCGGTGACGGCAGATAGAAGAATCCCGTTGCGAAAATGGCCCCCAGCAACATAGAGGTTGCCCGGGGACGACATCGCCCCCAGATACGGTAGGCCGTCAGGGGTGGCCGGGCGAAAACCGGACCAAGCCCGAAGCCACTCTCCTTCTTCCAATTCGGGGACCAATTTCACCGCTGCCCTCACTAGCGAATGAACCGCTCCCAGCGTCACCCCAGGATCCATGTCCCGTTTCTCCGTCGCACCGACGATGACTTGGCCATCTGCCTTAGGGACCAGATAACAGTTCGGTCCAAAGAGCGTTCGTGTAAACAATGGTTTACGGGGTTGCAACGCGAAGGATTCTCCTTTGACAGGAAAAACGGGAAGAGCGCCCCCCGCCATGCGGACCAGTAAACCGTTAAGGGAGCCCGCCGCGGCCACCACCTGATCGGGTCGATAGATCCCGGCTGCAGTATCCAGAGAAACTACCCTCCCCCCTTCAACCCGTATGCTGTTTACCTTTGCTCCCTCTACCAATTGTGCGCCGCCCAACCGGGCAGCTTGGGCTAATGCCCGAACTAATCGAAGGGCGGACACCTGGCTGTCTCCGGGAAGGAAGAGACCTCCGGATAATTCCTCTGACAAAGAGGGCTCCAGATCCTTCAGTTCCCGTTTCTCCAGCCATTCCGCCCTCTCTCCCAACTGCTGTTGCCAACGGGCGCGTTCTTGTAACAGGGATGCCTCCTCCTCCGTGTCAGCCAAACGGAGGAGACCCGCCCGATTCAGCTCGATATCCAATCCAGTTTCGGCAAGAAGTTGCTCCCTCATTGCAGGAAACATGGCACGGCTGGCCAGACAGAGATCCACCATGGGTCCCGGATAGGCCATTTCTACCTGGGCCCCCAGCATTCCCGCCGCGGCAGAGGAGGCGTGAGCACCGATCCGGTCTTGTTCCAGAACGGTGACACGGAACCCCTTTTTGGTCAGGTGCCAGGCGATGGAGCAACCGATCACACCACCCCCGATCACCACTACATCGTCGTTCATTACCATCCGCTCCTTTCTGTCCAGCTCACCCGGAGTATCGTCGCCAGCCTTTCCGCCTCTTCCCCTGGACAAGGCGCATCAGCTATCGCCGATATGACTGCAACTCCGGCAGCCCCCACCGACTTCAGCTCCGAAATCCGTTCCACCGTCACTCCTCCGAGGGCGATAACCGGGAGGGAGACACCCGCACATAACGCCTTCAGTTCTTCCAGCCCTCTAGGGGGATAACCCCGCTTCGATGCCGTCTTAAAAACATGACCGAAAAAAAGATAATCTGCTCCATTCGCCGCTTTCCGACGAGCGGCTTCTAGAGAATGGACCGAACAACCCACCTCAGCCACGGAACCTAGGATGTTTCTCACCTCCGCTGGAGAAGGGCCCGCCTCCGGTAGATGAACTGCTCCACAACCCAATTCCGCCGCTACCCAGGGAGATCCGTTTACGGTAAGCTGCTCCCGGTCAATTCCTCCCTCCTCGATCAAGGCCTTCCCCCATCGAAGGAGTTCAGCTTGAGTAAGCGTTTTTTGGCGGAGATGGATTCGCGTCACCCAGGGAGCCACCTGGCGGCACATCCAAAGGAGCTTCTCCAGCCCTATCTTTGACGGGCTAATAAAGTGAAGCTGTGGTTCGGATACAAAAAAACCGGCATCCATGGGGATGCCGGTCCGTTTTTTCGTCTGTCGATGCATTCGATCCAACGGTTTCATTCCCCACTTTCTTACGCTGGTCTGAACCAGGTCAAGTTCAAAGGGTTGAGGCTCGGCCTCTCTCAGCACCCTTGCGGTGCACCCCCAGTGGAATTTCAGTGTGTATGGAGTTTTCTCTATTTTAGCAATCCGCCTCTTTAACGGTCAACATAAAAAAGGATCCGACCTTTGGCTGGTCTCGGAGGATCACACAGAAAAATGAAGCAGTTAACCGATACCTTTAGTAGAGACGGGGCTGGGGCACTTCCAACTTCACATCCCCAAACACATGAGTCTGACAGGCTAGCCGGAACCCTTGTTCAACCTTTTCCTCACCTAGGCGGAGGATTTCCCGGTCCCCCACCTCGTTCAGATTTTCCGCTCCTTCCAGCACTTTAACCCGGCAGATACCGCAGCGGGCCGATGTGCAGTTGAAGGGAATCATCACGGAGCGTGAGATGGCTTCAAACAACAAGCTTTCCCCTTTTTCCATATCAAAGGCGTGTTTTTGAGGTCCGATCGTCACTTCTACTCTGGGCATTCCTCTTCACTCCCGATCCGATTGACACTCGTCCAAAAAATCGCGGAGTACCCGCGCGTTGTTTTGCTGTTGATCTTTGCTGGCATATAGAAGTGTGATTACTCGATGGTTCCCTGCTTTTTTAAATAGACGGACTGCATTCTCAACGGTTAGTTCCTGGCGGTAATCCTTGGCAAAAACTTCGAAGTCCCTATCCTTATGGAATCGTTTACGCAATTTGTCAGAAGGAGCTAAATCTTTGGCCCACCAATCGATCTGGGCATCTTCTTTGCTCAGACCTCGGGGCCAAAGGCGATCCACCAATACGCGAAAGCCGTCCTGCTCATCCGCTTTCTCATAGACACGCTTGATTCGGATGAAGTCGGACACCCCGTGCACCTCCGTAGATCCTATTTCCTGACGGAGTTATAGCGCCGATGCTGGTTGTAGAAAAAACGAGTGACCATATAGGCGAGAACAGGCACAAGAATCCAGAGAGACAGAACCCCATAGCGGTGAAAGGATTCGAATACCTTCTCCCAGTGGGCTCCCACCATAAAGCCGAGACCGATAAATGTCATGCACCATATGAGAGCGCCCGTATAGGCGTAAGCCGCGAAACGAGGCCAGGACATATGAGAGATCCCTGCTAGATACGCTGTGACATGGCGGACACCCGGGATGAAGTAACCGAAAAAGAGCACCCAGTTTCCGTACTTACGGAACAGAAACTGCGTAATCCTCAGGCGTCTGCGGGTGATGAAAATCTTGCTCCCAAAACGCTTCAAAAATGGATATCCCAAGCGTCCCCCCAGGAAATAACTGATCGTTATCCCACTGAGAGAACCGCCGAGTGCGCTAATAAAAGTCAGGGAGAGATCCAATTGACCCGACGATGCGAGATATCCGATAAAAGTCATCATGATTTCGTCGGGAAGAGGTAATCCTACGATCCCAAACACCAAAAAGAAGAAGATCCCGAGATATCCGTATTGTGAAAGGAGATCCAACATGGTCTGTTCCATCATTCAACCCCGTTCGCTCCATACTCGCCAATAGTTATAGAATAACATACTTACCCGCCTGTCAAAAGGGAAGGGCACGAGTGTAAAAGAAGCTGTCCTCCCCAGTATATGTCCAAAAATCCAAAAAACTTTCAGGGGATGTCCCATTTTCGGATCAAGAATATGCAGAACAGCGGCCCGGCAGGCCGCTGGATAACTAGTGACTTCTTTCCCATAGGCTGGTATAAATCGTTTTTACAATAGGACCGTGTTATCACTTCCAGCTAGGCATCGACATCACCGAGAACGATATCCACGGCTCCTAGAATGGCGATCAGGTTCGCTACGTTCTCCCCCTCCAAAAGGTGGGGAAGGATCTGCAAGTTACTGAATGAAGGGCGTTTCCAGTGAATTCTCCAGGGTTTGTCTTTTCCTTTACTTACCAGATGAACACCCAACTCGCCCCGTGGATTCTCTACAGCCACATAAACCTCCCCTTCTGGAGGTCGCAAGACACGGGGGACTTTGGCCATAACTGGGCCGCTCTCCGGGAAGGATTCCACCGCCTGCTCCACGATCCGAAGACTTTGGGTGATTTCTTCCATTCGCAAGTTAAACCGATCCCGACAGTCACCGTTGACAGCGACCGGGACATCGAAGTCAAACCGATCATAGATAGAGTAGGGGTCATCTTTTCGCAGATCCCGCTGGATGCCGGTACAGCGCAGACAGGGTCCGGAGAGGCCGTATCGGATCGCCGTCTCTGCATTGTATTTCCCAATTCCTGTTACTCGGGAGAGGAAGATTTCGTTACCCCCGGCCAGGTCCCTATACTCCTGTTGCTTCACCCGAAGTTCGCGAACCAGATCGGCCACCTTCAGGATCCAGCCCTTAGGGGCGTCCCACTTTACCCCGCCTACCCTCATATAATTATAGGTAAGACGGGCCCCGCATAGTTCATTGAAGAGGTCTACAATCTTCTCCCGGTCCCGGAAAGCATACAGAAACGGGCTCATGGCCCCGATGTCCAAGAGGTATGTCCCGAACCAGACCAAGTGACTGGCAATGCGATTCAACTCGTTGACGATAACACGGAGGTATTCCGCCCGTTCCGGGACCTCAATCCCCATCAGGGTTTCAACAGCATGAACCACAGCATGATTGTTGTTCATCGCATTGAGGTAATCCATCCGGTCGGTGTAAGGAATGATCTGGGTGTACGTGAGATCCTCAGCTAACTTTTCTGTCCCTCGATGCAGGTAGCCGATGACCGGACGAGCTTCACGAATGATTTCTCCGTCGATCCGGAGAACGAGCCGAAAAACCCCATGGGTGCTGGGGTGCTGCGGCCCCACATTGAGCAGCATCTCTTCAGTCCGCATACTTCTTCCTCCCTCTTCACTGTTCCAGGGAAGCCGACTTGTAAGGCGCCCCCCTCTTGAACCAAACGCAGAACCAACGATCATTCCGCGCGGATGTCAGCAACGACGTCGATCCCATTCAGTTTCATGTGATAGAGGAAGACCGTATCCATCAGATCTCCATCGTGGGCCATTGCTCCTGTTTCTCTGGCAGCCTCTACGGGCATGTCGTAAGTTCGGGTGTGGGTTGCGGAGACGAGCACCCGGGCATCGGCATCCCTTTCATTGGCCAACAGCCGGATCCCCATGGCATTTTGATAGATGCAAAGGTCTGTGCAATCCCCCAAAACGAGGAAGACCGTCGGCCCTTCAGCGAATCGCTCTTCCAAATAATCAAAAAAACGGTTCCCTTCCCTGTCGGTGCCGAACAGCCCATTGGTGGCGTTTTTTTGGAATAGGCGGGCACCTTCCAGACAGAGGAAGGGACGTAACTCCTTCACTTCTTCTGCTTCTCTTGTGCCTCGTAGACAGTGGGGAGGAAAGGCGGCAAACTCCTTTGCCCCTTCCCGGTGGGCATCCTGAAGGAAGATTAGGTTGTCGGCAGACAACCCTCTATCAAGGAAAAAACCAGCCAACTCCCGAACAGGCTCCACCACTTCCCTCACCCTCTGAGAGGCAAGCACCCCTTCATCGCAGAATCCCTGGATGATATCGACGAAGACGAGGTGAATCCGACCGACTCCCCCCGCCTGATCCATGATTCGGGAAGCGGTTTCATTCGGAAGCCCGGACAGGGTATCTTCCAAATAATTGAGAAAGTTAACCCGTTTCTCCATCCCGTTCTCTCCCTCTCCCGATTCCGTTTGTCCTGTTTCCGTCCTCCATCTTACCATGAAAAGGAGAGGGTTTCCATCCGGTCATGCACCAGTGAACATCTTCGACCTTCATGAAAAAGCCCACCGTAAGGCGGGCGAGATTGAAAGTCCTTCCGTACCGCAAAGGCGGGACGGTTTCCGGCGAAGCGTCTGTTGGCACCGACCACTCAGCGGAGTAACCGGAGGGCACGAAGCGGACAGACCTACATCTCGGGAGGAACATCGGGCGCGGAGCCGGAAGTCCAGCTCCACATCCCTTCTCCGGGGTTATCCATAACCTAGACGCTGGATGTGATGTGAAAGACTTCATCACTGATACCGGGTAAGTTGGTCGACAGTGGAGCGATCCAGTTTTTTGACGGTTTCTACCAGTAGCTTGATCGCACTCTCCGTGTCCTTTTTGCTGATCATGGAAACATGGCTATGGATATATCGGGCGGGGACACCGACAACCAGGGAAGGGACACCCCGCTTAAACAGGTGGAACTTCCCTGCATCGGTGCCACCACCGGTCATGGTGTCCACTTGGTAGGGGATTTGGTGCTCTTCAGCGGTGTCAATCACCAAATTGCGAAGGCGTGTGTTGGGTATCATCGTCGCGTCGAGGAAAGTGATTAGCACCCCCCCACCCAGGTTGGGTTTGTTCTTTTTATCACTCCCGGGCCCGTCTTGGGCCACTCCAACGTCAAGAGCGAAAGCAACATCCGGGTCCACCACGTAGGGGGCGGTGGAAGCTCCTCTTAACCCCACCTCTTCCTGAACCGTTGCACCGGCGATAACGGTATTAGGGTGCTCCTCCCGGGAAAGGCGTTTTAATACTTCCAGCGCCAAGTAACAACCAAACCGATCATCCAAGGCTTTGGCTAAGACGGTATCATGATCGGGCATCATTTCAAAGGGGCAGACAGGGATGATCGGGTCCCCAACGCGGATCCCCCATTTCTTCACCTGTTCAGCATCCTTCGCTCCAACGTCGATAAACATCTCGCGCATCGGATAAATGCGTTTTCTCTCCTCCGGGGTAAGGATATGAGGTGGTTTGGAACCGATCACACCGGTAAATGCTTTCTTCTCCGTCATCACCTTCACCCGCTGCGAGAGAAGGACCTGATCCCACCAACCACCTAGGGGGGTGAAGGAAAGATATCCGTCTTTGTTGATCTCTGTCACCATAAAACCGACTTCATCCATATGGGCAGCCAACATGACACGCGGGCCTGTCCCCAGCCCTTCTTTTTCGCCGAAAATACTACCCAGTTTATCGGTGACAATCCGGGAGTTCTCCGCCTCCAATTCGCGGCGCATGATTCGGCGGACTTCTTCTTCGAAACCGGGAACCGCGTTGGCCTCGGTTAATTCTTTCAACAGATCCACTGCTGGCACGCTCCTCTGCAGGGTGATTTCTTCTAATGTAGTATGGGTAGAAGAAATCGGTTTTATTTCGGTAGTCATGCTGAAAGGACGGGATAATATAACTCCCGTTTTCAAACACTAGGGGAACGCCGCTCCCTCGAGGAGACGTTAACGGGAATATGGGAAAGGAAGGCACTGGAATGAGCCGAAACCGACGCACCGACTTGTTGATCCGCCGGGGATGGCTTTTTTTCTTCCCGCTCCTCGCTCTCGCCCTCACCTTTTCTTCCGGGGGATGGTCCTCTGTCTCCCCCGCATCACCTCCAATCCGAGCTGAAGAACTGCCCGCTCCCCTACTGGGGGATTATGCCGGAGAATTGCGAGAGCCGAAGCCGAGGGCGGATGGAATCCGTCACATCGACACCCCCCGTACAATCCGCAAGTTGAAGGAGCTGGGTGTCAATACGTACTTCTATCTTATCTGGCATGCCTCCACGGATTGGGACGACCTCCGAAGAGAATTCTTACCTGCCGCCAGGGAAGCTGGCATTGATGTCTGGGTCTATCTCGTTCCTCCGTCAGAAGCCCGCTCTCAGCAATCAGAACCCTATGGGACCGATTTTGTTTCCTGGTTCCGGGCCGTGGGAAGAGTTTCCCGCTCCTTTAAAAACCTCAAAGGCATTGTTATCGACGATTTCAACCATAACTTTTCCTTTTTCTCTTCGGGTTACGTAAAACGGATGCGAGCAGCAGGGGCAGCCATGAATCCCAGGCTCCGCTTCTATCCACAGATTTACTATTCCGCGATCCATCCAACGTATTTGAAGCGTTATGCCCCCCATATCGACGGAGTCGTCATGACCTTCCGGGATGGTAAATTTCGCAACACCCAACGAACCCGACATCTGAAAACCCAAATCAACCGAGTCTCCCATCTTCTGTCCCGGATGGATCTTCCTTTCATCCTGATGGTCCACGCCAGCAAACTATCAGCGACTCCAGCCAACCCTTCCGTTCAGTATGTCAAAGAAAGTCTGGGCATCGGAATGGACAGCCTGGCCGAAGGAAAGATCCAGGGTCTGGTCACCTATGTGCTGCAGAAGGAATGGTTCCCGGAACAAAAAGACCAAACGGCTCAATCTGGGTACGGTTACGGCTGTCTTTTCATCCCACCGGGACGGACCCCTTTGTCCGGGGTCAACGGAGAGTTAAAGCAAATCATCCGACCCGATGGTTCCGGAGATTATCGACTCACCTTCTCCCACCTGGACGTTTATCCTCACAATTTGGGAAAGGGACAATATGTCAAGCAGGTCCAAATCGACGGACGAGTGGTCTGGCAAGAGGACGTTACCCGGGGAAGGGCAGAGCGGTGGGAACGGAAGGAAATCGACCTTTCCTCCGCCCTCAAGGGAAAGAAGGAAGCCGTGCTCAGCCTTCGACTACTCCGAAAACGAACGGACTCCTCCGCTTGGCTATATACCGGGTTTGATTCCTTGAGCTCTCGCGGGTTTACCCTGGAAGATCCCGGTTTCGAAACCGGCCGTGGCTGGACCGCTTTCACGAACCACCCGTCAATCATCGCCGATATCATTCAGTACGATCCCAAACGCCGTTTACGCGTCTACCTGACAACCATGATCCTTAATAACGCTTTCCTCCTTTTTGACGATGCCCGCCGGACAGGAGACTTCCCCCTGGCAGACGCTGCCACGACCCTCCTCAAACGAGTAACGGAAAACCTGAACGATGCGGCGCTGCAACAGTTGAACGATCTCGACCGACTTCTGGCGGGAAGCGACGATCATCTATCTGAGTCCCTTCAAACTGAATTGACGGAACGGAGCAAAAAACTGGCTCGCTTGCTGCGAATCCGGCTGTAACTTCACGAAAAAAAGCCCCCCGGTTTTTTCCGAGGGGTTTGAAATGCGTGGGCGGAGCGCCTGTTGGACCGACAACCCAGCGAAGCAGTCCGGAGGTTCTAACGGTTTTGAGTGCTAGAGGCGAAATCTCCCTTTTTCCAGGAAATTGTCCGATCCGTCAGCGATCGCCAGATCGTTCTCCAAGCTATTGATCACATTGGCGTAATAATGGGCGGCTTCCTCCTCTTGACCCTGATTGATTAAATCCCGGTAATTTCCGTAACTTTCCCGGAGAAGTTGAAAGGTGTGCTGAAAATTCTCCTCTGTCATCATCGGGGGCCGATCATCCCCCTCTTCCGACCAGAAGAGACGGTAACGTTCGAGATATGCTTGATAGCTGGTAAAAGGGTGCTGCATGGAATGCCCATCCCCTTGTTGAAAGGTTGTTCCTATCCTTCCACCGGAATCCAGTTCTATACGAAAGCTACAACATTTTCAGTCTGCTGAAAACTCAACTCAAGGATCACAAAACCGTCATAATAACAAAATCTAGTGATCCACCAACTTTCTAGTTCATATGACCAATCCTGCCTTTTTTGAGGAGGGACTCTTCTCTGCATCCGCAAAGGCTCCCTAGCCCCCCTTTATGACCTAGATGTGAGTAGAGTTAATTCGGTGGATATAGATTGAAAAGAATACCAAATACACTTCCAGAAGCAATAGAGGTGGCCAACGTCAAGCGCAATGACTTTGTTCGAAATAGGTAAAACAGTCCTGTTACCCCTTGCGATATAATAAGAGATACAAAGGCTATTTCAATATTGATAAAAATTTGATTTTCCATAACGTAAATAGGAACAACAATAGAAATAAATGTTAACAACCACACTAGCGGAAAATGACTACTTAATTCTCTTTTCAACTCATTTATTAAAGCTCTTTTTTCTTGGCTGTTTTCAGGTTTGTCAACAGTGGTTTTAATAGAATTTTTAACACGGCAAACAGAGGAAACTAGTAATATAACAACAAAAAATAAACAAAATAAAATGGTCGGCATATTAAATCCCCATTTCACCGTTTTCCACTATTATATATTATCTAATGCGTGGTTGTAAACACCAAGGACAGATAAGTGCATAAAAACAATGAGTTATTATTGTATGCTTAATAAGCCTTCATAAAGAAGAGCAAAAGTTGGAGGGATTTATGACAATGAGGATAACCAGATTAATACCTTTATCTGTTACTGGTGCTATGTTGTTTTCGTGCGTTTTTCATCCTAATTTTTCTGAAGCATCCACATCAGATAACGGTGCTAGTTCCACTGCTTCTGTAATTGAACAGGTGACCGGTGTAGATGGCTTAATAGACCAAGGAGCCTCTGACAGTAAAAATATATTTATTGCTGATAATGAGTCAGGTACTACTAAAGTGCCTAAAAACCCCGAATCTGACCCTATTATAAATGGCAATGATATGGATTCATTAAAAATACACTTCCCTAAAATAGGTTTAAAAAATGGTGTTTTAACAGATAATGGGACTGTTGTGTACGAAGATAAAAATCATCCAGTGGATTTTTCTGTTCAGGTTACAAATGAAAGTGTTCGATCTCTTATAAAAATAGACAATGCTTCAGCACCCCATGAGTACAGCTTCACACTCGATTTACCCAAAGGGACAAAGTTAGTTTCAGCAAAAGATTACTTAGGTGAAGAGTATGACACTGGAGAAGTTTTTGTTGTTGACTCAGATAATATCATTCAAGGTGTTTTTGACCCTGCATGGGCAAAGGGTGCAAATGGAAAACCCGTCCCTACTAACTATATTATCGATGGAAATAAGTTAACTCAAGTAATTAATTTCAATAAAAACACTGCCATTCCCGTAGTTGCAGACCCCAGCTGGACGAAAATTGCTAAATGTTCAGGGGCGATAGCTTGGTTTCTTGGAAGTAATGCTGTTCCGGCAGCAAAAATAATAAAAGCTAAGAAATACATTAAGGCTTTAGGCGGGCTTAGAAAGAGTGCGATGCTTCTGATCAAAGCTTCTACTTGGGAGGAAAGACTAAGGGAAGGGAAGGTGGAACAGCTCTGCAAGTCTTGGGGCGATTGTTTTAGGCGTTGATTCAGTAGCAAAAAATTGTGGATAAATGTCAAAAAGACCGGCTGATAAGACTGAAAGCCGGTCTTCTTACCTAATTTGTAAACAAAAGTTCTACTTTCCCGCTTTCGCCGAGGTTTGGCTGGGGAACCGTATGTCATGAAGGATCCCATCTGCAATCATGCGATAACCCCGGTCATTTGGATGGATCTCGTCGGAAAGCCAGGTACCCTTGCCCGCTCGGAGGCGGGTGTTTACATCCACTACATGGGTCATGGAGTATCGGTAAGCCACCTCTTTTAACCCGACGTTCCATTTTTTCAGGAGCTTATTGGATAGATTGTAATAGGATTCATCTGGGGAAATCGGGTTGTATAGCGACGTAAGGAGAATAGGAGCATCAGGGTTCATTTTGCGGATATGGGACAGGATTCCCGCTAAGTTTTTTTGGTAGTTGCTCTGAATGGAATTAAAATCAGACAAAACGGAAAGTCGATTATCTTGTTCCAATGCTACCTTGATCAGATCGTTCCCTCCGATGGTCAGGGAGATCATGTCGGCCTTTTTCACATGACTTTCCACATCGGGAGTTCGGACAGCCTCATACAATTTCTTAGAGGTCTGCCCAACGACGCCTTTATTTATGAGGCGCAGGGGAACCCTCTCTTTCCCTAAACCCTTTACCACAAGCGAGCTGTAACCATGTTGGGAATGCTTTGAACCGATGCCCCGGGCAACCGAATCACCCAGCACAAGATAGTTCAACTTCTTTTTCTTATCTGCCGTTTGCTTCAGTTTTCCCATGATGTTGACATTGGAAACGACGATTGGTTCAGCAGGCTCCTCAGCCAAGAGGATCTGAGCAACCGGATAGAGCTTGACTGCGATGGCGACCAGGGAGAGGCTGGCGGCGAGCAGAATCCATTTTTTCATGGGTTTGCCCCTCCTTTAATCTCGATTTTCGGATAACCCATGGATATCCTTCATTATGCCAAGAATAACAAGAAATCATTACACGCTTTTCACAGACAGTTAAACAGTCAATAACCCTTCCATTACAAATGAATGGCCTTCTTCTAGGCCGAAAGGTGATAGGTACTCAAAAAAAAATGACACCGGATAACCGGTGTCATTTTCTTTGTTTATGGATGGAGTTAGGAAAGCAAACCGTAAGCCGAGTTCTGTACTCCGAGTGGTGAAACGGTGACTGTCGTGTCCCCTCCCACTGTTTGGAGTGGCAATCATCTGTCTAGGCGATGCATTGCTACACCGCTCAAGCGACCAACCCGGGATCACTGCGGGCTACAGCTGCGTTCATACAAACGCTGATCCCTTTGAGGTCTTGCTCCAGGTGGGGTTTACCTAGCCAGCATGTCTCCATGCTGCTGGTGCGCTCTTACCGCACCGTTGCATCCTTACCTGTGAAGCGGCTGAGCCGCTTCCATCGGCGGTCTTCATTTCTGTGGCACTAGCCTTAGAGTTACCTCCACCGGCCGTTAGCCGGCACCCTGCCCTATGGAGCTCGGACTTTCCTCCCGTGGGACCTTGCGGTGCTCCACCGGCGATTGCCCGGTTTACTTTCCAAATCAAAAGCGACAATGATCATTGTATCAGATATAAAAGGACAAAGCAATCGGTTATTTCTGGATGTAGCGGATATTTACCCCTTATACAAAGGTGAAGGGATTGGTATCTACCGTGGTCACCCTGACGAGATCCAAAGACAGCTTTTCTTGCAGCTTCTCTGAAACCCGTTCCAGCACCAGATTTTCTACATGATGTCCCGGATCGAGAAGACTGAGGCCGTCATTCATCGCATCCAAAGCGGTATGGTGATCCAAATCTCCTGTAATGAAAACATCCGCTCCCCTGGCCAAGGCATCTGAATAGTACCGTCCTCCCGAACCGCCCAGGACTGCCACAGATCGCACTTTTTTCTTTCCGTCCCCCATCATACGCAACCGGGGAATTCGATAAGCCTCTTTCAGTTTTTCCGCCAGTTGGCTGAGGCTGATTTCCTCAACCAGATTTCCGATACGGCCCAAACCCCGCACTTCGCCGGGCAAGTCCAGGGGATAGATGTCATAAGCCACTTCTTCGTATGGGTGGGCCTCCCACATCGCCCGGATAACTGCTTCCTGGATTTCCTCAGTAATAATCGTCTCCAACCGGATCTCCTTTACCTTCTCCAACTCTCCCTGTTTCCCGATGTAGGGGTTGGTACCCTCTTCGGGTAAGAAGGTGCCAGTGCCGTTCAAGTTGAACGTGCAGTGACTGTAGTTGCCGATCCAACCGGCGCCTGCCTTGCACATCGCACGAAGTACCTCTTCATGATGATCTTCCGGAATGAAGACAACGATCTTTTTTAACTTGCCCTGTAAGGTGGGGATCAAGACATCTGTATCTTTCAGCCCCAGCTTCTCACAGAGAACATCATTCACCCCACCCACCGCAACGTCCAGATTGGTATGGGAGATATAGACGTTTATTTTATTGGCGAGAAGTTTGGCATAGACACGTCCTGCCGGACGATCTGTCCGAAGGTCTTTGAGGGGGTGAAAGATGACAGGATGATGGGCGATAATCCAATTGGCACCAAGACGAACCGCTTCATCCACCACGGCTTCCGTCACATCCAGGGCCAGGAGTACACCCCTGACTTTATCTTCGGGATCCCCTACCTGAAGACCGATACGGTCATGTTCCACTGCCAGGGATTTAGGAGCCCAATCCTCCATCACAGAGATTAATTCGTTTCCTTGGACAGCCATGTAAGCAACCTCCTCCATCCACTAATCTCTTCCTGCAATTGCTGTTTTCTCAGCAAAGCTTCCCGAGTACGCCCGGCATCTAGACTTGTAAGGATACGTTCACGCCCTTCTAGCTCTTTCCTGATTTTTTCCGGGAAAAGGGGGTGACGCTCTTTCCACAGGAGAGGACCCGTCTCAAGGGCCTGTTGCAAGGGGAGGCCGGAATCATAGTAAGGGGCATAAGCATCCCCCGGCTCCGCAACCAAAATTTCATATAGAAGACCCCCATCCTCCACCAGGTCTTCAGCTACCACGCGCCATCCCCGTTCTAATAGCCAAGCCCGTACCCGCTCCGCCCCGTTATTGGGTTGTAGAATGAGACGCTCCGTATCCCGAAGCTTTTCCTCTCCTCTTGCTAAGATGGAAGCGATCAGGGCACCGCCCATCCCGGCAATCACGACCACGTCCGCTTCCCTGGGTGCCAAGACCGCAAGTCCGTCCCCCTGGCGTACATCGATGGTCTCGTCCAACGACCCATCCTTTACCCGGTCTCGGGCGTTTTCAAAGGGGCCAAGATTTACTTCCCCAGCAATCCCTTTTTGGATCCGCCCCTCTTGAGCCAAGAAAGCCAACAACAATGCATGGTCAGCACCGATGTCCGCCACGACGCGACCCTGGGGAACAAAGCGGGCGACAGCTGCCAGCCGGCGGGAAAGCTCTATTTTGTGACCGTCCCCCTCGGGGGTGGATGCAGCCCGTTGATCCATTACCTTTTTTCGCTCCTTTTCGAAGGCCAAACTATGACTCCCCCTATTATAACGAATGAGAGTACTGGATGCGATCACTGGGTTAAATCAAGCTCTCCAACCACGGGCAAATGGTCGGAGGGACAACTCGGAGTCGGTAGGATATAACCGTCCCGAATGAGGAAATGACGAGTACAGAAAATGAAATCGATCCGCTTTCTCGGATTGCGGCAGGAAAAGCTGCCCCGCTCCTCCCCTGTTTCCGTCAATACGTCAACAAGTTCCGGGGCCAAGCTCTTGACAATCGGGTGGCCAGGACCTGCATTCCAATCCCCCATCCCGATTAAAGGCAGGGGATCCTCCCGGCACAGCCTCCGGACAGCTTCTGTCTGTTTTCTCCGCATCCACGGCGTAAACCCCATATGGGTAACCATCCCCCGGTACGTACACCCTTGCCATTCGATCCGCGCTGTAAGAATGGAGCGCGGTTCCTCCCCTCTGCCGGGAAAAACCTGATTCTCCATGCTTTGCAGGTTGCCTCGAAATAACAACCCATTTCCATATTGACGTTCGGATTGACGACGGAAGATACGGTATCGGAGGGAAGGACCAAAGACCCCCTTCATCCCCAGGCGATCCGCCAGCCATTGGAGTTGATTTTCGAATTCACTTCGACGGTGGAATGCCACATCCACTTCATTTAGACCGACCAAATCCGGTGCTTCGCTTTCAATCACCCCGGCAATTCGTTCCAAATTAAGTGTTCCATCACACCCTACTCCATGGTGGATATTGTAAGCCATGACTTTCACCGCGCTACCCCCTGTCTATCGAATGCTTGCTTTACTTATAGTATATGGGGCTGTAATTCCCTCCCCTTCTGTTGCCCTTCGCAACAACACCCCCCGCGCTCCCGGCTCGGGGGGTGTTCTGTTCCGTTTTTGTCAACCGGGGGACTCTTTCTTGAAATACAGCCAACGATTGAAGAAAGGAGTCAAATCCTTGCCCGCTACTTCGTTGGCCGTCTGGATGAAGTCAGCGGTGGTTGCCGTTCGAAAACGGTAACGATCATAATACGTGTTCATGATCTTTAATACCTTATCTCGTCCCAAATCATCCATCAATGCCCACATCATCGCCGCAGGGCGCGCGTACACCATTAACCCGTAAATCGGATCAGAGTATTTGTAAAGGGACTCCACCGATGTCACCCCTTTAGCCTTATACACCTCATCGCTTCGTTCCGCTGCCTTCGTCAGTAAGTCCCGCTCATCGGCTCCCATCTGCTCATGCATAAAGAGAAATTCGGAAAAAGTGGTCAATCCCTCGTCCAGCCAGGGCTCTTTAACCTGGTTGTTCCCCACGGCCCCATACCACCACTGGTGAGCGAGTTCATGAGCCACCACGTTAACAGCAGGGACTTCCCCTTTCCGTGTAGGTATTTTGGCGACGGAAGTAACCAATCCCGGATACTCCATACCAGCAATCCCGTAACCGGTCTCCCCAAGAACAACATCCACTTGGGAGTAGGGGTAGCGACCGAAATGTTTGCTGAAGTAATTCATCGACGATATGGCCGCATCATGCAATTCCTGGGATACATCCTCCATCCCCTTTAAATACCAAAGGTTAACCTCAACACCGTGATCGTTTTTCCCTTGTACCCGTTCATAATCCTTGGTGATTACGGCAGCAAAATCCCGCACATTGGCTTGCCTCCGTGTAACGGTGCTGGATGAACCTCCGTCTTCAGGGTCTCGTGCGCTAGTAATGAGTTGATATCCATCGGGTACCCGAAAGGTAACCTCAAAGTCGGACATGCCGGTGTAAAAGGGATCGCCGGTGGCGGTGTAGGGTTCCGTATGCCAGCCTTCCGCATCTTTCATCGCCAGCATCGGATACCACTGCGCTAGAAAAGCAGTGTTTCCATAAACGTTAAGCCGGGTGCCGCCCTTGGGTAGTTTTAACCGGTAATCCATCGTCACCTCGGCACTTTTGCCCGGAAGGAGCGGAGAGGGAAGATCCACGCTCAGAACCGTTTCCTTGGTCTGATGGTCGGCTTTTACCCCGTTGACTTTGACGTTCGTCACTTTGAGCCAGCCCGGTTCGGAGGGGCGAGATTCTGCCCCCCACTTCCAATGTTGAAAGGCATTGGGATAAAGGCGAAACTTCAACTCTTTTAGTGCCTCGCTCCGTCCTTTCGGCAATTTCAGGGACAGATGTCCTGTCACCGTCTGCTTTTGGTCGTCATAGGCGGCATCAATCGAGTAGTAGGGGCGCTCCCCTTTGGCTTCCCATCCCCACTCCCCAGCTTCCGCTACCGGAATCCCGGCTCGAATCAGGGTCATGGCTATGAGCATTACAGCCGTTATCCGTACAATACGGCGTATCATCCGTCCCACTCCCGTCCTTGGAAATCTTACCCTCCTAGCTTTTCCAAGCACAGGATTTTTATTAGAAAAAACCCGCCCTTCCGGGCGGGAAGCGGGACGAATTACAGGTTTCCGCGGCGTTCTTGTTCGCGTTCGATCGCTTCAAAAAGGGCTTTGAAATTGCCTTCGCCGAAACCACGAGCCCCTTTACGCTGGATAATTTCAAAGAAGAGCGTCGGGCGGTCGACGATAGGTTTGGTAAAGATTTGGAGGAGATATCCTTCATCATCACGGTCAACCAAGATCTTATTTTTCTTTAGGTCCGCGATCTCCTCGTCAATCTGACCGACCCGGGCCGTCAATTCTTCGTAGTAAGTATCCGGTGTTTCCAGGAATTCAACGCCTTTAGCCTTCAATGCCTTGACGGTTTTGATGATATCTTTGGTGTAAAGAGCGATGTGCTGCACGCCAGCTCCGCGGTAGTATTCCAAGTATTCTTCGATCTGGGATTTCCGTTTTCCTTCGGCCGGTTCATTGATTGGAAACTTGATGCGACCGGTTCCGTTTTGCATCACCTTTGACATGAGGGCGGAATACTCGGTAGTGATATCCTTATCACTGAAATGGCGAAGCTCTTGGAAACCCATCACCTTCTCGTAATAGGCGACCCAATCTTCCATTTTTTCCACATTACCTACTACATGATCAATCCCTTGCAAGCCACAATCCTCAAAGGGAATGATCATTTTCGATTCCGTAAAACCGGGGGCAAAGATTCCGCTGTAATCCTTGCGCTCAACCAGGGTATGGATCGTATCTCCGTAGGTGCCGATGACGGCCTTTCGGATCGTGCCGTATTTATCGGACTCTTCCATCGGTTCCATGACCGAGATACCCCCCCGGGAAATGGCTTCCCGATAGGCTTCCTCTACGTTTTCCACCTCAAGGGCAATATCTCTCACCCCGTCTCCGTGCAGGTTAACGAAGCGGGCGATAGGATGATCCGGTGTGAAACTACCGCTGACCACCAACCGAATGGTCCCCTGTTCCAACACATAGGAAACCGTCTCCCGACTTCCCGTTTCCAGTCCTTTATAAGCGACGGGGTGGAAGCCGAAAGTCTTACAAAAAAAGTGAGCGGCCTGTTTCGCATTGCCGGAATAATATTCGAGGTAGTCCACATCCAAAATGGGGAGGAAGTCTTTCTTTCCCATTGTCTGCGCTTTCAATTCTTCCATAAAAAACGACCCCCTGCCTGAAATTTTTCTGTCTTCAGATTACAGGAGGGGTAAGGAAGGCCGCAAGCATCCACGGGAGCGCGTTGTTGCTTCGGTGCGGAAAAGAAACGAAGCTTTCCGCCGAATGATTTTAGCCTATCAAAAAAGCCGCGGATTTTTTCGCGACTTTAATCCCCCGGCTTATCCGGCAGGTACGTCCAGGTTTAATTCCTTCAGTGCCATCTCCCGGAGCTTATATTTCTGAATTTTACCGCTGGCGGTCATCGGATAGGAGGAGACGATTTTCACATAGCGAGGAATTTTGTAACGGGCGATCCGCCCATCGCAGAAGGCTCGGATATCTTCCACTGTCATTTTCTTACCCTCCCGGACCCTCACCCAGGCCATCAATTCTTCTCCGTATTTTTCATCCGGCACGCCGACGATCTGGACATCCAGGATATCGGGATGGGTATAAAGAAACTCTTCGACCTCCCGCGGGTAAATGTTCTCCCCTCCACGAATAATCATATCCTTCAGCCTGCCAGTAATACGGATATATCCTTCGGTATCCATTGTGGCCAGATCGCCGGTATGGAGCCAACCCTGGGCATCGATCGCCTGTTCTGTCGCCTCAGGCATCTTGTAATACCCTTTCATTACGTGATAGCCCCGCGTACACAATTCGCCCTGAACACCCCTTGCCACCTCGTCTCCCGTCTCCAGATCGACTACCTTCACTTCCACATGGGGAAGCTTCTTACCCACCGTGGCAACCCGCCTTTCAATCGGATCATCGGTACGAGTCTGGCTGATAACGGGAGAGGACTCTGTCTGGCCATAAGCGATCGTAATTTCCGATGCCCCCATAACATCCATCACCTTTTTCATCACTTCCATCGGACAGTTGGAGCCAGCCATAATCCCCGTCCGCAGGCAAGGCAAGGCGAAGCGAGAAAATTCCGGGTGATTCAATTCAGCGATAAACATCGTCGGCACTCCATGAAGGGCGGTACATTCCTCCTTTTCAACCGTTTCCAGCACTGCCAGGGGATCAAACTGGATCAGGGGGACCATCGTCGTGCCCGCCGTCACGCAGGCCAAAGTTCCCAATACGCAGCCGAAGCAGTGAAAGAAGGGAACAGGAATGCACATCTTATCTTTTTCCGTCAATTTCATGCAATCTGCAATGCTTTTAGCATTGTTGATGATATTTTTATGCGTGAGCATCACACCCTTGGGAAAGCCCGTCGTTCCCGATGTATACTGCATATTGATCACATCATCAGGAGATAAGGAGTCTTGTCGCTCCTGCAGCTCGCTGTCACTAATTTCTTCCCCCATGGTGATCAGATCGCTCCAAGTGAACATCCCTGGACGTCGCTCGTCATCAAGGAGGATGATGTTTTTAAGGCGAGGCAGCCGTTCTGCTATCAACATCCCGGGTTGACAGCGATCCAACTCAGGACAAATCTCCCGCAACATGTCGACATAACGGGTGCCTTTAAAAGATTCTGTTAGGATCAGCGTCTCGGCATCGGACTGGCGAAGCAGGTACTCCAGTTCCCGGGCACGGTAGTTCGTATTAACCGTGATCATCACTGCCCCCATTTTGCCGGTGGCGAACTGGGTAACAAGCCATTCAGGGTGATTGGCTGCCCAGATCGCCAGGTGATCTCCCTTTTTGACCCCTAACTTCATCAATCCCTTGGCTACCCGGTTGCATTCTTCCCAGAACCGACGATAGGTCCAACGAAGGTTTCGCTCCGGATAGACAACCCCTTCTCGGTCTCCGAACCGGTTCACGGTTTTATCCAGCAAGCCGCCTACGGTCACATGGAGCAACTCCGCCAATCTGATGACCTCCTCCCAGGAAAATCAGATTTAGCATCCTATCTCGCGGGCGATTACCATTCGTTGGATTTCAGAGGTTCCTTCTCCGATCTCGGTCAGCTTGGCATCGCGAAAAAACCGTTCCACCTTATAGTCATGCATATATCCATAACCGCCGTGGATCTGAACAGCCTGGTCACAGACCTTCATGGCGATTTCAGAAGCGAAGAGTTTGCACATGGAGGCTTCCTTGGTAAACTTTTTTCCCTGATCTTTTAGCCAGGCGGCTTTATAGACCATCGTTCGGGCCAGCTCGATGTTCATCGCCATATCCGCTAGCTTATGCTGGATCACTTGGAATTTGGATAGTGATTGACCAAACTGGACCCGTTCTCCTGCATACCGCAGGGCCGCTTCGTAAGCTCCTTGAGCGATCCCGACAGCCATCGCCCCAATCCCTATACGACCTCCATCCAGGGTAATAAGAAATTGCTTGAAACCATGTCCCACCTTGCCGAGGATATTCTCCGCAGGAATCCGTACATTCTCCATCACCAATTCCGTCGTGTTGGAGCTGTGCAGCCCCATTTTCACATAATGATCGATCACCCGGAAACCCAATGTGTCAGTAGGAACAATGAAAGCGGTTATCTCCGGGCCCGCTTCCGATCTGGAGGTAACAGCAGTCAAAGCTAAAAAGTCCGCGTAACTCGCATTGGTGATAAAACATTTAGAACCGTTGATCACCCACTCGTCCCCGTCCCGAACCGCGGTCGTTTTCGTCCCTCCCGCATCAGAACCCGCTCCGGGCTCCGTCAACCCAAAAGCACCAAGGGTTTCTCCGCGACAAAGGGGAACGAGATAGGTTTGTTTTTGCTCCTGGTTACCGAAGAGATGGAGTGGAGCACATCCGAGGGAAATGTGAGCGGAATAAGTGATTCCCGTCGACGCGCAAACCCGGGATAACTCCTCCACCGCGATAGCGAAACTGATCGAATCCGCACCCGCTCCCCCGTACTCCTCCGGAAAAGGAAGACCCATCAGATTCAGATCGGCCATCTTTTTAAAAACTTCCTTCGGAAACGCTTTGGTCCGGTCCCTCTCATCCGCCTCGGGAGCCACTTCTCCTTCCGAAAAGTCCCGCATCAACTTGCGGATCATCTTCTGCTCTTGCGTGAGATCGAAATTCACGTTTCTCCACCCCTTGCCTCTCTTTGATGACAACGCTTTCATATCTATTATAGGGAGAAGACCGAATTTCCTTCAAGAATTTTCGGAAGGGTCCGGTTTTTGCTGGATGGCGCACGCTGAAGGCATTTGCATTGGGTCTGGAAAAGGGATAAAATTGAGGTGTCAGAAAAGACACCCAAAAGAAAAAAGCACCCGAAAATGCGAGTGCTTCCAATTCGGACCATTATTCTAGAAAATCCTTCAATCGTTTACTCCGGCTGGGGTGACGTAGTTTACGGAGGGCTTTTGCCTCAATTTGGCGAATCCGCTCTCGGGTAACGCCGAACACCTTACCCACCTCTTCCAGGGTGCGGGTGCGCCCGTCGTCCAAACCGAACCGAAGGCGTAGAACGTTTTCTTCCCGATCGGAAAGCGTATCCAGCACATCCTTCAGCTGCTCCTTTAGGAGCTCGTAAGCGGCGGCATCCGCCGGTGCTTGGGCGTCATCATCAGGAATGAAATCTCCAAGGTGAGAATCGTCTTCCTCCCCGATCGGGGTTTCCAACGAAACAGGCTCTTGGGCGATTTTCATGATCTCCCGTACTTTTTCAGGAGAGAGTCCCATCTCCTCCGCGATTTCTTCCGGCGTAGGTTCACGACCCAACTCTTGCAACAACTGCCGGGACACACGAATCAGCTTGTTGATCGTCTCCACCATGTGTACAGGAATCCGAATCGTCCGTGCCTGATCGGCGATGGCCCGGGTGATCGCCTGACGAATCCACCAGGTGGCATAGGTACTAAACTTAAAGCCCTTGCGATAATCAAACTTCTCTACCGCCTTGATCAGGCCCATGTTCCCTTCCTGAATCAAGTCGAGGAAAAGCATACCGCGACCGACATACCGTTTGGCGATACTGACCACGAGACGGAGGTTAGCTTCGGCGAGACGACGTTTCGCCTCCTCGTCACCCTCCTCGATCCGTGTGGCCAAATTGACCTCTTCTTCAGCGGATAGGAGTGGGACGCGACCGATTTCCTTCAAGTACATACGAACGGGGTCGTTAATCTTGACACCAGGCGGAACGGTCAAAGCCTCCTGAAGGAGTTCCTCATCGTCAGACTCCTCTTCCTGAGAGAATTCGACGGCTTCTTCGTCCTCATTAAGCACTTCGATGCCTTGTTCGCTCAAGTGTTCGAAAAAGTCGTCCACCTGTTGCGGATCTTGGTCAAAAGCGGCCATCTTTTCCATGATTTCTTTATATGTGAGGACCCCGCGCTTCTTCCCGAGGTCCGCTAGTTGCTCTTTCACCTGTTCCAAGGTGAGTTCTTGTTCCAAATCAACATTCTGCTCATTTGCCAACTTTCGAGTTCCCTCCTTCCCTGGACACACTGCCTATCACGCCTCCCTTTGAATCTTTTCCCGGAGGCGGATTAGTTCAATCCCCAGCCGGGCGGCTTTGGCAATGTCACCAGAGCGCTCTGCCTGCTTTACTTGTTCCTGTTTCTGTTCAATTTCTTGATGAAGAGGATAATTGCGGATATGCCGGATATAATCAGTCACTTCTTCGTCGGTTACCGAATCCGGGAGGTCCATCATCAGGATGGCGCTGACTTCTTGTATAAGACTGCCGTCCCTTATATATTGGATGAATCGCCCTGGATCCACCGGGTTTCCCTCGGCAAAATAGCCGTATAAGTAGGCAGCGATCGCAGCGTTCGCCTCGATGTTAAATCCTGCCCCTACGGTCTCCCTCACCCGTTCGGCTACACCGGCGTCTTGAATCATCAAGGAGAGGAGACGGCGCTCTGCCGCTTCAAAAGCGGGGATTTTTCGTTCACGACCGACCATGTGTTTGCCATTATGATATCCATTATTCCACTTCTCTAGCCCTTTATCCCCATGGCTCTCCCTTCTCTTCTTCGACGAAGCGGTTCGCTGTTCCTGTTTCAAGGCATCGAGGGAGATACGGAATTCCTCAGATAGTCGGCGAAGGTAATGATCCCGTTCAATGGCCTTTGGTAGCCCGGAGATCACCTCGACCGCTCGGGTCAAGTAGCGCATCCGCTCGTCTTCATCTTTCAGGTCGAAACCTTTTTTTAGACTTTCTAACTTAAAAGCGGTAAAGGGGGAAGCCTGGGAAATCACTTTGGAAGAGAAAGCTTCAGCTCCGTATTTTCGGATGTAATCGTCCGGGTCCATTCCCTCCGGCATACGAGCCACTTTTACGATGCACCCCTCCTGTTTTAGAACTTCCATTCCCCGTTCAGTAGCGCTCTGCCCCGCGGAGTCGGAATCATAACAAAGAACGGTCTCTTCCGCGTTTCGTTTCAGAACCCTGGCCTGGGATTCAGTAAGGGCAGTTCCTAGGGTGGCCACTCCGGAACGGAGGCCTGCCTGCCAAGCAGCGATCACGTCCATATAACCTTCGAAAAGGATCGTTTGCTGATCTTTACGGATGGTTTTGCGGGCTCGATGCAGATTGAAAAGGAATTTTCCTTTGTGAAAGAGGGTTGTCTCAGGACTGTTGAGGTACTTGGGCCGACCTTCCCCCAACACCCGTCCCCCAAAAGCCACCACCCGCCCCTGGGAATCATGGATGGGAAACATCACTCGTCCGCGAAACCGGTCAAAATAAGAGGGCCGCCCTCGAACACCCTCGCGTTCAGCGACCAAGCCGGCTTCCAGCAACAACCCTTCCGCAAAGCCCCTTCTCTTCAGAAACGGATGCAGGAAGTGGTAGGAATCCGGTGCATAACCGATTTGAAATTCCTCAATGGTCTCAAGCTGGAGGCCTCGCTCGTTTAAATACCGGCGGGCTGCTTCACCGTGTTCCGTCTGTGTAAGCAGGTGATGAAAGAGACGGCTCGCCAAGTCCATCACTTTCAGCAGCTCCTGACGGTGCAACTCTTCCGCGTTATCTTCCCTGCCGCCTGACGGTATGTCAATACCGGCCTGTTCCCCGAGATAACGCACGACTTCGACGAAGGTCATCTGTTCCGTCTCCATCACGAACTTGAAGACGTTGCCCCCAGCCCCACATCCAAAACAATGGAAAATTTGTTTGTCCGGGGAGACGGAGAATGAAGGTGTCTTCTCAGAATGAAACGGACAGAGGCCAAAAAAGTTTCTCCCGCTTTTCCGGAGTTGGACCGTCTGACTGACAACGTCAACGATATCGTAGTGCTCCCGGACTCGGTCGATGACTTCCTCGGGGATTCTTCCCGACATGAAATCATCGCCTCCCAGCACGCAATTTTGCTATCCCTGTCGGGGGATTTTACCCCTCTGACACGAACCTATTCGCCAATGTTCGCCAAAATCCTTCATTGTATTGAAGGATTTTGCGGAGAAAAGTTTTCCAGCTCTCTCCGGTCATCAGAGGTCAACCTTTGCATATCTTCTAATTCTACAACAAACCGCGAACTCCTTCCACCTTCCATTCCCTTCGTATTTTCGCAACAAATGTCGAAGAATGGGATCTATGAACAATCTCCTTACTATTATACGCTGATGCCCAAAAAAAATCCTGCTTACGCTTGACATTATGTTTTTTTTCTGCATCAGAAAAGTTCAATAAGAAAACCGCCCGTCTCTTCGGGCGGTTTCCTGCTCTATCAGACTGTTTTCTGCAGGGCCTCTAAATCTTCTTCGCTCAGAGCAGCCTGGGCGGCAGCCAGTCGGGCAAGAGGAACCCGGAAAGGGGAGCAGCTGACATAGTCTAGTCCCGTGTTATGGCAAAAACGAATTGATTGTTTTTCCCCCCCATGCTCACCGCAGATCCCGGTTTTAAGAGAAGGATTTGCGCGACGTCCTCCTTCCACACCCATCGCCACCAACTGACCGACTCCCTCGGTATCCAGGATAATAAAGGGATTTTCCGGCAGAATTTTATGGTCAACGTAATGATGAAGAAATTTTCCTTCTGCATCGTCCCGGCTGTAACCGAAGGTCGTCTGTGTCAAGTCGTTGGTTCCGAAAGAGAAGAAGTCCGCTTCACCGGCAATCGCCTCTGCGGTCAGTGCTGCACGCGGCACCTCGATCATCGTTCCGACCGTGAAAGAGACGGTCCGACCGGTTGTCTCTCTCACTCGGGCAGCCGTTTCTTCAATCAGGTGCCGCATCTCCTTTAGCTCATTGACGTGGCCGACCAGGGGAATCATAATCTCCGGCTGCACCGAAATACCCTCTTCTGCCGCCTCCGCCGCAGCCAGGAATATCGCTTCCGCCTGCATGGCGTAAATCTCAGGGTGGATCAGACCCAACCTGCAGCCCCGATGTCCTAGCATGGGATTGAATTCATGGAGAGCCCTTACCTTTCGGAGCAGATGTTCTTTTTCTCGCAGTTTTAAGGGGTCCGTATCAGGAACCGCTGCAAGCCGGGCAGTTTCCGTTAGCAAATCCTCCAAGTTAGGCAGGAATTCGTGAAGCGGGGGATCGAGCAGCCGAATGGTGACAGGCAACCCATCCATCGCACGGAAGATTCCTTTGAAATCGCCTTTTTGCAGAGGAAGGAGCCGCTCCAGCGCTGTCTGCTGCTCCTCCAGGTTTTCAGCCAAGATCATTTCGCGTACCAGTGGAACCCGGTCCGTTTCCATGAACATATGCTCTGTGCGGCAAAGTCCGACGCCTTCCGCCCCGAATTCTCTCGCTTTGGCCGCGTCAGCCGGGTTGTCGGCATTCGTGCGGACCTGGAGCCGTCGGAACTGATCCGCCCATTGAAGAAGGGTTTGGAACTCCTCGGAAAGCTCAGGATCGATCAGAGGCACCTCTCCTTGGATCACATGGCCAGTACCTCCATCCATGGAGAGTTCCTCCCCTTCCCGGATCACAGTATCCCCCACGGTCAGTTCCTTTTTCTTCCCGTCGATTCGGAGCTCTTCACACCCACAGATACAGGGCTTTCCCATTCCTCGGGCCACCACTGCGGCGTGGCTGGTCATTCCCCCACGACTGGTTAGGATTCCCTGCGAGGCGACAATGCCATGAATATCTTCCGGTGTGGTCTCCGGACGAACCAGAACCACTTTTTTTCCTTCCTGAGCCCAGCGTTCCGCACGGTCGGCGTCGAAGACAACCCAGCCTGAAGCAGCACCTGGAGAAGCGGGTAATCCTTTAGCGAGGATTTTCAGTTTGGCCTTAGGGTCGATCCGCCGATGAAGGATCTGATCCAGGTGATCGGGATCCACGCGGGAAAGCGCTTCCTTTTTATCGATAACGCCTTCCTTGACCAAGTCGACGGCGACTTTGACGGCAGCGTGGGCAGTCCGCTTCCCGGAGCGTGTCTGAAGAATGTAGAGTTTTCCCCGTTCGACTGTAAATTCGATATCTTGCATATCCTCATAGTGGGTTTCTAAGTGGCGGCTGATCCGGAGGAATTCCTCATAGATGGGAGGCATCCGCTCGCTCAGGGCCTGGATCGGCTCCGGTGTACGAATCCCGGCGACCACGTCCTCCCCTTGGGCGTTAATGAGGTACTCGCCATAGAGGCTTTTCTCACCGGTAGAAGGATTTCGGGTGAAGGCAACACCGGTCCCTGAATCTTCCCCCATGTTGCCGAAGACCATCATCTGCACATTAACAGCCGTTCCCAGATCATCGGATATCTTGTGGATTTTCCTGTAAATGCGGGCCCGTTGATTGTTCCAGGAATCGAAAACAGCGAGAATCGCCCGGGTCAGCTGCTCCATCGGATTCTGGGGGAATTCTTCCCCTGTCTCTTCCCGTGCAATCCCTTTAAACCGGTCAATCACTTCCTGCCAATCCTCCGCTGTCAGCAGGGTGTCGGTGGAAACACCCCGTTCTTCCTTCTTCTTCTCGATGACCCGTTCAAAGCGGTAATGGGGGATGCCCAATACCACATCACTAAACATCTGGATAAACCGACGGTAACAATCATAAGCGAAGCGAGGGTTCCCGGTTAGTCCGGCCAACCCTTTCACTGTCTCATCATTCAGCCCCAAATTGAGCACGGTATCCATCATTCCCGGCATGGAAATCACAGCACCAGAGCGAACAGAGACCAAGAGTGGGTCCCCTGCATCCCCCAACTTCTTACCCGCCTGTTCTTCCAAGCGGACCAAAGCGGCGGCCACGTCTTGCTTCCGTTCTTCTGTCAGCGTCCTTCCGGCTCGGTAGTAATCCAGACAGGCTTCCGTCGTAATGGTAAAGCCAGGGGGCACTGGCAACCCTGCACGGGTCATCTCTGCTAGATTGGCCCCCTTTCCCCCTAAAAGATGTTTTTCCTCCAACCGACCGTCCTGAAAGGAAACGACAAATGCTTGACTCACGATTGGCTGCCTCCTTTGCGGAAAAGATCCAGGATGATGTTGGCAGTCTCTTCTACCGCTTTGTTGGACACATCGAGAATAGGACAACCGATACGCTTCATCACTTTTTCCGAGTATTCCAGTTCCGTGAGAATCCGTTCCATATTGGCATAGTTGGCACGGGAAGTAAGTCCAAGGGATTTGAGCCGCTCCCGGCGAATCCCGTTCAGTTGATCTGGATGAATGGTCAGACCGATGCATTTCTCAGCCGGGACCATGTAAAGTTCTTCCGGCGGTTCTACCTCTGGAACCAGCGGAACATTGGCCACTTTGAGCCGTTTGTGGGCCAAATACATGGACAAGGGGGTCTTAGAAGTGCGGGAGACACCGACGAGTACGATATCCGCCCGCAACAATCCCCGAGGATCCCGGCCGTCGTCATATTTGACGGCGAATTCGATCGCCTCCACTTTACGGAAGTATTCATCATCCAGACGACGGACAAGGCCGGGTTCCCGTTTCGGTTGACGCCCAAAAAGACCAGATAACCCTTCCAACATCGGCCCCATAATGTCGACCACGGGAACAGAGAGGCGAGCCGCTTCCCCCTTCAGGTACTCTTGCAATTCGGTAACCACCATCGTGAAGGCGATCATCCCTTTGGTTTCCGCCGCTGCCATCACCGTTTCCCGAATGATCTTCTTATCATCCACGTAAGGGATACGGCGGATATCCACCTCCCCGCCGTTAAACTGACTGGAGGCTGCCCGGACGACGAATTCTGCGGTTTCACCCACGGAATCGGACAGGATGTAAACGATGTGTTGATCATTTGTACTGGAAATGGTTCTTCCCTCCCTGGTTCTATACGGCCTCTCCTCCGCCCAGTTCGACGAAGGCTTTGGTGATAGTGGTCTTGGTGATCCGGCCGACAACTTCCACCCCGTCTCCAGATTCGGCATCCTTCACGACCGGAAGCGCATCTACTTGGTTGCGGATTAGTTTACTCGCCGCTTCCAGGAGCGACTCATCCAACTCACAACTGACGATGTTAGGCATCCGAGTCATAATGACACCAACGGGTATGCTGGAGAGATCCCGGGTTCCCATGGAGCTTTTCAGAAGATCTTTACGGGATACCACACCGGTTAGGATCCCTCCTTCCCTAACCACAAAAAGGGTTCCGACGTCTTCCAGAAACATGGTACAAATCGCGTCGTAAACGGAAGTCTCTTCCTGACAGACAACAGGAACCGACTTATACTCTTTCACCGACAATTTACGAAGGTGTTCCCCTAAAAGTTGGTTACCGGTTTTTCCTGAATAAAAGTAACCGACCCGGGGACGGGCATCCAGAAACCCCGACATGGTAAGAATCGCTAGATCCGGCCTCAGTGTGGCCCGTGTCAGGTTTAACTTTTCTGCAATTTGTTCTCCAGTGATTGGACCTTCATCTTTGACAATACGCAGGATCGTTTCCTGGCGCTTAGACAGCTCGATCGGTTGACACCCCCTTGCCCTTCGGCCCCTCTTCAATATGTCATACTTAAGTTAAATATGATTCATATAGTATATACTATATGGCATCGTCCCTTTCCGCAACCCCTTTTTGGGACGTTTTTCGCCTTCAGGACACAAACGGTCCCGGGTGAGGGTGTTCCAGTAAGACTCCAATTGTCAAAGAGACCATTTCTATATAGAATGAATGAAGAGAAGTGAATTGGAGGGTTCCATCCATGCTGTTTTCCAACCCGTTGGCGGCCCAATCCGAAGCGGCAATTCCCCCGCTACACCAACTTGCTGACCAGGGTTTCACCCAAGCGGAGGTCGTCCTCCCCTCCTCCCGCCGTGACAGAGAAAATCTGAAAGATTTGCTCCAAGTAACGGGCATCCGACCGATCGCCTTTCGGGCACCTGCCCATCTAGGCCTGGGAACGGCAGCACCCCTGAACAAGGAGGAATGGACCGGCTGGATGGAGGCAATCGCCCCTCTTTTCAGAGGCAAACACCGGTATCTGATCTGCCACGGCGCAACGGTCACCTTGGGAGAAGTCTTCGAGTATCTGGACGCCCGTCCCCGTGATTTCAATGCTTTACACGATTACAAAACCCAGTATGTCGAGCAGATGATCGAACAACTGGGTCAATTGGAAGAAGCGGCACAGCCTTTCGGGATTCATCTATTGGTGGAAAATGCCCCGATGGGCGGCCCAGAATACTTCGAACCAGGGAAAAACTGGATCCACCCTGCCCTGCGCACTCCACGTCATCTGCTGCGTATCACGGAAGCGACAGGTGTCAAACTATGCTTCGATACGGCTCACGCCCGAATCACATCCAATGTCTTCACTTATATGCACCGATCTCGAAGCCTCTTTGCCGCTTCGACAGAAAAGGAGATCCTCAACGCCACCCGCAGTTGGATCCAGTTTTACGAGCAGGTAAAAGAAAGGACTGCTATCGTCCGCCTCTCCTACTCCGTCAGTTGGGGAGATACACCAGATACATGCCATATCCCCTTCCCGGAAGCGGCCTATGCTGAACTCCTCGATTTCGCGGAACAGATCCCCTCGAAAACCCCGATCGTCCTCCCCTCTGGGGCTCGAGAAGAAACGCTTCCTGCACTGAAATCAGCGTTACACAGACTGAAAAAGCGGTAAAAAAGCCGGCATACTCTGCGGGCTTTTTTGCTTTGTCCAAAAAAAGAGTCCCGACCGATTTGGCCGGGACTCTCTCGTACCTTTATGAAGCAAAAACGATCTGTTTGAAAGCAGCGAAACGACCGACCAGTCCATCGATCTGTTGCAAAAGAGCAAGGCGGTTGTTGCGGATTCCGGGATCCTCAGCCATCACGAGCACATCATCGAAAAAGCGGTGGATGACCGGGGCCAATTTGCCGATCGCCTCAAACATGGCGCGGGCATCATGCTTTGCCTCGGCTTCCTCATAAGCTTCCGCGGCATTACGGATCGAGGCGAGCAATTCCCTCTCCGTCCACGCTTCAAGGAGATCCCGATTCACTTCCAGCCCTGCCTCCCCTTTCTCCGCCAGGTTGGCAGCACGGCTAAATCCTTCTACCACGTGTTTAAAATCATCCTTCTCCACTTCTTCTGCGAGAACACGGGCCTTTTCCAGTACCAGAGAAGGATGAGAGGTGTCCCCGGCGAGCAGGGCATCGATGATATCGTAACGGATCCCCGCCTCCTGAAGAAGGGCTTTCAGGCGCAGGTTAAAGAAGGAAGTCAATTCCTCCTTCACTTCGGAGGCGGGACGGTTCAGCCAGCCGTCCTGCTCCAGTCGCACCAGCGCCAAGTCGATCAAATTAAGGAGGGACACCTCTCTCCAGCCCCGTTCCGCCAGCATGTGAATGACTCCCGAAGCACGGCGGCGCAAACCATAGGGATCCTGTGATCCTGTCGGTTGGATACCGAGACTAAATGCTGAAACGACAGCGTCCAGCTTATCCGACAGGCTGATCAGAGAACCGACTGTCCCCTCGGGCAGCCGGTCACCAGCAAAGCGGGGGTAATGGTGCTCCTGAATCGCGCGTGCCACCTCGACGGATTCGCCAGCCTTTTTTGCATAAACTTCCCCCATCAAACCGGAGAGCTCTGGGAATTCGTCCACCATAAGCGTAGAAAGGTCAAATTTGCAGATTTCTGCGGCACGTTGTACTGTATCCCGTACCCCTTCAGACAGGCCTAAACGATGGGCCAGTTCAGTGGAAAGGGCTTGAATCCGACGCACCTGATCACCGATCGTGCCCAGACCTTCAAAGAAAACGACGTTATCCAGTTTGGCGACGGCAGTGGCAATCGGTACCTTCTGATCCTCTTCGAAGAAGAAGCGGGCATCAGCCAGACGAGCGGAAAGCACTTTCTCGTTTCCTTTCGCTACGGTGGCAAGGGCATGGTCGTCTCCATTACGTACCGTCACGAAATAAGGCAAAAGCTGACCGCCTTCCCCTTCCACCGGGAAATAACGCTGGTGCTCCCGCATCGTGGTGATCAACACGGCAGAGGGCAGTTCCAGATAGGTCTTGTCAAAGGACCCGTAAAGAGCTGTTGGGTACTCTACCAAGTGGGTAACTTCATCCAACAGGTCCTCATCTACAGGGATCCGCCAGCCGTAATCCTCCTCCAACCGGGAGAGTTGGGCGCGGATGGCGGCGCGACGCTCCTCTACATCAGCAACCACATATTGCTCCTTCAATCGTGCCACATACTGATCCGGGGCGGGGATTACTGTGTCCTCACCCAGAAAACGATGGCCGCGGGTAGTATTGTCCGCTGTGACGCCCGCCCATTCAAAATCGATGACTTCCTCCCCGAACAGGCCCACCAACCAACGCACAGGCCGAATAAAACGGGTGCGGCGGCTCCCCCAGCGCATCGCCTTGGGGAAGGAAATGGCACTCAACACATCAGGGATGCTTTCTTTCAGCAATTTGGCAGTCGGTTTTCCTTCCACATGTTTACGGGCGAAAACATAGGTTTCCCCTTTAAATTCTTCCAGGACAAGCTGATCAGGGTTCAACCCCTGTTTCCGGGCGAACCCTTCTGCTGCCTTGGACCAGCTGCCGTCTGCTGCAACAGCGATCCGTTTTGCCGGACCGCGAACCTCTTCTTCTACGTCAGCCTGCCTGTCAGCCACCCCTTTTACTAGAACCGCCAACCTTCTCGGAGTAGCATAGACCTCCGTCGATTGGTAGGTGATTCGGTTATCCTCCAACCAGCGGGTTAATTTTTGTTTCAATTGTTCCAGACCGTCCGCGACGAAACGGGCAGGAACCTCTTCCAAGCCGATTTCTAGGAGCCAATCCCGTTCAGGCATGGTTTTCCCCTCCCTGTTTCAGCATAGGAAACCCGAGGCGTTCTCGTTCTTCGACATAAATCCTTGCACAGCGGCGGGCGAGGCCTCGTACGCGGCCAAGGTAACCCGTTCGCTCCGTCACACTGATGGCCCCCCGGGCGTCCAACAAGTTGAACGTATGGGAGCATTTGAGCACATAATCATAAGCAGCAAAAACTAAGTGCTCGTCCATCGCCCGTTTCGCTTCTTCCTCATACTGGTCAAACCAACGGAACAGTTTGTCCGTATCAGAAACCTCAAAAGAGTACTTGGAATGCTCATATTCCGGTTGTTTAAAGATATCCCCGTAGGTTACCCCTTCCACCCAGGTCAGGTCGTAGATATTCTCCTTGTCTTGAATATAAGAGCCCAGGCGTTCCAACCCATAGGTGATCTCAACGGAAACAGGATCCACTTCGAGCCCCCCCACCTGTTGGAAGTAGGTGAATTGGGTCACTTCCATTCCGTCCAGCCATACTTCCCAGCCAAGACCGGCGGCTCCCATAGCGGGGTTCTCCCAGTTATCCTCTACAAAACGGATATCATGTTCCCTGGCATCGATTCCAAGGGACTTCAGGCTATCGAGATACATTTCCTGAATGTTGTCCGGGGAAGGCTTCATAATCACTTGAAATTGGTGGTGCTGATACACTCGGTTGGGGTTTTCCCCATAACGACCGTCTGCCGGTCGACGGGAAGGTTCTACATAAGCAACGTTCCAGGGCTCTGGCCCGAGACAGCGTAGAAAGGTCATGGGGTTCATCGTCCCGGCTCCTTTTTCCACATCATACGGCTGGGCGAGCACACACCCCTGCCGACTCCAGAATGACTGTAACTGTAAAATAATTTCCTGCATGTTCATCCTTTTTTTCCACCTCCAGAATACAAATAAAAAACCTTCCATCCCTGAAGAAAACAAAACACTTCCATAGGGACGGGAGGTTTCCCGCGGTTCCACCCTATTTGACCGGTCTACACACCGATCCCCTTGTTTGTCATTGGCACTCAGGACTGCCTTTCACCGGATTCCGACACCGGGCTCCCACCACCCCCGACTCGCTGGATACGAAGATTTCGGCTACTTTTTTCCCTCATCGTGCAACCTTATCATTTGAGTTCATCACACTAAGATTACATATACCAAACCGAGAAAGGCTTTGTCAATGTTTTCCCCCGGTACTCCGTATCTAGGAGGATTCCCAATCTTTTTTGAGCCGGTCGAGAAAAGCGCGGGATTTTAGTTTTAATTCCGTGTACTCCTCCAAAAAACGACGGATCACCTGTTCCAGTTGAGATTTGGTCTCTTCTTTGATCTGGACCTGCCCCAATCGGTCCGGGGTGATTCTTTGCAATTGACTGAGGATTCTCGCAGACGCTGGGGAAAGGGGGATTGCCTTCGGATCCCGGGATGCACAATCGTGACAGAGAATTCCCCCTAAGGTAATGCTGAAAGCCAATGGTCCCTTCACACCGCTACAGAAAAGACATCCGTTCAGCCGGGGACGATACCCTGCTGTCTCCAACACTTTCAACTCAAAAATCCGACACAAAATATCGGGGTCCACCCCTTCCTCCAGGTGGTTGAGGGTGGAAAGGAAAAGATCGTACAGTACAGGGGACGGTTCTTTCTCCTCTGTCATCTTATCCAACAATTCTGCTAAATAAGCGGCATAAGCCGTCAGAAACAGATCGGACCGCAGGGGATAGTGGGATTTTATGATATCTGCTTGGGAAAGCGTCGCCATTCCGGAACCGGCAAAGTAAAGAAACTGACCCCATGTAAAGGGCTGGGTGGCAGCACCCAGCCTGCTTTTTGGTTTCTTCGCCCCGCGCGCCATGGCAGGCAATTTTCCTCGCTCCCGGGTGAAGAGGACGACGATTTTGTTACTCTCCCCGTAATCCCTGGTTCGCAAGACCACCCCTTCGGTTTTCACCAACATGGGCCCTCACCCTTACTGTTCAATCTTCTCTTCGGATTTCTCTTCTCTTTCTTCCGACCGGTATAGAACCGATTCCGCGTCCTTAAACAACAAATAGGCGTCGATGTTGCCGGTTACCGCAAAACAATTCCAGGAAAAGCTGCGCACCTTGCCTCATCCTTCCCTCCGCTCAATTGTCATGCCCACATGGGTTAGGATGACCTGGAATCGGTGCGGGTAACCCGATAAACACTGTGATTTGTTTCCACTCATACATTCTGAAAGATGGATTATTGTTCGTCCCGATACCCGAATTGGCGCAGCATGAACTCTTCATTTTGCCAATCCTTTTTTACTTTGACCCACAAATCGAGATAAACCCGGCTGCCGAGAAGGCGTTGAATCTCTTCGCGGGCACGCCTTCCGACTTCTTTCAACATCGATCCCTGTTTGCCGATTAAAATTCCCTTTTGGGAAGAGCGCTCGGTATAAATCGTCGCCCGTACATAAACTGTGTCATCCTCTTCCCTGGTCATCTCTTCCACATTTACTGCCACGGAATGGGGGACTTCTTCCCGGGTCAAATGGAGTACTTTTTCCCGCACCAATTCCCCCACGATAAAGCGCTCCGGATGGTCCGTGACATAATCGGAGGGATAGTAGGCAGGTCCTTCAGGAAGACGATCCTGGATCACGTTGAGAAGGGTGGGGGTATTGTTTCCGTGAAGGGCGGAGATCGGTACCACCTCAGCAAAATGATGGAGCTGCCGGTAGCGGTCGATAAACGGGAGCAATTGATCCGGATGCACCTGATCGATCTTGTTGACCACGAGGAAAACCGGTGTCTTCACATTTTTTAGCTGCTCGATAATAAAGCGATCTCCTGGGCCAAGGCCTTCTTTGGCATCGACCAGGAAAAGGATCACATCCACTTCTTCAAAGGTTTCCCGTGCCGTTTTAACCATCCAGTCTCCCAACCTCGACTTGGGTTTATGGATTCCGGGCGTGTCCAAGAATACGATCTGGGTTTTCTCCGTGGTATAGATCCCTTGAATTTTGTTGCGTGTGGTCTGGGGTTTGTCCGACATAATCGCAATCTTCTGGCCCAACACTTGGTTCAAAAGAGTGGATTTCCCCACATTGGGCCGTCCAATCAGGGCAACGAAGCCAGATTTATAGCCGGTTTTTTCCCTTTCATTCGGCATGATCCAGATCCTCCTTGGTAAAAGCGCCCGGTAGCAAATCATTCACAGCGGTCACCACTGAATCTCCATCCAAGTTACCCAGATAGACCGGCATATCCCCTGGGCAAAGTTCAGCCAACACCTGGCGACAGGCACCACAGGGAGAAACCGGTTCCGCCGTATCAGCTACAATCGCCATCGCTTGAAAATCCTTTCCACCTTCGGATATCGCTTTGAAAAGAGCGGTCCGTTCGGCACAGTTGGTAAGTCCGTAAGAGGCATTTTCCACATTGCAGCCGTGATATACGACCCCTGTTCCTGATAGGAGAGCCGCCCCTACCTTAAATTGTGAGTAAGGAACGTAAGCTCGCTTTCTCGCTTTTTTTGCTTCATCCATCAATTGTTCTTGGTCCATCTTCCATTCCTTTCTTCCCGTTTTTCCTGTTATCAGGGGCGAGAGATGAGTTCCGGTTTTTTCCCCGCTCCGGTAGAATCCGTTGACCCCTTTTTCTCCCAATACGGCACGACCACTCCGCCTGAGATAATGTATTTTAGACCGTCTTCTACCGACATATCCAGAAATATCACATCCACTTGCGGAATCATCACCAACCACCCTGAAGTTGGGTTCGGGGTGGTTGGCAAAAAGATGTTAAGCATCCGTTCTTCTGTACGACATTGGATTTCCCCGTTAGCCTCCCCGGTGTAGAAGCCCAGGGTATACAGCCCCTTGCGTGGATATTCCACCATCACCACTTGCTTGAAACTGGACTTGTCGTGGGCGAAGGCGCTAGTGATCTGTTTCACTGTCGAGTAAATGCTGCGGGCAAGAGGGATCCGGGAAAAAAAGTGCTCTGTATAACGAAAAAGCTGCCTACCAAACAGGCTCCGAGCAAGCATTCCGAACAGGATCAAAAGTCCCAGCGTAAGGATGGTCCCGACACCGGGAATATGGGTGTAAAAGACGACCCCCCCGACATGGAAGGGGAATTCCATTACCCCGACTGCATCGAGAAGCCGGGCGAGGGCCACCCCAAGGGTAGGGTCGATAAAGCCAAAAAGTAGCTTCAATATGTAAACGGTAGCAATAGCGGGAAGCAGTGCGATAAGCCCAAGTATAAGGTACGTTCGAATCCGTTTCAGCATCCCTGTGTACTTTCCCCTTTCGCATGCGCTCTACATCAGTTGAAAGCCGATTACCGCCACCAGGACTCCTAGAATCGCCCCCAGTATAACCGGATTCTTTCGTGTCTTAATTCGAAGGCGCGTTCCCAAAAGAAGAGCGGTAAGAAGAATCACGAGCAATGTCACCAGCAGATTGCCCACCATGATGACAAGGGAGGCAGCAATACAACTGGCGAGGGAAGTCGTCATACTCGGTTCCCAATCATACCGACCGATCCGGTGAAAGAGGCTTTTCATCAGGAGGGTAAGAAAAAAATTGAAGGCGATCAGGGCTGCTAAACCGATGTTAGGGGGATAGGGAGCTCCTTCAAAAGTATGGAAGGAGAGCAGATCCAAATAGGGATAAAAAACGCTCACCCCCACCACCACCGCCATACCTGAACAAAGAAGAACGGCCCCAGCAGCTACATCTTTCGCCACTTTTGCCAGCGGGTGAAACTCCTCCGTCACCATGTCAATAACCGCTTCCACCGCTGTGTTGATCAACTCCGCCACTATCACAAGCAGGATGGTGACGAACAATATCAACACCTCCGCTTTGGTCAGCGGCAAGTAGAGGGAAAGGAGAAGGACTGCCAGAGCAGCAAGGAAGTGAATACGCATGTTCCGCTGGCTGACTAGGGTATATTTCAAACCTTCCAGGGCAAAACGGAAGCTTGCCAAGAGCTTTGATAACCACATGACTACTCCTGCCTCGCAAGGCCGACCCGGGACAATATCTCTTCCTGACGGGAAAACATCGCCCGTTCATCCTCCACTGTTTCATGGTCATAACCAATCAGGTGAAGAAAACCGTGAACCGCGAGAAAACCCAGCTCCCGCTCCAGGGAATGTCCGTATTCCCTTGCCTGCTCCTTGGCGCGGGGGAGAGAAATGACAAGGTCCCCAAGAGGAATCGGCACGCCATTTTCATCATTCCATTCCTCCCCCGCTTCCCATTGGGGAAAGGAGAGGACGTCGGTGGGGCGATCCACTTGGCGAAATTCTCGGTTGAGGCGGTGAATCTCTTCGTCGTCCGTAATAAGGACGGAAACCTCGGCCCCGTTGATTTCCTCGGCTTTCGCTGCGGCATCAAGGGAGCGCTCCACCCATTCCAAAGCGGAAGTATCCGCTGCTTCCGCCTTTATTTGAATGTCCATGTCTACTTGGAGATTCATGCCGGTTTCACTCCTTTCCCCTGAGCGTCCTCAGGGTATTCGATGCGAGAGTGAAAAATGCCCTGTAGGGTTTCACACATCGACCGTGCAATCAAATCCAGTTCCTTTAACGTTAAATCACATTCGTCAAACTGCCCGTCATCCAGTCGATCACGGATGATTTTGCGTACCATCGATCCGACCCGGTCCGGGGTCGGGCGCGACATGGAACGGACAGCGGCTTCAACACTATCCGCAATGCCGACAATGGCTGCCTCCTTAAACTGCGCTTTCGGACCTGGATACCGATAATCCGCTTCCAACACTTGCCCGCCGTCTGCCTGTTCTTTCGCTTTGAAATAGAAAAATTTAAGCAGGGTCGTGCCGTGGTGTTGAGCAGCGATATCGAGAATGGGCGTCGGGATATTGTATTCTTTTAGCATCTCCACTCCGTCCCTCGGATGGGCGATTATAATCGATTTCGATAAGTTAGGGGAGATCCGGTCGTGGGGATTCTCTGCTTGCATCTGGTTTTCAATGAAGAACTGGGGCCGTTTCATCTTCCCTACATCGTGATAGTAGGAGCCAACCCGAGCAAGCAAGCCGTCTGCTCCGACAGCTTCAGCCGCCGATTCGGCCAAGTTCCCAACCATAATGGAGTGGTGGTAGGTCCCCGGCGTCTGGATGAGCAGCTTTCGCAAAAGGGGATGATTGGGATTGGAAAGTTCTAAGAGCCGAAGCGGAGAAAGCATGTCGAATAAAGCTTCGATATGCTGAAGAAAGCCAATCGTTAAAACCGCTGAGAAAAGCCCACTCGCCGCCCCAAACCCCAAAGACTGCAGGAGCACCATCCCGTTTCCATCGACCGGAACAAGGGCGTAAAGAGAGGCAATAGCGGCCATGCTGGCTACGGAAGCGATCAGTCCGGCTCGAAGGATAGACAACCGGTTGCGAACGCCTGCCAAGGCATATGCCCCTGCACAACTGCTGACAAGGGCGACAAATCCATAACGAAAATCGAAGAGAAGGTGGTTTTCCGCATTGAAAAACATCCCCGCCGATAGGCTGAACAAAACCCCGCACCAAAGAGCGAGAGGGAGACCGAGAAGCAAAGTCAACAACATGGTACCAAGGGCCGCTGGGGCCAAATAACCGACTGTGCTCCATTCCAAATTTTGCCCAAGGCTAACCACCTTCATCCCGATCATGGTCAGAAGGAAAACTGCGAGCAACATCACCGTCTTGACGTTATCCTTGTGTACAGCAGGTTGGAAACGCCGAACAAAGAGGTATAGCATCATCATCATCAGAATGATCAAGAGCAGCAGGCCGAGATGGGGCCAGGGATTGATCCGGTTTTTTAAAAACCCGAGTTCTTCCAGCTGTCGAACCTGCTCCTCGGTCAGTATTTCACCGGCGACCACAATGGCCTCTCCTTTGTTGATCGGGATCGGGTCGACGCTTTCCATCGCCGCTTCTTTTAGTTTCTTTGTCCGTTCTTTATCATAAAGTTTATTCGGTACGATCATTTCACGGGTGATCTCCCGTACGACAAAGCGGGCATTTTTACCAAGAGAAGAGGTGACCAAGGCACGATCCACCCGATCCTGCTGCTTTTCCAACTCATCGCTGCGGACCCCTTCAGACAGGATATCTTGTAAAATCTCCCGGCTGATCACGCGCATTTCCGTCACTTCATCCACTTTGACACGGGAAAGTCTCTGATAGAACTCACCGGTCAAGTTCGTGGGAAGACGATCTTTCAAGTTGGAAATTCGTTCCTTGTCCGACAGGGAGTCGTCAGAGAGGTTGCGCCGAATATCGGCGTAAAAGCCGTCCAGCCGTTTTAGCTGTCGCTCTGCCAGCCGGTCATCCACTCGATATTGCCGACCGACACTGTCGGCGGCTTTCTCACGGGCTTCTTCCGTTGCTGCCTGATCCACTTTGGTAACTGGCGAAGTAATGGTTTCCTTGCTGATAGAACCAGGAGTAAGGTTGTATTGCTGCGGCAATACATGATCCATCAGGAGGAGATAACAAAGGAACCCGAGACCGGCGTAAAGAAGAACCCGGATCCACCCGCTTTCTTTCCAGTGGGCGGGAAACCGGATCCATTTTCGCCATGAATCCCGGGATTGTTCCGAATCTATCATCGAGACCGACTCCTTGCGAGGAGGAATTTAATCCGCCTGGGCGTAGGCGTCAATCACTTTTTGAACCAACGTATGGCGGACGACGTCCGCTTGGGTCAGATGGACAAATTGAATATCCTCCACGGGCGAAAGCAAACGTTCTGCCTCTTTCAAGCCGGACTGCTTTCCCTTGGGCAAGTCCACTTGGGTCACATCGCCAGTGACAACCATCTTGGACCCAAAGCCCAACCGGGTGAGGAACATTTTCATCTGTTCATTCGTCGTGTTCTGGGCTTCATCGAGGATGACGAACGAATCCTCCAGCGTTCGGCCCCTCATGTAAGCCAGCGGGGCTACTTCGATCATCCCTCGCTCCATCAGTTTGTTCACCTGCTCAACGCCGAGCATGGCATAGAGACTGTCATAGAGGGGACGCAGGTAGGGGTCCACCTTTTCCTGCAGATCTCCGGGAAGGAAGCCAAGACTTTCCCCCGCCTCAACGGCTGGCCGAGTCAGCACAATTCGTTTTACTTGGTGGGCCTTGAGGGCGGTCACAGCCAACACCACCGCGAGAAAAGTCTTTCCCGTGCCAGCAGGCCCGATCCCGAAAACGATATCCGACTTTTTAATGGCGCTGACATAATGCCGCTGGCCCAGGGTTTTTACTCGAATCGGCTTTCCTTTCAAAGTGACACCGATCTGTTCATCATACAGTTCCAAAAGTTCGTCGGCCAGCCCATCCCGTGCCAGCCGTTCAGCGTATACGACATCTCTCTCCGTAAGCGTGATCCCCCGCCTTACCAAGTTCAGAAGCACTCGAAACAAGTGGTTAAGTACCTCTAGCTCTTCGGGAGCGCCGGTAATGGCAACCTCTTCCCCACGGGAGACGATCTTGGCAGGGGTGCGTTCCTCGATCATTCTCAAATAACCATCCTGCGGACCGAACAAGGCTAATGCCTCACTCGCGTCCCGCAACCGGATTTTAATCGTATGCTCCTGATGTGACAAATTAGCTCATTCTCCTTGAAGAATCGGTTGTGGGCTGGCGATGTCTTCCACGACGTCAAAATGAATCTTTAACACAACTTTACCATTGTCCCGACGCGGGTGCAAAATTTTTTCCTCCAGGATCCTCCCGTGTTCACCCAGGCGTGCCAGTAGATCTTCCCGTGCCCGGGAACGCCCGATTGCGATCGCTTCTCGAACCGACAACTTCTGCTTCACCCATGTCATTTCCATTCGTTCTTCCTCCACCCAACCAAAGGGAAGACGCCAGTCCCGTGCACGCAGGGCGTGAACCCGCTGGATCCGTTCCACTTGGCGATAGGTGTCGGGGTAGAGAAATGGAAGTCGGATCACCCTTGACGCTAAGTAAGGATAGTATGCCCTTTCCCGGTTTCCGGTGTACACTTTTCTTTTCTGAATCAGGGGAACGGATACTTCCGATTCATACCAAACTTCTCCCAGAACGCTTCCCTTTGCCCCGACCAATTTCCCTTCCTTCGGGTTTTCCGGATCTCCATATCTCCCTGACACCAATAACTGCCCTTTTTTTACAACATCGTTCACTTCCACCACGGGGCGGCCCCTTTCCACCCGCAGATCGTAGATAAGACCAGCCCGCTTCGCCACCAAGTTGATGGGGCCTTTTTCTCCTGATTTTTCTCCTTCTTCCACCCGTTTTTTTTCAACGACCGTCACAATCGCACGGGTTCCCTCTATGCGAAATCCGGCCCAGGATAAATGGGGCATCTGTTGAGTCAGCCGATATTGGATCTGGAGGTTGTCAGGCATTCGACTTTTCAATTGCCCGACAAAAACCCCTTCTTTTTTCAGCACAGACAGAATTTCTGCTGTCGGCACCGTTTCGTTCCCCTCCACTTCTACCGACCAGACCATCGAAGTAAGGGAGAATATCAAGATAACAAATAAAACCATCCCCCAGACGAAAAAGCGGCGGCGTTTTATCCGTGCCAACCAAAAAGGAAGACCTTGTTTATTTAAGATCCGCATTTTACTTCCTGTTTCCCGAAGGATGGGGCGCAGCCGCCAGTAGTCGGGAATGGCGATCGTGAGACGGATGCGTGTTGGGGCTACCCTAACGATCTGGCTGATATCCATCCCGACCCCTGTCGCACGATTGATGAATTCAGCAAGTCTATTACCGGTCAACTCGATGCGGAGATTTCCTTTGATCGTTTGCGGCCAATTCTTTTGCTGCAACGCATCTCTCTCCTTAATCCAGGTACTTCACCTCGGAGACAGTCCCGCCAATCCATATTTCTCCGGGGTAAATCGCCTGAATGACCAGTTTGTTTCCCGCGATCCGCAAAGTACCTTGGGAGGTACGCATCCGGATCTCCGTTTCGGAAAACATCTCCACCCCTTGATGGTTTTCCACATGAACCCGGTAGGGGCCAACAATCAGAATACGAGGAACATTGGCAGCGACATCCCTTGGAATGTCCAGCCAGTCCGAAGCTATTTTCCGCACTCGGTTTCCGATATTCCGCATGGGAACGAGCCCTCCATCTTCTTGACTAACTTTATGCATCGTTGTCCCATTTTATGAAAGAAGCTCAAACAAACCACGCCTTTGATAAACATACATCAGGAAAGTGTATGTAAAAGGCATGGATGACATGAAACAGCCGAACAAAAAGGAAAGGCGATGCAGATTTAACCTGCATCGCTCGTTCACCATATGACTATGGGCTATGGGTTACTGCTGCTGTTGACCGGATTGCTGTTGCTGGGCTTGACGAACCAAACGTTTGGTGATCTCGCCGCCGACAGAGCCGTTGGCCCGAGCGGTGCTGGATTCACCCAGCTGAACCCCGAATTCGGAAGCGATCTCTTCCTTGTACTGGTTGAGAACCGCGGCAGATTGAGGAACCAAGAGACGATTGCTGCTACGGGAACGCGCCATGTTTTTCACCTCCCCTTGTATCCATAGTGTGAACGGTTGACAGAAAAGCATGTTACGAACTTGTTTCCAAGGGAACAGGTGGGAGGGATCTTTCATCCTTCACCGATAAAAAACAGCTGCCTTTTCGGCAGCTGTTTAAGCCTCGTCATCGAACGCCTTTTCCGCGACGTCGGGAACGAGGCGGATCGAGGACCTCTTTCATAATGATTGCTCGTTTCCACCCGGCTCGGGGCAGATCCGCCAGAGGGGATCTTTTTTTGTTTTTGGGCGGTTTGAGTGTTGTCTGCATCGACCGTTTCATGAGATCCGGGTCAAGCCGACGAGCTGAGTCCTCTGGAATTTCTGGTCTTTCTTCAATCTGCTTTTTGGCATCGGTCACAGCTCGCCCTTCTCCCATCTTCCCCTTCCTGTCGAAGGGATTTGTTTCTTTTTCATCATCCTCCCCGCCGAATACGTCCCAGGGATTTTCCCAGGGCTGTTTCTTCCCAGGATTGGCGGGGCGGCCACCGGAGTTCTTCTGGTCTTTAAAGGCCTTTAACAACATGGAACCCAGAAACAGGATGATCGGTATCAAGAAACCCACGTTCTCAGATAACAGGTCCAATAATTTCACTCCGGCACCTCCTCCCCGTCAGAGAGAAAGACCTCAATCGTCTTCCTCATCCGTTTGGGAGATAGATTTACGCATATCGGTATCGGCCATGACATTTTGCATGTTGTAATAATCCATGACACCTAGTTTACCGGCACGTAAGGCTTCGGCCATCGCCATCGGCACTTCAGCTTCCGCCTCGACCACCTTGGCACGCATTTCTTCGACGCGGGCGCGCATTTCTTGTTCTTTCGCCACAGCCATCGCACGACGCTCTTCGGCTTTAGCCTGTGCGATATTTTTGTCGGCTTCCGCTTGGTCCGTCTGCAATGTAGCCCCGATGTTTTTGCCTACATCCACATCAGCGATGTCAATGGAGAGGATTTCGAAAGCGGTGCCAGCATCCAATCCTTTTTCCAACACGGTGTTCGATATCATATCCGGGTTTTCCAAAACTTCCTTGTGACTGGCAGCGGAACCGTTAGTCGTAACGATCCCTTCACCGACCCGGGCGATAATGGTTTCCTCACCAGCTCCACCGACAAGGCGGTCGATATTGGCACGCACGGTCACCCTGGCAACCACCCTTACTTCGATCCCGTCCTTGGCCACGGCGGAGACAACCGGAGTCTCGATCACTTTCGGATTGACACTCATTTGGACTGCTTCGAGTACGTCACGGCCTGCTAAGTCAATCGCAGCCGCTCGTTCAAACATGAGATCGATATCGGCCCGCTGAGCAGCAATGAGGGCGTCGACCACACGATCGACATTTCCCCCTGCCAGATAGTGGGTCTCTAACTGTTCAATATTGACTTCGAGTCCTGCTTTACGAGCTTTAATGAGCGGATTGATGATCCGAGACGGTGTAATTCTCCGCAAGCGCATCCCAATCAGGGTCGTCAGCCCTACGTAGACACCGGAAGCCATGGCCGAAATCCAAAGCATGATCGGTACAAAAGAAAACAGAATCGAGAGAGCAATCACAGCAACAACAGCGATCAGAATGATGCTTAGTACATTAGGTTCCATGAATAATCCCCTTTCTGAATCCGAATGTGTAAGCTAATTATAACGTACTTACCAAGGTCATCCAAAAGGTGAAATGAAAAAGGAGTGTCTCAATCTGCCTCCTCTTCCTTGATAAGCCGAACGACTACCCGCACTCCCTGAACATCGACCACTTTCACTTGGGAGTTCGGAGGGATGAACTCACCCTCACTGACCACATCCTGCCGTACCCCATCGATCAGGGCAGAGCCTGAAGGTCTGAGTGGTGTCTGAGTTTGCCCGGATCGTCCCAACAGTTCACTTCGGCCTGTCTGGGAAGTATAACCGGTTTCGTTCCGTTGGGTATCGGCAAGGATGAATTTCTTCCACGTTCCCCGGACCCCGAAAATTTTAGCGACCACTGCCAGGAAGACTCCCGCCATCACCAGAGCAATCAGGAGGGAACCGAGACTGAAAGCCTTGTCTTGGGAAGCGCTTACCAAGGAAGCTCCCAAGGAAAGGAGCCCCAAAATTCCGAAGAGACCGAAGCCTGCCACAAACACCTCGATCAGCATTAGGATCAGGCCCAGGACCAAAAGGAAACCTGTTTCCACTCCGGCGAAACCAGCTAGATAATGGCCGAAGAAATAAAGGCCAAAAGCGGATATCCCAATCGCTCCCGGAAGGCCGAAACCCGGTGTCAGCACCTCGAGAATGAGCCCCGCCATTCCAAGGAAGAAGAGAACGGGAATGACGTAGGGGCTGGTAACAAAGCGAGCCACTTTTTCTGCCAAACTGGGATTACCCTGTATGACATCCCCCGGATCCGCCTTGACAAAATCCAGTACCTCTTTTTTACTCGTAGCCAACTGATCAGCCATTTTCAGCTTAACAGCCTGATTGGCGGACAGACTGACCAGTTCTCCCTTTTTCTTCAAACCTTTGATCGTGAGATTTCGGTCCGCCATGCCAGCGGCGATCTCCGGATCACGCCCGTGAGCTTCGGCGGCAGCCCGCATGTTGGAAGCCCAGAAGGCTACTGTCTTCGGATCTGCAGGCTTTCCGGTCATTGTTCGGGGCTCTGCCGCTCCCATAGCACTTCCCGGTGCCATCAGAATATGATCAGCATTCAAAGCGATATAGGAGCCAGCCGAGATCGCCTCCCCTTTAATATAGACAGTGACTGGGATGTCGGAGTGACGGATCAGTTTGCCGATAGCGAGAGCAGCATTCACTTCACCGCCTAAGGTATCCATCTCCAAAACGATAGCCCGGGCACCCGCTTTTTCTGCCTCTTGGAAGGAGCGCTCCAGAAAGCGGGTAAGACCCCGTTCCACCTCTTGCTTAACAGGAACCCAATAAACTACCCTACCCTGAGCAGCGGCGGGTTGAGAAGAAGAAACCCACAGCGACACCACTCCAAGCAGGACAGAAAAGGCGACAAAAACGGCTACCAGTCTCCTCATCCGATTCACCCCCCTCTGATATATACGGATACGTGCCCCTTTTGTTACATACCCCACCACATTTTTTGCAAAAAAAGCGTAAAAAAACACAGCGCAGGATTGCGCTGTGTTTTTTTTACTTTCACAAGGACTCCTGAACCAGACGGTTAACCAATTGCCCGTCGGCTCGCCCTTTGACACGGGGCATGACCGCACGCATCACTTTACCCATATCGGCCTTAGAGGAGGCACCCGTCTCGGTGATCGCTTCTTGGATGATTCCCTTCAATTCCTGTTCAGACAGGGGTTCGGGAAGGTACGATTGCAAAACAGCGATCTCTGAGCGTGCTTTTTCAGCCAGGTCGTCACGACCGGCCTGTTCGAATTCCACGAGGGAATCCTTTTGTTGTTTCAGCTCTTTGGCCACCACGTCCAGCGCCTCGTCCTCGGAGAGGGGGCGCTTCAGTTCGATCTCCTTGTTCTTAACGGAGGAACGAACCATGCGGATAACGGAGAGTCTAGCTTTGTCTTTATTTTTCATCGCGGTCTTCATATCATCGTTCAACCGCTCAATCAGGGTCACTGGTCCTTCGCACCTCACTATTTGCGCTTACGGGCAGCGTCAGACTTTTTCTTCCGCTTGATGCTGGGCTTCTCGTAATGCTTGCGTTTTTTCAGCTCCCGCATCGTCCCGTCCTTGGCCGTAGCCTTCTTGAAACGGCGCAGTGCTTTATCCAGCGTTTCGTTTTTGCGAACGTGAATTTCCGCCATGCTTATCCCTCCCTCCGCGGGCCATTAAGCGCCCGGGGCTGAACACCGCCGGGAATCGTAAACCCTAAAGCGATGAAAAAGCGAAGGGTTCTGTCCCACAAGAGGGGGACACGCACCTCGCAAACGCTGCTTGTCAGATCCACGCAGATGTTGGACATGAAAGCAAACTCAACGATTATTATACTATAGAATAAAAAGGCGTGTCAAAAGAAGGTTTAACCTGGAGGCCATGTGAGAGCCCGGCCACCCAGAAGATGAAAATGGATATGGTGGACGGTCTGCCCGCCTTCCTCCCCACAGTTATTGACGATTCGGTATCCTCGCTCAGAGAGGCCGTGTTCCTTTGCTAGACGGTTGATTACAGAAAAAATCCGACCGAGGAGCATCCCTTCTCCCTCGCCGATCTGTTGAACGGAAGGAATGTGTTTCTTCGGAATAACCAGGATATGGACCGGTGCCTGGGCGTGGATATCTTTAAAAGCTATCACGTGCTCATCTTCGTATACTTTCTCCGAAGGAATGCTTCCTTCGACAATGCCGCAGAATAGGCATTCCGTCATCTCAATCCCACCTTCCTTTGGTTGTCCGTATTGTACCAAAAAATGGCCCTGGTTTGCGAGCCGAATCCCGGTACAACCGATTTACCCCCTTACACATTCCGAGGACCGGGCGCATATCCTGTTTCAACGGAAAAGAAAAAAGGAGTGACTGCTATGTCGAAACAATCCGGACGAAATCAGATCAAACTGAAACGGCTGATCCGGGATATGATCCGAGAAGAACTTATTCGAATACGGGAAGAAGAAACCAGTCCCAAACCTGCCAAAAAAACCACCTCCACGGTTGAAATCCAACATTCTATACCACCGAGCCCTCCCAAAATCGCAACGTCTCCCCGGGCCGTGTTCGGCTCCCCACAACCCGCCCCCGACCGTCCGTTGAATCAACGTTATCCGCAAGAGAAGGAACGACCCTTTCAACCCGATTTTGCTTTCGAAACGCCTCCTTATTTGCCCCAGAGATGAGGCCCCCGAAACAAGGGGGCTTTTTCTATAATGAAAAGACCTCCCCGTCATGCCTGTCCCGAAAAAGCATATACATGGGGTACAGGCTGGAGGAGGCTCGTCAGATGAAAGAAATCGTCATCCCTTTTGCTACTGGACTGTCCATCTTTCTCTTTGGTATGCAGTTGTTGCGCCACGGATTGGAGACATTGGCAGCTGATCGGTTGAAATCGTTGCTCCTTCGTTTCACCCGCACCCCTTTCCGCGGCTTTACAACCGGGATGTTGGCTACTGCTTTTCTTCAGAGCAGCAGTGCGGTCACCGTCGTCACCATCGGCTTTGTCAATGCTGGGTTGATGAGTTTTACCCAAACGGTGGGCATCATTCTGGGTACCAATATCGGTACCACCATTACCACAGAATTGCTCGCTCTCAAGGTGGAGGATTTCGCCGTCCCTCTTATCCTGGCAGGAGGAGCCTGTTTCCTGTCACCCTGGAAACACCTTTCAAACATCGGGATGGCTCTTGGGGGATTCGGCTGTATCTTCCTTGGTATGGAAACGATGCAATGGATAGCTGGCCCTCTCCAATCGCGAGGCTGGATCACCTGGATGTTGGATAACAACCAACATCATGTCCTGGTAGGCGTTCTGACCGGGATGCTCATCACCGCTCTGATTCAGAGCAGCAGTGCGGTAATCGCCATGGCTATGGGTTTTTTTGCGACAGGGATCATCCCACTCCCCTTTGCTGTCGCCGTTGTTCTGGGAAGCAACGCAGGCACTTGCATTACGGGGTTTCTGGCCGCGATTGGAGCCAATCGGGCCGCCAAACAGGTAGCCCTAGCCCATCTCGTCCTCAACCTCGGAGGTATCATTCTATTTGCCCCTCTGGTTCCGATGATTGTTCATTGGGCACCTGCCCTTTCCGAGAACCCAGCGACTCAAGTTGCCCATATCCAAACCTTATATAACGTCGTCTGTTCTCTCCTCGTTCTACCTTGTTCCCACCTGTTCGCTGATGGTATCAATCGCTTGCTCCCGGAAAAGACCCTGGCTTGGTCCCTCTCTGAATATCGGAAACGGGATCAGTAGGCGTCAGTTCCCTCTCCGCCGGTTACGATAGCGACGCTGGCGCTAGCTCCGAGGCGGTTGGCACCGGCGTTAATCATTTTTTCTCCCGTGGCACGGTCCCGGATCCCCCCAGAAGCTTTGACCCCCATATCCGGACCGACGGTCTCCCGCATCAGACGAACCGCTTCTTCCGTAGCACCACCATATCCGAAACCGGTGGACGTTTTTACAAACTGGGCACCAGCCGCCTTCGCTCTTTCCGAAGCGACGCGGATCTCATCGGAACTAAGGAGTCCTGTCTCCAGGATCACTTTGACAGGAACATCGGCAGCGGCTTCCACTACCGCCTGGATATCTCTCCGGACGGTATCCAGATCTCCCGATTTGAAAGCACCGATATTCATCACCATGTCGATTTCGCCAGCGCCGTTACGGATCGCATCTTTTGTTTCAAATGCCTTGGTTTCCGGGGTGGACGCCCCGAGAGGAAAGCCGACTACCGTACATACGATCACACCGCTTCCCTTCAGCTTCTCCGCTGCCCGTGCCACCCACCAAGGATTGATGCAAACCGACGCAAATTTATATTTTGCAGCCTCCTCGCAAAGGCTGTCAATCTGATCAGAGGTAGCCTCCGGTTTCAACAACGTGTGGTCGATCTTCGATGCCAATTCTTTTTGGTTCATATGGTGAACTCCTTCCTATTCAGCTTGGATCCCCAAATGCTGGTACGCCTGACCGAGAACACCGTCGTTATTGTCATACCCTTCTTCCTGCTGTTTTCTCCACGCCTCTTCCGGGGAGAACCAGGCAGCACCCGTGATTTCCGATAGTTGCGGCGTGACGGAACCAGCACCCGCCTCCACCAGGAAGTAGTGAACTTCCTTCGAAATATCTCCGTGGTTGGGATGGAAATAACGATAACGAATCGTCTCCAAGCGTTTCTGAATCCTTCCACGAATCCCCGTCTCTTCTTCAATCTCCCGAAGAGCCGTCTCCTGGTCAGTCTCGCCGGGCTCTTTCTTCCCTTTGGGCAGTGTCCAACGGGAATAGCGGTCTTCGATCAGGAGAATCTTCACCTGACTGTTCTCCCGGCGGTAAACGACACCGCCGGCGGATATCTCTTTCACAGATCTCACTCCTTTCCGCCTCTACGGATCGGCGGATTGATTTTAGCATACCATACCGACGGCATTTTCAGTTTTAGTCTCCTTGATGCCAACGAAAAAAGAACAACCAGTTCCTCCCGGGCCTCTCTTAACCCTCTTTCATCTCTTGAACCATGGCCTCAACAGCACACTGCGGGGCGCAAAATTCCTCCCCGGATCCATCCTCCTCCGCAAAAATCCCCTCAATTCCCAGCTCCTGCCGGGCAGGATCATTGGGATCAAAATGCATCCCGCAATAGGAACACGTCTTCAGAGGATAGCTCTCCCCGATCATCCGGGCTAGTTCATCGATGCTTTCCCCCTGAAGTTGAAACGTTTCCATCGCATAGTGTAGAAAGAGCTGCCCTGTTTCAAAAAACCGGACATCCTCCTCGACATATCGCTTTTCATGCCAGAAAGCCAACCTTCCATCCGATAGGTGGGTGAGGTAGTACCCTTCTCCGAGAGAAAGAGAGGATTGCTTTAAAGCTTCGTATGTACTGAAACGCAATTCCAATGCCAGATTCTCCAACAGCTCGCCGTCCACTTCTTTCAATATTTGATTCCAATCAATTTCGTCTAGGGCTTCTTCCCAATCGTCCCGTGCACTCATGATGCGGTCACTCCTCTCTGTCGCTGTCTGTTCGTGGGTTCGGAGTGCATCCTCCAGTATAGAGGAAAAATTCCGAGTCCGACAACGCCATTTTTTGTAGCCAAAAAAAGTCGAACTCCCTGCCGGGAATTCGACGTGATTCCACTCCTCAAACGGCCTTCGGCGCTTGGGGTTCATCATCCAGGGTACGGACAAAGGTACCGAAGCAGTATTCTGAACCCGGCTTGTCGAGGCGTACGCGGCACACCTTGCCGATCATATCGGCAGATGCCGGGAAGACCACCTGGAGATAGTTATCGGAGTAGCCCATGAAGAGGCCGCTTGCCGGATCCTCTTTCCAAGGTCGTTCCGGGATCACTTCCAAGACATCGCCAACATAGGTTGAAGCGTATTCCAGGGCGAGACGGTTGGACAAGTCGATCAGACGTTGCACCCGCTCCTGTTTTACATCGGCGTCCACCTGATCCGTCATCCGGGCTGCGGGTGTTCCCGTACGGGTGGAATAAGGGAAGACATGGAGTTCGGAGAAGCCTAGTTCCTCGATCAGGCGGTACCCGTTTTCAAACTGCTCATCGGTCTCCCCCGGGAAGCCGACGATCACATCACTGGTAATCGCAACACCGGGCATCGCTTGATGAAGGTGCTCGATCTTACGACGGTATTCATCGACGGTGTACCGGCGGCGCATCCGTTTCAGGACCACATCATCCCCCGCTTGAAGCGGAATGTGCAGGTGCCGACACATCTTATCCGATCGGTTGAGCACCTCAATCACTCGGTCGTCGATTTGGCTGGCCTCGATAGAACTGATGCGGATCCTCTTCAGGCCTTCCACTTGATCCAGCTCCCACAGTAGGTCGGCCAATTTATAGTTGTCAAAGTCCTCGCCATAGCCACCAGTGTGGATGCCAGTAAGGACAATTTCTTTGTAACCGGCATCCACCAGCTTACGTGCTTGTTGCAAGACGCTTTCCGGTTGGCGGCTCCGCAGAAGCCCCCGTGCCCAGGGGATAATGCAGAAAGTGCAAAAGTTGTTGCACCCCTCTTGGATTTTAAGGGAAGCCCGGGTCCGGTCGGAAAAAGCCGGCACATCCAGATCCTCAAATTCCCGGGCTTTCATAATGTTTTTAACGGCGTTGACCGGTTGCCGAGTGGTTCGATGTTCTTCGATATAGTCGAGAAGCTTATCGCGACCCTGGGTTCCAACGACGACGTCGACACCGGGAATCTGCATGATTTCCCCCGGAGAGGTTTGGGCATAACAGCCTGTCACCGCTACAACAGCCTCGGGATTTTTACGGACCGCCCGACGGATCATCTGCCGACTCTTCCGGTCCCCCGTGTTGGTTACTGTACAGGTATTGATCACATAAACGTCTGCCTTCTCTTCAAAATCAACTTTTTGATAACCGTGCTTTTGAAACAGTTGCCAGATCGCTTCTGTTTCATAGGCGTTCACTTTACATCCTAGTGTGTGGAATGCCACCGTATTCACAGCGGTTCACCTCCCATCTCGCCAAAAGTATAGGAAATACAGGATAAGAGAGCAAGAGGAGCGGTTTCTGCCCGCAGGATCCTTGGACCCAAATGGACGATATCCGCCCCTGCGGACCGGGCTTCCTCTGTCTCCTCATCTGTAAAGCCCCCCTCGGGACCGACGACGACCAGAATGGAACCAGGCCCCCTCTCTGTAAGGAGGCGGGCTAGGGGAGCACCCCCCTTTTCATAGGCAAAAAGAACCTGATCGAAGTCGGCAAAGCGACCGATCAGCCCCTTCCAGTCCATCAGAGGTTCCACTTGGGGAATGCGTCCCCGACAGGATTGTTCTGCCGCTTCTTTCACGATCCGCTGCCAGCGCTCCCGCTTCTTCGAAACCTTTTTACCTTCCAATTTCACTACCGTACGGATCGAGGAAAAGGGTAGAAAAGAAAAGGCGCCTAGTTCGGTCCCTTTCTGTAATACCCAATCCATCTTATCCCCTTTGGGTAGGGACGGGGCAACCGTCACTCGAAGGCGTTCCGGTTCTCCCGTGGAAGGGGTTTTTGCTACAATCCGGCAATGGACTTCCTCGCCTTCCAAACCGGTGATTTCCACTCGGTAGTCAGCTCCATCGCCGTCACAGCATACAAGTTTATCACCTACGGACAACCGCAGCACGTTTTTGATATGGTGTACATCCGTATCCCGAATTCGGATCGTTCCTGTATTTTCATCGATTTGGTTCGAGTTTACAAAATAACGTTGCATCATACACCCCTATTATCCTAACACGATTGGGCTCTAAGCGCCACCCAATCCCCGTCGTGAATCCCTTCCACCACAGTCAGCCCCGCCTTAGCAAGACCTTTGGTTACCGTCTCCTCCTTGTGTTGGACGATACCGGATGCGATAAAAGTTCCACCAGGCTTTAAGACCCGGGGGACATCCGCCGTAAATCGGAGGATGATCTCTGCCAAGATATTGGCTACCACCATGTCGACACGCTTGTCCACCCCTTGAAGAAGGTCATTTTGCCGGACGAAGACCCGATCGGCTACGCCATTGAGATCGATGTTGGACCGAGTAGCCTCAACAGCTACGGGATCCAGGTCGAGGGCGAGCACCTCCCGAGCTCCCAACTTGGCAGCGACAGCGGATAGAATACCGCTCCCGCAGCCTACATCAATGACCGAACCCCCTGGTCTGAGGGCCTTCTCCATCAGTTGGATGCTCAGGGTGGTCGTTGGATGCGTACCAGTCCCGAAAGCCATCCCAGGGTCCATTTCGATGACCTCTTCCCCCGGTTCAGCTTCATATTCCTCCCAGACAGGTTTTATTGTCATCCGCTGGGTAACGCGTACAGGTTTATAGTAGGCTTTCCAAGCATTCACCCATGACTCCTCCGCCACCCGGCGCACGAAAACAGACACTGACCCTGGGTCCAGACCAAACCGGGCTAGTTCTTTTGTCTTTTCTTCCAGGGTCCCCGGCAGGGAAGGATTGTAGACTTGTTCTGGAAAGTAACCCGAAATCCAAACCCCTTCTTCGGGAAAATCCTTCGCATCCAGAGCGATTATCTCCCCGAGGCGGGTATCCCATTCTCTTTCGAGGGCTTCCGAATCCATTGTGGCCGTTCCTTCAGCCCCGGCTTCAAACAATAAGTTGGCAACAGCATCTTCCGCCTCCCTGTTGGTATGGATCCGGACTTCCATCCAATCCATGCAGCACTCCACCCTTCCCACGATAAAAAAACGGGCGCAGTGCCCGTCGAATTATTCTCCCGTGAAAGCTCTTTTCATTTTATCAAAGAAATTGCTGTTCTGTTCGGAGATGTAATCACCAGATAGGCGACCGAACTCCCGTATTGCCTTTTTTTGTTCTTCCGTCATCCGCGTGGGAGTGACCACTTTTACCTTAACAAGCTGATCCCCGCTCCCGTTTCCATAAAGGCGGGGCACTCCTTTGCCTCGAAGCCGGAATTCCGACCCTGACTGGGTGCCTGCCGGGATTTTCAGTTTCGCACGGCTATCCAGGGTCGGAACGACCACCTCATCGCCGAGAGCCGCCTGTACAAATGTGATCGGAAGTTCACAAGTGATGTTATCCCCATCTCGGTGGAAAAATTCATGGGGCCGAATCTGAACGACAATATACAGATCACCTGGAGGGCCTCCGTTCACCCCGGCTTCCCCCTCCCCGGAGACACGCAGCTGCTTGCCCTCGTCGATCCCCGGGGGAATGTTGATGTGGATTTTTTTCCGCTTCTTCACTTGGCCATTCCCGCTACATTCAGGACACTTTTCGCGAATGATTTTCCCCCGACCGCTACACTGCTGGCAGACCCGCTTATTGACGATACGACCAAAGGGGGTGTTTTGCACTGTCTCCGCCTGCCCGGTCCCTTTACAAGTGGGGCAAGTCTCCGGTTTGGTGCCAGGTTTCGCTCCGTTTCCGTGGCACTTGCCACAGGTCTCCGTGCGAGGAATAGCGATATCCATCTTTTTGCCGAAGACAGCATCCTTGAAATCAATCGTCAAACGGAATTCCAAATCAGCTCCCTGTCGAGGAGCGTTGGGGTTGCGTCGCCCCCCTCCGAAAAACATATCGAAAATGTCGCCGAACCCAAAATCAGAGGCTCCGCCTCCTCCGAAACCGCCGAAGCCTCCTGCTCCAGCCGCTCCCGGATCCGCATGGCCAAACTGATCGTATCCGGCTTTTTTCTGCGGATCACGCAATACTTCATAGGCTTCGGTTGCCTCTTTGAACTTCTGTTCCGCATCCGGTGACTTGTTGACGTCAGGATGATATTGACGGGCCAGCTTACGGTAGGCCTTACGGATCTCGTCAGCCGATGCATCCCGACTGACCCCTAGTACTTCATAGTAATCCCGCTTGCTCACCGGATCACCTCCTTCTAATGCCAACATATGTCTCCCCCAGAGAAGAGGTCAACCCTCCTGAGGGAGAAAACATCAAAAGCCAAAGCCAGGATAGCAGCCCGGCTTTGACTTCCAACCAGAGGAAATCCTTATTTCCCCTCTTTTTTGTCCTCGTCATCCATCACTTCGTAATCCGCATCGACAACGTCATCCCGTTCTTGATTTGCTTGGCCGGTGTCGGCACCCTGTTGCGCTTGGGCTTCGGCTGCCTGCTGTTGATACAGCTTGACGGAAAGCTCCTGCACTACTTTTTCTAGCTCTTCGGAAGCGCTCTGGATCGCTTCATCGTCGCTTCCTTCCAGCGCCGTTTTCAACTTTTCTTTGGCTTCCTCAGCTTTTTGACGATCCGCTTCCTCCACTTTGTCCCCAAGATCTTTCAGGGTCTTTTCCGTCGTGAAGACGAGCTGATCGGCCTTATTGCGAATTTCCACTTGCTCTTTCCGCTTTTTGTCCTCATCAGCATGTTCTTCCGCTTCTGTCACCATGCGGTCGATCTCGTCATCGGTGAGGCCACTGGAGGATTGGATGGTGATATCCTGGCTCTTGCCGGTTGCTTTATCCTTGGCGGATACGTTGACGATCCCGTTAGCGTCGATTTTAAAGGCAACTTCGATCTGCGGAACACCACGGGGAGCCGGCGGGATATCCTGAAGCTGGAAGCGACCGAGCGTTTTGTTATCGGCTGCCATCTGACGCTCACCTTGGAGTACGTGGATGTCCACCACGGTTTGATTGTCGGCAGCAGTAGAGAAAATCTGGGATTTCTCCGTCGGAATCGTGGTGTTTCGCTCGATCAGTTTCGTAAAGACACCGCCCAGGGTTTCGATCCCAAGGGAAAGAGGGGTAACGTCGAGAAGGACGACGTCTTTCACATCGCCGGAGAGCACGCCGCCTTGGATAGCAGCACCCATGGCCACGACTTCATCGGGGTTAACGCCCTTGCTCGCTTCCTTTCCGGTCAGCTTCTTGATCGCTTCCTGCACCGCCGGAATCCGAGTGGACCCGCCAACCAGGATAACACGGTCGATCTCGGAAGGATCCATGCCCGCGTCTTTCAGCGCCTGACGTGTCGGGCGCATGGTACGTTCCACCAACTCTGCGGACAGTTCTTCGAACTTCGCCCGGGTCAAGGTTAGCTCCAAGTGTTTCGGCCCGGTGGCGTCAGCAGTCAGGAAGGGCAAGGAGATCATGGTGGTCAATACGCCGGAGAGATCTTTTTTCGCCTTCTCCGCGGCATCTTTCAGGCGTTGCAGGGCCATACGGTCGTTGGAGAGATCGATCCCATTCTCCTTCTTGAATTCCTGCACCAAGTAGTCGATGATGACTTGGTCAAAGTCGTCACCGCCCAGCTTATTGTCCCCGCTGGTCGCCTTCACTTCGAAAAGGCCTTCTCCCATTTCCATGATGGAAACGTCAAAGGTCCCGCCCCCAAGGTCGAAAACGAGAATCGTCTGGTCGCCGTCCTTATCCATTCCGTAGGCAAGAGCCGCAGCCGTTGGTTCGTTGATGATCCGGAGTACGTCGAGCCCCGCGATCTTACCGGCGTCCTTCGTCGCCTGACGCTGGCTGTCATTGAAATAGGCCGGGACAGTGATCACCGCCTGGGTGACCTTTTCCCCCAGATAAGCTTCAGCGTCCGACTTCAGTTTTTGCAGGATCATGGCAGAGATCTCTTGGGGAGTGTATTCCTTATCCCCGAGCTTCTCTTTGTGATTGGTTCCCATCCAACGCTTGACAGAGCTGACGGTGTTATCAGGGTTGGTAATCGCCTGACGTTTAGCAGAGTCACCGACCAGACGCTCACCGGACTTGGAGAATCCTACGACAGAAGGGGTTGTGCGCCCCCCTTCCACATTGGCGATCACCTCTGCTTCGCTTCCTTCCATAAAAGCGACGCAGGAGTTGGTGGTTCCCAAGTCGATTCCAATTACTTTGCTCATTGATGATGTACCCCCTTATGATAATCCTGTACAGATCGGTTTCTTCATTGGCCCGTCAGGAACTGACTTTCACCATCGACGGGCGAAGCACCCGGTCCTTAAACCGGTAACCCTTCTGCAGCTCCTGAACAACCATACCGGGTTCAACACCGGCTACTTCCTCTTCCATCACTGCGGTATGCTCATGAGGATTAAACTCCCGGCCTTCCGCTTCAATGACCGACAATCCTTTATCGCTCAGAACTTGCAAAAGTTGCCGATAAACCATATCGACACCCTGGCGGAGAGCGTCGGTTTCCCCACTTTCCTCCCCTGCGGCCAGAGCCCGTTCCAGATTATCCAGAACAGGGAGAAGGGATTCTGCCAGAGAAGCCGCTGCATATTTGGCGGTCTCCTCCTGGTCTTTCTTGGCACGGCGGCGAAGGTTTTCAAAATCCGCCCGGGCGCGAAGAACCAACTCCTGGTTCTCTTCCGCTTCCCGCTTCCATTTCTCCGCTTCCTGGCGCCATTCCTCTTCCCCGCCTGCTATAGAGCCAGCGGTAGCCCGGTCCTCCTCGTGATCCGTTTCACCTGGGGGGGCTTCTGCTGGGGATGGTTCCTCAAGTGGGGTCGGCTCGGGTTCCGGATCCCTATGTAACGTTCCGTTCCCCTCCGTGCCGACAACCGGTTCCGTCGTTTCCTCCGGACCGGCATCTTGGGCGGCGGTTTTCTGCCGCTCTTGGGCCTTGCGTTTTCTCTCTTCCGCTTGTTTCATTTTCCTGAGTTCCCGAGCCGTCCGTGGTCGGGGCTGGTTGTTAGACGTCAACTGTCTCACCTCAAACTTTCATCATCGGTGCCTCTCATCCGGACCACCGTGTGAATACGCAGGATCGCCGTGCTTACTTCCCCAGCTGCCTGGAGGGCATGGTATTTGACAGGAAGGGGATCTACCACACCCATATCTACCATGTCACATACGGCTCCCCGGTCGCAGTCGATCCCGAGGGAAGCCGACTGTCGTTTCCACTGAAGAGCCTTTACCTCCTCCACCTTTTCCAGGGGATTGAAGCCGGCATTGGCGACCACCTGACCCATCGGTCGGTGAAGAACTTCTGCCACAGCGGCCACTCCAAAAGCCTCCATTCCCTGAACCGTATCCCGGTATTTCTCTACCTCCCGGGCGAGAGCGAGCTCAGCAGCTCCTCCGCCGGGGAGAAAACCACCACGGATGGCCGCTTGAACCGCTGCCGCCGCATCTTTGGTAATTCGCTCTCTTTCTTCCACTACTTCTTCCGTTGCCGCGCTCACAAGAATGGTGGCGAAGGGCCGACCTGCTCCACCTGCGATCCGAATGCAACCGAGGCGTTCTTCGTCCTCTACCTCTTCCGCCATGCCGATCATTCCCTCTAACTCCTCTGGAGCCTTGGCGAGTCCAGTCCGCTTCACCACCCGAGCGCCGGTATGTTCGGCGGCACGATTCAAGTCTCGCTCGGAAACCCCGGCTACCACAAGAATGTCGGCGTCAGAAAGAAGGTCATCAGCATCCGGGTCCACATCTCCCCCGATCAATACCAGATCAACCTTCATTTCCACCAATTTCTCAATCATACGGTGAAATTTCTCCCGGTTTTCCTCCTGTTTCCGGAAGCCGGCTTCTGAGTGGGCCGCCACAGGCTCTGGTGCCAAATCACTGCCAACGACCAATACCCGCGCCTCCGCTTTCAGAGAGGGAGACTGCAGATTGAGACGACTACCCCGAATCAAGAGACCCGAGAAAATACTGCTCTCTGCCCTCGGATGAGCCGTCACTGCGTCAGAGAGGCGGAAATGTTTATCTAAAAGCTTTTCCCGCCCGACCATCAGGGCCGCCTCCATCACCAGTTCGGTAACGTCTTCCTGTTCGCGGCCCGCGGTATAAGCAATCCGTTGTAACCACTCATCTTCCAGATCCCAAATCGGATTGGCCATACCCTGCATCCGTTCTACGGCAAAACGGATCCCACGGCGGATACCCGTGATTACCTTCGCCACAGGTACGCCGCGTTCCACTTGTTTCATCCCCTCTTCCACGAGAGAAGCAGCAAGCAGTGTTGCCGTTGTTGTGCCATCCCCGACTTCTTCCTGCTGAGCACGAGCGATACTGGCAACCATCCGAGCAGCAGGATGAGAGATTTCCATCCGGTCTAAGATGGTCACGCCGTCATTGGTTACGATTACTTCGCCATCATCACCCACCAACATGGTGTCCAATCCCTTAGGACCGAGGGTCCCCTCGACCGCCGAGGCAATAGCCCGAACAGCTTCAGCATTACTGGGAAGGGCACTTGAGCGGGTTCGATCATCCTTGGCCGGGGTAACGTATTCCAGTTGCTCCATTGTAGACGACCCCACCTTCTCACTGATACTGGGCAATAGCCCAGTGAGGTTGCTAACCGGGGAAGACCTCTTCCTCCCCGGCGATATCCATTCAGACTTTTCCATCCATCAACTGAGCAAAAGACCCGGTATCAACCAAACACAGGGGCGGAGGGTGTCCATCACCCCCGCCCAATTTGATGTAGCCATCGGTTTGCAATCCTTTACCCGTATCAACCGTAAAGTTGGCGAAGATGCCGGGAGAGGTCGTCAGTCAGGACCTGTAACAGACTGACCACTTTGCGATAGTCCATCCGAGTCGGCCCAAGGACACCGACCGTTCCCAGAGAGCGTCCGTCTACCGAGAAGGTGGCAGTCACGATGCTACAATTGTTAACCGCTTCAATGGAGTTTTCCTGTCCAATACGGACATGGACTCCCGCATCGTTTGCCGCAAAGAGCCTGGTAACGGTATCAGTCTGCTCAAAGATTTCCATCAAGGCTTTTACCTTATCGAGGTCACGGAATTCAGGCTGGGTCAACATGTTGGTTGTGCCGCTGGTAAAGACCCGTCCGTCTACGTCTACCGCCAGCATCTGGTCCACAACCGACACCAAGAATTCATACTGTTCCACATGCCGGTTCAGCTCAGCGTATAGTTCCTGATAAACGCTCCGCTTCAAGCGGTAAAGAGGCAGCCCGGACAGCTTGGCGTTCAAGAGATTGACCAGCTGCTCGATCGAAGAGAGGGACACCCCTTCGGGAACCGTGAAACGTCGCTGGTCTACATGGCCCGTATCGGAAACCACGATGGCCACCGCCGACCGTTCGTTCAACGGGATCACCTGCAGATGCTTTAGCTTGTTATGGTAAACTTCGGGTCCCAGGATAATGGAGGTGTAATTAGTGATCTTCGACAGGATGGAAACCGTCTGCTGAATGGTTAATTCCAGAGCATCCATCTGTGAAGTAAACAGACGGCGAACTTCCAGCAGATCCTCCCGCTCCAATCGCTGGGGACCCATCAGGTAATCCACATAATATCGGTAACCGAAATGGCTCGGTATGCGGCCGGCAGATGTGTGCGGCTGCTCCAAAAAGCCCATGTCTTCCAGGTCCGCCATCTCATTGCGGATCGTGGCGGCGCTGTAGCCGATGTCTTCTCGTTTGGAAACCGTTCGGGAACCGACCGGCTCCGCGTGAACGATATACTCCTCGACGATGGCTTTAAGTATTTGTCTTTGCCGCTCCGTCAACATCTGCCTCCCCCCTTTGTTAGCACTCAATCAACCCGAGTGCTAAAAGCTTACCATAAAAGTATCAAACCCCTCCCCCGATGTCAACGACAAACCCCGTCTATCCGCGCTTCTCCTAGAAAAGAGGCGAACACCTCGTTGCCGAACAAGAGGCCCTTATCCGTAAGGCGCCAGCGCTCCTCTTCTCTGACAAGCATCCCCTGTTGCTCCAACTTTTCCAACACCGGACCAAACACGTCTTCCAGCCTATAGCCGAAACGGCGGTAAAATGGCATCTTCCCTACTCCTTCCGCCAATCGGAGACCCAGAATCATTTCGTTTTCCATTGCCTCGTGGAAGGGAACTTCCAGGGTTTCGACGGTCGGGCGCCCCGTCCGGGAGCGGCGAATGTAGTCTCCAACCCCCTTGACGTTCATATGGCGGATCCCACCGGCATAGCCGTGGGCTCCTGCTCCGAAACCGTAATAGGGATGGTTCTTCCAATAGGTGGAGTTATGACGACTTTCAAAACCCCTGCGGGCAAAGTTGGAAACTTCATATTGAACGTAGCCAGCTGCAGACAGACGTGCCCGTGTCAATTGATACATGGCCAGTTCATCATCTTCCGATGGAAGGGGAAGCCGTCCTTGAAGGAGCTTCGTATGGAAAAGCGTTCCCTCTTCCACTTTCAGGCTATAGACAGAGAAGTGATCCGGGGATAGAGCCAGCCCCTGTCGGATGGCTTCTTCCATATCTGCCGGTGTCTGCTTCGGCAAGCCAAACATCAAGTCGAGGGAGAGATTGTCGATCCCGGCAGCTCGAGCCTGGTCCACACTGCGACCGATGTCCGCAACGGAGTGGACACGACCAATCTCAGCCAGGAGATCGGGGCGGAAGGTTTGTGCCCCAAAGCTGAGACGATTTACCCCGCCCGCTATCATAACAGTCAGTTTATCGGCATCGGTCGTTCCCGGATTGGCTTCCACTGTAAATTCCAAATCGGCTGTCCAGCGGGGAAAGAAGCGCTGGATCGATTCCAGCAAACGCTCCATCTGGGCTGGTGTGAGAATCGTCGGCGTCCCGCCTCCGATAAATATCGTCTCGATCTCCTGAGGGGGAATCTCTGCCGTTGTATGAGCCATCTCTCTTTCTAGTGCATCCAAATAGTCATCGACAGGCTGACCGCCGACCACATAAGCGGTGAAGTCACAGTAATGGCATTTGTGGCTGCAAAAGGGAATATGGATGTAGACGGACCGGGGAATGTCATGAAGCACCTAGCATCCGCCTCCTTTCCTAAAAAGCCGCCAGCGGTTTCCCACTCGCGGCTCGTTGCAATACGGCACAGATTTGACCGCTCACTTCTTGCTGTCGTCCATTTGCAGAACCGCCATGAAGGCTTCCTGAGGAACTTCCACATTGCCGACGGCCTTCATCCGCTTTTTGCCTTCCTTTTGTTTTTCCAAAAGTTTCCTCTTCCGGGTGATGTCACCGCCGTAGCACTTAGCCAACACGTTTTTTCGCTGGGCGCGGATCGTTTCCCGTGCGACCACCTTGTTCCCGATAGCTGCCTGGACAGGCACTTCAAACATCTGGCGCGGAATCAGCTCTTTTAGTTTCTCCACAAGAATCCGCCCGCGGTGGTAGGCTTTGTCCCGATGAACAATAAAGGAGAGAGCGTCGACAGGTTCCCCGTTGAGGAGAATATCCATCTTCACCAGCTTGGACTCTCTGTATCCCACCAATTCGTAATCAAACGATGCATAGCCCTTCGTCCCAGACTTCAGTTGGTCGAAGAAATCATAAACGATTTCCGCCAGAGGCAGTTCATAGATGATGTTGACCCGGTTGGCATCCAGGTATTGCATATCCATGTACTCTCCGCGCTTGGTCTGGCATAGTTCCATGACGGTCCCCACATAATCGTTGGGTACCATGATCGACGCTTTCACGTAAGGCTCCTCCACAAACTCAATCTGTTGCGAAGGAGGCATATGAGTGGGATTTTCGATCTCAAGAACTTCGCCATCGGTCTTATATACCTTGAAAACCACACTGGGAGCTGTAGTGATCAGCGGGATGTCAAACTCCCGCTCGATTCGCTCCTGGATGATCTCCATATGCAGAAGTCCCAGGAAACCGCAACGGAAACCGAAGCCCAGCGCCCCAGAGGTTTCCGGTTCGTAGCGCAGGGAAGCATCATTAAGTTCAAGTTTTTCCAGGGCCTCTCTTAAATCATCATAGTCCGAGGAATCCACCGGGTACATGCCGCAAAATACCATCGGATTAATCCGGCGATAACCAGGTAGCGGTTCAGAGGCTGGTCGCTTAGCGTCGGTGATGGTATCCCCAACCCGGGTATCCTTTACATTCTTGATGGAGGCAACCATAAAGCCCACTTCCCCAACAGAGAGTTCCTCCCGTGCAACCGGGCGGGGCGCAAAGACTCCTACTTCCGTCACCTCGAACTCCTTGCCGGTAGCCATCATGCGAACCTTCTGCCCCTTGCGGATCGAACCGTCCACCACCCGGATGTAGGTGATCACTCCTTTATAGGAGTCATAGAGGGAGTCATAGATCATCGCTTTCAGAGGCGCCTGTGGATCTCCTGTCGGATGGGGTACCTTTTCGACGATCTGCTCCAGGATCTCTTCGACACCGATCCCTGCCTTGGCGGAAGCCAGTACCGCTTCAGAGGCATCCAGACCGACCAGTTCTTCCACTTCTTGCCGAACCCGCTCGGGTTCGGCACTAGGTAGATCAATCTTGTTGATGACCGGAAGGATCTCCAGGTCATTATCCAAGGCGAGATAGACATTGGCCATAGTCTGGGCCTCGACGCCCTGGGCAGCATCCACTACCAGGAGCGCTCCCTCACAGGCGGCAAGGGAGCGTGAGACTTCATAGGCAAAGTCGACGTGTCCCGGTGTGTCAATCAGGTTTAAAATGTATTCCTTGCCGTCCTTGGCTTGGTATGGCAGGCGGACGGACTGCAGCTTGATCGTAATTCCCCGTTCCCGCTCTAAATCCATGGAATCGAGGAACTGGTCCTGCATCTCTCGATCAGTGAGCGCCCCGGTATGCTCCAGAATCCGGTCGGCCAGGGTGGATTTCCCATGGTCGATGTGCGCGATGATCGAGAAGTTTCGGATCCGCTCCTGCTGCTGTTCTTGCTGCCGTTTTTTTTCTTCCATTCCGTTCCCTCCTGCGTGGAAAAGGCGCAAAACTGCATCTTATATATTATAGCAATCGTCGAGGGTAGGAGCAACGAGGAAGGAAAAATCCTTATCTTACGAAAAGATTCGGAAGGTGAATTCAACGGTAGAGGCAAAAAACTCCATAGAAACAAAAAGAACCGGCTCTTTTAATCCGGTTCAATTCCCATCCTGAACCCATCCAACCATGGTGTCCACCATTTTTCGGGCTGCCTTGCGCACGCCATCTCCTGCCTGATTGCCGGCATCGGCCAGCCAGCTGCTCCCTGCTTCGATCTCTTTCTTCGCTTCCTGTACCTTCTGAGTCTTTTCCTTTACTTTTTCCACCGTGACAGGGTGCTCGGTCTCGTAAACTTTTCCCAAGACAGCGATTTCCACCTGTCCGTCTTCATCCGGGCTGATCTGAACCGCTCGTGGAGCCCCCTGGCTTCCTTGGATTTTCTGGATATTCGTCTCCGCCGTACCGATACCGAGGACAATACCCAGCATCAGTGTCAGCAGCAATGCGATCGCCTGCAAGGTCATGCGCATGGGATCACCACCTTATTCATGGAAGGATTTCGTCAGCGGCCGGAGGGTCTGCCATCTACCGGCACTGCGTCGAAATGAGTCTCCGCCAAGGCTTTGGCTAGTGCGTCAGCCGTCCGGTAAGATTCCGCGAAGGTATTATCCACTCCGCCGATTTCCACCAGAATGCCTTTCTTAGAGAGTGATTGGTTGTATTCTCCATTCCCCATCATCGGAGTTTTGCGGAAAACCCCTTTGGAAAGCCCAGGGTAAAGTTCATCCAGTTTTTTATGCAATTGGCGGGCAAAACGCTCATTTTCTTCCCAATGGGGGTTTCCTGTTCCGATAACAAAAGCAATCCGTGAATAGTTTTTCCCACCGATCTCCTTTGTCGTCTTCCCACGCCGTTGGGAATCCCGATGGAGGTCGATCAGATAGGTGATATCCTTGTTCTCCTTCATAGCAGCAGCAGCCTTGGCTCGGGAAGCCCGGTATAATTGGTTCCAACCGGCCTTGAATCCTCCCGTGTAGACTTTCGTTCCCAGCCCCAGTCGCTCCAGGCTTTCTCCTAAGCGTTCCCCGACCTTGGTAATGTTGTTCCGGTTATCGTAGGCCCGGTTGGGGTGATCGGTGTTCTTCAACTCCGGAAGGTAGGATTCAGTGAAATGGGTATGGTAGATAAAGACTCGTTCCTTGCCGGACATCCGTCTAGGCGTCTTTTTCTCCTTCTTTTCTGGTTTTTCCTTATCAGTGGCCAGCTGCTGTTCCAGATCCGACGGCGGAGGCGATTCGATGGGCACATCGGTATAGTCCACATCCTCACCCGCGACGACAATTTCGGTGTCGAAGAGGGCGAAACCAGGCAATTCGCTCCCCAGAAAACTGCGAGGATCCTTGGGGTCGATACTGGTTACCAATTCAAAGGCAATTCTAGAAAATCCGGGTTTTTTCTCCGCCACTTCTTTCATGGTGTTCAGGTAGGGAACCTCTCCTCCCATCAGATAGAGAAGGGTTTCCGTCGAAAATCGGGAGGTAATGCGGGAGAGGTCAGTGGACTTGGCGTTCCTCTTCGCCTGGATCATCGCAAACAACCCCGTCAGTACGAAAATGATCGCCGTTCCCAGAATCAACATCACAAATAACTGCCTCACCCGGGGAGCTCCCATATTGAAAGCCGCAAACCCGCGGTACCGATGTCGCATTCCCTTCCCTCCCAAGCTTGTCTCTCTTGCTTTTGAAATATATGAAGGAAGGGAACCGGGTAGAACCTCGGTCGATAGATTGCGAGAACGCTCCTTCAGTTGACGTGAGCGGAAACGTTCTCCGGGTTGACCGCTTCGTGAAGGGCGCAATTGAGCCCATCAGCAACCAATTTGCCCATATCACCGATAAAAGCATCCACTTCCTTCGGTGTCACAATGAGGTTTTGCCCCAGAGGTTCCAAAACCTCATGGATCAGTTGTCGCTTCTCCGCATCCCCTAATGTACCCACAATGCCCATCATATGTTGACGGGCTTCTGGGGCGATCTCCTGGGATTGAAGCTCTTTCACGCTCGCCCGGTTGAGGGGATCCAGGGGGTTGGTCGGCTTGGTTTGATTCATCTCCCGGTTGAGATGAGCCAGTACAAAATTGGCGGTATCATAAGCGATCGTGGTCGCATCGACAACGGTGGGAATGCCGATGGCAATAACTGGTATCCCTAGGAAGTCCCGGTTGAGGGCTTTTCGTTTGTTCCCCACCCCCGAACCAGGATTAATACCGGTATCCGCCACTTGAATGGTCGTGTTCACCCGGGAAAGCGCCCGGGAAGCAAGCGCGTCGATAGCGATAATCACATCAGGCCGGGTTTTCTCCACAACCCCAAATATAATCTCGCTCGTCTCCATCCCCGTCGTTCCCAAAACCCCTGGAGAAATGGCCGCTACTGGCCGATAACCCGCCTCCACCTGATCCGGCATCAGCTCGAAAAGATGACGGGTGACCATCGTATGCTTGACAACAAACGGGCCAAGGGCATCTGCCGTCACATTTCGGTTACCCAGGCCCACGATCAGGACACGGGCATTGGGGTCCACACCCACTTCCCGCATAAAACGTTCAAACTCATGCGAGAACTTGGTCATTACCCGCTTTTGCAACTTGGAATCCTGACTTCTGAGATCCGGCACCTCCAGGGTAAGATAAAGACCCGGCTGTTTCCCTAATTCCTGGGCTCCATGATCATCCTGGATCCGTATCCAGCTCGTCATAATTCCGTGTTCCTCGTATTCGTCTATCTGGATTCCGGGAATCTCCCCTTGGTCCCCCCGCTCCTGCAATGCCATGTCATGAGCTTCACGGGCCAAGTCTGTCCGGACGGGAAACCTCCCCAGATCCAGTTTTTTTCCCTGTTCCTGCTGGCCGTTATCCGCCATGATTCGTCCATCCCCTTTTGTCGACTTTCTTCCATTTTCTCCAATAGTTGAGGTTCTTTATTCGGTCCTTTTTGCCGAATCACAGTCGGCACTCGGGAACCCTTCATGAGGTTCTTGCTTTTTACAAATCGCCATGATAGAATTTGACGTGTTGCTTGCTTAGAGGCGTAACAACGATTGGAGCGGGAGGTGAGACCATGCCTAACATCAAATCCGCCATCAAACGGACCAAGACCAACGAAAAACGGCGCCAGCACCGGATTGCCCAAAAATCCGCGATGCGCACCTCCGTCAAGCGCTTCTTGGCCGCCGTGGAACAAAAGGACCAGGAACAAGCCGGCACTCTGCTGCGGGATGCCAAGAAGAAACTGGACAAGGCCGCGACTAAAGGTCTGCTGCACAAAAATGCTGTAGCCCGTCAAAAGTCCCGCCTGGAACAGAAGTACAACGCCCTGAACGGCTGACATACTTCCCAAGAAACACCCGATTCCTTTCCGACAGGGCCACGGGTGTTTTTGTTTTTTCGTGAGAGGATGAATACCTTGGATATGGAGCAGCGGCTGTACCAGGCAGCCATTAAACTCATTGAAAAAAGGTACCCCACAGGTTGGGGAGGAGCAGCAGCAATGGGCACGGAAAACGGAATGATTTTAACAAGCGTAGCCCCAGAGGCCATCAATGCCTCGACAGAGCTATGTATAGAAACCGGTTGCATATGCGAAGCCCACAAGCTCAACCAGATTGTCACTCATTCCATCTGCATTGTGCGCGAGAACGCGATTTCTCCTTTCCAAATCCTAACCCCTTGCGGTGTATGTCAAGAAAGGTTGTTCTACTGGGGGCCCCAAGTCAAAGCTGCCGTTTATACACCTGATGGCCAACTTCGTTATCAATCACTGAAGGAAATTCAACCTTATCATTGGTATCAGGCTTATCGATAAAAGAAGAGGATCCATACAAAAACGACCATCCTATGGATTGATGGTCGTTTTTGTATGGATGGTTACCGCCCTGGGATCAGGCCCATTACTTCTTTCATGCGGGCCATTGTTTTCTCGGATGCGGCTCGGGCTTTCTCGGCCCCTTTGGCCAACACTTCTTCGATCTCTCCGGTTTGCGTTAGCTCCCGGAAGCGTTCCTGGATCGGTTTCAACTCCTGGATCACCACTTCCGCCGTATCCACCTTCAGGTGACCGTACCCTTTACCCTGATATTCCTCCGTTAGGGTTTGTACCGGCTTGCCGGTAATGACGCTCATGATGGAAAGGAGGTTGCTCACCCCGGGTTTTTTTTCCGGGTCATAGCGAATGTCGTTCTCCGAGTCGGTGACCGCCCGCTTGAACTTTTTCACAATAGACTTTTCGTCCTCCAGAAGACCGATGAAGTTGGCTTCACTGGCGGCACTCTTGCTCATTTTCTTCTCGGGATTATCGAGGCCCATGATACGAGCTCCCGTCTCCCCGATCCGGGGTTCTGGAATGGTAAACGTTTCCCCATACTGGCGATTGAAACGCTCGGCCAGATCTCGGGCCAATTCCAGATGCTGTTTTTGGTCCTCACCGACGGGTACTTCGTCAGCCTGATAGAGAAGAATGTCCCCCGCCATCAGGGCCGGATAGGTAAACAGACCAGCGGTCACCGAGTCGGAACCCTGACTCTTGTCTTTAAACTGGGTCATCCGGCTTAGTTCTCCCATCCGGGTGACGCACTGTAACAACCAACCCGCTTCCGCGTGGTGAGGATTATGGGACTGGGCGAAAAGAGTCGCCTTCTCCGGGTCCAGTCCTGCTGCCACATAGAGGGCTGCAAGTTCAACGGTTTTTTTTCGCAGATCTTCAGGATCCCGTGGCACCGTCAATGCGTGGAGATCCACCACACAAAAGAATGACTCGGCCTCTTCCTGCAAAGGAATGAAACGCTTCAACGCCCCCAGGTAATTTCCCAGGTGGAGGTTGCCCGTGGGCTGCATACCTGAAAAGACACGTGCCATGACCCATCACTCCTCTTAAAAAATAAAAAACCTCGCCCCAAAAAGGGACGAGGATCGCTCGCGGTACCACCCAACTTCACCCCCTGCCGAGGGTGCACTCTCGCCGGATATCGGCCGACATACCGGTCCTCCCTTTACCGTTCGTTTCCGGTATTTCGGGAGGACAGCTCCGAAGCCCATTCACACGGCGGCCCCACCGGCTCGCACCATCCGCCGGTTCTCTGGGCGGGCCCGTCCCGCGCTACTCTTCTCCATCATCGCCTCTTGATTCAAATGATATCGTCTTCTATCATACTCTCGGTATCTTTGATACGCAACGCCTTTCTTCTCCATTGTATCCGGAAAAACAACCCCCCAGTCAATTTGTCCCCTATTAGATGGTATAATACGGATCAGAGAAGGAAATCTGTACAAGGGATGAATGGAAACGTCCTCTGCTCTGCTAGAAAGGAGACCCTTAATCGATGGGACAGCCGCTCCCGGTCAATCATCTGACTGTTACCCTAGGGACAGTAATCATGGCCCTGATGTTTATCATTATTCGTCTCCGATCAGCCCGGAAGCCGACGAATCGAATGAAAATCCTCATGCCCCCCGTCGGTATGAGTACGGGATTCCTCATGTTTCTCTATCCACCGGCGCGCATTCCTCTCTCCTGGGGACTGGCTGCCTTCATGATCGGGGCAGTCCTCTTCGCTTATCCCCTGATCCGAACCTCCCGCTTCCACCTGGTGGACGGCGACATCTACTTAAAACGATCCAAAGCCTTCATCTGGATTTTGTTCGTGCTGTTGGGAGTGCGGATGTTAGCCCATGAATATGTGGAACAATTGATCACCCTGCAACAGACGGCAGGAATCTTCTTCGTCCTCGCTTTCGGGATGTTGCTTCCCTGGCGATTAGCGATGTATCGGCAATATCAGCAAATCCGAAAACAGGTGGAAACGACAGCGGTGGAGTGAAAACCACCGCCCTTTTGTCGTCGGGTGTCAGAATAAGGGAAATGTTTCTCTGATTTTGTTGTACCATGGAAGGAAATCTCCTTAGGGCCTCGAATTAATGGTATCGAGAGCCAAATAAAGGAGGTTTTTTCATGATGGGAAAAATCCCACTCCGTCGTTTTCTCATGCTGGGGACTGCTGCCCTGTTAATCGGGTCGGCCTTTCTACCGGTTCCCACCCGAGCAAAAGAAAAAACGGAAATAACCAAAGTGCCCGGTGCCTATCACCCCTCATCCCAGGTCGGGATCAAAGAGTTGCACCCGTCTCCGATCCCTCGTGGGAAAGCCAAGTCAAACAGCAAGATACTCGGCCCCTCCAACCCCGACTATACGATGGACGTCCGTTACAACAGCAAAAAACACCGGATCGACGGAACCATGACCGTCCGCTTCCAAAACGATTTGAATAAGAAGATGAAAGATCTTTGGTTCAATGTCTGGGCCAACGCCGAATCCTTCACGAAGCAAGGCGGTGGAGTACAAATCCATCAAGTCAAGGTGGACGAATATCCCTCCGATTTCACTCTGAAGGAAACGAGACTCCATATCACAGGCCTAGCGATCCCCAAAAACGACCCAGTCAAGGTGCAGATGTCTTTTACCGTCCAGGTGCCCGAGGCTCGGGACCGCTTCGGTTGGGACGGCACTACCGTCTCCTTGGGAAACTGGTTCCCGATCCTGGCGACTTACGATGATGAAGGCTGGAACGTGGACCCCTATTTCCCCTACGGGGAAAGCTTTTACTCTCTGACCGGAGACTTTGATGTTCGGTTGACCACAGAAAAGGAACAGGTAATAGCCGCAACCGGTACGGAAAAGGGAAAACCCAAAGTCTACGGCAAATGGGCAACCCATCGTTACATTGCCAAAAATGTGCGTGACTTCGCCATCGAGATGGACCCTACTTACAAAGTGAAATCCGGCATGGCCGGCAAGGTGAAAGTCAATGTCTACTATACGGATAAACACGCCAAATTTGCTGACGCCATGCTGGAATCTGGGATTGATTCAATCAATCTTTTCAGCAAAAAGTTCGGAAAGTATCCCTGGCCGGAACTGGACGTGGTCAGCATGGAAGGCTGGTTCGGCGGGATGGAATATCCTCAGTTGATTATGATTTCGCTCCACGAAGACCCAAAGGAAGAGTGGGTAAAATCCGTCGTCGCCCATGAGAATGGCCATCAGTGGTTCTATGGCCTCATCGGTAACAACGAATACGATGAACCCTGGTTGGACGAGTCATTTGCCACCTTCTCCGAGGCCCTATACGACAAAAGTCTCGATTCCCTAAGTGTCTCTCCCCCTGAAGAACCTTATTACCACCTTTCCTCTCCCGTGTCCACTTTCACTGCCCGGGGCGAACAAGGAATTAACGCCTACTACCATATGATATACTCCTATGGCGCCTCCACTTTAAATGACCTGCGTATGGAACTAGGGAATCGCCAGTTCTACCAGTCGATGCAGGCTTACTTCAAGGAGAAAAGGTACGGGATCGCCACCACCCGCGACTTTATCCGCATCATGGAAGAGACCAGCGGTCAGGACCTTTCCTCCTTCTTCCGAAACCACCGCGTCTACCTGACCGATCAGGAGTAAACACACAAGAGCCAGGCTATAAAGCCTGGCTCTTGTGTGTTGTCGCAATCAAAGCGGGCCCCATACACTGAACAGATGAACCCGTCTTCCGTTCAACATGAGATCACGTTCGATCTCCATCCCCACTGCCTTCGCCACTGATGCAGAAGCTTTGTTTTCCGATTGCACTAAAGCGATCAGGCGTTTTTTTCCCAATTGGCGAAAGCCATAATCGCGGAATGCCCCGGCAGCTTCTTTTGCCAGCCCTTGTCCCCACCATTCCGGCGCCAACCAGTAACCGATTTCCCACTCCGCACATCCGTCCAAGTTCTGCCGGACAATTCCCGCATGGCCCACCCGGCAGCCTGTAGATTTGTCAATGGCCAAGAAGAGACCCGCCCCGCTGTCCACGCTAGCGGAAACGAGCCACCGATGAAGGGTGCGAGCCGCCTCTTTCGCGGTTTTCGTTCTTCCACTCCCTATGTAACGGACCACCTGAGGGTCTCCCCAAAGCGAGGCGTAAAATTCAAGGTCATCCAGGGTGTAAGGGCGAAAAACAAGTCGATGGGTTTCCGGAAGTCTCCCGGTCATGGATGCTGACAGTCTCCTTTCGTCATCAACCGAAAGCAGGCTACGGCTGGGTTTTTCATCTCTGTCTTCCGGATCATCGCCCCATACTCCTCTCTTTTTAAGAAATCCAAAAGCAAAAAAGCCGTTGAGAAACGGCCTCCGAAGGAGATCGTAATCCCCCTTATTCCTCATCTTGTCCCTTTTCTTTCTCCTTATCCTCCATCCCTTCCCATGTTTCTTCCGAAGTGACTCGGATTCCGTGACGGCGCAGGAGGGCTGCGGTGACGCCGAGGCCGGGCTTTTTGACACCACTGAAAGTGCCATCGTAAATCATGCAACTTCCACAGGAAGGACTCCGCTCCTTGAGGATCGCTTCCGTTGCCCCAACGGAGCGGGCCATATCCAGCACTTCCCTCGCTCCAGCCAAGAATTCGGGAGTCACATCCTTACCAGTATTGTCGATCACCTTCGCTTTGCCGTCCAGAACGTCCTCACCATCTCCTCCGATAATTTCTGCAGGAGGGCGGGGTGTGGGCAAACCACCCAACTGCTCGGGGCAGACAGGGAGTGCCCGTCCTTCCTTTACCAGTCGCTGAATCTCACCGACTCGGTTGTGCCCTTTCTTATAGGTACAATGGATGCCCGCAAAGCATCCGCTCACAATCTTCATGGGGGTCACCCTTTCGACTAAATCATCCTCCAACCTCACCTCACTAGGTCTTCTCATTCCGGTAGGTTCGGATTTTTGCAAAGTCTTTTTAGCGTTTTTCTATACTCTTCCCTCTAAGCCCTTGTTTCAACGGGAAGGTTCCATAGTGGTGAACGAAGAAAAGCCCGGCTACGAGTAGCAGCGGGTTGGAGGATCGATTGAAAGCAGAGATTCAGGGGGCCGAACTGCCGATTCGCACCTCCGCTACCGACAAGAGCAGCCGTTCTACGGCTAAAGTTTTGTCGATCTGGCCAGATTTAATCATCCTGTCGGTCTCGATCGAGCGAGAGAGAAGATTTCGCAACGTCTCTTCGGAATAGGAACGTCCCTGGCGAAAAGCCAATTTGACAGGGTAAGGATGAACCTTGAGGAGCGAGGCGATTTCCCGCTCTCCCTTCCCTTGCTCTGACAGCACTTTCACTTGGAGCATCAGGCGAAACTGGCGGATGATCAGTGAAAGGATCCGGATGGGTTCCTCCCGGTTGCAGAGCAAGTCATAAAAAACGGCCAAAGCTTCCCCCGCCTGACGGCGTGCCACCCGATCCACCAATTTGAAAACGTCCTGTTCCATGGTCCGAGGAACCAGCTCAGCTACTGTATCCGGCGTAATCGTTCCTCCTGCTCCCACGTAAGCAGCCAATTTATCGATTTCCATGGATAACATCCGGAGATCTTGCCCTACCTGTTGGATTAGGCGCTCTCCAGCCTGGGGATGGATTTTGGCCTTCGTTTCTCCGAGACGAGCAGCCACCCAGGCGGAAAGCTCCTTCGGTTCCAAGGGGTTACAGACGACCTCTCGCACACGCTTTCTTAACTCCTTGACTACTTTCTTACGGGCATCCAGCTTTTCTGCTGGCACAGTCAAGATCAACACGTTTTCTTCCAGTGGGCGTTCTACATATCGAAGGAGTTCCTCCGGTCGGTGGTCGACCTTCTCCTTTCCTCGGGCTGCGGTCAGAAACCAAGCATTTCTTCCGATCACCACCCGCCGCTCTCCGAAAAACGAGGGGGTTTCAGCCTCCTGAATTAACTCCTGGATCGGAACTTCTTCTAAATCCATCACGGTCCGGTTCCAGGCCGAGCTTTCCCCGGAGAGAACCTGACTTTCAATCCGGGTACAGGCCTGTCCGATCAGAAAGGTTTCTGTCCCGTAAAAAAGATAGGCAGGGGCGATCTTACCCGCTTTTAATTCCCGCTCAAGTTTGCTATCCATCATGCCTACCTCCATTAACCCGGCCAAGGGCTTTTGCTCTCTGTTTTTGAAGCGGGGTCGATCTCCCGTATCTCACCCCGGCCTCCCTGTTTCGATTCTCGCCGGAGCCAAACAGACAGCTGTCTCTTCTCCCGCCATTCCATTTTGACGGCTGTCGCCCCTGAGGGCCAGGGCCGAGAGCGATACACCGTTTTACCACCCCCATTTTTGATGACCACCTGCTTCCCGATTACAGTAGCCCGGTATTTACCGTCTGGGGAGGAGACCGGCCCAGGACGTTCTTCCGTGCTTTGAATTCCTATGTCTCCATTCCGATCCCCAGATCCCGGTTGGCTCTGAATCCCGATCTCTCCGTTCTCGTCCGTCCCTTTTTCCTTTGTGGACGGACGTGTCTCTGTGGGCTGATCTTTTGAGACTGGATCGACGAAGGGGAGGGTCAACATAACCAGAACTGCAGCAGCAGCAGCCCCACCCGCCCGCAACCCCTTTCGCCTCCAACCATTGGCTGAAAGCTTTTCTTCTTCTGCAATTCTCTCCATAACCCGATCGGTGATGGAGTAAGGGGGCTCCACGTCAGGGAATCGAAACAGGCCACCGGAGAGATGATGCCACTCTGCCCTCTCCTGTGCACAGGCGGGGCAAGTTTGTATATGGTTCTCCAACTCTTTTTCCTCCCAGTTGGAGAGGTCACCATCCAGCTCTCGCTGGATCCAATCTCGATATTCTCGGCACCTCAAGGGAGTAGCCCCCCTTCCTGGTAATCGGCGAGCAACCGTTTCAACTTTTTTCTCCCGCGGAATAGGTGGGACTTCACCGTGCCTACAGGGAGTTCCATCGCCTCGGCAATCTCATCATAGGTATAATCCTGCAAATGACGAAGGACAACGACGATCCGTTCCGGCCCCTGCAAACGATCGATGGCCGAACGTACATCAGCGACCGTTCCCGTTCGCTCTACCGGACTTTTCGCTCCCTTGCCGGCTTCGGAGGCGACCTCTTCCATCAGAGGGACGGTCTTCTTTCGCTTGCGGGAAAGATCGATGGCCGTGTGAACGGCAATCCGCCGGGCCCACGTCTCAAACCGCGACTCTCCGCGGAAGCTGGAAAGTTTCCCGTAGATCCTCATGAGTGCTTCTTGGGCGGCGTCCAGCGCATCCTGCTCATTTCCTAGTAAATAGTAGGCTGTACGGTAGACCGGCTTTTCCACTTCCTTCAACAGCCGGGTCAGGGCCTGTCGGTCCCCCTTCCGGGCGCTATCAATCCACTCCGCTTCGACCACGCCCATCCCTCCTATTCTTCAGACGACGAAAACGTCCGAAAAGTTGCGGCGGTTCTCCCGAAAAAAGGAAATCGCATGGGAAGAAGACTTGACTTCTCTTCCTGACATGCTTCATTGTACCATAGAGAACCTTTCTCTCGGCGGAGAGCAGGCTGATGGAATCCGTTCTACAATCGGGTGAAAGGGGAGCTGGAAGAAGCCCTTCGGACAATCAACCTGCCCGCCCTCCACCTTTTCCGCCCCTCCCTCCTTTTGGGGAAAAGGCAGGAAACCCGGATCGGTGAAACTGCGGCAGCCAAGTTGCTCCCCTTTCTCCCGCCCCTGCTGAGGGGCCCCCTGAGAAAATACCAGTCCGTACCGGGTAAAACCGCCGCCGCTGCGATGTACCGTGCTGCCCGCTCCGATGATCACGGCGTCTGTATCCACGAGTCCGATGATCACCCGATTGGGAATGCTAGAATAGAAAAATCCCCAACTATTGCTGGGGAGTCCCGTTGCATGTTTATTGATGATTTCACCGCATCAAGAAAACGTTCCCAGACATATGGATGCCCCGATCAAAATCAGGCCTCCGATCAACCAAACCGTTGATCGCTTCCGGTCTACCCGTTTTTGTTCCCGGCCCTTCATTCCTTCCACGTGGGCGTCCCTGTAGCTTCCGCCGGGGTTACCCATCGCCCCCATCGAAGCAAACAGCATCAACGCACCGATGATCCCCAACACCCAACTGAGCGTCTGCAACAACGCGGTATCCTTTGTGTTCTTCTAACATCGAGAACCGCTCCTGCCTGAACATTCACCTGGAGGAAGGCTTCACATAGGCGGCTTCGCCACCGTCACTGATCCTTCCCTTGCAATCCGATCAAGCCCCGTGCCACTTCTGCCGCAAGACGGGCGTTGTTTTTTACCAGGGCGATGTTGGTAGCGAGACTCCGTCCTTCGGTTAGGGTTTTCACTTCTCCCAGCAGGAAAGGAGTCACATCCTTACCCGTGATTCCTCGATCTTTCGCTTTTTCCAACGCTTGCTCGATGATGGTATCCATCTCTCCTTCATCCAGGGCATCCGCTTTGGGGACCGGGTTAGCAATGACGGCACCGCCCGCCAGGCCCAGCTCCCATTTCACCTGTAACAGCCGGGCGATGTCCTTCGGCATCGACAGCTGGGTATCCACCGGAAAACCGCTCTTGCGACAGTAGAAAGCCGGGAATTCCTCCGTACCGACCCCAATCACCGGGACGCCACGCGTCTCCAGATACTCCAGGGTCAATCCGATATCGAGGATCGATTTAGCACCCGCACAGACAACCGCTACGTTGGTTCGTGACAACTCCTCCAAATCGGCAGAAATATCCAGGGTATCTGCTCCCTGCCGGTGGACCCCACCGATCCCCCCGGTGGCAAAGATGGGGATTCCTGCCCAGGCGGCAACAATCATGGTTGCCGCCACGGTGGTAGCTCCATCACGACCGGTGGCGATCACCCAGGGAAGGTCCCGGCGGCTGACTTTCATCACCTCGCTACTTTGGGCCAGCTTTCGGATCTCCTCCTCTTCCAGCCCCACCCTCATTTTCCCCTCCAATATGGCGATGGTGGCGGGAACCGCCCCCTGTCTGCGAACTTCCTCTTCCAGCGCCAGAGCCGTGGTCACATTCTCTGGCCATGGCATCCCATGGGAAATGATCGTCGATTCCAGGGCAACGAGGGGACGACCCTGCTCCCTTGCATCTTTTACTTCCTGCGAAAACATCAGCACCTCATCGATGAATCCCATGATTCTCCTCCCATCGTTTTTGCATCCACGCCGGTGTCAAAGCCAGGGGAACACTCTGCTCGGATTCCAATGCCTCTTTGGCAAAGGCCATCCCAATGCGACAGGCTGTTTCTAGCTCCAGCTTGCGGCACAAACCGGCGATAACCCCGGCAGCGAAAGCATCCCCCGCCCCTGTCACATCGCGCACCTGGGCTTCCACGGGTGGAACTCGGCCCGCTTTCCCCTGTCCCTCCAGGTACACCGCCCCTTCCGGCCCCATCGTAATCACAACGCGCCGAACCCCGCGGCGAACCAACTCCTGACAGGCAGACTCTACATCCTGCCGCGAATGAACCATCCCGCCGGTCATCGCCCCGGCTTCCTCCCTGTTTCCAATCAAGAGATCCACCCCGACCAGGCTTTTAGGTAAGCGTTTCGCCTTGGAAGCAGAAACCGAGAGAATACACAACTTGACCGCTTCCGCTTTACTACGCTGGATCATCCACTCCAGCGCATCGGTCGGCAAATTGGTATCCACAGCGACCACTTCCGAATTCCGGATGCGAGGCCAGTTGGCCTCCATCATGGAAGCGGTCATTTCCTCGTAAACCTCCATGTCTGCTAAAGCCAGGAACAGTTCCCCGGAGAGGTCGAGGATCGCCGTGTAATTCCCTGTTCTGAATCCCGGAAGCTGACGGCTCAGACTCAGATCCACCCCGTGTTTTTCACATTCCTGAAAGAGCGCTCGCCCTTCCGCATCATCCCCGACCACCGTCATCAGGTAAGCGGGTAGTCCGACACGCCCCAAACTTTCTGCCACGTTGCGGGCGACTCCTCCAAAGGAGCGGTGAACGTGCACCGGGTTGGACGTATAGAGTTCCACCGGACCCCCAGTGCGAGCCTTTCGGTCGATGTTGGCTCCTCCGATGCAAACCACTCGTTCTGCCTCTGCCAGCATATAGGCCCGCCCCAGGATTCTCCCCTGCTTGATTAACCCAGCGATAATCCCTGCCACGGCGGATCGAGAAAGACCTAACTCACGCGCTAGCTCCTGCTGGCTGATAAACGGATTCTGCCTGATCGTTTCCAGGATAAATCCCTCTTTGTCAGTGATTGGCTTCTTCATAACCCCCCTCGCTTTCTATTGCTATTAAACACCTGTCTTAAATTTAAACTTATGTTTACTTTCGGTCAATAGAGCCCTATAAAAAAGGAGGGCTTCCCCATCAGCCAGGGTTGATCTCTCACGAGGAATAACGCAACCACGGGCTGCCGGATTTTCTTCGTCAATCCCCTACTCGTCAATGCCTCCCTCCATCATTTTCTCCACCCGCCATCGCCCTGGCCGGATGAATACCGTAAGCGCCCCATCCCGGTCGGTTCGCCAAATGCGACTTCCTTGCTCCTTTAGTCGTTTGAGCACTTCAGGGGTCGGATGTCCGAAACGGTTGTTCCGCCCAGCGGAGATGATTGCTTCACGGGGGCGAATGCCCTGTAACCAATCGGTTCCTGTGGAGGTGCGGCTGCCATGATGGGCAACTTTTAGCAAGTCGACCGGAGGAAGCTTCCACCTGGACAAAATCTTCTTCTCCACATCCTCTCCGATGTCCCCTGTGAACAGAAGGCGCTTCCCTGCGGCCTGCAGCAAAAAAACCACGGAATCATCGTTGGTTCCTTCCGTTACCTTCCGGGTCAAATCATCCCCGACCGGGTGAAGGAATTGCCAGGAAACTCCCCTCTCCAACCGACGGGGCCCCTTCGGTGGTAAATAGATCCGAGCGCCGGATTCTCGCAACGTCTCCATCAACTCAACCTCCAATGACGATTGTGGCGGATGGGCATTACGAATGACCCCCTCAACAGGAATACGGCTTACCACTGCCGCCAGCCCGCCAATATGATCAGCATCCCCATGGGTCATAACCAGCCAGTTAATCCGGTTAATCCCCCGGTAACGGAGAAAAGGAAGCAGGGCTTGCTCCCCAACATCGTACGATTGCCGTTTCTCCCGCCATCTCTCCTGGGAAAAGGGGAGGGAACCTCCACCATCCACCAGGATCACTTGCCCTTCTGGGGTTTCAATCACCGCACAATCTCCTTGGCCCACATCGAGGAAGGTGATCCGAAGCTCTTTTTCGCCAGTGAACGCCTGGGGGAGAAGAATAATAACAACCATGACCACCAGAGAGATTCCTCCCCGTTGCCGTCGTCGCAGGGAACCACCAGTCCAGCTCCTCAGCAGGTATAAAGCAGCCGCTCCATAACCGGCCATCCACCAAACCGACGGCTTTCCCCCAGATCGTTGCGCCCCTTTCCAGTCTGCCAGTAGTCCCAACCAATCGAAAAGACTGGACAAAATCTTCGAAGACAGCTGGGCGGGAAGCCAAGACAACCCCGGATGTATAAGAGAAAGGAGTAGCGCCACGTAAGAAAGAGGAACTGCGATAAGGCTGATCACCGGGACGACAACCAAATTAACACCCCAGGAGATCCAGGAAAGATAATGAAAATGGAAGAGAAGCAAAGGGAAAGAGGCCACTTGGGCCGTCAACATGATAGCGACAGCGTTGTTGACCGACTTCCAGGGAAAAGGAAGTACACGGGCTATAGGACCCGCAGCCATCAACAGAGCCCACGTCACCCCGAAAGAAAGCTGAAAGCCCGCTTCAAATAGCGCATACGGCTTCAGCCACAACAACAAAAGAGCGGCTGCACCCAAAAAAGAAAGGCTGTCCCCTTGTTTTCTGCAAAGAAGAGCGATCAGCCCCAGTTCCGCCATCACCCCCGCCCGCACGACCGGCTCTCCTGCTCCGGTGAGCAAGATATAGAGCGGGATAAGAGCCATGGTAAAGATGGCCGCTTTCTCCCGGGTTACACCCGCTAGGGTGAGTCCCCCGAAAAAACAAGTGACGAAGATACCCATGTGCAGACCGGAAATAGCCAACAGGTGAACCAGTCCCAAGGTCTTGAAATCCTCTTCGGTAGCGGCTGGCACCTGTTTCCGCTCCCCCAGCAGCATCCCTCTGACGAGGCCCGCCGATTCTACCGGATATACGGTTTCCAGCCGCTCTCCCAAAAACCGGCGTATACGGTCTGCATAGCGAAGAAACCCTTCCGGCGGGGAAACCGTCAAGACCGTTCCCCACCCCTTCCCCTCCCCCACCCAGTGAATCTGCCGTCGATGGAGGTACTCCCGATAGTCAAAGGCACCGGGGTTACGTGACCGATCTGGAGGCTTCAACCGTAGAGGGAGAGTGATCCCCGTTCCCCTCTCCAGCCGATCAGCCGCTTGCTTCTCTGCTGGGCTCTTTAGGAACATACGGAGGAGGATCCTTTCCCCGTTCATCCGTACCCTTCCTTCTTCCGTCTCCATCCAGTCCACCGCCAACTCCGTCTGCAAACGATCCCCATCGATGTCCGGCAGGGAAGCGACTCGCCCCCACACAGTCCCTTCATGCGATGAACCGGAAAGGCGGGATACGTTGTGACCGTCCACCCAAGTAAAGTGAGCAGCTCCGGCAAAACAAGCCACCGTCAGCAAAGTCATGGTGAGATACCGGCGATGAAAGTAAAACACTCCGGCACCGACTGTTCCCACAAGAACGGTCGCAACCAACCACATCCACCAAGCAGTAGGGGTTCCCACCCCTAGAAAGATCCCAGATGCCCAACCCGCCGCTACGACAAATAAAGGCCGTTTCATCTCCACCTCCATTGATGGAAATATGACCCATTTCGACGAAGGTCGACATCATTCCTTCTCCGCCTATAACCCAATTGGGGTTATCCAAAAAAATAACACCTTCCGCAAAAACGGAAGGTGTTTCCTTATTAATCCCCTTGTTCTGACGGTGGGGGCGGCTGTGGGATGCCGACCTCGTCCCCCTGTTGGTCATCTCCCGGGTTTTCTGGATCATCGGGTGGCGGTGGACTATCACCATTCCCTTGTTGGCCACCTCCCGGATTTCCAGTCTCCGGATTGTCGTTGGAAGGAGGGGGAGTCTGCCGATCGGGCGGCTTCTGCGGGCCCTTCTCCCCATTGCCATCTCCGTCATTCTCCTCTTTCTTTTTCACCTTGTTGCATTCGAAACACTTGTAGGGGAGAGGAGACTGGTACTTAAATCGGTGCCCTGGGGGCGAGAGTTTGCTATCTTTCTTGGTAATCGCATTAAAGATCGCAGACCAGACGATCTTTGCCCGCTTGTCGTTGGGCAAGGATTTATTCTGGTCGTACCCAATCCAGACCCCGAGAGTGATGTCCGGCGTATAACCCATGAACCAAACATCGGACGTATTGTTGGTCGTTCCTGTTTTACCAGCTAGATCGTATCCCGGTGCCCGAGCTCCTATGTAATTCCCTGTTCCTTTTCGGACAACGTCCCGCAACATATCGGTCGTCCAATATGCGGCCCGGGAGGAGAACACCTGAACCGGATCTTGTTTGTGTTCGTATACCACCTTGCCATTGGCGTCCTCAATCCGCTGGATCATGAAAGGTTCATTGAACTTTCCTTGGTTGCCCAGCATGGCATAGCCTGCGGCCATCCGCTGGGGAGTGAACCCATAGGTGAATCCGCCGATTGCAGAGGCTTCTCCGTCATGCTCATGCACCGGAAAGTTCATCTTACGCAGGTAATCGAGTCCCGCTTGCACCCCTACTGCACGCAATGCCTTGATGGCCGGGATGTTGATCGATTTCATCAGAGCTTCCCGCGCGGTCATGGCTCCGTCGTAACGACGGGTGTAGTTACGGTAAACCCCGCTGGCATGGGCGAGAGGTTCGTCGATCATAATCGATTCCGGAGAGATGATGCCTCGATCAAGGGCTGGTCCGAAATCAAGGAGCGGCTTAATCGCAGAACCCGGCTGTTGGGGAGCATCATTTCCCAAAGCGCGGTTCACTTGGCTATCCTTAAAATTTCGTCCGCCCACAAAGCCCAGGGTAGCTCCGGTCTTCGTATCGAGAAGGGCGGCACCCACTTGCTCCTTGGCGTTCTTATACGTCCGCCCGTTCATCGTGTAGGTGATCGGTGAAGCGTATAAATCGTTATTCTGAGCCGCCTTGTTCATCGCCTTATAGACCTTTTGGTCGATGGTGGTATAAATCCGGTACCCCCCGGTTAGCACCTCTCCCCGGTATTTCTGAAGCGTGCTCCCATATTTGCCTTGTTTGCTCAACTTTTTCGGATCATTTCCATCCGCTTTCAAGAGAATCGAAGCAGCTTCCTCTTCCACGGCCATCGTGATGTAGGGGTATTTTGAATAAGCGTTTTTCTCCCCTTTTTTAGCCAAAGACTTCTTGATGTCAAATTGAGCCGCTTCCTTGTATTCCGCTTCGGTGATCTTCTTGTTTTCTACCATATTGCGTAGAACTGCCTTCATCCGCCGCTTTCCGTTTTTCAGGTATTTCTCGCCTCGGAAAGGATTATAAGCATTAGGGCGCTGCACCATGCCAGCTATATAGGCGGATTGGGCCAAATTGAGATCCTTGGCATCCTTACCGAACATCCCCTGAGCCGCTGCCTGAACACCCAGCATATTACGACCGGTTACCCCAGGACCGAAATAGACGCTGTTCAGATAAGCACCTAGAATCTTGTCCTTGGAGAAAAAATTATCCATCCGAACAGCCAGGAATATCTCTTTGGCTTTCCGTTCGAACGTTTTACCGCGATCATCCAGGATGGAGTTTTTCACGAGTTGCTGGGTAATCGTGCTTCCCCCGGTCTGGGCATCGGCGCCGGTCACCTTTTGGTAGACAGCCCGCATAATCGAACGGGGAACAATCCCTTCATGGGTGTAGAATTCCCGATCCTCAGTGGAAAGCAGGGCGTCAATTACGTGAGGGCTGACATCCTTCACCGTTACCACTTTCCGGTCCGCGTCGGTCCTCATCCGTCCGATGGGGGAACCGTCACGGAAATAAGCATAACTGGTCTGACTCCATTGTGAAATTTTCGATTCCAGTGTAGCTTTCTCACGGACTGGCTCGTCCTTGACCAACGATGCGACATATCCCGCCGCTGCACCTACTGTCGCCATCGTTCCCAGAAGGAAAATTGTAAACAAGACAGTCAGTGTGAAAAGAACGCTTTTCAGCCACGGGCGTCCTTTGTCAGGTTTTTTCTGCATTACCTGATTATTGTTCTTTTTCTTTAAAAGGGAAAAAGGTGATTGTTGATCTGCCACCGCTCTCCACCCTCCTTGCGTCTAGAATAATATTGTATCATATGATGGAAAATCCGGTGAGATGGTTTCTAAGAAAAAAGTCGATGGCAAATATGTGAACACCCTTATCGGAAAATTTATGGGATTGTCTCATTTCCGCTTTCTCCGTTCCCTACGCGTGCTGTGAAATCGTTAAAGGCATTGTTTTTCCTCTTTCGCCATGGTAGGATGAGACCTGTTTTGGGTAAACCTATAGAAATCCTTCTTTTTCGGCTCAAAAGGAGCCGTATTGAGACTCCACACGGCTGAAGCCATGGGATTCTTGGGTAGTTAGCGCCCTCAGTCCATTTCTGTTTCGGACAACTCCCAAGTTCAGGGCTGTCTCATCAGCCCATCCCATGCAGTTAGAGTGTACCCACATGGGCGGAACGCCTGTTACCAGCGTTCTAGTTCCTGATCGCTCACTCTTATGGTTTTACCCAGCGGGAGAGATTCGTTCGCCGCTGGAACCCCATACCATAACGTTTTCAAGGAACCACCCACTACCAGTGGGATGAACACCGCTCATATGTTCGATTATATTAGGGATTGGTTGCTCTTTCCACCCCCTTTTTTGGGGGTGGAAAGAAAACGCCGTCTTTCATCCACGATTGAAACCGTGGGCTTTCAAACGGCAACTTACTGTAAAAGAATCATCCTGTAAAAAGAGGAGGAATCGCTTGTGGTGGGTCGTCTGTTTCGTTTCTTTGTTATTTTTGTTTCATCCGTCCTGATCGGATTCGCCTTTAACATGTTCCTTCTTTCCCACAAAGTACTGAGCGGGGGGGTCTCCGGTATCGCGATGATCCTGGGCCTCGTCACATCGATCAATTCGGGAACGCTCATTTTCTTATTAAACATCCCAATTTTCATTCTCGGCTGGATGAAACTGGGCAAGCGGTTCGTAACCATAAGTTTGTTCTCGGTGGCGGTCACTTCGATCTCCATGGGCATCATCCCGGTGGAAAAGATCTCCGAAGACCCGATCCTCTCTTCCATCTTCGGCGGGGTTATTGTCGGCTTCGCTACAGGACTCATCTTCCGGAGCGGATCTTCCACCGGGGGCTTCGACATCGTCGGCATGGTGCTCACCCGCAAAAAAGACCTTCCTCTGGGCAGCCTCATTTTCTCCATGAATGCGATTGTCGTCTTTATCTCTGGTTTTGTTTTCAACTGGGACCTCGCTTTGTACACGATGGCTTCCATCTTCGTAACCGGCAAGACAATTGATGCCATCCACACCCGTCATATCAAACTCACGCTGATGATTATTACCCCCAAAGGGGATGAGGTAAAAGACCAGCTCCTCTCCAATCTTGTTCGGGGAATCACTATTCTTGACGGAGAAGGGGCCTACACCAAGGAGAAACGCCGAGTGCTGTTTACCGTCATCTCCCGCTATGAACTGGCCCATGTCAAACGGATGATCGCCGAAGTCGACCCACAGGCTTTTGTCAATATTACCCAAACCGTTGATGTTATGGGTTACTTCCGCCGTACATAAGCCAGAACAAAAAAAGCGAACACCCCGGGACCCTGTAATAGGAGGACATCAAGGTGTTCGCTTTTGGTTGGATCTCAAATCACTTGGGATTCCTTCTCCGCCGCCTTGTGCCAAGTTGGCAGGGATACCATAGCCAATTCATCCCCGTAAACAATACCCATCTTGTCTGTAACATAGACCCGCCGTCTGCGATAGGTATAACTTTCTTTGATTCGCAGTCGGGTCACCTTGCCGAAGCCGTGAAGCAGTTGCAGCTCGTCCCCCGCTTCCATTGCGTTGAGGGTGGGGCCCGCTTCGACGCCGCCCATCACGAATTTCCCTTTGTGTGTCGCCATGGAAACCGCCTCCCATTTGATTATTTCGAATATTTTACATTGTTACAATACGTTAACATTTTGATTACACCCTTTTGTCGTTCATTCTAATCTCTCTATACCCCTTCCACAACCAATTAATTTGACTAATGTTTGAACTATTGTGTGTTAACAAAATGTTCACATCTACCCTCGGCAGAAAAAAAGCCGACCGTTTCAAGAAACGGTCGGCTTTTTCCTTTGGCCTATTGTTAGATCCGGGGGAGTGTGATTCCCCGTTGATTCTGGTATTTCCCCTGTTTGTCCCGATAAGAGACTTCGCAAACTTCATCACTCTCAAAAAAGACCACCTGGCACAATCCTTCATTGGCGTAAATTTTGGCCGGAAGAGGTGTCGTATTGGAAATCTCCAACGTGACATGTCCTTCCCAGCCTGGCTCAAAAGGAGTTACATTGGTAATGATGCCACATCGAGCATAAGTGGATTTGCCAACACACATGGCTAATACATTATCCGGAATTCGGAAGTACTCCACCGAAGTGGCCAAAGCGAAGGAGTTCGGCGGTACAATGGCTACTTCCCCTTCAAAATCAAGAAAAGAATTTTCGTCGATCGCCTTGGGATCAATCACCGGCATTAAAGCATTGTGGAAGATCTTGAAGTGAGTTCCTACCCGAAGGTCATACCCATAGCTGGAAAGGCCGAAGCTGACGGCTTCTCCCTTGCCCACGTTTCGGTCGACAAAGGGTTCGATCATGCCGTGTTCCAGGGCCATTTTCCGTATCCATTTATCCGATTTGATCGTCATAAACGCGCTTCCCCTTTTACTCTCTGGTTTCCCATTCATTTTACAACAACCCGTCCCCACAAAAAACCGCCTCACCTGAATCGGTGATTGGCGGTTGCTGGGAAACCTCCCATAACAGGGCTCCCGGATTCAAATAATCGAAGCCCTCCACTCAACCCCTACAGAGTATAGGCGACGTCCCTCAATGGACTGTTCCAGATCATGGAGGATATCCTCTGCGTCTTCAAGGCCGACGGAGAGACGCAAGAGGCCGTCGGCAACCCCCCTGGCCTCCCGTTCCTCTTTCGGCATGGCGGCATGGGACATCCGGGCGGGATAGGAAAGGATGCTTTCCACCGAACCAAGGCTGACAGCAACGATCGGAATTCTCACTTGAGAGAGTACTTCCCGGACTTTTTTCCCGCTACCCAGATCAAAAGAAAGGACGGCTCCATGGGCACTCGCTTGGGAGGACTGAAGCGCATGGCCGGGATGTTCAGGTAATCCGGTATAAAAGACCCGTTCCACACCGGGGATCTGTTTCAACCCTTTAGCGATTTTGGCTGCGGAAGCGGTGGAGGCATCCATCCGTGCCTTCAGGGTCTTCAGCCCCCGCATCGTCAGCCAGGAATCCTGAACACCCAAGATGGAGCCAAGAGCATTCTGCAAACCGCTAATTCGTTCCGCCGTCTCCTTTTCTCTTGCCACTACCAGCCCGGAGACCACGTCGCTATGACCGCCGATAAATTTGGTGGCGGAGTGGACCACAATATCCGCACCCAACTCCAGCGGACGCTGGTAACAGGGAGTCATAAACGTGTTATCCACGATGGTCAACAGCCCATGATCCCGGGCGATTGCCGCCGCGCCCCTAAGATCGGTCACCTTGAGGGTAGGGTTCGAGGGTGTTTCAATATAGAGGGCTTTTGTATTGGGGCGGATCGCCGCTTCCACCTGTGCTAGATCGGTGGTATCCACGAAAGATGATTCAATGCCCATCCGGGGCAACACCTGGGTCAACACCCGAAACGTACCGCCATACAAATCGTTGGAAACTACGAGGTGATCACCAGAAGAGAAAAGGAAAAAGACACTGGAAATCGCGGCCATCCCGGAAGAAAAGGCTGAACCTCCAGCCCCCCCCTCCAGTTCAGCGATGGTCTGTTCCAAGGCCCGCCGAGTCGGGTTCCCCGAGCGGGCATAATCAAACTCACCGGGAGAATCGATGTCCGCCTGATGAAAGGTGGATGCCTGATAGAGCGGTATGCTGGCAGCGCCGGTTATCGGATCGATTTCATTCCCATTGTGCAAAAGGCGCGTTCCAAATTTCATCGCGTGTCACACCCTTTCCTCTTTGGAGTAGAGAGACGTCTGTATACTTGCTTGCTTCAGCGCCCCGGACAGGTCGTCAATCAAGTCACCCAGATTTTCGATCCCAACAGAGAGGCGGAGCAGTTTGTCGCAAACCCCTACCCGGTGCCGGATCGCTTCTGGAATGTCCGCATGGGTCTGAGTGGAAGGGTACGTAATCAAGCTTTCCACGCCCCCCAGGCTTTCGGCGAAGGAGATTAGCTTCAAGGATGCCAAGAGTTCCGGAACCAAAGAGGAGTCCTTCAACCGGAAGGAAAGCATCCCGCCGTACCCCCTCGCTTGAGCTTCTTGTACCTTGCGATCCAGAGGGTCGCGTGTCGGATAGAAAACATCTTCTACCGCCGGATGTTCCCGCAGAAACTGGGTGAGGGCAAGAGCATTTTCCTGATGCTTCTCCATCCGCAGAGCCAGGGTTTTCATTCCCCGCATCAACAGCCAAGCATCCTGGGGCCCCAATACCGCCCCGATAGAGTTGTGAAGGGCGAATACTTTTTCCGACAGTTCTGTGCCCCGGCTGACAATCAGCCCTGCCAAGACATCATTGTGGCCTCCTAAGTATTTGGTCGCGGAGTGAACGACCAAGTCCGCTCCCAGCTCCAGCGGTTGCTGAAAATAGGGTGTCATAAAGGTATTATCCACAATGGAGAGCCATCCCTGGGCCGTGGCCAGTTCGCAGACGGCCTGGATATCGGTTACTCGCATCAGAGGGTTGGTGGGGGACTCAATGAAAATCCCACGGGTTTCAGGACAAGCCGCCTTCCGGATCGCTTCTAAATCCCGCAGATCGACGTAGCTGAAGGAGAGCCCGTAACGGGTCAGCACTTCCTCGAACAGCCGGTATGTCCCTCCGTAAAGATCCAAAGAAACAATCAGATGATCTCCCCGGGAAAAAAGTCCCATCAACGTCTGGATCGCGGCCATCCCGGAGCTACAGGCAAACCCTCTGTCTCCTCCCTCCAGATCGGCGATCGCTTCCTCTAGAACCACTCGCGTCGGGTTGGCCGTCCGGGTATAATCAAAACCCGTCGACTGTCCCAATGCCGGATGTTCATAAGCTGTGGAGTAATAGACCGGACAGCTGATCGCTCCCGTGGTACGACATCGGCTTTTTCCGATTTGCGCTAGTTTTGTCTCTTGATGCATATCCAACCCTCCATACCATATCCGCTCCCGTCTTCAGTTCCCGAAAATTCGTGCTCCTTCAGCAATAAAAAACCTCTTCCCTTTATCAAGAGAAGAGGTTGGATCGCAAGTCCCTCCTCTTATCTCTCAGAAACCAGCAGGTCTCTGCAAGAATTGGCACCTTCCGGTCTCAACCGGGGTTGCCGGGCTTCATCGGGCTCGTCCCTCCGCCGCTCTTGATAAGAGTGTTACAAGAATTCTTGATTTAATTTCCGTCTGAAACTTGTGTTTTATTATACCGGGGTCTTTCGGGGGCGTCAACCCTTCCCACACAAAAAGGAACAAGAGCCAAAAAAGGCGATTAAAACCTTGAAATCACGAAACTCAAGAAGATCAGCTTGTTGACAAGTGCTTCCACCACATCGCAAAAAATAAACCGGTTTCCGGCAGAGAGTCTGTTGGCACCAGCCACTCAGCAAGTATCCAACCAGCATCACGCTACTGGTTGGAGTCGGAAGGGACGGAGCGGACTAACCCCATATTGCGGGAGGGACATCTGGCACGAAGTCGGAAATCCGGCTCCGCGCCCCTGCATCGGTGTGTCAGCCGCCGCGAAGATCACTTTCTCTGGTGTTTTCAGAATTCATATTTATGTATGCGAATACATTTTGATCCGTTTTACCCAGAAGCCTATGAACCAGGGGCAGGCGGTGTTATATTTGAGGAGAGAATACCGCTATCAATCATATTTCTGCCATGATCGAGCAAACCCCCGAAGGAGTGGAGCCGATGTCTAAGAATCAAACCCTCATCAATCTGACCGACCAACATGGTGCCCGCAACTATCATCCCCTTCCTATCGTCATCGCCAAAGCGGAGGGGGTCTGGGTAGAAGACGCGGACGGCAATCGCTATATGGATATGCTTAGCGCTTATTCGGCATTGAACCACGGTCATTGCCATCCCAAATTGATCCGGGCACTGAAGGACCAGGCAGAAAAGGTCACCTTGACTTCCCGTGCCTTCCACAACGATCAACTGGGTCTATTTTACGAACGTGTCGCTGCCCTCACAGGCAAAGATCTCGTCCTTCCGATGAACACCGGAGCCGAAGCGGTGGAAACAGCAATCAAGGCAGTACGCCGCTGGGCCTACGATGTAAAAAAGGTACCTGCCGACCAGGCTGAAATCATCGTCTGCGAGGAAAATTTCCACGGTCGTACGATGGCCGCCGTTTCCCTCTCCTCCAGTGAAGAATATAAGCGCGGGTTCGGCCCGATGCTGCCCGGAATCAAGGTGATTCCCTATGGAGACGCCGAAGCGCTGAAACAGGCGATCACTCCCCACACGGCTGCTTTCCTCGTCGAACCGATCCAAGGAGAGGCAGGCGTCATTGTACCGCCCGAAGGCTTCCTGAAAGAAGCCGCCGCCATCTGCCAGGAGAACCGTGTTCTCTTTGTTGCGGACGAGATACAGACAGGGTTTGGTCGTACGGGCCAACTTTTCGCCTGTGACTGGGAAGGCGTGAAGCCCGACATGTATATTATGGGGAAAGCCCTTGGTGGAGGGGTCTTGCCCATCTCGGCCGTAGCTGCCAATGAAGAGGTTCTCGGCGTTTTCGAACCCGGCTCCCACGGCTCCACCTTCGGCGGCAACCCCCTTGCCTGCGCTGTTTCCATCGCCGCCTTGGAAGTGCTGGAAGAAGAAAACCTCGTCACCCGTTCTCGGGATTTGGGCCGGATCTTCATGGATGAACTACAGAAGATCCAAAATCCTGCCATCAAGGAGATCCGCGGCAAAGGACTGTTCATCGGGATGGAACTCGACGAACCTGCCCGTCCCTACTGCGAAGCGTTAGCCGATTCAGGCCTCCTATGTAAAGAGACACACGAAAATACCATCCGCTTCGCTCCTCCCCTCATCATCACCGAGGAGGAACTGAACTGGGCTCTCGAACGGGTTTGCTCCGTTCTCCAGAAATAACAACCAAAAAACAAACCGGCTCCCTTTCAGGGGTGCCGGTTTGTTTTTTATTTCCTTCAAAGGGCATTGGCAATCGCAACGATTAAGGCAATAGCTCCGATCACCATCAGGATGGTACGTACCACGCCAATCGCTCCTCTCGATCAGAGATTTCGGATGACGAATAATACCACAACGACAATTCCGATAATGATCAAGATGTTTCTCAGCAAGTGGTTTTCACTCCCTTTGAGATCGGTAAATTTCTAACTCCAATGGCTCCGTCCTTGTGTATAAAATAACCGACTCCGTCTCCTATCAAACATCCCATTGCTATGCCCGTGCCATCTACCACACTCTTGTACAGGCAGGATTCCTATCGTTTAGCCTCGTTTCCCACATACCGGCCTTGATCGGGAACAGCCAGCTGATCAAAGTTGACGGCTAGCCTCCCCAATTGACGAAGCAATTCCCCGCCATGCATGGGAATACCATGGCCGGTGGCCACAGCCAAGGGTTTCAATCCATAAAGCTTTTTCACAGATCGACCAGCCTCTTCCCAATCACTCGTGAAATAGGCAGGCGGGCCATGGACTTCCCGACGTTGTGTCACGACGGCCCAAGCGGATTCCTGTTTGACGGTGGTAAAGGCGTCACCCGCAATGAGCACCCGATCTTCATCCCGAAACAGGGCAATGTGTCCCTCTGTATGCCCGGGTGTATGAACCCATCGCCAGCCAAGAAGGGTAGGTAGACTGCCATCCGGGGGGAGCGATTGTACCCGCCTTCCAAGATCAATTCCCCGATAGGGATACAGCGGCGCCATCCGAGCCATCAACCCGCCCCCGACTGAGGAGTCCGGGGGAAGATAGTCGGATTGTCCGGTCAAATAAGGCAACTCCCTTTCGTGGGCATAAACAGGAACATCCCAATAGCGCATGAGGGTTTCTAGAGCACCGACATGATCAAAATGTCCATGGGTCAGAATAATCGCTTGCGGTCGGCAGCCCTTCCCAAATCGCTCCTCTGCTGTACGGATGATCTCGGCTGCGGTTCGGGATAACCCTGCGTCCACCAGGGTCCATGTTCCGCCGGACTCCCCAATCATACAGACGTTGGCGATGAAGAGGCGCTTGCAGAGGACATCCGAGGCCACGGAATATCCTCCCCCCTTTCCCATAACCACGATCATCTCACCTACCATGAAAAAAGATGCTTTCATGATGTCCAGCACGAGAAAATCTTATGTATTGAATCCAGCATGAGATTTTCGCTTTCTTCATACCTTGGTTGAGAAGCAGGTTGAAGGGAGGCGCTCGCTTGGACAGCCAGTACAGACAGACAGCCGTTTTCGAACTCCGATTCTGGCTACAGATCTTGGGAGATCATGCCCGATTTATCCGGGATTCACTCTCCCCCGAAGAAAAGAAGGAAGTGGAAAGAGCCCGTCATTTCATCACGATCTTTGATACCTTGTTAACCCACATTCACCCCCAGACGGATCTCCGCACCCTGTCCCGTCAAGTGAATCAGCAGGCACGGGAAATCCGTCAGTTCAAACTCCATCTGCTCCAGCGCCATTTGACAGGTAAAATCCTGTTGGGTCTTTCTCCTACGTTTATCAACCATATGGTGAGCGAAGTCGATGAAGCCATCCGGATTTTCGATTATCTAACAGAGGGACAGATCCCTCCCATCCAACACCCGATTCATCACCATCTCTTGTGGCTTCTGGATGCAGCCGGACATGCCGGAGCCATCGACGCTGAATTGGATCTGGTAGAAAAACGGATGAAGCAGAAAAGCCGCTCCTTCACGCGACACTTCGAAGATTTTTATCTCAAGGCCGTTGAATTGGCGGGTTACCTCAGAACGTCCCTCCCAGACTTCCCGGCACTTCAGCGTTTTAATCAGCAAACGAAATTGGAAATCCTCCTCTTCCGTACGTTTTTGGCGGAGTTGGAGGAACTGAGGATGGATAAGGAAACCCTAGGCACCCTCACCCCTCTGATGGCCGACCACATGGCGAGGGAAGAATGCTACTACCTGATGAAGCTGGCGGAATCCACCCGCTTACAACCGCCCGAATGTGATCCGGGCAAACCTCGGGTACAAGGTTAAACCATCACGCAGGTTATACAAAGGAGTGTGATACCCAGGATTGTCACTTCGATTAAGCCGGTAGCACTCATGACATCCTCTCCTTTAAAGCGCTTTCAAAAAACCGGACAAAGAGAGATCAGTCCCTCTTCTCCGTTGGAGCATGGCGGCGTTGAAAGGCAGCGATTGCTTGATACTCTTCTTCATATTTCCGAGACACTCGAATAAAGATCGGCATTAACTCTTCATACAGCCGGCTACACTTCGGATCTGGTCGAATGAAATGAGTGGTACCTATCCACTCTTTGACAAGGTGGAACGAATCAGCCATTCCTGTTGCCTTCATGCCGAGAACGACAGCTCCTAGGCAAGAACTCTCCACCTGTTCTGGAACCCTCACTTCCATGCCAAACATATCGGCCAACATCTGCCGCCATAACGCAGAGCGGGCAAAGCCCCCTGTAGCGTGAATTCGCTTCGGCTCTCCCGTGTGTTCACAGAGCGCTAGAAACACTTGATACAGGTTGAAAAGCACGCCCTCCATGGCTGCTCGAAGCAGGTGTTCCTTTGTATGATGCATTCCCAGTCCAAAAAACGACCCACGAGCATCGGCGTTCCACAAAGGGGCTCGCTCCCCCATCAAGTAGGGATGGAACAATAAACCGTCACTGCCTGCTGGAATCCGACCCGCCATCTCCATCAGGCGTTCATAGGGATCCTTCCCTTCAGCCTTGGCTTGCGCTGCCTCCTCCTTCATCCATTCATCCCGAATCCAACGAAGAACCACCCCACCATTGTTGACAGGCCCTCCGAGAACCCAGTGATCTGGGGTGAGAACATAACAGAAGGTGCGCCCTTTCGGATCCGTCGACGGTTGATCCGTCACGGTGCGGATCGCTCCACTGGTACCGATGGTGAGCGCAACCACTCCAGGGTCGATCGCCGCCACCCCCAGATTGGATAGGACACCATCACTCGCTCCAATCACAAAAGGCGTTGTAGGCAGAATTCCCAGCTGTTGAGCCCACTTGGGATGGCAACCCGTCAACACATGGGTGGTAGGCACCAGTTTCGACAGCTGTTCCCTTTCCACGCCTGCGAGAGCGAGCGCTTCCTCGTCCCAATCCAGTTGGTAAAGATGAAACAGCCCGGTAGCCGAAGCGATCGAATGATCCACCACATACTGACCGAACAAGCGATGGAACACATACTCCTTCAACGAGATAAACCGGTAAGCGCGCGCCCATATATCCGGCATGGACCGTTTCATCCAGACCAACTTACTCAACGGAGACATTGCATGGATGGGAGTACCCGTACGCTGGTAGAGAGTGTGGCCATCCCCCGCTTCCTGAATCCAACGGGCCGCTTCCGCACTTCGGTTGTCCGCCCAGGTGATGCTACGTGTCAGGGGATACCCCGCCCGATCCACCGCCAATAAACTGTGCATCGCCGCACTGAAAGCAACAAATTGAACGGATTCGGGATGAACCTTGTTCTCTTTCAATACTCCCCCGACAGCATCCACTACCGCCTGGAAGATTTGATCCGGATCCTGTTCCGCGACCGCCGTTGTCGGTGTATACAGGGGGTACTCCACATGCTTTCGTCCCAAAACCACCCCGGATGGATCGAATAATAACGCCTTCGTGCTCGTGGTGCCCACATCCACACCCACCATCACTCGGCTCATTTACTCACCTCACTCCCTCAAGTTATAGTAAGGGTAAAATAGAATAACTTCCTATACAAAGGGATGAGATACCCCTTTTTCGGAGACACAAAACAATTCGGGCTGAGTAGTAAAAAAGCGGTTCGTATCAGGGCTAAACGTTTTTCAAATCATCCAACACAAAATTTCACGATGAACGATAACCTTCCGATGTCGTTTTCCTTCTTGAGCCGTTTTGACATCCACCAGCGGTAAATATCGTCTGGTTCCTCTTACCTAAAATCCTAACTACCGATAATAAAGGACTATCGGAAGTTAGCGGTCATTGCACGGTCACTTGGTCCCGGAGTTGTTCCAAGGTCTTCTCCCCGATGCCAGGTACTTCCGTCAGCTGGTCGACAGAGGAGAAAGGGCCGTTTTCCTCCCGGTAGCGGATGATCGCTTCCGCTTTGGATGGGCCGATTCCATTCAGTTGCTCCATATCTGCCGCTTCGGCCGTATTAAGGTTAATCGCGCCCCCAGCCTGGCTGGCGGAGGCCTGACCTGGCGATGAAGAAACCGAACCCGGCGGAGGAGGCCCGGCTTTTTCCCCTTTGGCGGGGATCACAAGAGCCATCCCGTCGGACAGCGGTTGGGCCAAATTGACTTGTCCCATGTCCGCCTTGGCATGGGGTCCACCTGCACGTTCAACGGCATCCTGCACCCGAGATCCCGGTTCAAGCTGGTAGACTCCCGGTTTTTTCACCGCTCCCTTCACATCAACGACCACTTCAGCCGGTTCCTTTTTCTTTTTACTCTCCTTCTCTTGCGCGGGTTTTACCGGCTTGGCTTCGTATGCCGACCAATCGGCGTCCGCCTCCGGTTCTTCTCCCTGCCAGACAGCAAACACCACCCCTGCCAAAACCAGGACCAGTACCCCCGCGATGGCAGCCAGTCTTTTCTCCCTCGGAGTCCAACCCTCTTCCCACATACGCTTCCCTCCCTGCTGTTTCCTTTTCCATCTCCTCACATCCGGCCCACAGGGCAAATCAAGTCCACGACCATCATAATCCCCCTTTCCGGCCCATAACTATAACCATACAGCGGTTCATGAATCGGTTTGAAGGAGGAAACGTTATGACGGTCGGTTTTATCGGCACTGGCAGCATGGGCAGGACCCTGATCGAAGCCTTTATCCAGGCTGGAAAATTGAAGCCTGCGGATATCCTCGCAGCCAACCGGACGAAGGCCAAAGCAGCACTGCTCGCCAAAAACCATCCTGGACTCCGCGTTGCCCACAGCAACCGACAACTCGCCGAAGAGTCCCCTTGTATTTTTTTGTGCATCAAACCGAAAGAATACCGAGCCGTCTTGGAGGAAATCAAAGATGTGGTCCGGCCCAACCAGATCGTGGTCTCCATCACCAGTCCCGTTATGATCCGAGACCTGGAAGAATGGGTACCGGCCAAAGTAGCCAAGATTATCCCCAGCATCACCCAGGCCGTCCTCTCCGGCAACTCCTTGTTTGTTCCCGGTTCCCGGTTGACAGAGGAAGACCAGGAGATGCTATGGGATCTTTTCTCCACCGTCAGCCGCCCCCTCGTCATCGAAGAGCGACACACTCGCATCGCCTCGGACTTGGCGAGTTGTTCCCCGGCCTTCCTGGCCAACCTCCTGGAAAAACTGGCCGACGCTGCCGTGGAGGAAACAAAGATTCCGCCAGAGGCAGCCCGTTCTCTGGTCACCCAGATGGCCCACGGGTTAGGACGGTTACTGACGGAAGGCGGATTTACTCTGGAAAGCCTCCAAGACCGGGTAGCTGTTCCCGGAGGTATCACCCGAGAAGGGTTAAATCTCCTCGATCAGGACGTGGGACCCGTGTTCAACCGGCTTATCCGCCTCACCCATGCTAAATATGACGAAGATGTTCAGCAAGTACAGCACTCCCTTTGTACAGGAAAAAAAGTCTGATTGGTTCCTCCGACCTTTGATAGGAATCCCTACAAATGATGGATGAATTTAGTATATCATGAAAGCGTCCATTCCAGAGGATATCGCAGCCGGGGTGGACGCTTTTTTCTATAAAAAAACGCCTGCTGGGAAGCAGGCGTTTGGGTATTCCAAGTTTATAATTTTTTGCGAGCGGGAAAACCCTTAGATTTATCTATGGGGATGAAAGCGAGCGTCGTTCGGTATCCCCCTGTGGGGATACTTAGAACGACAAATTTGGAAAATTCATTTGCAAACATACGTTCCATGGTTTAAATTAAAAGTAGTTGCTCTTTGAAAAGTGGATAGCATATGGGGTTGTGCAAGCCAATCGTCTTGCATGTAAAATGCTATGCGTACCTCAATGGTTGGAATGTCATGCGAAAACCAAGCAATCATTTCAGCCTGAGACATGGCAACGAAACGCTTTTTTAACCGTGGGGCCCACGGGGTTCGCTTGGTCAATTTCTCTGGGTTACTGGAGATTACCCAAGAATCCCCTGCGTTTACGCATGGGGAGTGGTCAATTGGCTACGATGTTCACCAATTTCCCCGGAACAACAATCACTTTGCGAAGGGTTTTCCCTTCGATCAGACCCTGCACTTTTTCCTCGTTCATCACCATCGATTCGATCGCAGCCTTATCCGCTTGAGCCGGAACCACGGCCTTGTGACGAACTTTTCCATTCACCTGGACAGCGATCTCTACCTCATCCAGAACCAGGGCCTTCTCTTCATAGGAAGGCCAGGGCTCCTCGTGCACACTGGACGTAAACCCGAGATCCTGCCACAACTCCTCCGTAATGTGGGGGACAAATGGAGCCAGCATCTGTACGGTCTTCTCTACGGCCTCAGCCAATATGCCCCGGTCTGCCTCTTCCGGGTAGGCATAGATCCCGTTCACCAGTTCCATGATCGCGCTGACGGCTGTGTTGAACTGATAACGCTCCCCCGAGTCTTCAGTTACTTTCTTCACGGTGTAGTGAAGCAATCGGTTTAGCTCTTTGGCTGCACCGTCTTCGATCCGAGGGGCGGGTTTGGCTTTCACAGTGTCTACGTGTTGCTGTACCATCCGCCAGACCCGGTTGAGAAACCGGAAGCTCCCCTCGACGCCGGATTCGCTCCAATCCAGCTCCCCGTCCGCCGGAGCGGCAAATAGGATGAACATGCGAGCCGTGTCGGCACCAAAACGCTCGATAATCTCCATCGGCGAAACGACGTTCCCCTTGGACTTGGACATTTTGGCCCCGTCCTTCAATACCATTCCCAAAGTAAAGAGCCTTTTGAAAGGTTCATCGGTCTCCAGCATTCCTGCGTCGTGCAACACCTTGGTCACAAAGCGGGAATACAGTAGGTGGAGAACCGCGTGTTCGACCCCACCAATATAGTCGTCAACCGGCATCCACCGGTTCGCTTTTTCCGGGTCGAAGGGCTTCTCCGTGTTATGGGGATCGATATAGCGCAGATAGTACCAGGAGGAATCGATGAAGGTATCCATCGTATCCGTTTCCCGGCGCGCTTCCCCGCCGCAGGAAGGACAGGTGGTGTGAACGAAGCTCTCGGAAGTTGCCAAGGGATTGGACCGTCCGTCGAAGGTGACGTCCTCCGGCAGCACGACCGGCAACTCTTCTTTCGGAACCGGCACGATACCACAGGAATCGCAGTACACCATCGGGATCGGGCACCCCCAGTAACGCTGGCGGGAAATTAGCCAATCCCGGAGTCGGTAGGAGACGGTCTTGCCACCTTTGTCCTCTTGACCCAGATGTTCCGTGATCGCGGTAATCGCTTCCCGGTTAGCCAACCCGTCGAACTTCCCGGAATTCACCAGCACCCCATCATCCGTGTAAGCCTCTTCCAAAGACGTGTAGGTACTCTCCCCCTCGGGGGCGATGACTGGGCGAATGGGAAGATTGTATTTCTTCGCAAACGCAAAATCCCGTTCATCGTGAGCGGGTACCCCCATGACGGCACCGGTTCCATAATCCATCAGGACATAGTTGGCCACCCAGATCGGGACTTCTTCCCCAGTCAATGGATGCCTGGCAACAGCACCGGTCTCATAGCCGATCTTTTCCACATCGGATCCCGTCCGGGTAAGTTCCGTCTCCTTACGCATCGCGTCCATAAAATCGCGGATCTTTCCTTCATTGGGCTTCCCTTTGATCAACCGGGGAACCAAGGGATGTTCCGGGGCCAGCACCATGTAACTCACCCCATATAAGGTATCCGGTCGGGTTGTAAAGACAGAGACTTCCTCATCGGACAACTCGGGAATCGAAAACGAGATATGGGTTCCTTCGCTCTTTCCGATCCAGTTCCGCTGCATCGCTCGAACCTTTTCCGGCCATTGGGGCAAGGTGTCCAACCCCTCCAAGAGACGGTCAGCGTAGTCGGTGATCTTCAGATACCACTGTTCCAGATCCTTTTTTACCACTTCGGTATCACAGCGCCAGCAACGGCCGTCCTCTACCTGTTCGTTGGCCAATACCGTGGCACATTCGGGACACCAGTTAACCGCCCCTTTTTTTCGGTACGCCAACCCCCGCTCATAAAACAGCAGGAACAGCCACTGAGTAAACCGATAATATTCAGGGGTGCAGGTACCCACATAGCGATCCCAATCATACGAAATCCCCAGGCGGGCCTGCTCCTCCCGGATTTTCCCCATGTTGGCAAGAGTCCATTCCCGGGGATTGACCCCCCGCTGGATCGCCGCATTTTCCGCCGGCAGGCCGAAGGCGTCAGCCCCCATCGGGTGAAGAACCTGATATCCATTCATCCGTTTGAAACGGGCCAGAACATCCCCCATCGAATAATTTCGGACGTGACCCATGTGCAGCCCTTCCCCAGAGGGATAAGGAAACATCTCCAGGGCATAGAAGGTGGGTTTATCCGGGTCTTCACCGGTTTTATAGGCATCCCTGTCTTTCCAGATCTGCTGCCACTTGGGCTCAATCTCCCTTGGCATGTATTTTTTCATCTGACATCCTCCAGTTCCGGTTTGCTCAAACATTCCCCTTGAGAAATATGAAAACCTCCCGCCCCCAGCTTGTATCGCTAGGGACGAGAGGTTGGTTCACAATGTCCAAAACTCCCGCGGTACCACCCTGATTGGCATCCACTACAAATGCCCGCTCTTGGAATCCGTTATCGGGGATCAGGCGTCAAAGAGTACTGTCCCAAGAGGGGTTCCTCTTTAAAGCGGAGGGGCGAGTTCCCCCGGTACCCCGGTCGACTTTCACCGAACCGTCGACTCTCTGGGAACGGGCTTACCGGGGTACTGCTCCCCACCATTGCCGTTTTGTGGTGAATTTGTTTTTAAAAGAATTTAGTTTACATTATATGAAACAGCTTGGACGTGTGTCAACGCTTATAAACATTTTTTTGTTGGTTGAAATCATTTTTATTGCGCCGTGACTTGAGCCGCATCGCCCCACAACCGTTCCAGATCATAGAAATCCCGCTCGTCCTTGTGGAAGACATGGACGACCACGTCACCGAGATCGACCAGCACCCAGCGGGCTTCGCGGAGTCCTTCCACGCCCCTGAGGGTCACCTTCGCCTTTCCCATCTTCTCCTTGATCGCTTCCACGATCGCCTGCACTTGGGTTTGTGAATTCCCGTGACAGACCACGAAGTAGTCGGCGATGACAGACAATCCCCGGATATCGAGGATAGCCACACGCTGGGCTTTTTTCTCTTCGGCGGCTGCGGCCGCTAACTGTGCGATTTCCACTAGGTTCAAAGAGATTCCTCCTTCGGTTTGGGTTGGTGAACAAGATCCACCATGAAATTACGGGCAAACAGGGTCAGTGGATACACCTTCATTCCCTTGCAGACAAGAAACTGTATCGTGTTGTCCAAGGATTTCAGCAGCGCTTGGTCCAAATCCTCCCTGGCCAACTCTCTCACTTCCTCCACCCCAGGAAAACGGCGACCCGGTTCCATATAATCCGCTACAAAAACTACTTTGTCTAATAAAGTCATATGCGGCCGACCGGAGGTGTGATAACGGATAGCGTCTAAAACTTCGTTATCCTGGATACCCAATTCCTCCCGAACGATCTCCGCTCCCACCGGCGCATGCCATAATTCTCGGTTATAGGAAAGGAGATCCTTGGGCAATCCCCGAGTAACGATGATTTCCCTCATCTTTGCTTCCGGCCAAAACTTACAGTAGTCATGGAGGAGGGCAGCCAGATCCGCTTTTTCCTTATTCGCCCCGAAACGCTCCGCCAATTCCAAAGCCGTTTCCATCACCCGTTGGGTGTGTTCCCAACGGGAGCGGGTCAATTGCTGTTTGACGTCCTGGATCCTCTCATCTCGGTTCATACAGGTGATTCTCCTCCATATACAGCCGAGCCGGTTCAGGAACGAGATAACGGACAGAGCCGCCCGCACGTCGATGATCGCGAATAAGTGTAGAGGACACCTCTACCTGCACCTTTTCCTTGACCAGGGTAAGGCACCGTCGAATTTTCAAGGGAATTTGCCTTTCCTCCAAAAGATATCCCGGCCGCAGAAGGCCGATCACCCCTACCTGTGCGAGGAGATCTCCGATCCGGTGCCAATGCGGTAAATCCAAAACCATGTCCGCCCCCATTATGAGGGAAAATTCCCGTTCCGGATGAAGACGGGTCAAGCTTTCAATGGTATCAACCGTGTAGGATGGACCTTCTCGGTCCATTTCCGCCCGGGAGACACGAAAGTGGGGATGGCTCTGCACCGCCCGTTGTACCATAGCAAAACGGTGCTCTACACTGGTTCTGTCACCCTTTTTGTGGGGAGGATTCTTGGCCGGAACAAACCAAACTTCATCCAGCCCCACCGCCTCACGAGCTTGTTCAGCCATAATAAGGTGGCCGATGTGTACCGGATCGAAGGTGCCTCCGAAAATCCCTGTCTTCATGACCCCTCTCCTGTTCCGGTGTCGCTGTGTTTCTATTTTTCCAAGGCTTTACTCAAGGTTTTGTACATGCGTTCTACTGGAGCCTTTTCGCCGGTCCAACGCTCATATGCGAGGGCCGCCTGGTGAACCAGCATTCCTAGCCCGCTGTGAATACGAGCTCCACGGATTTTCGCCTCCCGAAGAAGCCGTGTCTGCCGCGGATGATAAATCAAGTCGCTGACGACCAGATCCCGATGAAGCAGAGCGGGGTCGATCGGGCAATCCTCCTCGCGGGGAACCATCCCGACAGATGTGGTCTGTACGAGCAATGTCGCCGTGGAAAGGGGTTCCTGTAAACGATCCATCGTCGTCCAATCTGCCTCTGTCAATCGGTTGAGGTGGGATGCCAGCTTTTGTCCCTTCGCCTCCGTTCGATTGACGACGGTAATCCGGGAAGCCCCAGCTGCCGCCAAGGCATGGCCCACTGCTCTCGCAGCCCCACCTGCACCCAGGAGAACAACCCGCGCCCCCCGGGGGTCCAGTTGAATATCCTGCCGCAAGGATTGGATATATCCTTCCCCATCGGTATTGGTTCCAATCATGATTCCATCCCGGTTGATCACCATGTTAACCGCCCCGATCTCCCTCGCACTTTCCTCCAGTTCATCCAGGAGATCCATGATGGCCACCTTATGGGGGATGGTCACATTCCACCCTTTAAACCCGAGGGCTTTTAATCCTCCTACGGCGTCACGGAGATTTTCCGGCGCTACATCGAAGGCTAAGTAGGCAAAGGGGAGTTTCTGTTCTTGAAAGGCATCATTCATAATTTCCGGCGACTTGGAATGGCCGACAGGATGGCCGATGAGGCCTATCTTCTCTGTCCGGCTGGTAATGGTCATCCTATTCCCCCCGTCCCCGTTTCTCTGTTGAAAGATCTCAGATGATTGCTGGCCGCAGTTCGACACGGACTCCTTTGGGAGCCCAGATATCGACTCTTGCTTTTTCGTTTCCCCCGGTGATCCACCCTAAACCCGACACGACAATATCTTGCTTTTCGTCGCCTTTTAAATGGAAGGTATGTCGGGTCAACTCCGGCAAGCTGGAGGGGTCCTTCGGCGGGGCAAGAAGCTGGCCACGGTGATTAACCCACAATTCCTCCGCTTTTTCCGATTTTGTTCGGTGAATGTAGAGGGAATTAGCGACATGGCAAACGAAAGCCTGCCGTGCCCCTTCCACAAAATCGAAACGGGCTAACCCCCCGAAAAAGAGGGTCTGGCCCTCATTCAACTGGTAACCTTTCGGTTTGATTTCCCCATCGGGAGTGATCGCTTTCAATTCCTTCGGCTCGATCCATTCGCTCATTCGATCTTTACGGATGACGCCGGGCATGTCGACGATCCGTTTACCACCGTCCAACGGAATACTGATCGCCTCCAAGGTGGTACCCGGATACGGCGAAGTCGTCACGGCCTCTTCCCCGCCGCCGAACTCCTTTAAGAGCCGATTGATCAGCGTAGACTTTCCAGCATTAGCTGTTCCAATGACAAACACATCCTCGCCCCTGCGGTGTTTCTCGATCGCCTGAGCCACCTGTTCCAAGTTCGTCCCTTTAGCTGCGCTGGTCAATACCACGTCAACGGGCTTCACACCCAGATCTTTGGCTGTGCGGTAGACCCATTCCTTTAAACGTTGGGACTTGACGGAACGGGGGAAAAGATCCATTTTATTACCCAGGATCAGCAAGGGGTTATTCCCCGTGTGACGATGGATTCCTGGAATCCAGCTTCCCGAGATATCAAAGAGGTCAACCACCTGAACAACCAGGGCTTTTGTCTCTGCAATCTGGTTAAGCAAGGAGAGTGTCGCCTCCGGATCTTGCTCCACGGGGGACACTTCATTGTAATGTCGGATCCGGTAACAACGTCGGCAGATGATCTGCTCCCGTTCCAATGCCGCCAAAGGCACATAGCCCGGTGCTTTCGGATCCTCGGTCTGTAGCGTCACACCACAGCCTTCACACCATTCTCTTCCTTCGGTCACTTCTGGTCCTCCCATCCCAACAATCCCTTTTGACGCATCCATCGGAATACCAGGCGCTCGGCAAGCCGATTCATCTTGGTAAAAAAGCCTTCGGCCTCAGAAACAGGCACCACCAGGATAGTGTGAAGGCCGAGGGTATTCCCTCCTAGAACATCGGTAAATAGCTGGTCGCCGATGACTACCACCTGATCCGACCGGATTTTCATCTTACGCATCGCCTTTTTGAAGGCGGGGGAAAGGGGTTTGCGGGCTCGGTGAATATAAGGGACACGTAGCGGCATCGCAAATTTAGAAACCCGTGTTCGCTTATTGTTGGAAACGATCATGACTTTGAAACCCATCCCCTGCAACTGATCCAGCCAGCTGACCAGTTTCGGAGTGGCGTCAGGCCGGGTAGATTCCACAAGGGTATTGTCTAGATCTACAATCGCCCCCTTCACCCCGCGCCGCTGCAATTCGTTAAAATCGATTTCATAAACCGATTGGACAAACTCGTCGGGAACGATTCGTTTTAACACAACTCCACCCCATCGCCGCATACTGTTCGGGACTTACTATACCATATGACAGAACCGCGTTGCAAAAAACGGCAACCCCCGAATCAGGCGAAACGACAGGCTTAACGCCCCTTTCCTCAAAGCCAAATAGGGTTGCCCGCCCTTCCAATAATCTCCCCCGGACGCTCTATTCTTCGAACCAAAAAACCGTCGGCTTTTTCACCGAAGGTTTTGGTGGAGCGCGGATATCGTCACTTAAAATAACTATCCATAGCCATGCAATCGTAGCAATACAATTTATCAAGGTCCAGCCCCATCAGTTCCATTCTCCCCAGGGGCTCCATCCGTTGCGCTACCGCCTGCTCCAGTTCTTCAAGGTTGGTCTTTGTCTCAATGACGCGTTCGCATGTGTCACAGGAGGCCATGTATTCCCCTGTATTTTCATCATGTTGAATCAATCGGATCACCTCGTCGGTTTATTATGGCGGAAGAAGGTGACCGGTTATACCCTTGTCGTCCATCACGATTCTACCGCTTCCTCACTTCCCAACCATCCCCCGCCCACCCGACACATAGGTTCTTGCCCTGGGCGTTGGTGATGCGGGGAGCTTTCACATACCAACCGCGCCCGTTACCGGAACCATCCGTGTGATAACGGAAACGAAGGAATTTTACTCCCTCCGGAAGTTTGATCACCTGCTGCTCCCAGCCCTGGCTGTTTCCGGTAAAAGGCGAGGTGAGTGCCGTCCATTCTTTCCCGTCGGAGGATCCCTCCACACTTCCATAATCCAATCCAGCTTCAGTCCGGTACCAGGTTTCAAAGGCGAGTGTTCGGCTTTCGGAGGCAGGAAATTCTTCGGATGTTAAGCTGCGGTTCAGATTGTCCCCATAACCTCCAAACCAGGCCCCCCTCTTCCCGGGAATCGGAACCGAAATCGCATCAGCAGCCATTCGGGCGATGTGACGGCGGACCGGGTTGATCGAAGGGGTGTTTCGGGTAGGGTGAACCCGGTTGGTCAGGGTAATAACCATAGCGGCATTTTTTCTGCTGACAGCAAGGGCGGTTCCGGTATAACCCGTATGCCCCATAGTCTCGATGTCCGCCAAGGCATCCATATACCAGTGCTCGTTCAGTTCCCAGCCTAGTCCATGGTCGTGTCCAGGAAAGGCCTGGTTCTGGTTTACCTCCATCAACTTGACTGTTTCCGGTTTTAAGACCCGCGTCTTACCGTATTTGCCACCGTTTAGCATCGTATGGGCAAATATAGCCAAGTCTCGGGCGGTGGAGAAAACCCCCGCATGACCGGCCACTCCACCCAGGGACCACGCATTTTCGTCATGCACCGATCCCCAAACCATCCCCCGATCAGGAGAAGACTGGTATTCCGTGGCGGCAATCCTTGGTCTGAGGGAAGAGGGCGGGTTGTACATCGTGTCCTTCATGCCAAGCGGCCCGGTGATCGCTTCCTTGATATAAGTGTCCAACCCTTTGCCGGAGAGCTTTTCCACCAAGGCTCCGAGGGTGACCATATTGAGGTCACTGTATGTGTAAGTTGAGCCCGGCTGGTCTTTAAGGGGGTGAGCAAAAACGATCTGCATTCGCTCCTCCCGACTGTTTCCCATCTCCCATAGAGGAATCCAAGGTTCAAAACCAGAGGTGTGGGTCATCAATTGGCGGATGGTCACTTTATCCTTGCCGTTTTGGGCAAACTCAGGGATATACTTGGCGACAGGGTCGTCCAAGTTGAATTTCCCTTCTTCATAGAGCTTCATCGCTGCCGTGGATGTAAAAACCTTGCTGATGGACGCGAGATCGAAAATCGTATCCTTTCGCATCGGGACAGGGGTCTCGAGGGGTGTCTTCTGATCATCGGAATAAAGTGCCGCATTACCGTAAGCTTTAACCTTCACTACTGCCCCCCGGCGTGCTATGAGCACAACCGCTCCCGGTGTTATCCCCTTTTGGATCTCCTGTTCCATAAAGGAGTCCATGGCATCCAACGGACCGTTCGCCATCCCCGCCGACCGAGGGGAACCCGGATGGAGTACAGGGCTTATCCGTCCCGGATTATCCCAGGATTTTGGCCTTCCCGTCGCCTGGTGAATGACGTCCACCCCCACTTCGCTCTTTTTCGTCCATGTCTCAATCATCGGTTTCGGCGAACCCTCGTCCCCCCACACAGTAAGGGGTGAAAGTAAGCTCAATCCGAGGGTGACAGAGAACGCTTTTCGCCAAGGAACGCCATTTGTCATAAGGATAACCCCTTTCCTATCGATAGCTTATCCTCGTCTGATGAAATTTTTCCTCTCCTTTCTTATATTATCAGAAATAACAGAAAAATGATTCGGCCACACGTGCAAAGCTCATATCCGGAAGATAAAAAAACGGCTCCCGGCTTTCACCGACAGTCGCTTTTTGTTTTGTCACCCTTATGCCCCTTTTCGTTCGTCATCCCAGCCACTCGTTTCCAGGGTGGTTTTTACAGCCCGTTTCTCCTCTTCCACCAACATCATCCGTAGGTAATCCCGGCCATCGTAAATCCCCCGGTGGGTAAGAGGCTTACACACGCCGGAATGGGTTCTTATCTCCTGTCGGCCAAATACCTGTTTCATCATTTTCACAATCATGTAATCATCCCCTTTCACCGGGAGATTGAAGAGATTTACCCGTATTCATATATAATGTTTCATTTTTTATATACCCTCTGTTTCATAATGTGTAAACCATGCTTTTATGACCAGTTGTTTTCATTTCGATGACAAGATCATCCGCCCTAAAAAACCCGTTGACACCTCCTCAAATTATAATTATTATTAATAACAAGTTATTATCAAACAATAATACATATAACAGGAGAGTGCTCATTCATGGATGAGAAGCGTCGACTGACGACGAACCAGGGTGTACCAGTGGGAGACAACCAAAATTCACGTACAGCAGGGCACCGGGGACCGACTCTGATTGAAGATCACCATCTGATCGAAAAACTGGCCCATTTTGACCGCGAACGTGTGCCCGAACGCGTGGTTCACGCCCGTGGTTCCGGCGTTCATGGGGTATTCAAGGTGACCCACAGCATGAGAGAGTACACAAAAGCGGCCTTTCTCCAAGAATTAGGAAAAGAAACGCCGGTCTTTGTGCGGTTCTCCACGGTGATTCACCCCTCGGGCTCTCCCGAGACCGCCCGTGATCCGCGTGGGTTCGCTGTCAAATTCTACACCGAAGAAGGTAACTATGACCTTGTGGGGAATCATTTGCCTGTCTTTTTCATTCGTGACGCAATCAAGTTCCCTGACATGATTCATTCCCTGAAACCAGCTCCAGACACCAATATCCAGGACCCGGATCGCTATTGGGACTTTATGAGCCTTTCCCCTGAGTCCACCCATATGATGACCTGGGTATTTTCCGATTACGGAATTCCAGCCAATTACCGCCAGATGGAAGGATTCGGGGTTCACGCCTTCAAATGGATCAATGCCGAAGGGAAAATCACCTATGTAAAGTACCACTGGAAACCTCTCCAGGGTGTGAAAAACTTGACCGCAGAAGAAGCAGCGCGGGTGCAGGCAAAGGATTTCCAGCACGCCACCCGCGACCTATTCGACAACATCGAGAAGGGAAATTACCCCATGTGGGACTTATACGTACAATTGATGGATCCCAAGGACCTGGACAACTTTGAGTGGGATCCGCTAGATGATACGAAAATTTGGCCGGAAGACCTTTACCCGCTGTATCCGGTCGGTCGTATGACGCTCAACCGCAATCCGAAGAACTTTTTCGCCGAAGTGGAACAAGCCGCTTTCTCTCCCGGCGCTTTTGTACCAGGAATCGAAGCTTCCGAGGACAAAATGCTGCAAGGCCGCCTCTTCTCCTATCCGGACACTCAGCGTCACCGAATCGGGCCCAACTATCTGAATCTGCCGATCAACTGCCCTTATGCACCGGTGCAGAATTACCAGCGCGACGGGAACATGCAGACGAAAACCGATTTCTCCACGATCAACTACGAGCCAAACCGTTATGAACATACTCCCGAGGAAGATCCAACCTACCTGGAAGCCCAGTTCCCCCTTGAAAAGAACGAGGTAGTTGGGCGTCAGAAAATCTACAAGACGGATAACTTCACACAAGCTGGAGAACGCTACCGTTCATTCAATCCCTCCGAGCAGGAAAATCTCATCAAAAACCTAACCAACGATCTGAAACGGGTGAATGAAAAGACCCGCCTTCTGGCCATCTGCAACTTCTACCGCGCTGACCGGGAATACGGAGAACGGTTGGCGGAAAGTCTCGGTGTAGATATCAGCAGTTATGTGAAGCAAACCTGAGGAAACCCTTGCCCAATTCCCGATGGTTTTCAACTTAATTCGCTCGTTAAACAAACAGGAGGCCGGATAGATATCCAGGCCTCCTGTTTGTTTATTTCATTGGCACAATACATTTTCTTTCCCGGTCCAATTGCTCAGCCAACCGTAACGCATCAGCGACAGAATCGGCTTTACAGCGGGCTTTTTTTCGTACCCCCTCGGGGGCGTGAGCCATGGCGATACTGTTGTCGGGGAAGGCATCAAACATCGAGACATCGTTAAAGGCGTCCCCTACACACATGACTTCCTTTGGTTGCAGCCCGAGATGCTTCACAAGAACCTGAAGACCGTGTCCTTTGGAGACGCCGGCAGGCATAATATCCAGGCAATCCTTATCGGAGATAAACGTATCAATTTGCCCGGGAAAACGGAAATCCACTTCCGCTTTTAACTTCTTAATCGTATCCATCTCCCCGAAATAACTAAATTTACAGGGGAGAAATTCCCTGCCATACCGTTTGCGAATATCCGGCAACGTCTCAATCGGGGCAAAGAGCCGACTCCGGACGATCTCTCCGTATGGGTGTTCCTCCTCCACGAAAAGATTGTTCTCAAAGCAAACGATCATAAACACATCCCAACCGATGGTCTGATCGTGAAGCTCCTGGGTTAATTCCAGGGGAAAGGAAGAGACATGAAGGGATTCATTCCTCTTCGTACGGACGAAAGACCCGTTTTGACTCACCCCGTGGCAAGGGATGCCGAGGGTTTCCATCACCGGGGTAAACTCTTCCTGCATCCGACCGGAAGCGAGGCAGATGTCTGCCCCCCGGTCTTTAGCCGCTTTTAAAGCTTTTTGGTCTTCTTCTCGGATTTTCTGGCCTTGATCCAGCAGGGTCCCGTCCAAATCGCTGACAACCAATTTAATCATTCGTTTCTTTCCCCTCCATTACTTTGATCTCTTTTTCCTCCAGTACATCCCGGATCGCTTCAGTGGGGATCCGATCAGCGACGATCCAGTCGATCTCTTCTAACCCGCAGACCCGATGGAAAAACCGGCGGTCAAATTTCGTAGAATCGGCGAGTACAACCGTCTGGTCAGCGCGGCGAATCGTCTCACGAATGACATAACCATCCTCATCGTGGGGGAAAAAGAGCCCTTCCTCCGTGATCCCGCTCGCCCCGAACAGCACTTTATCCACCCGGTACTCTTTTAGTTTTTCGATGGTCGCGGCACCGTAAACATAGCGGTGTTTTTTATGGAGGAGCCCGCCCAAAAGATGGATGGAGACTCCCTCTTTTTCGGTCAAAATATCGGCAATATCGATCGAATTGGTCACCACGACGACATCCTTTGCCTTCAGATAACGGGCGGCAAACTGAACGGTCGTGGAGGCATCCATGATCACATAATCCCCATCTCGGATCAGGGAGGCGGCCATCCGGCCGATTTCTTCTTTGACGGCTGGTTCAGCGCGGAGTCGCTCTTTGTAACCCTGAACCTCTTTATTCAGAGTGGGTAGAATCGCTCCACCCCGTGTGCGGATAATGGTACCCTCTTCATCCAGCCTTACTAGATCCCGCCGAGCAGTATCACGGGAGATGCCGAAGAGATCACACAATTCCTGAACACTGACCCGTTTGTTTTTCTTCAAATGTTCAAGGATCGCAAGCATTCGCTCTTCCTGATACATAAAGCGCCCCCATTTCCCCTTAATACGCATATATAAGCAATAGAATCAAGCATTTATCATTCATTATAAGTATTTAAAAGTGATGAGGCAACAAAAAAAAACCACTCCGCAGCCCGGATGGTGTTAAAGAAATGGCTCGACATACTCCTTGAAATACCGTCCCCAATGAGGCTGTCTTCCGTCTTCGTCGGTAAACCCGTATTCTTCAACCAATTCCCATGTAGAGAGAGCACGCCCTGATTTCTCCTCCACATAGGGATCGGCTGCGAGGCACGTCACAGCTTTTCCGATATAGGAAGGGGTCTCCGAGGCGATGAAATGGGGATTCTTCTTGGCTCCTTCCCGCCAGTTAGCTTCTGTGACCCCGAGATGGTCCAGCATCGCTTCTGATCGGAGAAAACCAGGGGTCAGGGAGACGGATGTAATGTTGTGCGGTCGCAATTCCTCGGCCATCCCCTCTGCCAGGTGGATGGCCGAGATCTTGGTAAGGCTGTAGTAGAGGGACGTATCCCTCCTGTATCGATAATCCACCCCGTCTGTGATCTCGATGATAAGCCCCTGATTGCGGATCACCATGAGAGGAACGGCATAACGGCTCGTCAGGATGCGGGAATTCACGGCCCGTTCCTGCAACCGGATGCCCTTATGCGGAGGCAGCTCCCAAAACGCCATCCCCCATTCCATCCAAGTATCTCCGTCCCCCAGATTGTTTACCAGCAGATCCAGGCATCCATCCTGTTCTTTTTCGATCCGTTCAAAAAGGTTCTTTACCTCTTCCTCAACCGTATGATCCACCCGGACGGCGATACCCTTTCCTCCGCGGGCATCCACCATTTCAGCTGTTTCCTCAATCGTTTCCGGACGTCTGGTAGCGGGTTTTCCATGGACGCTGCACCCGGTCACATAGACGGTTGCGCCGGCCTCCCCCAGCATCAGGGCAATCCCCCGCCCCGCACCCTGGGTGGCCCCCGCCACGACGGCGACCTTTCCCTTCAAGGAATTCAACGACGGTTCCACACGATCCCTCCAAATATAGGAATTACCCGACTCATCCCTATATTATTTAAGACCGGATCGTTCTTATCCTGCCGAAAAGGATAATTCCTCCTTTTCTTAACGTTCAACCGTCTTTGAGCACCAGCCCTCGCAACCCCGGTTTTCCCTTAAGAAGACCAATCGCATACACCGTGTAAGCCGCATCGGCAGTCAATTTCACATTGGGGATCTTCAGTACCGCCCTTTCCGTACCGGTCGGACGAACTTCCAGGTTGACGGTTGCTGAGGGGAGAAAGAGGTAGTCGGTTCTCTCTTTATAGCCGATCTCTTCAAAGAGAACATTGGCACCCGTAACCGCTAAATCCACTCGGGGGGTATCGGGAGAAAGGTGGATAAAACGGATACCGGCCATCCCTCTTCGTCTTGTCGGCCGATCTTCCACCGTCAACAGCTCCAGCCTGGCTTTTCTCCCCACCACGGCTACGGTATAGTGCTGACCGGCAGCGGCGGAGAGCCGTACAGATGCTACCGGCGTCCCTTTTCGGCCCGCAGGGTAAATATCCACTTTGCGACTTCCAGCAGGAAGAGCCCGGTAGTCTGTCGTCTGCCCGAACTTCACGTTTCGTGCCAACCGTTTCCCGTCAGCATAAACATCGACAAGAGATGCATCAGGGGAGGCATGGAGAATACGAACCATCGCGCTCCCATCCTCCCTTGGAGGCCTCTGCTGGGCTATCGGTTGCCAATCCTCCATGACTTTGCCCGATCGGTAAGCTTTAGCCACCTTACGGGCGTATTTAAAATGCTTCCGGTAAAAATGGATGTGAGCATCCGGGTCCATATACTTGTAATAATCAGCTAGCAGCAGGTAGCGATAAGCCTTTTCTATCCAGCGTCTCATCTCTTCTTTCGAAGCCATTATCCGACCTCCTTGTTCGGAACCTCATCCCTTAAGAATATGCGCCCATGGGCAGGAAGTGTCCGAAAAAAACGGCGTTCAGTGATCCACCAGTGGATAGAGGCCGCCCTTTCCAATCCGCACCGGGAGAATAAACTGTGGATGACCAACAGCTTCGAAAAAGGAGGGCGGTTAAACCATGTGGCTGGCCAAAATAGCCAACCTCTTTGCCGGGATCGGCAGCTTCGGAAAGTTATCATCCATTTGGAAATGGTGGGGGACGGTCCGTTCTTTTCACCAATTGTGGAAACGGGTGAAAACGATGTGGGGAGTTTTCACAAAAGCGGCCGCCTAATCAAACAAAAATCCTGCCTGGATCAGGCGGGATTTTTGTTTAGGAGTGCGAAAGAAGGATATCCCCCGATTGAAGGAGCCAAGCACCGCTCATCCTTCGGAGCTTTTCGGGTTCCTCCGCACCCGCTGGTTGCATAGGATCATCGTATTTTGCTGTTTGGAGACGATGTTATTGTTGTTTCCCGTCACGGTGATCCCCCCAACGGATTTCTGATTCATGGGGGGGTTCATCTGCTGACCTGGGCGGGGTACGACAGGAATATTGGGTTGATTCGACAGAGTCCCGTTCTGGGAGACAATCCCATATAGGCTTCTCCACATACGCACGAAGCCACCCCCTTGGTATCCTTTTATTTTATGATCGATCTTTTCTATTGAACCGGCCATTGCTCGGGGTGCCCGAACCATCCTTATCACGCCGGAATTCCTTTCGTCTATGCTTGACATTCCCGTTCTAAGCCCTTTTTTCTTTCAATATAATGGCACTGGTAAAAGGAAACGGAGGAATCGGTATGTATACGACGAGAAAAGTGTATTTCCCTTTCGTCGGTCCCTATGATCCCTGTCCTCCCATGCGAGTCAAAACTTACGAAACACCCCCCCAGCTCTATATGGGATTCCAACCTTACAACCTCCCCCAGTTCTCACCGCCAGAGGCTTTGAAACGGGGAGCACTGTGGCCGGCCCTGTATGCCCCCTACACCAACCCTTTTGAACACCCAGATGGTGGTCGCCATGACTAGCATCCATCATTGGAGCGACGAAAAGAAAAAGGAATACTTCCATTCCTTGGAGCAAATCCAAATCCTCGACTTCGTCTTGGTGGAGTTGACCCTCTATTTGGATACCCATCCCAACGATCGGCAAGCCATTCGCCAATATAACGAAACCACCCGACAAAGCTTCGAACTGAAAAACCGCTTCCAGCAGCGGTTTGGTCCTTTACAGCCCTTTGGGGGCAGCTATTCCACCGATCCCTGGTCTTGGGGGGAAGCACCTTGGCCTTGGCAGATCTAAAACCTACAGATCGAAGGAGGATTTCGTTTGTGGATTTATGAAAAAAAATTGCAATATCCCGTTCGTGTCAGCAAATGCGACCCGCGCATGGCCAAATTTCTGATTGAACAATACGGTGGAGCAGACGGTGAACTGGCAGCGGCCCTCCGTTATCTCAACCAGCGATACACCCTCCCCGATAAAGTGATCGGCCTTGTCAACGACATCGGCACGGAAGAGCTGGCTCACCTGGAAATGATTGCTACCATGGTTTATAAACTGACGAAAGATGCGACAGCCGAGCAGATGAAGGAGGCGGGGCTCGGAGACCATTATGCCGATCATGATAAAGCTCTCTTCTTCCATAACGCGGCGGGAAACCCCTTTACCGCCACTTATTTTCAAGCGAAGGGGGATCCGATCGCCGACCTGTATGAGGACATTGCAGCAGAAGAAAAAGCCCGGGCGACTTACCAATGGCTCATCAATATGACCGACGACCCGGACTTGATCGACGGGCTGACGTTCCTCCGAGAACGGGAAATCGTTCACTCCCAACGCTTCCGAGAGGCCGTCGACCTGATTAAAGAAGAGCAATCGAAGAAAACCGTATACTGATAAACCGGGCAGCCCAGTACAGGGCCGTCCGGTTTCCCTATTTGTCCTAATTTAAGATTCCATCCCCCACAATTTCCACTTCTACTTTCGGCTTAAAACGCACACGGGGATAATCCCGGAACCATTTCTTTTTCTTCCTCACCTCCGGATTAAAGGCGATCAGTTGGCGAGCGACACAAAAAGCATCACAATGGGCCTTTTGCAGCTTTCTGACCAACTCTTCCGATTCCCGCGTCAATATTTTGGACAAGGTTTTGTTGAGACGTTTCATGGTTTTCTCGTCATTCACTTGGTCCATAGGGAACTCTGAGACTGTCCCCAGCAATTTGACATCGAGGCGCACTTCCACATTCCCGTTGGGCCGGACAAGAACCTCACATTTGCGTTTCACCTGGTTTCTCTTGATTTCGATAATGACATAGCCAGCAGGGTTACGCCACCATACGGCTTCCCCGTCTAACCGAATACCACAAAGGGGATTGTCGCTCCCGAGTTTGGTTGTTCCAACAAAAAAACCGACCTTCCTTGGCCGGTTTCTTTCCCGATATCGTTATCCCCTCAGGTTCCTACCCGGTAAAATTCATGAAAAAGCTTAATCAACGCCCGCTTCTCGATTCGGGAGACATAGGAACGGGAGATACCCAGTTCCTTGGCGATTTCCCGTTGCGTCTTCTCTTTCCCCCCCGACAGTCCGAACCGACTCTTAATCACTTCCTGTTCCCGTTCATCCAGGATATGAAGATGCCCATAAATTTTCTTTTTCTCAATCTTCATTTGCACCTTTTCCACGATCTCATCCCGCTCTGTCCCTAATACATCGATAAGAGTGATCTCATTCCCCTCTTTATCAGTACCGATAGGATCGTGCAAGGAGACATCCTTACGAGCTTTTTTAAGGGAACGGAGATGCATGAGGATTTCGTTTTCAATGCAACGGGCAGCGTAGGTAGCCAGTTTGGTTCCTTTGTTGGGCTGATAAGATTCAATGGCCTTGATCAGGCCGATGGTGCCGATGGAGATGAGATCTTCCGTGTCCTCGTTGGTATTCTCGAACTTTTTGGTGATGTGGGCGACGAGACGAAGGTTGTGTTCAATCAATTTGTTTCGGGCCTGACGGTCACCCTGGGCCATCTTTTTAAGGCACTGTTCCTCATCTTTTTCGTTCAGGGGCTGGGGAAAAGCGTTGTTCTTGATATATGCGACAAAGTACCACACTTCCCGGAACAGGATAGCGAGAGTCGTGATCAAACCGGGCACAGCCGCTGTCACCTCCGCTCATGTTTGCCGAAAAACAGGTGTTACCAGCATATGTGCAGGCGCACGGGCGCGTGCCTGTACGGGGAAAATCAGGGAAAGGATTGGGTTTTCACAGGCTCCACAGCCTCCGTATTATATACGACTATAAAGGGTTAAAGCGATGAAGTTTTATAAATTTTTATTTCTAAAACCTGATCTAAGTATCCCATCTATCCATCACAACAGTTTCATCCAAAATATAACATTATAAAAACGCATACGCTCTCTTATCCGAGGACCCCCCCCTTACTAATAAGGGTTTTGTCCGAAGAGGTATTTTTCTGGTTTTTTCAAACCAGATGTTTTATTTTATTTGGAAACATTTACTTATAGATTTAAGCCCCATTTCGTGTTCTAATTTTATAGAACTATATGAAAGGGGCGTTGCGAATTGTTGGACTATTTTATTAATACTGCCAATGATATCCTCTGGTCTTACATTTTGATTGCACTTCTCCTTGGGCTGGGACTCTACTTTACAATCGGGACCGGCTTTGTTCAGCTCCGCCATTTGAAAGAGATGTTTCGTGTTTTAAAAGACAAACCGGCAAAGGCACCCGATGGAAGTAAACAAATCTCCTCGTTGCAGGCGTTTTTCGTCGGTGCAGCGACCCGGATCGGAACCGGGAACGTCGCAGGTGTAGCAACAGCTATCGCCGCTGGGGGTCCCGGTGCCGTCTTTTGGATGTGGCTGGTCGCTGTGTTGGGAGGAGCCTCTGCCTTCGTGGAAAGCACCCTGGCACAGATTTACAAAGCAAAAGACAAAGTTGGCTTCAAAGGTGGCCCCGGTTATTATATGCAAAAACAATTGGGAGCCAAGTGGATGAGCGCCATTTTCGCCGTTACCATTATCCTGAGCTTTGGCCTAACCTTCAACGCTGTCCAAAGCAACACGATTGCAAGCGCTTTCAACAACTCTTTTGATATGAATCCCGTGGTCTTAGGGGTTGTGCTCGCAGTTTTAACAGGAATCATTATCTTTGGTGGGATTACCCGTATCGCTCGCTTCTCAGAGATCATTGTTCCTTTCATGGCCGCCTTTTATATCCTGTTGGCCCTGTATGTCATGATCGTCAACTTCACTCAAATCCCTGCCGTATTGACCTTGATTTTCAAGAGCGCCTTTGGTTTGGAGCAAGTAGTCGGCGGAGGGATGGGGGCTGCCATCATGATGGGAGTCAAGCGGGGATTATTCTCCAATGAAGCAGGGATGGGAAGCGCGCCTAATGCCGCTGCCACGGCAACCGTCACTCATCCTGTGAAACAGGGGTTCGTTCAAGCACTCGGCGTCTTCTTTGACACCCTGCTCGTATGTAGCGCAACAGCTTTTATCATCTTGACTTCCGGTGCCAAGCCCTCAGAGCAGTTAACGGGAATCGATTTAACCCAAACGGCTATGGGTGAACATTTTGGTGAATGGGCCGGCTTATTTTTAGCCATCGCCATTTTCACCTTTGCATTCAGCTCAATTATTGGTAGCTATTATTACGGGGAAGCCAATATCACCTTCATTCATAAAAGCCCGAAGGTTTTACTCACCTACCGAATTCTAGCCCTGGGAATGGTCGTATTCGGAGCAGTCGCCAGCCTAGAAATCGTCTGGAGTTTGGCCGACCTAGCCATGGCGCTGATGGCATTGACAAACCTTATCGCCATCATGCTTCTCGGAAAGTATGCATTTGCCGCATTGAAAGATTACCTCGCTCAACGAAACCAGGGGAAAGACCCCGTCTTTTATGCGAACAGCATTCCAGGATTGAAGGGAATTGAGTGCTGGGACGAAAAACCGTCGGCAGAGAAAGAACAAAAAGGAGCTTAACGCTTTCTCAATGAACAACAAAACCGCTCCACCCATTTCTAGGGGATGGAGCGGTTTTTAATTGGTGCAAAAACCATTTGATCCCTTACAGAGAGATCATTGACGTTTGGAGAGTTGGATGACGCCGCCCCGGTTCTTTTCTCGCAACACTTTGATCCGCAACCCGTGTTTCGGAAGGACTTTGCCGACCGTTTTAGCTCCGGGCATGGTATAGTTCCGATGATCATCGAACAGACGGACCCCAGGTTGGCCTGGATACTTCAGGTCTCCATAAGTGAGGTAGTTTTTGATGTCAATAGGAGAGGTTCGGCTGAGACCGAAGGCTGCATCTCCCAACTGATAACGATCCGTAGCCGGGTCGGTCCAGTCTTTGTTCCAGTACTGGACTCGCTGATGGGAATCCACAACACCAACCATGCCGTAACCCGGGTGACCGCTCGTGTTATTGTCTAGGTAACGACCATCATAATACCAGACGACCATTCCTGGATCATAGGTAAGGAAGCTGTCCCCTCGGCGCAGTTTAGCAAGGCCCTTATCCACGCCGTGATGGGTGCGCCATTCGATCAGATAGTAGTTCGAATGCATGGTGCCGCTTCCGTCAAAGCGAGTAAATCCGGACAGGTCGAACTTCGGCTCCTCTTCCGCGCCGTCTTCCAGAACAGTGTTATTATCACTGCTTATCACGATGTTATCCACGTAAAAACCGTCCAACGTCAGACCGCCGTCGGTAACATACTGGAATTCGAGCTTGATCTTCTTACCCGCAAATTCAGAAAGATCCAGTTCTTCCTTTACCCATTTACCATTCGTGTCATCGTCATAGGCTTTTAACTCTTTCTTTTCATTGGTAGCCTCGTCGATGACTTGGACATACAAGTAATCGTAACCCGTTTCAATCTGGCGCCAAGAATCGAAGCTGAGGCTTGCCTTGGAGGCCCCGGTCAAATCGATCGTCTTAGACGTCATCTTGGTATCTAGATTGTCTCCGATGGTGGAATAGTAGGAATACTTCCCGGTTTTCGGCTGAGTCGGCGGCTTTTTCTCCACTTTAGGCAAATTGATTTTCAGGGTTTTGCCAAACAGATTCTTGCTGACCGCTTCTTTCAAATTCGCTTTCTTTTTCCCTCGGATATCTTTCAAGTCGATTTCCATCGGGTGTGACCAGTAGCCTCCGAAAGTCGCTTGCAGGAATTGTTTGGACCACGGATCGAAGCCAACCGGTTCCGTCCCGAGGATTTTGCCATTCCAGCTGCCTCCGGACATGACAGACCAGGAGCCCACTGGAGACCCAAGGCCGGAGCGAGTGGTGTCATACAGATCCGGCACGCCGAGGTTATGGGCGTACTCGTGAGCAAACACCCCTACCGCCCCGTCCTCCGGCTGAATCATGTAATCATAGGCTTTCAGGGAAGTCCCCGGAATAGTCGCCGGCTTCTTCAAGGTCCAACGATGGGACCAGACGGCATCATCCCCGAGCTCTCCTCCGCCTGCTTCTTCCCCGACGCCAGAGTGGACGATCATCAGATTATCCAGCCTCCCGTCGGGTTCCATCACATTGCCGTCCCCATCGAGATCATAGGGATCGCGCTGGTCGTACTGATCTTCCTTCCCTTTAATCGCCTTCCCCACGGACTCCAGTGTCTCCTCCACCAGTTCACGGGGAGCTTTGTCATTATCATTGCGGGCGGGATCATTCCCCCCATAGTACGAAGCGTCATGCTTCGCCTTCTTCCAGGGAGTAACGGTTCCGTTAACAGCCCAACTGTCGCCGGATTGATCCTGGTAGTATTTCGCCATGGTAGTCAGTTTCAAGCCCTCGGGAGTGGTATAATTCCGAGGACTGAACAGCATTTTCTGATAGTGGGATTCGCTGAAATCTTTCGTATAGAGCGAACCTCTTTCCTCTTTTATCTGATTATGCTCATAATCAGGAAATTCAATCAATGCCACAGCGATATTGTCCGTATGGGCGGCTTTCCCTTTTAGTTGGCCTTTCTCCGCTTTGGTAATCGAACGATCCTGCATTTTATCCAGCCCTTTTTGGGCTTTCTTCCCATATTTTGTCGATGTATCAACGCCGTTCGGCACGCGGCGCTTTTCCACGTACTTCTGAACGGCTAACTCCACTTCTGCTGGTGATGCGCTCTTTTTGATTTTCCCCTTTTTAATCAGTGCTTCAGCCAACCGTTCCGTGTTTACTGAGCCCATGTCCACCTTCTGGTCTGTGACCTCTCGCCCCGAGGGCTTCGGCTCCGCTGATACCATGGGAGCGGTAGCTACGGCTCCCATCACCAGAGCTGCGGACAACAGCCCAGCTGTCGTTTTACCGATTTTCCCCAAATGATCTCATCCTTTCCCTATCACGATTTAACCCCTTCGAATAAAGGGAGCAGGGTAAAAAGGCCCTCCGTCCCAATATTGCGATATATGAAATTCTCCACAAGACTTCAAAAATCCTTTAGTTTGGGAGAAATATTTTTTATAAAACAAAAAATGACACTACGCTTGGCTACTGTCAACCATCAGCTATTTATAAAGGTAGGCACCGGAACAAGATTAAAAAGCTTAATACTTCCTAAATGAACGAAAAAAACCCTCCACCCACTTTTAGGGGATGGAGCGGTTTTGGAAAGGGAAAAAACCGTATGATCCCTTATTGAGAGATCATTGACGTTTAGAGAGTTGGATGACGCCGCCCCGATTCTTTTCTCGCAGCACTTTAATCCGCAAGCCGTGCTTTGGAAGGACTTTGCCGACCTCTTTAGCTCCAGGCATAGTGTAGTTCCGATGATCGTTGAAAAGAGGAACACCCGGCTGGCCTCGATACTTCATGTCTCCGTAATTCAGGTAGTTTTTGATGTTGATGGGAGAGGTTCTGCTGAGACCGAAGGCCGCATCTCCCACTTGGTAGCGATCTGTAGCCGGGTTGGTCCAGTCTTTATTCCAATACTGGACTCGCTGATGGGAATCCACGACACCAACCATGCCGTAACCCGGATGCTCGCTCGTTCGATTGTTCGCGTAACGACCGTCATAAAACCAGACGACCATGCCGGGATCATAGGTAAGGAAGCTGTCCCCCCGGCGCAATTTGGCAAGACCCTTATCCACACCGTGATGGGTACGCCATTCGACCAAATAGTAGCTCGGATGCAAAGTGTTGCTTCCATCAAAGCGGGTAAATCCGGACAGGTCGAAGTTCGCCTTCGATGGGTCTTCCGCTCCGTCTTCCAGAACTGTCTTGTTGTCACCGGTTACAGCGATGTTATCCACGTAAAAACCATCTAACGCTAAACCACCATCGGTAACATACTGGAACTCGAGCTTGATCTTCTTCCCCGCGAAGGCGGAAAGATCCAGATTTTCCGTTACCCACTTGCCTTTCGTGTCATCATCGTAGGCTTTCAATTGTTTCTTTGCTTGGGTGGCCTCATCAATAACATTGACATAGAGGTAATCGTAACCCTTTTCAATCTGGCGCCAAGAATCAAAGCTGAGGCTGGCCTTGGAGACCCCGGTCAAATCGATCGTCTTGGAGGTCATCTTAGTATCTAGATCGTTCCCGACCGTGGAGAAATAGGAATACTTCCCGGTTTTCGGCTGAGTCGGCGGCTTTTTCTCCACATCGGGCAGGTTGATCTTCAGCAATTTGCCAGAGAGTTTCTTGTTGACCGCTTCTTTCAAATCCACTTTTTTCTTACCCTGGATATCTTTCAAGTCGATTTCCATCGGGTGTGACCAGTAACCTCCATAAGTCGCCTGTAGAAACTCCTTGGACCACGGGTCGAAACCTACCGGTTCCGTCCCGAGGATTTCGCCATTCCAGCTACCCGCGGACATGAGAGACCAGCAGCCCACCGGAGACCCGAGTTTATCTTTATCCTCTTTATTGGTGTCATAGAGGTCCGGCAAGCCGAGGTTATGGCCGTACTCGTGAGAAAACACCCCTACAGCCCCGTCTTCCGGCTGAATCATGTAATCATAAGCTTTCAGCGAAGTCCCCGGGATAGTCACCGGATTCTTTAGGGTCCAACGATGCGACCAGATGGCATCCTCACCGAGATCTCCTCCGCCCGCATCTTCTCCGACACCGGAGTGGACGACCATTAGGTTATCCAGCCTCCCGTCGGGTTCCATCACATTGCTGTCCCCATCGAGATCATAGGGGTCGCGCTGGTCATATTGGGCTTCCTTGCCTTTGATCGCCTTCCCCACGGAATCCAATGTCTCCACCACCAATTCACGGGGAGCTTTGTCGTCATCATTGTTGGCAGGGTCGTTCTCCCCATAGTACGCCGCGTTGTGCTTCGCCTTCATCCAGGGAGTCACCGTTCCGTCAACCGTCCAGGTTCCACCGGATTGTTTCTTATAATATTTGGCCATGGTAGTCAGCTTGAGTCCCTCGGGAGTGGTATAATTCCGGGGACTGAACAGCATTTTCCGATAGTGGGATTCGCTGAAATCTTTCGTGTAGAGCGAACCTTTTTCCTCTTTGAGTTTATTGTGCGTATAATCAGGAAATTCAACCAATGCCACGGCGATATTATCCGTATGGGTAGCTTTCCCTTTACGTTTGCCTTTCGCCGCTTTGGCAATCGAACGAGCCTGCATTTTCTTCAGCCCTTTTTGGGCTTTCTTACCAAACTTCGTCGAGGTGTCAACACCGTTCGGAATGTTGCGCTCTTCCACGTACTTCTGAACGGCTTGCTCTACTTCCGCTGGGGAAGTATTCTTTTTGATTTCACCCCGTTTGATCAATGCTTTACCCAACCGCTCCGTGTTCACCGAGCCCATGTCCACATTCTTGTCTGTGACCTCCCGCCCTGAAGGCTTCGGTTCCGCCGATACCATGGGAGCGGTAGCTACAGCTCCCATCACCAGCGCTGCAGACAACAGCCCAGCCGTCGTTTTACCGATTTTTAACAAATGACCTCATCCTTTCCCTATCGATGTTTGACCCCTTTGCATACGGGTGACGGGTACAAAGGCTCAGGCACCCCATCCCAATATTGCAATAAATGAAATTCTTCATGATAATTAAAAAACCCTCCTAAAAAGGAAAAGGTTTTTTCACATAAAATATGACAGATCCTCCTACGTGCTACCAACCACCGGATAACGGTTCATCAGCGTTTTTGCCCGAGGGGCCCATGGACTCGAACAGTACAAGTGGTGTGCCTGCTACAACTCTCCTTGTAATGATATTGTAATGGCTATAATATTTAAGGCAAAACTTTACCCAATATTTCTCCTCTCCTTTCGGCCGGAATCGGCGGCCTTTTTTCCAGGCGCCGGAACAAGACATGGTAAACCCAGGCGCTAATGAATGCAATAACACCAAGAACGAGGAAAGTCCAGGCATGCCCCACCCAGGAGGCGAGGGGAATGGCGAAGGGCGCCAAGGTCCGTCCGATGGAGAAACGAAGGCTGGCAGCAGCAAAGTACTGACCACGCATATGCTCCGGCGCTAGCTCGGCGACAAAGCTTTCCTGGAGACCTACCACCGCCAGTTCGCCCGCAGTCAGAAGAACAACGGCAATGACAGCAACCCACAGGTTGGATGAACTACCGAGGACAAGCATTGAAAGACCATAGAGAATGGAAGAGACAATGAAGACATTCCCTTCCCGGTAACGAGTGATCCAGCGGGTAACCCAGACAGTAAATAGGACCACGAGAAAACCGTTTTCCGCCACCAGCCAGCCAAAAAAGGCAGCACCCCCGGTTTCGATACTCCACTGACCAACGGCGACAAGCGTTTGAACCGGCACGGCTTCCGTCACGTAGACAGCGATCGCTAGGTCCAGTTGCATAAATGTCTGAGCTACCAAGATACCCGCCAGGATAAACAGCATGAAGTTTCGGTCCGCAACAATGACACGGTAATCCTTCAGTTGCTGAAAGAGGAAATGATGCCACTTCATCCTTTTCCCTTCGGGGAGCCTCCCCGACTCTTCCTGGCGGGGCACGGTTTCCCGGATATAGCCGCCAATAAGAACCGTCAACATCAGGGAAGCTGCTGCAGCAAAGAGAAGCAGTTCAAAACGATAGGCAAAAAAGAACAGTCCACCTATGATCGGACCAATAACTACCGCTACGTTGATCGCCGTATAGAAAACAGCGAACACCTCGTTTCGATCCTTCGGTTCGACCAGATCCGCCACCATCGCATGACTGGCGGGCCAATACAGGGAACCGAATACACCTAAAGCCGTAAAACAGGCAAAAGTCAACAAGGGGGAGTGATACCAGGGGGAGTTTGCAACGGCGAACAGTAAGAATGCGATTCCCTCTCCCGCTGAAGCAATCAACATCATGCGGCGGCGCCCGAAGCGGTCGGCACACCATCCGCCGATCAGGTTGGCGAATACACCCACCAGTTGGGACAGAATCAATAACCCGCCAGCGGCCCCCTTACCAAAAGACTCGGAGAAATAGACAGCCATAAAAGGGAAAAAGGTCCAGAACAGGACATTGATCACGCCTTCCCCTAGCAACCGGACCTTTAGGTTCCGATCCCAATCTCTCCAAGACATCGTTCTCCCTCCTTTTTCTCTGTTTTTTTCCAACAAAAAAAGGGCCCCAGACAGGATATATCCCTGTCTGGGGCCCCGTGGCCAAATCGATGGAGGTTTATAAAGCTCCATAAAGAGGCGGCGACGGGTTGGGAAAGGGATCCTGCCATGGAATACGGGTAAACGCGGACACATGCCCTCCCTGGAATATCGCAAAGGGGCGCAGACGTACAAGGATATCATTGATATCTTTAACGCTCGTTTTCTTGATTCCCATGATCCCTTTCACCTCCGTCCATGCTTAAAAAATGGTTATTTTTCATTTTATCGAAACCCATCGCTCCCGGCAATACCTAATTTTTCATTTCTCATTCCCTCCATTCCGTCCGAAGGGGTTTCACATCCGACGGAATTCGCTCCGAAGCGCATCGAATAACATTCGCACGGAAGCTCCCCTGGTATCCAAAAACCGGGCCGAAGAGCGGGTTCGTCACCAGCACGCGGATCCGGTACCGTTCCGCTTCCTCGTCATACCATTCGCATACCTCCGCTTCCCCGGTAAGCCAGCGGGGGAAGCGGAATTGGACTCCCCCCTCGTAAAAGCGTTGTTCTTTCGAACGAAGATATAGACCCCCATTGGGGGCGACGGAGAGTTGGATATCCACTGCCAGGTGTTGATGGGTTCCCAGGTAGTCCACGACCACCCCCCTCTGACGGCTGTAAATCATTGTGGCGTCAAAACGTCGAACCCGATCCCCTAAGTGAAACCGCCGGGACCAGGTGACCGTCTCCCGTCCATAGGGATCCCGGTAGGCGAAATTACGGACTGTAAAAGGAATTTGAGACTCCACACGCCTGAAGGCGTGGGATTCTTGGGTAGTTAGCGTTCTCAGTCCATTTCTGTTTCGAACAACTCCCAAGTTGAGGGCGGTCTCATCAGCCCGTCCCATGCAGTTAGAAGTGTACCCACATGGGCGGCGTACCTGTTACCAGTACGCTAGGCGGCAAGGCCCGATATCGCTTTTCCAATATTCATGGCTCCGTTTAGATCGGCATGGCAATCGTAGCCGCATTTCCTACACTGAAAACGAAGACCCTGTCGGTTCCGCTTCTCCCTGTGTCCACATTTACAGGTCTGGCTCGTGTATTCGGGATTCACTTCTTCATAGCGGATTCCAGCCATTTCCGCCTTATATTGAATAAACGATTTCAATTGATAGAATGCCCATGAATGCAGGCTTCTTCCGGGATCTTTTTTTGACTTGGCTCGGTTACGGATAGCCGTCAGGTCTTCCATGCGGATCGTTCCCACACCGTGGGTGATCGCAAAGTTAACCAACTGACGGCTGATTTGATGATTCAGGTTCTTCATCCAGCTGGATTCTTTGTTCTTGGATTGACGGATTGCTTGTAGTTTCTTGTTCTTTCCGAGTTTCCTCCTTCGCGAGAAAAAGGAGCGCCGAACAAAGGCACAAGGACTTCCTTTGAAAAACAGCGATTTTGTCCCCACACTACTGACAGCGAGGTAGCGAAGTCCTACATCAATCCCCATGACTTTTTTCTTTGCAGTCGCTTCCACTTCCCATGTGATGGGGAGAGCCATATACCATTTCCGCTTCTTTTGATAGAGCTTTGCCGCTCCCATTTTCACCGACCCATTCACGATCTTCTCTAACCACACTTGCTGAAAGGGACGTGTGACCACAGGGACGCCAATCCTTTTTTCGAGTGTAGGAAAGGATACCGTATAGAAAGCTCCGCTTTTTTCTACCTTGACATTTTGATTATTGAAGCCACACCACATCTTGCGAAATGCTTTCGCTCGTTGCTTTTTCTTCTGGGACTTCACTTCGCGAATCGTTTGATTCACCACCGCAGACGGGAAGCGCTTCATGGAGAAATTTTTAAAAATCTTGCTGGTTGCCTGGTTGACCTCGGGATGTAGGAGGAGCCAATTAGCAAATTCGGTATTGATCGCAGTCATTTGCTGATACATGGTTTGTTTCGCTGCCGTTGGCTTAAACAGCTCTAGCCGCAGTGTGATCGTGGGCATTTCATCACCCCCTTGTTTTTTCTCTTCGATATTCTTGTTCTATATGTTCATTTTATATCCTTTACACTGCAACAAAGATAAGAAAAAGATGGTTGCTCTGTTCACCCCCTAAAAAGCAGGGGGTATTGAGCAACGCCGCCTTTCATCCTACGATTGAAACCGTGGGCTTTCAGCCGGCTAATTCTGTAAAACGAGAGAGGGGGGAGAAACCGCTTTCCCCCCAAGGCGTGGACGGAGGCGAAAGGTCGTGGTATCGTATGAATACATCACTCATACATCTCCCAGAGGGAGGAGCACAGGCACTCATGAACATCATGGCATCACAGAACATCCAACGGCTGGAGATGGGAGTTTTCAACGAACTGCTGGAAGCAAAGAGGCGTCTGGAGCGGGGCGGTATGGAAATGATTGACCTGAGCATTGGAAGTCCAGACACGCCTCCGCCGGACTTTGTCAAAGAAGAAATCATCCGCCATGCCTCCAGCGATACCAACTACGGTTACACGATGGGAGCGATCCCTACCTTCAACGGGAAGGTAGCTGCCTTTTATGAAGATCGGTACGGTGTCCCCCTCAACCCTCGTGCGGAGGTGCTCCAGCTGATCGGCTCCCAGGACGGCCTCGCCCATCTGGCAACCGCCCTGGTCGATCCAGGGGACATCGTGTTGGTACCGGATCCGGGCTACCCCATCTTTGAAGTAGGTGTTCATATCGCCGGTGGGGAACCTTGGCGAATGCCCCTTCGGGAAGAGTTCGGCTTCTTGCCTCGACTGGATCACATTCCAAAAGAAATTGCTGAACGGGCCAAGATGATGGTACTCAATTATCCCGCCAACCCCGTCGCTGCCCTCGCTGACCAGGCTTTCCTGGAAGAAGCAGTCCGTTTCGCTCGCCAAAACGATATCCTGATCGTCCAGGACTTCACCTATTCGGAGTTAGTCTTTGACGGGCAGCGAGCGGTCAGCCTGCTCTCTGTACCGGGTGCGAAAGAGGTGGCCGTCGAGTTCAACTCTTTCTCTAAAACCTTCAATATCGCTGGATGTCGGGTGGGATACATGGCAGGCAATGCTGAAGTACTCCGTATAATGGCGACAATGATGTCTCACACGCAGTACGGAATCTTCTATCCCATCCAGAAAGCGGCGGAAGCGGCACTAACCAAAGGCGGCGATTTCATCCGTAAACAGGTCGCCCTTTACCAATCCCGCCGGGATGCCCTGACGGACGCCCTGACAAATGCCGGCTGGAATACGGCCAAGCCCGCCGCTACCATGTACGTATGGACACGTACCCCTAAGGGTTGGCTGTCGTCAGATTTTGTCTTTCAGTTGATGGAAGAAACCGGCGTCGTCCTGACTCCCGGTAGTGCTTTCGGTGCCGAAGGGGAAGGGTTTGTTCGTATCACATTGGTGCAACCGGAGGAAAAGCTTCGCGAAGCGGCGGCTCGGATCGGAGGATTTTTAAAAACATAACCTCAGAAGCCCATACCGGGCTTCTTTTTTCATTCTCACCTTTCTGGGTACACTATAGCCAGCCCAATGGTGATAGGTGATTCCGATGATATCCCCCCATTCCCATCCTTCTCTTCACTGCCGCTTCTTCGGCGCTGGTCCTGCCGTCCTTTTCCTCCACGGGATTGGGACAGGATGGCGGCTTTGGAAACCCCAGATCCCCGCTTTTTCCCCTTTCTTCCGAATGATCCTGCCAGATCTCCGGGGACACGGCCTCTCCCCGCCCTTACCAAGGGATTTTACTTATGACATGATGGCGGATGATCTAGCGATTCTACTCGATGAGGCCAATATCAAAAAAGCGCATGTTGTGGGTCTATCCATGGGAGCCATCGTGGCCCAATGTTTTACCCTCCGTTATCCGGAACGCGTGGATCGGCTGGTGTTGGCCGACGGTTACTGTGATATGCCTGACCGTTTTACAGCCTTTTGTATGCACAGCTCCACGCCTCTCTGTTACCTGCTGCCCTGGTCTCTCATCCAATGGCTTGCCATCCATATCCATCGCGGGGATGATAGGGAGGCTCGACTGACCAAAGAAGTGTTGAAGGATTCCCTCACAATCGATAAAAAAACGTTTCTTCGCCTTAAAAAAAAATTCCCCCCCGATCTGTCCCCCCTACTTCACCGAATCCATGTGCCCACGATGATCTTGGGGGGAGAGGGGTTGGAAGTGGAAAAGAGAGGATCGCTGATGCTCCACAGGCGGATTATCCACTCTCGACTTGCTTTCTTTCATCATGCCTTCGACCCGCTAAACACGATGGCCCAGGATTCCTTTGACTCCTTAGTGCTCGACTTCCTACAAGGTCGGCCAATGAAGCGATACCCCGGCGTCCAGTTTAAACTCCGTCAGGAAACCGGACGGGACACTTGAAAAAGGGAGCCGATCGCTCTTTGATCGGTACGAATGATAGGTTCGCCCCGTTTTTTCACAGGGTGTCCATGAGCTCTTTCACTTTCCCTTTCGTGTCCGCCTTCAACAATGCAGCGCGGAAAGCGTCGTCGAGCAGCTTGCGAGAAAGGGCTTGCAGGATATGAAGGTGTTGATCCCCAGCCTGTCCCACAGGTGCAGCGATCATGAATACCAGGTTGACAGGCTCCCCGTCTAGGCTGTCCCAATCGATACCGGCCGGTTGACGACCGAAAGCAATCCCCAGTTCTCGAACACCGGAGGATTTTCCGTGGGGAATGGCGATGCCAAAACCAAACCCGGTGCTTCCGTAGCTTTCCCGTTCATACAGATCCTTTTTATAGGTGTTCCGATCAGAGAGAAAACCAGCTTTATCCAATGTAGCAAGCAGTTCGTCCATAACTGCTTCCTGACTAGAGCCTTGCAGATCAAGCACCATTACATCTTCTGTAAGCAGATCTGAGAGCTTCAACCATCGTCACCTCTTGCTTCGCTTGTACAGGTTCCATATGGCTCATCGTACCATGGAAACAATCCTTTCGATAACAAAAAGGCCGCGATTTGCGGCCCATCCTGAATCCCTCCCGTCATATCCTATGTAAAATCGGCAAAGTGGTCATCGGTTTCGAGGGAAAGAAATCACTTTGTTCAACCAGTGGGATGGAAAATCGAGCGTGCCAGTTTTTTGGCGGCATGTTTGATGGGTTCCACCTTTTTCTCAACCGTCTGGCTCGCTTCAGTGTCAGTACTCCCGTGGGAAGACGGAGCCGCGTTGACATGGTTCTGAACGGCAAACAGGGTCAGGGCGATCCCTAGAGCCGCAATCTTCATTCGTAATTTCAACTTCATCCCCACCTTCTTTCCATCCGTGCAGTATGCTCCTATTCTGTTATTCGCAACAGGGATCAATTTTGTGTCCACTTCCCAAAAAAAATAAAAAAAAAGCCGAAGTTTTCCCTTCGGCGGTTGCGGTCGGGTTGGTGACCTGCATTCTGAGGGCAATATCGACGGAAGATTCAGTGGCGCCTCAGCCGGAAGCAGACCACCTTCGTTTCCGTCATCTCCTCGATAGCGAACCGAACGCCCTCTCGGCCGAGCCCGGACATCTTGGTACCACCGAAGGGCATAGCATCGATGCGGTAATCACTGGAATCGTTCACCATCACCCCTCCGACCCGGGCCTCTCTAATCATGCGGAAAGACTTCTCCAGATCGCGGGTAAAAATACCCGCCTGTAGTCCATAGGGAGAACGATTCGCCTCCCGGATCCCTTCATCCAGATCCTTCACCCGGTATAGGCTGACCACCGGGCCGAAGATTTCCTCCCGGGCCAGCTGACAATGATCCGGTACATCCATCAGCACGGTCGGAGCGTAAAAAGCACCGTCCCGCTTCCCTCCGGCAAGCAGACGGGCACCCTTGTGGAGAGCTTCATCTACCCAACGCTCCACCCGAAGGGCTTCCCCCTCCGTAATAAGCGGCCCCATATCGGTTTCCTCGGATAACTTATCCCCTATACGATAGGTTCGAACACGACGGAGGAATGCCTCAGCAAAAGCGTCAAAAAGGCCGGATTGCACATAAACACGCTGGACCCCTAGGCAGTTTTGCCCCGCCGCCCAAAAAGCCCCTGAAACCGTAGAGGCCACCGCCTCCTCCAGATCTGCATCATCCAATACGATTACCGGCGAGTTAGACCCCAGCTCCATAGACAACTTCTTCAGCCCGGCTTTTCGAGTAATCGCCTCTCCTGCCTCTACTCCACCGGTAAAGGAGATCATACGGACTGCCGGATCACGAACCAATACATCTCCTACTTCACTCCCATGTCCAGTGACGACCGTGCATACCCCGGAGGGCAAACCGGCTTCCTCCAGGGTCTTCGCCAATAGCAATGCAGACAGAGGAGTGAGACTGGAGGGTTTGATCAGGATCGCGTTGCCGGCAGCTACAGCGGGGCCAGCCTTATGAGCGACGAGGTTAAGCGGATCATTGAAAGGAGTAATCGCCCCGATCAGGCCGACGGGGAACCGCCCGTAATATCCCATCCGATTTTCGCTGCCCGGGGATTGGTCAAAAGAAATCGTTTCACCGTTAATCCGCCGGGCTTCTTCGGCAGAGAGGCGGAGGGTATCGACGCAACGCCTCGCCTCCTTGCGGGCTTCCCGAATCGTTTTGCTGCCTTCTCGGGCGATCGTTACGGCAAAGGTTTCAGTCCGTTCCTGAATGAGATCGGCGGCCCGATGAAGGATGGCCATTCGCTCGTGGACCGCCATGTTAGCGGCTATTCCCGCTCCGGCGGCTGCTTCTTCAAGGGCTTGGTGCATCTCCTCTGCGCTAGCGGCAGGTACTGATTCGATCAGGGAGTTATCCTGGGGATCTCTCACATCGATCCACCTTTTTTCCCGCCCCCATATCTTATTCCCTCTCCACTGGTTTACGATTTCCAAACCCATCGCCCCTTCCCCCTTTCCCGGATTTCACCCTACGATCCTCCCCGGACCACGTGAATCAGGTCGTTTAACAGAGCAAACCCCGTTTCTTTCCGTCCGGCTCCCGCTCCGATCAACGTGACCGATCCCAATAAATCGCAATCGTAGGTGATCGCATTGAGCGCTCCGCTGACCCCTGCTAACGGATCGGACAGAGGGAGCTTCTCCGGGCCGACCGAAGCCCTCACTCCCCCTTGTTCCTTGCGGATGCGCCCAACCAGTTTCCAACACTTCCCCTCCTCCTTTGCTTGTAGGATATCCTCAACTGTCAAATGCCGAATTCCTTCCCTGGCAACCTCCCCTCGAGCCAACGGGTGATTCATCACCACCCGGGCCAGAATCATGATTTTATACAGAACATCATGGCCGTCCAGGTCACTTGACGGATCGGCTTCTGCCATTCCCTGTTGCTGGGCTTTAGCCAACGATTCCTCCAGACTCTCTCCCGTTTCCATCCGGGTAAGGATATAGTTGGTCGTTCCGTTGAGGATACCACGAACCTCGTAAATGTCATTGCCAGCGAGAGCTGTAGATGGCATACGCAGTGCCGGGGTTCCACTCATGACCGTACCTTCGTAGCCCCACTTCACCCCTTTGCGATCCGCCAAACTCGAGAGCTCCTCAAAAGCGAGAGCGGCAGGTCCCTTGTTAGTCATCACCACATTCTTCCCGCTTTCGAAAGCAGACCGACAATGGTTGATCGCCGGCTGCCCTGTTTCCACATCGGTGTAGGAAACTTCAACCACCGTATCGGCCAAGGCCTCCCGGATCGTTGTCAGACTGTCCCACCCCCGAACCAGCCCCGGCGTATCTGGATAGGCAGACAGATTCCCCTCCCTTTCCACAGCCTCAAGAAGCCGGGCTGGGTCCAATCCGTCGGGATGGTGAAGGGAACCTTTAAGCGGATCCGACACCGCTGTAATCACCCCTTGAAACCCCTCCTGCTCCTCCAAGACTCGCCCTTTGTCCCGCAGGATCTCCGTCAGCGCCTGCCCAACGGTTCCAAAACCGATCAGAGCCAGCTTATGTGCCATTCCATCCCCTCCCCATACTTACTTCGCCTTACCTTCTGCCGCGGAAACGTTCAGGAATCGCTTGGCCGTCTCTGCGAGGATAGCCGCCCCGGCAGCGAGACATCGTTCATCCAGATCGAAGAAAGGGGTGTGCAGATTCCGCTTTATCCCATCATCCAACGAACATCCCAGGAAAAACATCGCTCCCGGAACCCGTTCCGTCATATGGCTAAAATCTTCGGCCCCCATGCCGAAAGGGCCGGAGTGAATCTCAAATCTGGGGAAAAGATCCTGCACCACGCCTCGGATGCTGTCATTCATGCCAGCATCATTGTTCAGCACGGGTTCACCCCGCTCCACCTGAAGCCGGTAGCTTCCCCCAAGGGTGGTCGCGAGGGAAAAGGATCGTTCCAGCTCACTGATTAACTGCTCACGCACCTCGGGAGCATAGCTCCGGATCGTCCCCTGGATGAAGACTTCTGAGGGGATGATATTGCTGGCTGTTCCGGCATGGATTTGGCCGATACTGATGACTGCCGGTTCCAACGGGGAAACACGGCGGGGGACGATGCCGTAAATCGATTGGAGCACCGGTAACAAGATCCATGTCGGGTCGACACCTAGATGGGGGTAGGCCCCATGTCCACCCGTCCCGTAAAGGTGCCCCTGGAAGGTATCGATACTGGCCATGGTATAACCATCGTTGAGAAGGACAGCTCCATAGGGGAGTTCCGGGTTCATATGGAGGGCTAAGACGGCCTCCACCCCATCGAGGGCCCCGTCCTCGATCATCCGGAGCGCTCCCGTTAAACCGTCCGCCCCCTGTTTCTCTTCCGCCGGTTGGAAAAGGAACGTAACGGTGCCGCTGAGATTTCCTGCTTCTGCCTCCATCGCAAGGAGGCGCGTCGCCCCGAGGAGGATGGCAGTATGAGCGTCGTGGCCGCAGGCGTGCATCACTCCCGGATTTTGCGACCGATAGTCGCAGAGGTTTCCCTCCAGGATCGGCAGGGCGTCCATATCCGCCCGTAGAGCGATGTGGGCTCCTGAACCGGCGGATAGGGTTCCTATCACCCCCGTTCCGCCTACTTCCACACGGACCGAGATTCCCAAAGTCCGATCCAATTCGCTGGCGACCAACTTAGCCGTTTCCACTTCTTGAAAAGAGAGCTCCGGATATCGGTGGATGCGGCGGCGCCAGGCAATCAGTTCCGGGGTGAGGGCCTGGGCCCGTTCCGCGATCCGGCTGTTGTCCATGGTCATGGTTATCCCTCCCTGCGGTCAGGACGAAAAAGGGTGTATTGTTTCAAATTGAGCTTCTTCCGTCCCAGAACAGGCATCCAAAGCTTGCGTCAGATCATGAATTAAGTCCTCTGTCTCTTCAATCCCCACAGAGTAACGAATGAGCCCCTCAGGGATTCCCATCGCCCGCCGTTCCGCCTCCGTACACTCCACATGGCTCGTGGTTCGTGGCGGGCCGGCCACCGTCTCCACCGAACCCAGGTTGGCTGCGAGATGAGCGTGGGAGAGTTGCGGCAGAAAACGACGGACGGCAGCGAGCCCCCCTTTTAAAACAAAGCTGAGCACTCCCCCGAACCCTTTCATCTGTTTCGTGGCAATCTCGTGATGAACATGAGAGGGGAGGCCGGGATAAAAAACTGCGTCTACCCCGGGATGTTTCTCCAGGAACCGGGCGATGGAAAGAGCACTCTGATTTTGCTGACGCACCCGCAGGTGGAGGGTTTTCATCCCTCGTAACAGCAAATACGCAGCCATCGGATCCAGGGTCGCTCCGTTGATCTCTCGGTAGTGGTACACTTTCTCCACCAGTTCCGCCGAACCGCAGACAACCCCGCCCAGGGCATCGGCGTGCCCGCCCAGGAATTTTGTCGCACTGTGAAGAACCAGATCCGCCCCTAAATGCAAAGGGTTTTGGTTCACCGGCGTCGCTAAGGTATTGTCCACGACCACTGTCGCTCCCACTTGTTTAGCCGCTCGGACCAAACGCTCCAGATCTACTACTTTACAAGTCGGATTGGTTGGTGACTCCAAATAAAGCACCTTGCACCCTTTTGCGATCTCCCGTTCCAGGGCTTCGTGGTCAAGGGTATCGCACAGTTTTACCTCTACTTGAAAGCGGGGAAGGAATTCGAGGAAAACCTTGTTGGTTCCCCCGTAGGTGTCCTTGATGGAGATCACCTTATCACCGGGGGAAAGGAGAGTAAACAAAGTACCGCTGATGGCCGCCATCCCTGTGGCAAAGCTTGTAGCCGCCTCAGCCCCTTCCAACAGGCGAACTTTCTCTTCGAAGACCTCTACTGTCGGATTGGTGTTACGCCCATAGATGTGCCCCTTTTTCCGGCCAAGAGCAACCTCATGCCAGTGGTCGATATCCTCATACCCGAAGGAAACACTGTGAACGACAGGGACTTGGGTCGCACCTTGAACCAGATATTCCTCTTCTCCGCCCCACACTGCCTTCGTTCCGACCAACGGCTCGTATCCTCGATCCTTCGTCATCGGATCACCCCTTCGTCGGATTCCATCCTTACACCGCACCCTTGCGACCGCAAAGCTTGGTAGGCTCGGATGGCGATCATTGTATCTTGCACGCCGGTACCGGTCAGATCACAGACTGTAATCTGACCGGGCTGCGTCCGCCCCACCCCCTTACTGGAGGTCAATTCACCCAGTTCTGTAACCGCAACCGATTGGATCTCCCCCGTCACCACGGCGGCTCGCAGCTCTCCAAAGCGGAGACACTGGCTTCTCAGATCACAAACCACCCGATCCGCCGCGGACAACACGCCGTCAGCCAGTTCCCGTTTATGACCGGCATCAGAACCCATCGCTGTAATGTGAAGGCCGGGATGGAGCCAATCCGCTTGCACCACCGGCTCCCTCGCCGGGGTGGCTGTCACCAGGATGTCACTTTCCCGGACCACTGACTCGACATCCCGTTCAGCATGGGCTTCCACTCCGAGTTCCTCCCCCAGCTCCCTGGCACAGGTTTCTGCCCGTTCTTCTGAAGGGGACCAGACACGGACCGAGTCCACCTCCCGGACCAAAGCCAGACCCCGGATCTGGAACCGGGCCTGGTTGCCCGCTCCGATTACCCCGGGGCACCGGGCCTCCTTTGGAGCGAGGTAACGGGCCGCAACGGCTCCGGCAGCGGCGGTCCGCACGTCGGTCAAATACCCGTTATCCAAGAGAAGGGCCTCCGGCTGCCCCGTATCTGTGCGAATTAGGATCATCATCCCATTTCCGCTCGGAAGCCCAAGTTCGGAATTAAGGAAAAAACCGGCGGAGATTTTAATGGCAAACCACGGAAGTCCTGCCACCGCCGCAGTTTTAACGTCCACCTCCCCTTCTCTTTCAGGGAAATCCACCCTCATAATCGGCGGGGTTTGCACTTTTCCTTTTGACAGGAGGGAAAACCCCTCTTCCACAGCCTCCACCGCCCCCTCATCCAAGGGAACAAAACGTCTGATCTCCGCTTCATGAAAGATCCACATCGCTTAAGCCCCGCTTTCTTCCAAGGATGGAACGATACCTGGAATCGCCGGGCGCTGAACCAATTCCCTGGGAAAACAGGACAGCGTTTCGCATCCGGTACCGGTAACCCGAAACGTCTCCGAAAATTCCACCCCGCAGGAATCCAACCAGATACCAGGAATGAGATGAAAAGTCATGTTTGGTTGAAGGGTGGTCTGATCACCCGCCCGAATGCTGGCGGTATGCTCCCCCCAATCCGGAGGGTAGTTAAGCCCCACGGAATAACCCAGCCGGGACTCCTTCTTAAATCCCCGTTTTTGTATCGATTGCCTCCATGCAGCCTCCACCTCCTCGCAGGAGACCCCGGGTGCAGCGACTTCCAGTGCGGCATTCAATCCTTCAGCAACCACCTCTGCCAGTTCTCGGACGAGAGGAGACGGCGTTCCAATGACCGCTGTCCGTGCCAACGGTGCATGGTAGCGGCGGTAGCAGCCCGCCAGCTCGACGATGACCGCTTCTCCTGCCCGATAACGGCGATCCGTCCAAGTAAGGTGGGGCGTCGAAGTCTTCTCTCCTGACGGAAGTAACGGAACGATCGCCGGATAATCCCCACCGTACTCGGAGGTACCACTAATTTGGGCATGGGAGATGGCAGCCGCCGCATCACACTCTCTCACCCCCGCCGCGATGGTATTCATAGCCGTCTGCATCGCCCTTTCTGCGATTTGACCCGCCCGTTTCATATAGTCGATCTCTTGGCTGGATTTGATCATCCGTATACGGTTAACCAGAAGCGTGGCATCCTGGAAACAGGCATCAGGCAACCCTGTTCGAAGCCGTTCATAGGAACGGGCTGTGAAATAATAGGCATCCATCTCGACACCGAAACGTCTTTTCGCTTGGCCGATCTGGGTTAGGATATCCGCTACAAAGTCCATCGGGTGCCGTTCATCTGACTGAACGTACTCATCGGAATAGGGAATGATCCGGTCCGGATGGAACCAGACTGTAAGCCTGGCTCCATTGGCATCCTGTGCGCGACCGATCCATAACGGCTGCTCCTCCTCCAAAATCACAACCAACAATTGGGGGACATAAAAGGACCATCCGTCATACCCGGATAAGTAATACATGTTGGCCGGATCGGATAAAAGGAGAACTTCCACCCCTTCTTTGACCATTTGTTCTTTGGTCTTCTGAATCCGCTCAGCATACTCATTAATGGAGAAAGGCAAATCCTTAAACACCTTCCTCAGCCCCCTTTACCCCCGCGGGTTCTTTGCGGTTACCTTCATCTTACCGGGGACGCGTTTTTCGTCACAATCGCCAAACTGTATAAAAAACAGCCCGGTTTATTCGTCAATTTATTGAATAGATGGTTTATTCGGATAATTATTGGGGTATAGTTAGGGTTTACAGTGATGGGCCAAAAAGGCACCGTGAATTTGGAGGTGAACCGTATGACTCATTCTCATTTCACCGCTCAGCAAACTAGGGTTAACCCAGGGGCGATTTGGAAAGCCCGTAAACGAATCGCACCCTTTCTCACCCGGACTCCCCTGATTCAATCCCCCGTTCTGTCTGAAAAAGCAGGCGGCCCTGTTTATCTGAAAGCAGAGCACCTGCAACCCGTCGGATCCTTCAAGTTGAGGGGAGCCGCCAACAAAATCCTCAGTCTCGACGGGGAACACAGAAAACGGGGGGTCGCGACCTTTTCTACCGGTAACCACGGGCTGGCCGTTGCCTGGTTTGCCCGTCAACTTGGCATCCCAGCGGTGATTTGCCTCTCCGCTCGGGTACCCCGGGAAAAAACCGACCGGATCAAAGCTCTCGGCGCTGATTTGATCGTGTGTGGAGAGAGCCAAGATGAAGCCGAAGAGCGATGTCTTCAGCTGGAAAAGGAAGAAGGCCTTGCCGTGATCCCCCCCTTCGATGATCCCGAAATCATCGCCGGCCAGGGAACGATCGGACTGGAATTGTTGGAAGAACTACCCGATCTGGGCAGGGTGGTTATCCCTTTATCCGGCGGAGGACTCTTTGCAGGGATCGCCTTGGCTATCAAATCCAATCAACCGGAAGCCCGCCTAGTCGGGGTGACGATGGAAGGCTCCGCCGTCATGTACCACAGTCTGCGTAAAGGTCGTCCAATCACCATGGAAGAGCAAAACACCCTAGCAGACAGCCTTCTGGGCGGAATCGGCCTTGACAACCGTTATACGTTCCCGCTGGTGCGGAAACTGGCCGACGAAACACTCCTCGTTTCTGAACGGGGGATCTCCCAGAGTCTTTCCCTCCTTTTCCGAAATCACAAAATGATCGTCGAGGGTGCAGCCGCCACTGGAGCAGCCGCCATTCTGGATGGACGGATCCAGGCGGAGGGGCGTCCGATCGTCCTGATCCTAAGCGGCTGCAATGCCGATGCAGAAGAGGTGCTGCAAGCCATCAACCGCTCATAACCAATGATGCCTGGGGGCGAAAGGGGGAGACAGCTTATGTTGATGACCGTAAGGGACGTTCTCCAGCTGGAGGTGATGAAGGGAGCCAGGAACTTCACTTCGGACACGTTCCTGGATACCCGGATCGAATGGGTCTCCATCATTGAAGTACCGGTAGAAAATTTTGTCCGCCCCAAGGAATTTGTCCTTAGTACTGCCGTCGGCTGTGGACAGGATCCTGCTCTGTTTCGCGAATTTCTCCAGGCTCTGATCGATTCCGGAGCAGCTGCCCTCGCTGTCGCCGCCGGTCGTCATCTAAAAGAATTCCCCCCTGAAGCCATCCAACTGGCTGAGAAATGGGGTATGCCCCTGATTGAACTTCCCTGGGAAACCCGGTTTGCCGATATCATGCAGGAACTGTTCCGTATCCTCGACCATCGCGGAGACCAGATGGCCGCTTATTCAAAGGAGACCCAGGAAGAGTTGCTTCAACTGATCCTTCAGGGGGCCGATCTTTCCCGCCTAGCAACGGTTATCTATCGCAAATTACACTATCCTGCCCTGTTCGTCGATCACAAAGGGGACCTCAAAGGAGGGAGTCCGTCTTCCCAACCCTTGATTCAGCTCTGGCAAAATCCCTGTACCCCCCTCCCCGCCCACTCTGATCCCCTTCCCGGCTCTTTTCACGGCCAGGGAGAATGGCGTCTTCACCGAACAAGGGGTCGTTCCTTCCTTGAATTCCCTATTCGGTCCGCCCGGAAGCGCCAGGGATCCTTGCTGCTCCTGCTCCCGCCGGAAGCCGATCTTGCAGCTCCACTCCGGCGGGAAGAGCACATTTTCCTGGAGCATGCCACCACGGCGGCAGCCCTCTGTTTTCTTCAAGAAACCGTCGTGGTAGAAACGGAAATGCGGTTCAAAAGCGACTTCGTCTGGAGCCTGGCCAAAGGTGAAATCTCTTCCCCCGAATCGGCAACTGCCCGAGCCGAAACACTCGGTTATAATCTCACCGTCCCTTACACCTGCATTTTGGGAATGCCCGAGCCACTCGGTTCGGAACCCTATGCCAGCCGTTTCGACGAGCAGGGTTTCCCGGGGTTGATGGATGATGTCCATTACGCTGCCCGTGTAATCCGCCGCAATCTCCTTGCCACCCGGCAGCTGGATCAATTAATCCTATTCTTGGAGGCTGCTCCCAACCAAGTGATCGACCATGTCCAATCTTATCTCGATGTACTGGAAGGGCGTCTCCACGAACGGTTCCCCGACCGGGCCGTTTCCTGGGGAATCGGTGAAAATCACACGGGAATCTTCACCTTCCGGGATAGTTACCTGGCCGCCCACTCCGCCCTCACCATCGGGCGCCGTCAAAAAGGGCCTGGGCAACGGAACTTCTATATGGACACCGGCCTCTATCGCGCCCTGGAACAATTAGCCGAACACCCCGAAATGCGCGAGATCACCTGGTCCGCCATGAGCCGCCTGCTCGACTACAGTCGGCAACGGGGCATCGACCTGATTGAAACCTTTAACGCCTACCTCCGAAACCAGATGAATGTCAGCCAGACCGCCCGAGAACTCAACCTCCACCGCCAATCCCTCCTATACCGGCTCCGGAAGATCGAGTCCCTCACCGGTCGGTCTCTCTTTAACCCTGACGACCTGTTCCTGCTCCAACTCAGCATCAAACTATGGCAGAGCAAGGGGAAAATCAAATAAAAACCTGCCCGACATCACAGCCGGACAGGTTTTAGCTCTGTGTTTAAATTTCTACCGTTTCCCGTTCCCGATTGGAACCCACATCAAAACGACTAAGGAACTCCCGCAGACGATCCGTCTCCGGATCTGAGAATATTTTAGAGGGAGGCCCTTGCTCCTGGATGGTGCCGTTATCGAAAAAGCAGACCCGATCGGCCACATCCCGGGCGAAGCTCATCTCGTGAGTGATCAGCATCATCGCCATCTCCCCGCTCTTGGCGATATCCTTAATCACCTGGAGTACCTCACCTACCGTTTCCGGATCGAGAGCGGATGTCGGTTCGTCGAAGAGCATCACTTTGGGACGCATCACCAGCGCTCGGGCGATGGCTACCCGCTGCTGCTGACCACCGGACAGGCTGGCGGGATAATCTTTCGCCTTATCGGCGAGCCCTACCTTGTCCAGCATCTCCATCGCTCGCTCCTCCGCTTCTTTCTTGGAAAGATCCAACACCTTGATCGGCGCCTCGGTGCAATTACGAAGGATCGTCATATGAGGAAACAGGTTGAAATGCTGGAACACCATCCCGATATCTCCACGCACCTGATGCAGATGCTTTTCATCCGCTTTAACCAGCTTTCCCTTCACTTCTTTGTGCCAAAGGTGTTGGCCGTCGACTTCGATCGTACCAGAAGTGGGTTCTTCCAGGGTCATAAGCAAACGAGCCATCGTCGTTTTACCCGAGCCGCTGGGACCGATAATCGCCACTCTCTCCCCCGGCATCAGATCGAAATCGACCTCTTTTAGCACCTCGTTGTCTCCGAAAGACTTACTAACCCCCCGATATCGAACAAAGGCCGTCTTCGCTTCCGAATTGGTTTGACTCATGCTTTCACGTCCCTTCCTTTAACCTTGGCGACCGTTCTCAACATCAAGACGCCGTTCCAACCGTTGCACCAGGACGGATGAGATGTAACTGAGGATCAGGAAGAGGATCCCGACCAACGTCAATGGTTCCAAATAGCGGAACGTCTTGGAACCGATGATCTGTGCCAAACCCACGATTTCCACAAGCGTGATCGCGGATAATAACGGCGTTTCCTTAAACATGACGATCAAATAATTACCCATCACCGGCAAAACCGGGCGAATCGCCTGAGGCAAAATGACGGAGGTCCACTTCTGCCACGGCGAGAAATTGAGTGCCGTGGCCTCCTCCCACTGTCCCTTTTCTACCGAGTTAATTCCTGCCCGATAGACTTCGGAAAGGTAGGTACTGTAATGAAGGCCCAGCCCGATAGCGCCAGCCACAAAGGGGGACAGCGTCAATCCGAACCGCGGGAGTACATAGAAGATGAAAAAAAGTTGGACCAACAAGGGTGTCGTCCGTACAAACTCCACAAAGGCCAAGGAAGCCCAGGAGATCAGCTTGATCCGGGAACGGCGGGCGAAAGCAATGACAAGCCCCCAGATCATGGCTACCAGGAAACCCACCAGCGTGGCGCTTATCGTAATGTGCAAAACACCCAATAACTGCAGCAACACCTCATATGCGTAATCCCACTTCCAAATCATCGGTCAGACCCTCCCCACGGAAAATTTACGTTCGAGCCAGCGCATGAAAAGCGTGAGGGGATAACCGATCAGGAAATAAAGCAACAGCAAGATGCCGAAAATCTGAAATGTATACTCCTCCATGCTGTTACGCAAGGTATAAGCTTCGTAGGTCATATCGGGAATCGTAATCAGCGCCACCAGGGCAGTCCCTTTCAGCAACTCGATCATCAGATTACCGAAAGAAGGAATCATCGTCCGGAAAGCCTGAGGCAGGATGATATACCGCATCCGCTGGAACGGCGTCATGTTGAGGGCAATCCCCGCCTCGTGCTGACCTTTGGGAATGGATTGGATAGCCCCTCGTACCACCTCAGCCCCGTAGGCACCGTAGTTGATACCCAGGGCCAGAATACCCACCAACCCGGTTGGTAAACGAATCCCTACCAAAGGCAACGCAAAATACAACCAGAACAGCTGCACCAATAACGAGGTACCCCGGAAAAACTCGATAGTGAATCCGGAAACCCAGCGTACGGGCCGTACCTTGGACAGGCGACCTAGCCCCCCGAGAAAAGACAGCGCCAAAGCGAGGAGCGCGGAAAAGACGGTCAGTTGGATGGTGACCACGGCACCGGGCAGCAATGTCTTGAAAATATCCATGGTTACTCCGATGGGTCCCACGCCCTTTGTTTCAAGATTGGACGACCGGAGGGGATGCCTCCGGTCGTCGACAGAATGCCGCTTCAGTTATCCCTTGCACAGTTGTTCGGCAGTGTGATCTCCAGGAAGATCATCCTTGGTAAAGCCAAACGGTTTAATAATGTCATAGAGCTTCCCAGACTCTTTTAACTTCCCTAGTTCCTTGTCGTAGAGATCTTTCAGCTCCTTATCATCCTTGCGGAACGCCGCTGCACCGTACCCCCGAATATCTTTTCCTTTAATCGAAGGCTGTTTAAAGTCCTTGACTTCTTCGATGCTCTTCGAATTGGCCGATTCCAGTACGGCACGCAGAGAAGGACCGGTCATGGTGATCGCGTCCACCCGTCCCGCTTCCAGAGCGGAAATGCCAGAAGGCTGGTCGGGAACAATCTTAATCTGATCTTTCTTCACCCCGACATCCCGGAGGTATTGCTCCTCGATCGCCCCCTTCATGACGGCGATGGTGGCCCCTTTTTTCTTGGCGATATCTTCATAGCTTTTGATATTCTTCGGATTTCCCTTTTTCACCGCCAACCCCTCACCGATACTGTATTCCGGATCGGCAAAATTCACTTCCTTGCAACGATCCGGGGTGATATACATCCCAGCGGTGATCACGTCAAAACGTCCGGCTTTCAATCCCGGGATCAGGGATCCGAAATCGGTCAGCACCGGCTCCACTTGATCGATCCCCTGTTTCTTAAAAATTTCGCGGGCGATCTCAACCGCTTCCCCTGTCACCTTGCCATTCTCCTTATAGGCATAAGGCTTCTCATTGGCGAAACCCACGGTGATCTTTTTCTCCTCTTTCGCTTTTTCCAGCGTGGAGCCGGAAGAAGCCAGATCCAGTTGACCGCAACCGGCCACTGCAAGAATAAGGACGGGTAACAGGAATAAACGCAACAACTTTTTCACATCAACGCCCCCTTGCTATGTTTTGGTCGGTACCGATACAGGCCGGGAGCAATCCCTAAAAGAAGGAGCCCCGACCGACGACATCCCCGGAACTTGTGTACGGAACAATCGATCAATTCAGCCTACGTAGTCCGGGATCACTACATATGATACGACTATCAGGGTATCAATAGTTAGAAAAAATGGCAAACCGAGAAAATGCTGAAGAAAGTGTCAACAGATTGGGGCCCACGGGGGTTCGCTTGGTCCATTTCTCCGGGTTACTGGAGATTACCCAAGAATCCCCTGCGTTTACGCATGGGGAGTGGTCAAAGAATAGCAAGCCCCACAAACCTCCTCTTATTCCCTATCACGAAAGGATAAAATCTAAACCTGTTTTCCTTCCCAAAAACCACCGCCTCACCAAAAGGAAGACAATCCGCAAGGAAACCCTTTGAAATCCCGGCTTTTTTCATCCTCCATTTTTCAAAGGTGCTGAAAAACGCATGGATTCACAGCAACTAGCTGAATTTCCCGCTTCATCTCTCGCGACTCCTTCTCGAGGAGTTTAAGAAGCATTAAAAGGGGTAGAGTACTTTCGACGGTGGTGAGCCATTCACGTTACCATTAGAGACGGACAGTGATGAAAGACGGACCTTACGCCTGTCCCGTAGGTTACCTGCGGGATTTAGGTACGTCACAAGAAGGGAAGCCCCCTTCCCCTGTCAGTCCAATTTTCGGCTTAGACGAAGCCTTCGGGAAACGTCACACACGGAATGCTACCACCCGAAAAGACCGCGGCTCCGAATGATTCGGTCACTGCCGTGGGAGCGTCATTCCATACAACGAACAGGAAGGTGATGTCGCCATCAGCGGAAGTCATAGTCCATCGGCGGTGAAAACAGACTCTTCACGAAGGCCGAAAGTTTCGGTCAAAAAGCCTTACAGGAACCCAGCCAGCGGCACGGTCTCCTTCCGGAAACCTTCGGAGGAAGACGGTACGGCCGTTTGGGAGCTGATCAAAAACACCGGGGTGCTGGATCTCAACTCCGCATACAGCTACCTCATGCTGTGCAAGTACTTTTCCGATACCTGTGTACTGGCGGAAGAGGAGGGACGCGTGGTCGGGTTCGTTTCTGCATTCAAGCAACCCGAATCCCCGGATGTGATTTTTGTCTGGCAGGTAGCTGTGGATGAATCCCAACGGGGGAAAGGGATGGGCAAGACCCTTTTACGGGAACTCCTGAAGCGAAGCGCATGCTCTGAAGTGAGTTACCTGGAAGCGACCATCTCCCCCTCCAACAAAGCTTCCCAATCCCTGTTTGAGGGACTGGCAAGGGACCTGGAAACGGATTGCGGGACTTCGGTCTGCTTCTCCGAAGAATTATTCCCCGGCGAAGGACACGAGTCCGAGTGGACTTACCGAATCGGCCCCTTTGACCCTATGGAAACGACCGAGGAGGTTAAATGATACCTTGACTTCTACTACCGAAAAAACCGTAACCGACATGAGCGTATTTGAGGCCCTTGAATCAGAAGTACGCAGCTATTGTCGCAGCTTCCCGACCATCTTTGACAAAGCCCGGGGCTATAAACTCTGGGATACGCAAGGCCGGGAATTCATCGATTTTTTCGCCGGTGCTGGCGCGTTAAATTACGGCCACAATAATTCCCGGATCAAAAGCAAATTGATCGATTATCTCACCGACGACCACGTCGTTCACAGCCTGGACATGGCTACCGTAGCCAAGGAATCCTTCCTAAAACGGTTCCAGGATGTGATTCTCTCTCCCCGTGGGATGGACTACAAAGTGATGTTCCCCGGGCCGACGGGCGCCAATACGGTGGAAAGTGCCTTAAAACTCGCCCGCAAGGTGACGGGGCGGCAAACCGTGATCAGTTTCACCAAAGCTTTCCACGGCATGACCCTCGGGGCCCTCGCGGTGACCGGGAATGCCTTCAAGCGGAAAGGGGCAGGCGTCCCTCTTCACCACGCCGTTTCGATGCCCTATGATCAGTATCACGAAAATGTGGATTCACTCACCCTGCTTGAGCGTTACCTGGAAGACGACGGAAGCGGCGTTGATCTCCCTGCCGCAATCATCCTGGAAACGGTCCAAGGAGAAGGAGGGATCAACGTCGCCGGATCCGAGTGGCTGAAGCAGGTTGAGCAAATCTGTCGTCGTTGGGATATCTTGCTGATCGTCGACGACGTACAGGCAGGCTGTGGCCGTACCGGTCCTTTCTTCAGTTTTGAAGAAGCCGGTATTCAACCTGATATGGTCTGCCTGTCCAAATCCATCGGCGGTTACGGACTTCCCTTCGCCATCACCCTCATCAAGCCCGAACTTGACCAGTGGGCGCCTGGTGAGCACAATGGAACCTTCCGCGGTCATAACCTAGCCTTCGTCGCCGCCACGGAAGCCCTTAGTTATTGGGAAACAGACGAACTCACCCAGGATATCCTTCGCAAAGGGGAGAAAGTTCGACTCGCCCTGGAAGAGATGGCCGCCAAACATCCGGAGCTTCAAACGGACGTTCGCGGACGCGGCCTGATGCAGGGAATCTCCTTTGCATCCGAGGGGTTTGCAGACCGGGTTTGCCAAGCTGCCTTCCAACGCGGATTGATTATGGAGACTTCGGGCCCGGACAGTGAAGTGGCCAAGGTTATGCCTCCTTTGACCATCGACGATGAAGGACTGGACAAGGGGCTCTCGATCCTGGAAGAAAGCATCCAAGCCGCCAAACAATCCTCGACTCAGTAATCCACTCCATCTCTCTAACGAAAGGATGATTCTTCAATGATCGTGAAACACCTTGCGGATCTGGTCGGCACCGAAGACGAAGTCAAGGGCCAAACTTGGGAAAGCCGTCGTTTTCTGCTCAAAAAAGACGGAGTCGGTTTTTCTCTTCACGATACCTTGATTAAGGCGGGAACGACCACCACTATGTGGTACAAGAATCACATCGAAGCCGTCTATTGCGTACAGGGGGAAGGGGAAGTGGAAACACTGGACGACGGAACGGTCTACCCCATTAAAAACGGTACCCTGTACACCTTGAACGGCCACGAACGGCACCAGTTGCGGGCCAAGACGGACATGCGCATGGTCTGTGTTTTCAATCCTCCTTGCACTGGGCGGGAAACCCACGATAAAGACGGGGCCTACCCCTTGCTCGACGACGAGAAAGCTACCGTCTAGTCCAGAAAGGTTATCCATCGTTTCGGGAAAATACTGTACTTCTGAACAACCTCTCACTCACGTTTGAAGGAAAGGGCGGGAAACTTTCAAACAGGAGTGATCAAGATGGTGGATCTGTATCCTTCGCGAATCGATAACGAACCAAAAATTTTCGACCGGAAAGACCCCGTAGTCTACAGTGAAGGGACCGACCTTGCCAAAGGGCCCCTTAACCGAGAGCAAGTTGCTTCTTATGAAAAGAACGGCTTTCTCCTTCTGAAGAATTTCTTCTCCACGGATGAAGTGACAAAAATGACCGGAGAACTGAACCGTTTATGGGACGAAAATCGGACGGTCGATTCCCCAGAGGTGATCCGGGAACCAGAAAGTGATGAAATCCGTTCCATCTTCGATGCCCACCGAAAGAACGAGGAATTCAACCGGCTAGCGCGGGACCCCCGGCTCACGGACACGATTTCCCAACTGTTGGGCAGCAATGTATATGTCAATCAATTCCGTATCAACTTCAAGCCCGGGTTCAAGGGGAAGGAATTCTACTGGCATTCCGACTTCGAAACCTGGCACGTGGAGGACGGAATGCCCCGGATGCGAGCGATCAGCTGCTCCATCCTACTGACCGACAACCACTCCTACAACGGGCCGCTGATGCTGATACCGGGGTCTCACAACTATTTCGTCTCCTGCGTCGGAGAAACTCCGGAAGACAACTATAAGTCCTCCCTGAAAAAACAAGAACTAGGTGTGCCAGACAATGAAAGCCTCACCTGGCTGGTAGAACAGGGCGGAATTAGCACAGCCACCGGGCCCGCCGGTTCTCTCCTGTTATTCGAATGCAACACCATGCACGGATCCAATGGAAATATCACACCGTTGCCCCGGAGCAATGTGTTTTTCGTCTATAACAGTGTAGAAAACGCCTTGGTAGAACCCTTCTCCGGCTTGAAGCCGCGTCCCGATTTCATCGCCAACCGAAACCCGGAGACACCCGTACTTACTGGGTGATAAAGGAACCGTAAGCCGCATCCTTCTTGGATGCGGCTTATTTTCTCAAAGGGATATCGAAGTCAAAAAACCTGCAACAATTTTTCGACATCATTCGTCATAAGGGTACAACGATTATGCCAGTGGGTTATCGCTGCCACCAAAGAGAGGTGACATGATGCTGGAAGAATTTCGGCTCCTGCTTCCCGTGTTCGGTTTCATCGCGCTGATCGCCGGGATCCTTCTGACCTACCTTTGAAGACCTTCCTCCTCCTTTACCGGGCTTTATCGGGCGTGGTTACTTGTCATTTATACAAAAACCCGCCCGGAATCCCGGACGGAGAACAACGTTTTCAGTCATGTGAATGAAGGCTTTTTAACCCGTAGTGGGAAAGCGGAGTTTTGGCTTCAATCGATAGTAGAGCGGCAGAAAAACAAGGGCTACCAATGCTCCCTTCACCAAGTTGAAGGGTCCGATTCCGTATAAGACCAAGGCCGTCTTCTCAGGGCCCTCGATTGTCCAATTGATCAGAAAGGCATAGGCGGGCAGAATCACGAGATAGTTGGCTACGCTCATCAAGACAGCCATCGAGAAGGTGGCCGTGGTGAATCCGATCACCAGCCCTTTCACCCCAGGAATCTTCCTTGCCAGCATGGAGGTGATAAGCACGAAGGTACCGCCGGCTAGGAAGTTGGACATCTGTCCGATCGGGATGCCGGATTCACTCCCGGTAAAAAGGAAGTGCAAGAGATTTTTGATGAATTCTACCAGCACCCCGGTTAGCGGTCCAAATAGCAGCCCCGCCGCAATAGCGGGCAGTTCGCTAAAATCCACCCTTAAAAAAGCCGGAAAGGGTGGGAGCGGGAAGTTTAAGGACTGCATGATGAAAGCAAAGCAGGCCAGAAGAGAGACGGTGGTCAACTTTGCTGTGGAACTTGTTTTCGCCATCAGAGGGACACTCCTTTGTTTTGTGTATCTGATGACCACCGTACAACGAGAAACCCGAAAGAGGCGGTTGGCCGCCCTCCTTCGGGTTTCTTAGTTTTTGGGCATATTCAAACAAAGGACCACCCAATCTACCGATGGCCCCGATCTTTGCCCACACGTGTACGTGTCATCCTTCTCCCATCCAGACTATACTGTCGGCCCCGGAGTTTCACCGGGTCCACCGCACATATGGCGGGTCACGGACTGAGGCATACTGCACGCCATCACCGCCGGTCGGGAATTTCACCCTGCCCCGAAGGATTGAAAACGTTATTCATTTCTTTCTATTTTACCGGGAGGGTTTTCTTTTTGGCAAGGGGGAGACGGTGAATCCTCTCCAATACCTGGCGAAAGATTGTCTGAGCACGCATCTCTTTAGGATCATCCACTGACCGGACAACCACGGATACCGACCAACGGGGGCGGTCATAAGGGGCATACCCCACCATCCATTTATTATAGCGATCCCCCTTGGAGCCGATCTGGGCCGTTCCTGTCTTCCCGGACAACGGGATGGAAGCCCCCTTCATGGAACGGGCAGTTCCTTGTGTCACCACTCCCCGCATCATTTGCCGAACCTCTTTGAGGGAGCGTACCCCGATGGTTTTGTCCATTTTAAGTGCGTGGGATGGAAAACGGAAAAACAGGGTTCCATCATAGCGACGGATTTCATTCACCACCCGGGGATTGATTGTTTTCCCCCCATGAAAGAGTGTGGTCACCATATTAGCAGCTTGGAGCGGGGTCATTCGGACATCCCGTTGGCCAATTCCTGTCTGTGCCAACACCCCCCGATCCTTCCTTGAGGTTCCCTCAGCGAAGATCAGGCCCTTTTCTTCCCCCTTAAGCTGGTGAAAATCTTTTTCCTTAAACAATTCTCCCTTCCATATCATCGCCTGCCCCAGTCCCATCCGGCGGGCATAGGACTCAATCGTTTTCCCTCCTAGTTTCTCTGCTACCTGGGCAAAAGTGATATTGCAGGAATTGGCATAGGCTTCGGCAAAGGTTTGTTCTCCATGTCCTTTTGAACCGGTATCCGTCAAACCGTAACGACCCAACTTCCCGCTACACTCGAAGGTATCTGACGGCTTTACTTTCCCGGTGTCCAAAGCGGCAACTGCAACCACCGTTTTAAAAATGGACCCCGGTGTTGCCTCCATCAACGCCCGGTTGTCCCATGGGTTTTGGTCCTTTTTTGCCGTGGACCCGTCTGGACGGCTTGCCATTCCCAAAATATCTCCCGATGCGATATCTTGAACCACAACAGCCCCTTCTTGAACCCCGTTTTCAGCCAATACTTCCTCGACTGTCCGTTGGATATCCTTATCCAGGGTGGTTACCAGTTGGTAGGGGAATACGGTCTTTTCCCCCGATCCTTTCGTGATCGACGTCCCATTCAGAGGACGCCCCCGCCCATCCGCACCATATACGAGCAGTTCCCCGCTCCCGCCCCTCAGAAAAGGTTCGAAAGAGGCCTCCAATCCTGTGACTCCGATCCTGGACTGCGAATGGTAGACCCCATTCTTCCATTCCTCCGGGTATTTTTCCCGAATGAGAAACGGATTTCGTTCTAAGCGCCCGATCAACGGCCTGGCAAAGGGTGTCCCCGACCGGTTATCCGATTTCAATGCATAAATACCGGGAATGGCCAAAGAACGAATCGCCTTCGATTGCCCTTCCGAAAGCACTTTATCAATGCGCCCCTCTGCCAGCGCCATAGGGCCTTGTAACTTTGCCAGCCGGGATGCCAGATCACCATAGGGCATATCCAGGATACTGGCCAGCCGTTCCAACTTCTTTTGATTGGCCTCCAATTGGCCTCGTGACATCGGAAAAGAAATCAGACGCCATTCCTTCTGATAAGTAAAGGGCCGCCCCCTGCGATCAAGGATGCTTCCCCGACCGCTGTCCACCACGAATTCTCTGTTTTGCTGCTCCTGTGCCCGAGCAATCAGGTTAGCCTCCTCCCGGGAAAAGGAATGGACAGAAGACACCTGAATCCCGTACAGGCGGAGCAAAATCCCCCCAAACATCAGAATGATTGCTCCGGTAACCAAGATGATGCGCCAACGCCTTCCTTTGATGAACATCCATCCGTCCCTCCTGTCTTCTCCATTTTCGTCATGGGAGAGACCGGTTAAACGGTGGATAAAGAAACCACAAAAAAATCGCCCCTTTCCGCTTGTTTTCCCGACCACATAACACGGGACTTTTTCAAATAAAATAAGAGGACAATCTTTCGTGGGAAGAAGGATAAGCATGAACCGCCATCTGGCTATCCTCATCGGTGGAATCCTGATCAGTCTCGGAATCAATCTATTTTTAACGCCCCATCGCCTGCTAGACGGAGGCGTGATTGGGCTAGCCTTAATCCTTCGCTATCTATGGGGTGTAAAAACGGGGCTTGCCATTATCCTGCTCAGCATCCCGCTTTTCTATATTGCCTGGCTTTTTGACCGACGTACCTTGCTAAATAGCCTGTACGGGATGCTGGTCTCTTCCCTGCTGATCGACTGGCTTTCCTTTCTCCGCGGCAGCCTCGCTTGGCCCATCCTTCCCAGCGCTCTCATAGGGGGACTGCTTGTGGGAACCGGAGTCGGATGGATGCTACGCCATCGGACAAGCACCGGCGGTACCGATCTGATCGCCCAGTTGGTGGCGGAACGATTTCATCTCAACGCTGGGGGCATCATCTTCCTGATCGATGCCGCCATCATCGGCTCCGGAAGCTTCATCCTAGAGCCCATTCAGCTTTTGCATACCTTTTTGACCATCAGCGCCGTCGGCTTCTCTACTTCCCTGTGCGTGGGGCAAGCAGCAGAGGGCTCTATCCCCCATTGAAAAACATTTTACTTACAACCAAAAACCCCCGGCTAAAAGCCAGGGGTAAAGCTGCTGACAAGCCCGACACAGGGGAGCAGAGCCGGATTTTCGACTGCGCACCAGATGGATCTCCCGCAGATGTGGGGGTTGTCCGCTCCGTCGGAAACCCATCTGCGGGTTTTAGGATAAAATCAAGCGCTGGAACGCTTTTCTTCCTTTTTCGCCGGGACCGCTTCCTTGATGGATCCCGGTTCCGATGCAGCAGGTTTCCGATCGGGGAGAGGTTCTTTTTCTTTATCCTTGTCCTCGTCGTCGGACAGAAGTCCCTTGGTGGATTCTTTAAACTCTTTGATAGTCCGTCCGAAAGCACGCCCCATCTCCGGCAGCCGCTTCGGGCCAAAAAGGATCAGGGCCAAAACCAGGATGAGGATCAGTCCGGGAATACCGATATTCGGAATCATCGGATCAACCCCTGAAACCTTGTACCGCAACAACAGCCGCTTGGGGTTTATCACCGTGGGGCCAACGGCTGGTCGGATTGGCAGGATCCTTGGTTTCTTCCCCCGGATGCTGGACTGCGAGGAACAGCGTTTCTTCGTCAGGAGTAAACCAAGGACCGGTCATCTCGGCATCGGTTGGCCCGGAAGCAAATTGAAAGGCTTCCCCCTTATTGGGTCCACTGGTAGGAATATAGAAGGCACCGTTGTTTTTAAACGATTCGTATACCCCGTCCTTATTCAATTTGCTGGAGGAGATATCACAGAAAACCCACAGGTTACCGGCTTTATCAAAGTGAAGATTATCCGGGCAGGAAAATCCGCTCTGGGGACCGCCTACGGCGAATACTTCAAAACGGAAATCCGTTGCACCAGCATCATCGCCCTCTTCCATGAAACGGAGGATCTGACCATGGAAGTTACCGTGATCCTTGTTGTTTGTCAAGGCCAGATAGGCGGAGCCGTCAACCGGGCTCACTTCCACGTCCTCTGGGCGATCCATCGGAGTGGCACCCAACAATTTGGCCGCCTCTCGAGCATGGACCAGCACCTCACCCTGGGTCTGGAACTTTTCCTTAAGAGCCGGGGATTTTTCCAAATCGAGAGGGAGCCATTTCCCTTTGCCTAGATCCGCTACATAGAGGGTTCCTTTTTCCAGAAGACGGCTATTTTTTTTGCCGTCCCCCTTTCGGTAGACATCGTCACTGATGTATTTGTAAAAGTGCTCGTTGTTGGCGTCATCTCCCATATAGACAACGAGGCGACCGTTCTTGGCCAGGGTCATCGCGGCATTCTCATGAGAAAACCGGCCCAAAGCGGTATGTTTTTTCGGCTTCGACTTGGGTTGGAAAGGATCTACCTCGACTACCCACCCATAATGCGTATCGTTTCGTCCCCAACGTTCCGCATCTTCCTGAAAATTCTCTTCACAGGTAAGGACGGTATTCCAAAGGGTACGTCCGCCGCTACAGTTGGCAAACGTCCCTTCCACTTCGGAAACACCTCCGACAGCTTGATTCCCTTTGGCAGGGCCGGTGAGATCGATCATGGTATTGGCGGTAACACGGCGGGCATACCGGGATTCCTTGACTAACTTCCAGGACCCCTTTTCTTTTCGAACCTCGATGATGCTTCCGCCCAAGTTGTACTGCTCAATTTTATGTGCTTTTGCTTTTGGAGTATTTTCAGGATACAGGAACATCTTCCCATCCCCGACATATTCATGATTGACCCATAGCAATCCGTGTTGGGAAGACTCTTCGATAGGGAAGTAAACCGTCAGATCACAATTGTAGCCAAAGGTTTCTCCGTTACCGATTTCGTCCCCCCAAGCAGCGATCACATCATGACCGAATCCGCGGGGCAGAACCAGTTCATCCTTGCTAGAGGGTTTAATCGGGTGAAACGGTACACGTCCACCGCCTTTTGTTGCAGCAGCCACCTTGTTCCCAGCTTGGTCGGCTACTTCCGCCACTTTGCTAACACCGGTTGCCGTTCCGACCAGCGCGGCTGTTCCTACCCCCAGATAAGTCATGAACTGTCGTCGGGTCATTTTCTCCATCGGATAAGACTCCCTTCCCATCTATTGTCCAACTCCAACTGTAGCGTTCAAGGGTTGATGGTATATCAACCTTTTATTAATTTCTCGTGAATTTGTCTAACGGTGTCGAATTTTGATGAATGGAGGGAGACCCCTCACCGTTTATGACCCGATAAAAAAAGAGTACCCGTTTCTCATGGGTACTCTTTTTTATCAGCGGTCACCAGATGTTTTGGCTGCCTGCCGCTTGCTTTTTTTGATATTTTGTTGATGCTCCCTGTCGGTACGGGCAAAGTAATGCAGGCCGCTTCCATCCTTTCGCGTCACATAAAAGAGATAAGGATGCTTCTCCGGGTTAAGGGCCGCATTGAGTGCTTTTTTGCCCGGATTGGCGATCGCTCCTGGGGGAAGCCCTTTGATTTGGTACGTATTGTAGGGGCTTTTCACCTTCAGATCTTTAAAATAGAGGCGGGATTTCTGTTCCCCGAGAGCATATTGGACCGTAGCATCCACTTGTAATTTCTTTCCTATCCGAAGTCGATTATAGATCACACCGGCGATTCGGGGCAATTCGTCCCTAACCCGCCCCTCCCGTTCCAGGATGGAGGCGAGCGTAACCCATTCATCGACCGTGAGTCCCCGTTCCTTTAATTTTTCCCGGACACCCGGTTTTTGAAGTCGGTTTTGGAACTGTTGGAGCATCGCACCTACCAGTTTGTCTGGATCAGAGCCTTTAGGTAAATTATACGTGGTAGGGTATAAGTAACCTTCCAATCGGTGTCTTCGTTGTTTATCCCGGGAGATTTCTTTTAAGAAGGCGTAGGGATATTCTTTTCGATCCACCGCTTGCAAAAAAGCTTCACGGTCGACCCCCTTCGTCTCCAGACGATCTGCAATTCCTTCCACCGTTGTTCCTTCGGGCACGGTCAGGCGCAACACCCTTGGTGATCCTTCGGTAAGAATAGCCATGATTTCAGCGGCATCCGACCCGGGGGGTATTTCATACATCCCTGCTTTTACCCCTTTTACCTGCCCATTCAGATAAGCATAGACAGCGAAAAAAAGATCATCACGAATGAGTTGCTTCTCTTCCAGAAGCTTGCCCACATCAAAGATAGAAGTCCCTGGAAGTACCTCCATTTTTACCGGCCGGTCCGTCTTGGAGGACAGGCTGTATCCGATATACCAGTACCCCAGCGCAGAGAACGCCGTAAACAAAACCAAGGTGAACACAAGCCGCAAGATCCATTTCATGGTTGTTTTTACCTCTCTCGCTGAGATTCAACCATACCCTATCATAACCTACCCCAATTGTACATGCGCCCTTTCTTAGTTTGCCAGCTCTCGGAATCGTTCCAAATCACCGCCGAAAGGGATCGTTGCGGGACTTTGGTAAAGGAAAGGTTGAATGATCGTCACGAAACTGTCAATCATCCTTCACCTCATAAACAAAACCCATCCGTCCTTTGTTCCCATTTTTTCGTCCGTTTATCTGGCGCTGTTTTGGGTCTGAGTTTTTTTGCTCTTTTCGATAAAGGTACGATGCTGATCGAAAGTTTCCGCGAAATAATGCTTTCCCGTGCCGTCTTTTTTCGTTACATAGTAGAGAAATTTGTGTCGTTCGGGGTTGAGCGCCGCTTTCAACGCTTTTTCACCTGGATTGGCTATTGCACCTGGGGGAAGCCCTTCGATCTTATACGTATTGTAGGCACTTTTCAATTTCAAATCGTCATAGGAGAGACGTTCCTTTTGCTCACCCCTTGCATACTGGACCGTCGCATCAATCTGGAGCCGCATATTTTTGTTCAACCGATTGTAGATGACACCGGCTATTCTGGGAAGTTCACTCTTCACTTGCCCTTCGCGCTCCACGAGGGAAGCGACAATGACCCATTTATCCAGACTGAGATTCTTTTGCTTCAGCTTTTCGTTAACACTATTTTGTTTCATGCGGGTCTCAAATTGGCCGAGCATCAGATTGACGACATCATGAGCGGTCGCTCTTTTGGGGATGTTGTAAGTGCTGGGAAAAAGGTATCCCTCCAGCCGGTGCCGACGCTCCGGAGATTTCTCCGGGAGTTCCTTGAGAAAAGGATAATTGTAAGAATCGTTATCCACTGCTTCCAGGAAATCTGCTTTGCTGATGCGCCCCCGCTTTTCAAGAGCGTCACCGATCTGTTCCACGGTGAACCCTTCCGGAATAGTCAACGTGTAAGTACTTTGTTTGCCCTGGGTAATCAGATTGAGGATGCCATCGATATCCATCCCAGGGGGGATTTCGTAGATTCCGGCTTTCAACCCTTTGCCGTTGCCAGTGATCCAGGCGTATGTAGTGAAAAAAAAGTCGTTTCGGATCAACCCCTGTTGATAGAGCCTCTTACCGATGTCCGATGTGGAAGCACCGGGCTGAATCTCAAGAGGAACCGGCTGATCACGTTTGGGCGAACCCAAAGAATGATCCACATAGAAGTAAGCCAGAACCGACCAGGCAGCGAATAAGGCCAAAGTATAAATGAATCGCATCAGCCACTTCATCCATTGTGCTCCTTCTTCTAATTTCGCTTCTCTATGTTATCATATGTCCCCATAAAAATAACGGGGGAACTCCCCCGTATTTCGTCATGATTCGTCATTAATCAACAATTCGTCGATGGCGTCCGCTACCTCTTCCCACTCTATCTCATCTTCTACATGTTCGATATGACGGCCTGCCTCCGACTCGGTCACCCGGTATACCGCAGCGTCAGCATCACGAGAATCAGGGGGACGCAGGACGACATAATGGCGTCCGGCCAAGTCAAGCTCCCGCAAAATTTGATACCGTGACTCGGAATCGGCCCCTCCCTCATCGACAAGGGTGAGTTCTGGACCGAATTCCGCCTCCAGGATATCCAGTTTTCTTGGGATCTTCTCCTGTTCCTTCGTGTCCATGGATCGACCCTCAGCTTTCGTCTTCGTCAAACTCCGTTTCCAGCGTACGGAGCACTTCCTCCACCATATCCCACTCGTTATCGTCCTCAATCGGCATCAAGGAGAACTGCTCGCCTTCCCCTTCGTAGCGGAAAGCGTACACTTCCTGTTCGATGGGCTCATCATTTTCTTGGGCCCCTTCCGGTTCATCCACCGGGGTAAGCAGGATGTATTTATTGCCATTATCCTGCTCAAAGCGGTATAAAACCTGGAAAGATTCCTGTTCGCCTTCATCGTTGCTGATGATTACCATTTCTGATTCGGGGTGTTCCTGTTCATGATCATGGTGTCCATTGTCATTCATCGGTATTCCTCCTTTGGGCATCCAAATATCCTTGCAAGATCCAGGACGCCGCCATTTGATCAACTACCTTACGTCGCTTCTTCCGGCTCATGTCCGCCTCGATCAGCGTACGTTCCACCGCCATTGTCGATAATCGCTCATCCCACATTCGAACCGGGAGCGAAAACCGCTTTTCAAGATCCCTCGCCAGAGATTGGCAAGCCTCTCCTCTTTCTCCAATGGAACCGTCCATATTACGGGGCAAGCCGACGACAATAGAACTTACTTCATATTCGTTAATCAACTGAGCGATACGGTCCAGCCATCGGTCATCCTCCGTACGTTGGACCGTTTCCACTCCCTGAGCAGTCCATCCCATCAGGTCACTAACTGCGACTCCTACCCGTTTTTGTCCCGCATCGATCCCCATAGTACGCATCATTTCACTCCTGCATCCCTTCCAGCCCGCCATCTTTCGCTAGTGGTAGTTTGGTTTTCAGCTGCGCTGGTTATCTAGGAAGGATTTGACTAGTTCCTCCAATAGCTCATCCCGTTCCAACTTCCGAATCAGGGCTCGGGCGTTGTTATGACGGGGGATGTAGGCCGGGTCCCCAGAAAGAAGGTAGCCGACAAGCTGGTTAATCGGGTTGTATCCCTTGTCCTTGAGGGCCCCGTAGACAGTCAGCAGCACATCCCGGGGGCTAAGCTCCTGATCCTCTCCACGGAAATCGAACTTCATTGTTTTATCCATGGACACGTTCAACACCTCTCCTACGTCGGATAACCCACTGGGCTCAGCGTGTGCTTAAACACCCTTCATCTCCCAAGGATAACCTCAAGAGCGGGTTTCAGAATCGCACGGTGACCCACTTTCCCAAAGACATTCGCCTTAGACGGATCCATTTCCTCTTTTTCCTTGTTTCCCTGGGGGTTAAACAAGGTTTAAATCACATCCGCTGTGGGACCCGGCAGATCCCCTTACGATTGAGCGAAGACAGCCTCCCGGACGGCTTGAAAGGCTTCTTCCAACCGCTCCGGCTCTTTTCCACCCGCCTGAGCTAGATCGGGGCGACCACCTCCGCCGCCGCCACAGCGGCTAGCTGCTTCTTTTACCAGCTTGCCGGCATGCAACCCCGCCTGAACGTACTGCTTAGAAACACTGGCCACCAGCTGCACCTTGCCCCCCTGAACACTTGCGAGGACGATCACCCCTTCTTTCAGCCGGGTTTTTAGATCGTCAACCATACTCCGTAGGGCATCCATGTCCGGGGCGTCCACTTTCGCAGTAAGAATTGGGACCCCGCCTACCTCTTCCGCCTGGTCGACTAGATTAGCACCCTCCAGCCGATTCAGTTTTGCCCGAAGGGACTCATTCTCCCGGGAGAGCTCTTTCATCCGTTCTTGGAGGGATTCCACCCGGTTAGCCACATCATCGGGGGTTGCCTTCAACCGACCTGCCGCAAGGTGGAGAATTTGCAGCTGATCCTCTAGATACCGGTAAGCCCGACGACCGGTAAATGCTTCGATACGGCGTACCCCAGAGCCGATACCGCCCTCACTGACAAGCTTGAATAAGCCGATCTCGCCAGTCTGTCCGACGTGGGTACCACCACACAGCTCCAGGCTGTACTCACCCACTCGAACGACGCGAACCTCATCTCCGTATTTCTCACCGAAAAGAGCCATCGCACCCATCGCCTTCGCTTCCGCAAGGGGTTTGACCATGGTTTCCACCGGCGTATTCGCCCAAATCTGGGCGTTTACCCTCTTCTCCACCAACTGTTTCTCTTCTTCCGTAAGCGGTTCGATATGGGTAAAGTCGAAACGCAGCCGGTCCGGTGCCACCAAAGAACCAGCTTGATTGACGTGGTCACCGAGCACTTCCTTTAATGCTTTATGCAGAAGGTGGGTCGCCGTGTGATTTTTCATCACCTCGTTCCGGAAGGCACCTTTGACACTAGCCTCTGCCTCGTCCCCATTCCGAACGGTCCCTTCCTCAACAAGAACGGTGTGGATGTGTTCCCCTCTCGGTCCTTTTTGCACATCCATAACGGAGAGACGTGCACGAGGGGTTTGGATTTCGCCCTGGTCAGCCACCTGGCCTCCACTTTCGGCGTAAAAAGGAGTTTGTTCCAGCACGACAAAACAGGTCTCCCCTTCTCCGACCACGTCCACCAATTGTTCACCATGGAGCAGGGCAGCGATGCGGGTCATGGTCGTCCAGCTAGTATACCCTACAAACTGGCTGTTTACGCTCAATTCGGAGAGAGCTCCCCCTTGCACCTGCATACTGCCGGAATCCTTACGGGCTTCTCTGGCTCGTTGGCGCTGGGCTTGCATCTCCCTTTCAAACCCTTCCGTATCAACCGTAAGGCCTTGTTCTTTGGCATAATCTGCGGTCAGGTCCAGAGGGAATCCAAAGGTATCATATAGAGTGAAGGCTTCCTGCCCGGAAATTTGGATCTTGCCTTCCTTTTTCAATTGCTCCGCGATCCCTTCGAGGATCATCAAGCCTTCGGAGAGTGTCTCTAGGAACCGCTCTTCTTCTCCCCGGATCACCTTTTGGATGAACTCCTGTCTTTGGGCTGGCTCCGGATAAAACTCCTTCATGATTCCAGCGACGACAGGCGTGAGTTGATAGAGAAAAGCTCGCTCGACCCCCAGGGTACGGGCATAGCGGACTGCCCTTCTAAGCAAGCGGCGCAGCACATATCCTCGTCCTTCATTGGAAGGAACCACCCCGTCGGCGATCGCGAAAACCAGCGTTCGGATATGATCCGCGATCACTTTGAGAGCCGTATCCGCCTCGTTATTCACTCCGTACTTGACCTGGGCTTCCTCGCAGATTGCCCGTATAATCGGCTGGAAGAGGTCGGTATCAAAATTGGTCCGGACATCTTGCATGACAGAAGCCATCCGCTCGAGCCCCATCCCGGTATCGATGTTCTTCTTGGGAAGCGGTGTGTAGCTACCATCGGGATTGTGATTGTATTGGGAGAAAACCAGGTTCCAGATTTCCAGAAAACGCTCGTTTTCCCCACCGGGATAACATTCCGGGTCAGCGAGATCTCCGTAAGCTTCCCCCCGGTCGAAGAAAATCTCCGTGTTGGGACCACTCGGCCCCTCCCCGATATCCCAGAAATTATCCTTCAGTTTAATGATGCGCTCTTCCGGGATACCCACTTCTTCATGCCAGATTCGGTAAGCTTCATCATCTTCCGGATGAATGGTGACAGAAAGGCGTTCTGCATCCATCCCCATCCACTTCGGATCAGTCAGGAATTCCCAAGCCCAGTGAATCGCTTCTTTCTTAAAATAATCCCCGATAGAGAAATTACCCAGCATTTCAAAAAACGTCTGATGGCGGGCCGTATAGCCAACGTTTTCGATATCGTTCGTCCGGATTGACTTTTGCGCGTTGACGATTCGCGGATTTTCCGGGGCAACCCGGCCATCAAAATATTTTTTTAACGTGGCTACCCCGCTGTTGATCCAAAGAAGCGTCGGGTCGTCCACTGGGACCAGCGACGCAGAGGGCTCCACCCGATGCCCCTTTTCAGCGAAAAAGTCCAAGTACTTTTGGCGGATTTCGTTTCCTCTCATGGTTTCCAGCTCCTTTTCTTTTCCATAGACAGCAAAAAAGACCTTTTTCGCCCCGGCCAGGGACGAGAAAAGGTCTTCCCGCGGTACCACCCCGATTATCCACCCCCCAAAGGGAGAGGATCACCTTGTTTAGATAACGGCTACAGGCGCCGGCAGGCTTTTGGTCACCCGCACTCAGAAACTGGCCTTCGACCGTCCGGTGCCGGGGAGTCTTGCAGCCAAGGACATCCCTCTCTGGATCGGGGGGCGGTCTACTTCGGTTTCGTCATCGCATCCTATTGTTTTCCCGTGTCAATGGGGGCTTTTTCATTCCTGATATCTATTATACAACGAAAGGGGCTTCCTTCAAACCTCCTGCCCGTTTTTTCCTATCTTTCATGCCCTCTTGATATAATGTCGCATTATATGCTCCACTATCACCTTTCCAACGGCGAAAAAGGGAACCGCCAGGATAAGTCCGAGAATCCCACCTAGTTCTCCACCAACTAACAGGGCAAAAATGATAAACAACGGATGCATGTGCAGGGTTCGACCGACAATTTGGGGAGAGAGAACATTCCCCTCCAGGATTTGAACAGCGAGATTGACCAGAATGACGCCCAAGACCATCTCTTTTGAAATCGTAAAAGCGACGAGAAGAGCCGGAAAAGCTCCGAAGAAGGGCCCCAAGTAGGGAATCACATTGAACACAGCAACCACCGCCGCCAATAAGAGCGGATAAGGAAGACCAATGATCAGATAACCGATATAAGCCAATACCCCGACGGCAACACAAACCAGTAACTGACCTCGTATATAGTTACCAAGCGCTTCATCGATATCTCGGAACATCCGGACTACCTCTTTGCGGCGCCGGGTAGGAAGCAGCGTAACAAAGGCTTTTTCGATAACGTGGACATCCTTCAACATATAGAAAGCCAAAAATGGAATGATGAAGGCGATAAAAAGTTGGTTGATGGTGGTACCAAGAGAGCTCATCAGGTTTCCTACACCATCAGTTACCGCCCCTTCCAGACGGTCCAAAGACTTTTCAACTCCCAGTCGTACGCTTTCCGGCAGGGAATCTTTACTATGGTTCATCTGGTCCACCCAGGACTGCATCCTCGCATTCCATTCCGGAAAGTGCTCAACCAATTCCTGTAATTGATGATTGAAAAGGGGAAGGAGATTCGTTAGGACAATCGCGACCGCTCCAATGAAGAGGGTATAAATGAAGAGAACGGCCAGCGACCTTGGGATCGAACGGCTGGCCAACATATTGACGACGGGATTCAATAAATACGAAATGATGACCGCCACGAGAAAGGGTCCCAGCACCGCTTTGATAAAAAGGAGGATCGTGTAAAGTAACGGCTCGATCTGGACAAGCAAAAAGAGGATGCCCAGCAGAACAAGGACCAAAAGGGACCCGCTCAATAACCGGTTTTGGCTGAACCGTTCCATGATCCCCCTCCTTTGGACCGGTTAACATACGGATAGTGCCAGGTCATGCTAACGCTCATCCAAAGTATATGTCCAACCCCTCCCCTTTACGCAAAGAATATGAGTGTCCGATACCGAAAATAAAAAGCCGCTCCGTCCTCTGGACAGAGCGACTAATCATGGTGGGGGAATGACCGGTGGGAACGGTCAGCGGGCTCGGCGAAGCAAGTTTCGTCCGAAGACCATGGAGATAATACGTGCGATGTCAATGCCACCGCGGGCCTTATTCATCCATTTGAACAAGCCCATCCCGCCCATTTGCCGGCCTTTCATCATTCCGGCGAAGTTGCCAAAGTTTCCGGATCGGCGGTAGCGCTGAAACAGAAAGGCGGCGATCGAGCCGATCAACAGCGTGGAAAGAATTGACCGTCTCATGGAAATCCCCCTTCCCGGATATCACAAGGATATCGAATCCTGCTCCCCGTCTCCGAGGAACAAGTCGTTCAGCGAACTGAGGCTTCCATCCTCTTCCACTTGGTGAATAGAAGAGATCTTGCCGTCGTTCACGGTCAGTTCAATAAAACAACCCCAACAATAAAACTGATTGGTTCCCACCCGGCCAATGTCATGGGTGTTGCAGTTCGGACAGCGAAGCATTCGGGTACCCCCCGTTTCATTGGGCGTCCCGTACAGGTTCTCCCAAGGAGGCAATCAGCACGTCTTCCCCCCAGGTGAGCGGCGTTTCGGGGCGAATGACTTTTCGCCCTTCACGCAAGTCATTGAAAAACCCGTCGGACAGTTCATATCCAGACAGGATTCCCATCTCCCCCCAGAAATAGACGTCTTCTACCGTTCCCATCGCTTGCCCGCCTGCTGACAAGACAGGACGACCCTTCAGTTTCCGTTCTCCGGTGACCAGCCCGGTCCAGCCGGTCTGCCTTTCGGAGAGCGGGAAGATATCCGCCTCGCTGTTCAGAATGACCGCATCGACACCCAATGACCGAATCCGTTCGATCGGGATAAAGCGACCGCGCCGGATCCATCCCCCACATTCCAACAACAGACCTCGGAGGCGCTGCTCCTCGTCAAAGAGCAGATCTTTGACTACGCCCAGCCGTTTGCCTGTTTCCACATGGATGACCGGTAAACCGATGACATCCTGTGATTTGCGCAAGGATTCATCACTCCTTCCGCTTTGTTTAGTATGCGTGGTAAGGCCGGGTCTCCATGCCGGGGGAATGTTACCATTCGGCTTCAATCAAGGTGGTCAGCTGACTATTTCGTTCCTCCCTCTCCCGGCGGTTCACTCCCCAAGCGAGAGCTTCCGTCTCCCCGCACAGGATCAGATAGGATTTCGCTCGCGTAATCCCCGTATAAATGAGATTTTTTTGTAACATTCGTCGGTAGGCCATCAAGACGGGCAGGATGACGATGGCGAACTCTGACCCCTGTGCTTTATGCACGGAACAAGCGTAAGCCAAACCAATTTGGTTGAGTTGGCTCCGTTTATACGGCACTTCCTGCCGGTCAAATTGCACCCAGAGAACAGGCTGGTCATTGCGGGCATCTTCTTCAATCGCGGAAATTTGCCCCATATCTCCGTTGTAAACGGGATGTTCCGGATGATTGACCAGTTGAAGAACCTTATCCCCATGGCGGAAAACGGACTCTCCCCACTGGATTTCCTTCTTCCCTTCCCGGGGAGGATTGACTGCTTTTTGCAGTTCCTCGTTAATCCTATTGACCCCGGCTAATCCTTTGTACATTGGGGATAGGACCTGGATGTCAAACAGGGTGTATCCCCTTTCCAGGGCATTGGTGTAGGTCTGGAGAATGACATGGACTGCCTGATCTTTTTTACAGGAAAAAAAACGGCGGTCGGATTTGGGTTCCGTCAAATCCGGTGGAACCTCGCCAGCCTTAAGGGAATGGGCGAGGCGGATGATAGAAGACCCCTCCTCCTGCCGATAGATGTCCGTCAATTCGACCCGTGGGATGCCCCTTACTTGAAGGAGATGGTGAAGAACCTTGCCAGGTCCAACGGAAGGCAGCTGATCGTCATCTCCGACCAGGATCACTTTCATCCCTTTGGGTACTGCCCGAAACAGCTGATTAGCCAACCAGACATCCAGCATCGACACCTCGTCGACGATCAGGAGAGAGCCTTCGATGGGATGGTCAGCATCCCGTTCAAAGAAGTCACCCTTCCAACCGAGTAATCGATGGATCGTCATGGCTGGAATCCCCGTCGCCTCGGACATTCGTTTCGCTGCGCGTCCGGTTGGTGCAACCAGACGGATCGGATAGGGTTTTTCCGAATTCTCGTAATCCTTGGGATCGATGGTACACTCTTCTAAGCGGCCGAACAAGTGACAAATCCCTTTAATCACCGTTGTTTTCCCGGTCCCAGGACCACCGGTCAGGATCATCAAAGGCGAGTCCATGGCCATGGTCATCGCTTCCCGCTGCCGTTCAGCATAAGCGACTTTTAATTCCTCCTCCACCTCTCCCACAGCCTTGTATAGCTCATGGGCCGGTGTCGGCTCCACCTTCTCCTCCAGCCAATCCCGCACCCGCATGGCTACCCCGTGTTCTGCGAAAAACAGGGAGGGAAGATAATACTTGCCGTGCTCCTCGATGAGGCGCTCCTCTTCCGCCATCTCCTCCAAAAGCCTTTGCCGCTTTTCCGAGGGAAATAACTCTTCCCCATTGGGGGCTAGGAGGGGTTCCATGCTTTGTACCAACTGTTCCTCCGTCACAAAGACATTCCCACGGGATAGGGACGCCTCCCGCAGGGCGAAGAGCGCAGCAGCCTGGAACCGTTCTGAAGCATCCAGAGCAATCCCCGATTTACGGGCAATCTCATCCGCCCTGCGAAAACCCACCCCCTCCACTTCATCGATCAAACGGTACGGGTTGGTCTTCACGACTTCCATCGTCGCTTCCTTAAACGTTTGAACCACCTTTAAAGCGGTGGCGGGACCTAGGCCAAATTGGTACAGGATGACCAAAGCCTGCTCCAGAGTATGATGCTCCCGCAGGCTCTCAGCAATCGTCTGAGCACGCGCCCCCGTTACCCCCGGAACCTCTTCCAGTACCGCCGGATCCGCTGTCGCCTTTTCCAGAGCATTGGGCCCGAGGTGTTCGACAATCTTTTCCGCGGTTTTTTTGCCGACACCCGGGAACAACCCGCTGGAGAGATACTTCGCCACCGCTTCTTTGGAGCGGGGGAGCTCCTTCTTGACGTGGTTCACCTGGTACTGCTTCCCGTATCGCGGATGATCGGTCCATTCTCCAAAACAGACCAGCGTTTCATCCGGGTGAGGGCGGATCATATTTCCGACCACCGTCACCTCATCCGTGTCCAGTTCCTCCGTCGCTTCCGTCACGCGCATCAGAAACACACCATACTGATTTTCTTCGTTATAAAAAATCTCCTGAACGAAAGACCCCTTTAGATAACTCTCCTGAAAAAGATCCAGACCGGGTTGTTCCATGAATTTGCACCTCTGCCGATCGAATGTTCTCGATTTCAGTATAAAGGTTGCAGGAACGGGATGCCACAGGATTGAGTATGGTCTCGCAATCCGAGGCGCCCTTCGCCTCCTCTAACGTTCATCTCCCTGAATGAATGAGACTCTGTTGCCACCTTTCAACAAAGGATTTCAGCGGATCTACTTTTTTGAAAAAAACGGTAAATGCTATTGACAGCAATCGTTTTTCGCAATAAAATATTTTTACGAAATACCAACCATTTACGAAGGATGATCCTTAATGCAATTACCCGACACCTACCGAGTGGAATCGCTGGAACAGGCAGCCGCCCTCCTTCATCCCCTGCGCGGGGAAATTTTGGCCCACCTGACAGAACCCGTTTCAGCGGCGGAAGTGGCGCGGCGGATCGGCGAGATCCCCCAGCGGGTCAACTACCACCTGAAAGCCTTGGAAAAGGTTGGACTGGTAAAGCGCGTCGGGAGCCGCCGAGTAAAAAACTTGGTGGAAGGCCTTTACTTGGGTGTTGCCCGCTCCTATCTCTTGGCAGACACCCTCGGACTTTCCCCCACCGCCCTCAGTCGCCTGAAAGACCAGCAATCCCTCTCCCATCTGATTCAAACATCAGAACGGATTAAAACGGCTGCTCTCCGTTTAATGGACCGTTCGGAAGAGGAAGAAGAGGTGCCAAGCGCAACATTAAGTACCGAAATCCGACTGAAAGATGAAACGGATCGGCAAGCTTTCCTCGATGAATACGTCACTCAGCTTGAACAGTTAGCCGCCAAATATCAATCTACCGACGGATCTCCCTACCGGATGGTGATGGCGGTCTATCCTGAAGCTGAAAACGGAAAGGAACCCGACGGCAATTAAAGATAAGCGACTTTGAACACCCATCTTCATACCGTCCGCTGGGTAAAAATACGCAAAATGGAGGGTAAAAACCTTGAAAAAAAAAGAAAGACCGTTCCCGGTCAATCCAAAACCGTCCCTAAACGCCAAGAGCAATGACCACTCATCCAAAGTCATCCCTCTTCCAACCTCTCTACGAGAGACCGATGGAGGCAATCAGACGGCAACAGTCCGGACCCTTCATCCTTCCTCCAGCAGCATCCCCCTCGTCATCACTGAAGTTTCTTCCGGTTTCGGTAGAACCCAGAAACCCCGGGCACAGGCCGCCGCCTAACCCCCTTATCAAAAAAAGGGGGGAACATGCAAGTGCCGGCTAGTGCCGGATCCCCTCACAAATAAGGAGTGAAAGACATGAACCTTACTCCAACGGTAATCGAGCAGACCCACCGCGGAGAACGGTCCTATGACATATACTCTCGTCTCCTCAAGGACCGGATCATTTTTCTCGGTTCCGAAGTCAACGATGTTTCAGCTAATGCGGTGATCGCTCAGCTTCTCTTTCTCGCTTCTGATGACCCGAGCAAAGACATCCACTTCTACATCAACTCTCCCGGCGGATCTACCACCGCAGGCTTGGCTATCTACGATACCATGCAACACATCCAACCCGATGTGGCCACCATCTGCGTCGGCTTGGCCGCCTCTGCGGGAGCTGTATTGCTAGCCGCCGGTACCAAAGGCAAACGGAGGGCGCTGGCCAACGCCGAAGTAATGATCCACCAACCCTGGGGTGGAACCCAGGGCCAGGCTTCAGACATCGAGATCCGAACTCGCTGGATGCTGAAAACGAAGGAAACTCTCAACCGCATCCTGGCGGAGCAATCAGGACAGCCTTTAGCTAAAGTATCCCGAGACACGGATCGGGATTTCTACCTGTCCGCTACCGAGGCGAAAGATTACGGTCTGATCGACGAGGTTATCCGTTGAAAGTCACTTCGCTGCCGAAATTTACCCGCATTCTCCAACGAAGCGGTAACAAGTTTAAAAAAGAGCCGGGCCCTCCTTTTTAGGGCTCGGCTCTTTTTGCTATGGTTCAACTCTTTCTCACTCGATCCAGAACATCTTCACCGTCAACATTGTTATCAGCGCCCGGAGGCACCAACCAGCGGCCACACACGCTTTTCCTTTGGCCGCTGGTTGGTGCCGGAAGGCACGGAGCGGACAACCCCACATCTGCGGGAGGAGCATCTGGCGCGGAGTCGGAAATCCGGCTCCGCCCCCCCTGCTCCGGGGTTTGTCAATAACCTCCCGGCCAAAAGGCCGGTTTCATCACTTCAACCGTTTTACCACCTCAGCCACCGTGCGGGCGGCTTGGGATGTCTGTTCCGGTGTATTTCCCAGGCCGAAACTGAAGCGGATAGCTGAGCGGGTTTCCGCTTCCGGCAGGTTCATCGCCCGCAGCACATGGGAGATTTTCAGGGTACCGGAGGTACAGGCAGATCCGCTGGAACAAGCGATCCCCTCCATATCCAGACTCATCAGCATGGTTTCCGTGTCGGTGCAGGGAAAGCTAACATTCAGGATATGGGGAAGATGCTCGGTTGGATGACCATTTACCTGGAAATCGATATCCGCTGCTTTCCATTCCGTCACCATAGCCTCCCGGCAGCGGCGGGCCTCATTCCGGTGATGTTCGCGGTTGGCGACAGCTATTTCCGCCGCTTTGCCGAAACCGACAATCCCCAGGACGTTTTCCGTACCAGCCCGGCGGCGGCGTTCTTGCTGCCCTCCATACATCTGGGGCCACATCTTTACCGCACGAGAAAGATAGAGAGCACCGACTCCCTTCGGGCCGTTGATCTTATGACTGGAGAGGGTGACCAAATCCACCGGCAGCCGTTCTACATCAACCGCTTCCATTCCATAAGCCTGGACAGCGTCGGTGTGGAAGAAGGCCCCAGCCTCTCGGGAGAGGGAGCCAATCGCTTCAATCGGCTGTAAGGTACCCACCTCGTTATTGCCAAACATAACGCTAACCACCGCTGTCCGTCCATCCAGGGCCTTTTGAAAAGCATCGGGGTCGACCCGAGCACTCCGATCTACCGGCAAATAGGTCACTCGGAACCCCAGCCGTTCCAGATAAGCGCATGTATCCAGCACCGCATGGTGTTCCACGGAGGAGGTAATGACATGGTCACGCCCCTTTTCCCGCTGGGCCAATGCCGTTCCAACCAGAGCCAAGTTGTCCGCCTCCGTACCCCCACTAGTGAAAATCAACTGACTGGGATCTGCGTTCAAGCCAAAAGCCACCTGATCCCGTGCCCGATCCACGGCGTTGCGGATCTCCCGACCAAATCCATGGATACTGGAGGGGTTACCGTACAGTTGGTCCAGGTAAGGTAGCATCGCCTCCCTCACCTGGGGATGGATTGGCGTAGTCGCCGCATGATCCAGATAAATGGCCATTTTCCTTTTCACCCGCGTTTCAGATATAAAACATGTAAGAGTCCTGGTCCCCTGAAGAAGCGCAATTATTCAGGTCAGCCAGGGTTGCATTGTCGAGGACATCGGCAATGGCGTCCCGGATTTTTTTCCATAGCTCCCGGCGTCCCGGATTGTCCTCCTCCGCAAATTCGACCGGACTGATCGGACCTTCCAGTACCCGGATCACATCGCCTGCTGTAATTTCTTCCGGTGGGCGGGATAACTTATACCCCCCGTATGCCCCCCGGACGCTCCGAACCAAGCCGGCATTCCGCAACGGGGCAACCAACTGCTCCAGATAATGCTCTGACAGACGATGCCGTTCTGCCACACTTTTGAGCGAAGTGGGTTTTTCCCCGTATCTTTCTGCTAAGTCCATCATGATGGTCAGCCCGTAACGCCCTTTAGTGGATATCTTCAACGGAAACACCTCTTCTCAACCACTGTTCAATCATTTTCTCCCAAAATCGGATCGACGTTTGCATCATCGGCCCAATCAACACCGAAAATAGTACCGTTCCGACAAATACCGGCCCGCCTAAGAACCATCCGGCGGCAAGGACACTCAACTCCATCGACATCCGCACGCGGCTGATGGAAAATCCCCAACGCTCAGAGAGCGCCATCACCACACCGTCCCGAGGACCCGCTCCCAGCCGAGGGGCTATGTAGAGTCCATTACCGATTCCGACCAGGAGGAGACCCGCTAACATCATCAATCCTTGGCCCCACCCGTCTACCGGCGTCTGCATCCATGGTTGAGCCAGGTAGTGGTCTACCAACCATCCGACCAGAATCATATTGAGAACGGCTCCGGGACCGGGCAGTTTCCGATCAATAACCGCCGCCGCGGTGATCAACACAAGGCCTACGATTTGTAACCATGTTCCCACCGTTAAAGGCGTATTGATGGCCAATCCCATGTGAAAAACGTCCCAGGGGGCCAGCCCCCACTGAGCCCGAATCATGACGGCGATTCCGAGGGCCATCACCATAATCCCTGCCATGAACGCCCCCCACCGTACCGAAAAGACTCGCCAATCCGTCTGCTTCCAATCGAACAAACCCCGCTTCACTTCTGTACGAACCGCCGCTTTCAACGTTGCAACCCTTCTTTTCTTCGATGTTTGGATCCGTACTATTTGACAATAGCTAGTTTAACATAGGAAAGACAGGCCCGAGAACCCGAAATTTCCGGATGTTGGAGGATTCTTCCGATTAAACTCCCCCCGCCTTGCCAGTAGGCCGATGTTTGTGGTATGCATGGGAAGAGACTCGACCCAAAGATCTCTGTGGGTCCCACCCTGATGCCGGAAAGGAAGTGCACAGGCTTCACGCCGTTTCCCATGAACCTATTCGATTACGGACAGGAACAGGAAAAGGAGAAAAGCGGACCACTGGCGGCCCGGATGCGCCCCCGCACCCTTGACGAGGTAGCGGGGCAATCCCACCTTCTCGGGAAGGGCAAACTTTTACGGCGTTCCATCGAGGCAGACCAGCTTTCCTCCATTATCCTGTATGGACCTCCTGGGACCGGCAAAACCACGTTGGCCAAGGTGATCGCCGGTACAACCAAGGCCCACTTTGAACAACTGAATGCCGTTACATCCGGGGTAGCCGACATTCGACGCCTTACCCAAGAAGCGAAAGAACGTCTCGGAATGTACGGCACGCGAACCCTCCTCTTCATCGACGAAATCCACCGCTTCAACAAATCCCAGCAAGATGCCCTCCTCCCCTATGTCGAGGATGGGACCATCATCCTGATCGGCGCGACGACGGAAAACCCTTCCTTCGAGGTTAATTCCGCCTTGCTCTCCCGCTCCCGTATCTTCCAGCTGCAACCCCTTTCCGAGAAGGAGCTGACCGGTCTGGCGGAACGTGCTCTTGCAGACGAAGAACGAGGCCTCGGTTTATACGGGGCGAAGGTTGACCGAGAAGCTTTGGAGCATATAGTCCGAATTGCCGGGGGAGATGCTCGCAATGTTCTCAACGCCCTGGAACTAGCAGTCGTCACTACCCCTCCGGATGAAGACGGAACCCGCCACATTACCTTAGAGGTGGCAGAAGAATCGATTCAACAGAAAGTAATCCGTTATGATAAAGGCGGCGATCAGCACTATGACATCGTTTCCGCCTTCATCAAGAGCATGCGCGGTTCCGATCCCGATGCCGCCCTCTACTACTTGGCTAAGATGATCCACGCCGGTGAAGATCCCCGCTTCATCGCCCGCCGGGTTTTCATCCATGCAGCTGAAGACGTAGGCATGGCAGACCCTAGGGCGCTGTTGGTCGCTTCTGCCGCTGCACAAGCCGTGGAACACATCGGTCTCCCTGAAGCGCAGATTCCGCTCGCGGAAGCCGTCATCTATATTGCTACCGCTCCTAAGTCCAATGCCGTCGTCCAGGGAATATCCGAAGCGATGGAAGCCGTAAAACGGGAATCCCGCGCGGAGGTTCCTCCTCACCTGCGGGACGCCCATTTCCCAGGGGCCAAAGACCAGGGACGGGGCCAAGGCTATCGATACCCCCACCATTATCCACGGGGCTGGGTAGATCAACAGTACCTCCCCGACGAACACGGCGACAAGTCCTTTTATCACCCCACAGACCACGGATACGAAGGAAAGCTGAAAGAGTACATGGCCTGGGTGAAACAACCCGGTGAAAAAAAACCGTAAACCATCATTTAAGACCGCAGCCCCTTAATGGAGCTGCGGTTTTTCGACTTTCTCGTATTTTTCCACCCATTGATAAGCCTCGTTCCAACTGGTGATACGGGGAACATCACCGGGATAATCCCGATTATACACGGCATCCATGATGACCGTCGGAACCCCGGCCCTGATCAGCCGGTCCAGGTGCTGGGGAGCATCTTCAAAGAAAAGGCCAACACCCAAACGTTGTGCCACCTTGGCTTTATCCTGGGAATTCATATGAAGGTTTTCGCCGTCGTAGGGGAAGTTGTGTTTTTTCAACCACGTCTTGGTTACCTCGGTAATGTGAGGCATTCCCGGTCGGGCGGTAATGAAGATGATATCGTGTCCTCGCTCTCTGAGATCGGTCAACACCGTAGATGCATTCTCCAGGGGGACACCCAAGGAGTATATTTTCGGCTCCAGCTTTCGCCATAAACGGCGTCCCTCTTTTCGGTCCAATCCGAAAGCGGTATCCAAATGAAATTCTCGCAGATCTTCACATTGTACCGTTCGACCCAGCTCATCATTGAAGCAACGAACCGCCGCTTCCTGAGTGTTCTTGATGGTTCCGTCAATATCCACGCCGATAATCATAGCAGACTCCTTTGATATGGACTTCCGATTCCCATCTATTATCCCACAGAGGAGCTGATTTTTTCATACAAAAAAAAGAGCCCCAATTATGCCGTGGTTCTCCTTAGTTTTGAACCTGCTCTCGCAGGTGGGTGCCCTGCACCGATGTTAACAGGTCCCTTCAAAGGGGCATCTGCGCTCATCGGTGACTCAGGCTCCCGCAGTAAAAGGTGTTGGCTCAAAACTGTCGGTGGATCACGAACATCTTAGGGCTCTCTTTTGTGTTTTTATGTTACCACAGCGCTCTCCCGATTATCAAGGGGAAAGATCGTGGCAGAACCGTCCATTTTCTTAATCTTTCGTCGTTTTTTCTTTCCGAAGCGAAATGTGCAATTCGGCAAGCTGACTCTCCTCCACCCGTGACGGGGCTTGTGTTAACAAGCAACTGGCACTGGCCGTTTTAGGGAAAGCGATGGTTTCCCGCAGGTTGGTACGACCCGCCAACAGCATGACGATCCGGTCGAAGCCGAAGGCAACACCGCCATGAGGGGGAGCTCCGTATTCAAAAGCATCCAACAGGAACCCGAATTTCTCCTTCGCTTCTTTCATGGTGAACCCCAGTGCCTCAAACATCGCCTCCTGGACTTCTCGCCGATGAATACGTTGGCTGCCACCTCCGATCTCATAGCCGTTAAGTACCATATCGTAAGCTTTGGCCCGAACCTTACCGGGGTCCGTTTTCAATAAGGGGATATCTTCCTCTACCGGGCTGGTAAAGGGGTGATGTTCCGCAAACCAACGACCGGCATCCTCGTCATAAGAAAGGAGCGGGAATTCAGTCACCCAGACGAAGCGGAATTCTCCCTCCGGGATGAGACCCAGTGTCTTCGCCAAGCGTAAGCGGAGCTCGCCCAGCACTTCAGCGGATTTTTTCGGGGCATCGGCGACAAAGAAAAGAAGATCGCCTGTTTCCGCCTGTGTCGCATTCATGATGTCGTGCCACTCGGCTTCATCGAGGAACTTGGCCACCGGACCTTTGGCTCCTTCTTCTTTAACGGCAATCCAGGCCAACCCCTTGGCGCCCAACTCCTGTGCTTGGGAGCCCCACTCATCAATCTGTTTCCGACTCCAGCCGGCCTGGCCCTTGACGTTGATTGCCCGAACGCGTCCTCCGTTGGCCACGGTGGAAGCAAAAACCTTGAATCCACTCTCTTTGGCGACATCGGACAAATCGACCAGCTCCATGCCAAACCGAAGATCGGGGCGGTCGGTACCAAACCGTTCCATCGCTTCCCTATAGGTGAGGCGTTGGAAGGGACGTTCCACTTTGTGCCCGATTGTTTCTTCGAACAGGGTAGCTACCATCTCCTCCATCATGGACAAGAACGTTTCCGGCTCCAGAAAAGAGGCTTCAATATCGATCTGAGTAAATTCTGGTTGCCGATCCGCCCGGAGGTCTTCGTCCCGGAAACAACGTACAATCTGAAAATACCGTTCCATTCCGGAAACCATCAATAGCTGCTTAAAGATCTGCGGGGATTGAGGAAGGGCATAGAATTCCCCGTCGTGAACCCGGCTCGGGACGAGATAATCCCGAGCGCCTTCAGGGGTGCTTTTGGTTAACATCGGAGTCTCCACTTCGATAAACCCATGATCAGACAGATATCGGCGCGCAATCTGCATCGCCTGGTGCCGAAGCAACAGGGTCCGCTGCATCACCGGCCGTCTGAGGTCGATATAGCGATGTTTCAGGCGGGTCGTTTCATCCACTTCCACCTCATTCTCGACAGCAAAGGGCGGGGTCTTGGCCTCATTGATGATCTCCAGCTCTGAAGCCTGAACTTCAATCTCTCCCGTCTTCATCTTGGGGTTGACCGTGCTTTCAGCCCGAGCCATTACACGTCCCCGGACGGCGACTACGTATTCACTCCGTACCTTATCCGCGATTGCAGCCGCCTCCCCTGACATTTCGGGGTTGCACACCACCTGAACAAGGCCTGAGCGATCCCGCAGATCTAAGAAAATAAGTCCTCCCAGATCCCGCCGCTTCTGCACCCAACCGTTTAGTATGATGGTCTCTCCCACGTGTTCTGTAGTTAGTTCCCCGCAGGGATGGGTACGGTACAACATTTCGGTTCCTCCTTTGCCTCTAACCCTTACGCACCTGGCGCACGTATTCCACTAGCTTGTTAAGCTGGATCGCCTCTTGTTCCCCTGTCGCCATCTCCTTGACGACAATACGGTTTTCCTTTAGTTCGTTCTCACCTAGGATAGCCACAAATCGGGCATGGGCTCGGTCCGCCGCTTTCAGTTGTCCTTTCATCTTCCGGTCCAAATAATCCCGTTCAGCGGAACAGCCAGCCTGGCGTAGCTCCTTTAGGAGCGTGATAGAACATTTTTTCGCCTCTTCCCCGAGGGTAACCAGAAAACAGTCTACTTCCTTGGAGAGGGGGAGTTCTACTTTCTGGGATTCCAATGCCAGCATCACGCGTTCCAAACCGAGGCCAAAACCGATCGCCGGCATCTCAGGCCCTCCGATCTCTTCCACGAGACCATTATAGCGGCCGCCCCCTCCGACAGATCCAGCTTGACCACCCTGTCCTTCTAGAATGAATTCAAAAGCCGTCTGGGTGTAATAATCCAGGCCCCGCACTAAACGAGTATTCAGTCGATAATCCACCCCGAGCAAATCCAGGCTTTCTTTTACTGACTCGAAGTGAGGACGACAATTTTCACAGAGATGATCCACCATTCGAGGAGCGTGCTCCGTTACCCGTTGACAGCTTTCGTTTTTGCAATCCAGGATGCGCATAGGATTTCGGTCCAGGCGGGACAGACAATCCTTGCATAGCGCTTCCTTGTGAGGGGTGAGGTACTCGATCAGCCTCGTCCGGTGAACCGGGCGGCACTCGGGGCAGCCGACGCTGTTCAGATCCACCTTTACCCCTTCTAGCCCCACAGAACGGTAAAATTGCCAGCCCAGATCGATCAACTCCGCATCCAGAGCCGGATCCGTCGTACCGAAGACTTCAATACCAAACTGATGGAATTGGCGCTGCCGTCCGGCTTGAGGACGCTCATAACGATACATCGGACCAATATAAAACCATTTTGTCGGCTGGGGTTCCCCAAATATTTTCTTTTCTACGAAGGATCGAACCACCCCAGCAGTTCCCTCCGGTCTCAGCGTAAGACTGCGCCCTCCCCGATCCGTAAAGGTGTACATTTCCTTCTCCACGATATCGGTGGTTTCCCCCACACCCCGTTGGAACAATTCCGTCTGCTCGAAGATCGGGGTACGAATCTCAGAGAAATGGTAACGACGGCATAGATCTCGCGCTTTTTCTTCGATGTACTGCCATTTTTCCACTTCACCTGGCATCAGATCCACTGTGCCCCGGGGAATACGAAAATTCACCCTCTACGCCTCCTTTTTATCCGTGAATATAAAAAATCTCCCGCCACTGACCTTATTGTCAGGGACGAGAGATTGGGTTCACAATTCCCGTGGTACCACCCTTGTTGAAGGCGCCGATGTTGACGCCTCCCGCTCAATATAACCGGGTATCGTCCGGTTGACGTCCAGGTCTACTGTCCCCTTAAAGGGAGTTCGGCCCGGAACCTCCGGGTGTCTTTCCCCAGTCCGGTACAGAAAGGCGCTTGCAGCCGACGGCGCCTTCTCTCTAACTGCCCTTGGATCGGGTACTTTTCCCATCATTGGCTTCCTGAATCGGTAAAAAACTTGTTAAGTCAGCATTCTACGGGAAAGAGGGAGAAAAGTCAAGCCTTTAAGTACCAAAAGGTGCCGCCCGGTTTTGCAAATTTGTATTAGTACACTGTTTACATATCAGAACTGTTATAATATAATGTGTACTAACACAGACGGGAGGGATGCCTGATGCACACCAAACAGGAAGTTTGCCAAGTGTGCGGTGAACCTATCGAAGAAAACCGCGAAACCAAACTGAACGATTGTTGTTCCAATCAGTGGATCATGCAGCAAATCAACAACAGTTACCTCTGAGCCACTCTCGCCCACTCTTTGATCATCGCCCTGTTTCGCTTCTCTGATTTCCCTTATATGGACTCATCCACCTCCGGGGACGGGGGTTTTTTCTTGTATTAGTACACAATTGACCACTCCCCATGCGAAAACGCAGGGGATTCTTGGGTAATCTCCAGTAACCCGGAGAAATGGACCAAGCGAACCCCGTGGGCCCCACGGTTAAAAAAGAGTTTCGTTGCCATGTCTCAGGCTGAAATGACGTTCTAAGTATCCCTGCAGGGGGATACCGAACGACGCTCGCTTTCATCCATCTAAGGGTTTTCCCGCTCGCAAAATATAAAAAAACAGCCTCGCTTATGCAAGGCTCTGCCGCCTAGATAAAGGAGACGGCTTTTTCCTATTGGCGAGAATCCGATAGTAGTTGCTTTTGTCCTTGAGATTCCAGAAAATAGCCACACCAGGGGTAATGTTCACTTCATAGATCCATAGCTTCCCTTTTTTGTCCACTCCGATATCCACTCCGTACTCCAAAAGGTGTGGATAGCCTTTGCTCATCCCAATCGCTGCGGCGATGGCAGCTTGGCCCAAGGATTTTTTCACACGGTTGGCTTTTTTCGTATCCATTTTGACATATCGGGTAAGGAGCTTTCCCACCTCTATCGGCAAGCCTCCCCCGTGCCGGTTGGTGATTGCTTCCCCCGGTTTCCCCAGTTTGCCGGCCATCCCGCCTACCACCCATCCCCCCCTTACAAGCTGGACGTGGACACGAATATCAAAGGGGCGGTGATCAGGGGTCACACTCTGGATTCCCTGCTGAATGATATGTTTTTTCCCCTGGGTCAGCTTCTTGAGAACCTTTTGCAAAACCGAAGCGTTACAGGCAAACATGTTTTTTTTATCACATTGAACGCGGAACCCTCCCTTAGGCAATCGATCCACCCGGATAATTCCCCGTCCCTGCCCTCCGCTGTCGGGTTTGACGTAGACTATGGAATAATACTTGACGAAACGGGCCAAGCTTTTTTCCGTGTAAAGAGACGTCACGGGGAGCAAAGATGCCGTTTTTTTGTTCTTAGCCAACAATCCCACCTGTAACCATTTACTTTTCGGGTACCTCATTAGTGATGGTTTCCCCCTCCTGTGCTCTGAGAAAAACTTACCTATAGTAATCTACGTCATCAGCGACTGGAGAGTGCTAGGTAGATGAAACCCTTCGCTAAAATGGACGGGAAGACGGGCAGTTAAAACCTCTTGGTTTTTCAAATACAAAAAAACCGGAGTCCATGGAATGGTCGCCGGTTAATGACCCGATGGATGTAGGGATGCCCGTGCTTTGAAGGATCATCCCTTGTTTCGATTCACAGCGAATTCCTGGTAATTCCGGGCCACAGGAACAGAGGCCGGTGCCGGCCAAGGCAGGTATTTAAGGGCGTGAGCCGTGTTAAAGAGAAGGACCCGCTCTCCAGCCTGGACATCCCCCGATTCCCGCAACCGGATCAATCCGGCCCAAGTTGCGGCGCCTTCCGGGGAGGCGGAAATCCCCTGAAGCCCCATGGCCCGTTGAGCTAATCTGATCTCTTCTCTGGTCACCGCGACCGCAGTGCCGCCGGTCTCCCGCAAGATCGAAAGGATCAAATCTCCGGCAGGCGGATTGGGGACCCGGACACCGATCGGGCTCGCAGTGGTCGATTCACCATAAGGAACCAGCCTTTCCGCTCCGGAATGCATGGCATCAACCACGGGCGTGCAACCGGTCTCCTGTACGCTGACAAAGCGAGGCAAATCCCCCTCGATCATACCCAACTCCTTCAGTTCGCAAAGAGCCTTCCAGATTCCGATCAGGCCGGAGCCCCCGCCTGTGGGATAAACAATCACATGAGGAACCTTCCAGCCCAACTGTTCCGCCAGCTCCAGGCCCATCGTTTTCTTTCCTTCCACTCGCCCGGGCTCCTTGGCGGTTCCGACGTTAAACCAACCCTCTTTCTGTTTACCGTCCTCGATCAGCTTCCCGGCATCATGGATCAGGCCATCCACACGACAGGTCTCGGCACCGTAGCGAAGGGCTTCCTCCACGATCATCCCCGGGCAATCCATCGGCACAAAAACAAAAGCTTCCATTCCTGCCCGGGCCGCATAGGCGGCAAGTGCCGATGCGGCATTCCCATTAGAAGGGACCGCAGCCCGCCGGATGCCTCGACTTTTTAACAGAGAGACCGCAACGGAAAACCCTCGTGCTTTAAAACTGCCTGTGGGGTTTTGCTCTTCTCTTTTCACCCACAGCCGGCCCAGCGATAATTTTTTCTCCCACTCGGGAAAGCGGAGAACAGGCGTCCACCCTTCCCCTAAAGAAACAATGTCGTTCTCCCGCTGTATAGGTAAGAGCTCCTTATAACGCCACATCGTTGCTGATCTTCGTGCAATCTCCTCTTTCGACCACACACGTTGGATTCGCTCCAGGTCGTAAACAACCAGAAATGCTCCGCCGCAACTGCAGATTCCATCTTCATGGTGGAATGGTACGTTACTCGAACAGTTCGAACAAACCAACTGTCCTTCGACCATCGCTTCCTCCCCCTTATCAGGCCCAATCCTATACGCAATATCCTCCGGCCCTGCATTGTATGATGGGAGAGGTTCAGAGATGAAGGGCTAGCGGGGAATTATGGATGACCCTCCCGGAAACCGGATTGTACAACCAATGAACGAGGATTAGCATAAACTTTTGTTGTATTTCAAATAACCTTTACATTCGGACACTACAATGAGCCTTGACTCTATAAATAAGGAGAGGTTGCATTCATGGGTCGGATCGGGAAACTGTTGGCCGCCTTTACACTGACATTAGCGATTACTGGGACTCCGCTGATGGATGGATTTACCGCAGGCACGGTTTTTGCGGAGACGAATCAGCAACGGAAGGTAAAAGTGCAGGAGAAGGCAGGATTTATCAACGTTGCCCATCGAGGGGCATCCGGGTACGCTCCGGAAAATACCCTCGCGGCTTTTGACAAGGCGGTTAAAATGAGAGCCGATTATTTTGAACTGGATGTTCAACGCACCAAAGACGGCCATCTCGTTCTGATGCATGATAATACCGTGGATCGGACCACCAACGGTTCCGGTGAAGTCAAAGACCTCACCTTGAAAGAAATCCGCCAATTGGACGCCGGCAGCTGGTTTAGCTCCCAATATGCCGGAGAAAAAGTTCCCACCCTGGAGGAAGTCCTAGATCGCTACCGCTACCAACCGATCAATATCCTCATCGAACTAAAAAAACCGGAACTGTATCCAGGGATTGAGAAACAAGTAGCCTTGATGCTTCTTAAAAAGGGCGTTAGCTTCCGACCCGGAAAAATCATCGTTCAATCCTTTAACCACGACTCTCTCCGCACCTATCACCGGCTGCAGCCCTGGGTTCAAACCGGTGTACTGGTTAGCCTGACAGAATATCGGAAGGGGGTTTCCGATGAAAAGCTTCGAGAATGGAAGGAATTCTCGGACTATGTTAACCCCAATTATAAGCTGGTAGATGACCGGCTCGTGAACAGGGTTCATCAGAATAGGATGAAAATCCTCCCCTACACGATCCGAAGCAAAGCGACTGCTGACGAGGTGCGGGCAACCGGCGTCGACGGATTTATCACCGATTATCCCGAACTGGGATACTGACTCCCCTTCTCTCCACCGCGGAACTTCCGCGGTTTTTTGTTTGGCTTTCTTCTCCCTTCGCTTTCACTCGTATGAAAAAGAGCTACCGGGAGGGTCCGGTAACTCCAGTTGTAGGACTCATCAGAGAAGGGTTACCTATAATGGGCCACTGGTTTTCATGATTCGGCGGTAGATTTCCGGCGATCTTTGTTCTCGCCAAAGATTATCTTCAATAGAGGCGGGGTAACCAAGGTTGTTATGATAATGACGATAATCGAGGCGGTAAAGTACTCCTGAGATAAGAGTTCCGACTCCAACCCGATGGCAGCGATGATAAGCGCCACTTCTCCTCGGGAAATCATGCCCGAACCGATCCCCAGGGAAGACTTGTTATTAAAGCCGGTAAGACGGGCGCCCAAACCACTCCCGATCAGCTTGCTAAAAATCGCGATAATCGTGAGCATTACCATGAATCCGATCTGGTTGCCCAACCCCTCAAAACTGACATTTAACCCGATACTGACAAAAAAGACGGGCACAAATATCGCGTAGGCAATGGGTTCTACCTTGTGTTCCACTTCTTCCTTGTAGTTGGTAGTGGAGATTGCGACACCGGCTGCAAATGCACCGATGATGGCGGCCACACCCAGTCCTTCAGCCATGAAAGCGAAGAAAAACGTAACAATAAGTGCAGCGCTGACCACCGTTTCAGTCACCCGAAGCGGGGAAAAGCGTCGCATTAGCCAGGGAACCAATTTCCAACCAACCAGGATGATTACACCGAAAAAGAGCACTTTTTTCCCGATCACCAACAGGATCGGGTCTCCCCCTGAGCCAAGGAAACTCATCATGAAAGCGAGCAAAATGACAACGAGGACGTCATCCACCACTGCAGCTCCCAGAATGGTAACCGCTTCACGTGTTCGGAGCTGCCCCAAATCCCGCAGGGTTTGAACCGTAATGCTGACCGAGGTGGCTGAAAGCAGAAGTCCTAGGAAGAGTGCGTCCGTGGAATCCATTCCAAAAACGAGGCCCCCGAAATATCCGCCCACCAACGGCAGGATGATCCCCCCCACAGCGACGGCTAACGAGGAATTCCGGTTCCGATTCAGCTCCTTCACATCCGTTTCCAGGCCGGCGATAAACATCAAGAGAACCACGCCAATTTCGCTGAAAACTTTGATGGTATCAGAGTCCTGCACCCAGCCGAGAACGGCGGGACCAATGACGATCCCGACAATCAGCTTTCCCAAAACGGCAGGTTGACCCAACCGGACACTCAGATCCCCAGCCAGCTTCGTGCTCAACAGGATGATAAGGAGTGTCAGGAAGATCTCCATATTATCCAATGGCATCACCTTTCCTTTTATCATGAATCCGATCACTTTGATGGGATATTCCAACCCAACCCTTATGATACCGAAGAGTTAGATCTTTCGGGGGATCGAAAACGTGATCATTTTGTTACAACCCTTTTTCGGGCAAATTCCCTGTCTATTGGCGGTATTATCCGGAAATATCCCGATTCCACAGATTTACTCCGAATTTATCCCTTATTGTTTCCATAGTTCCCTTCCTTCTTTCCAACCCCTTACATCGTACCCTTTTCACGGGTTCTTCATGCTTGCGCTGAACCGGTAACCTACTCTTATACACCAACAAAAAAGCAACCGGCAAACCCGATCGCAATTTTATACCCGGCCTCGGGTCCCAACTCCGTAAGCCTCATCGAAGGCAGCCAACTTCTTCTCTGTCTGTTCCCGATAGGTGTCAATATACGCTTGAGGTTCTTTCGGGTTGGGCCAGCGATTGATGCGCCCGGTGCCCGGCGAAATAATCTTGCTGACGGCCCCGCATCCCAATCCGATGATCGACTGTCTCTCTTCCATGATAATAATATTGTATAAGCTTTCCTCACCGGGAAAAGCATAACCGACGTTTTCCTGATTGCCCAAGATATTTTTTTGCCGGTAAAGGTAGTAAGGAACATACCCCATGGATTGAGTCCACTCTCTGGCTTCCTGGACCATACGACCGATTTCCTCTCCATCTGCTACCCGGTACTTGTCAGGATTGCGGGTCATATGGGAGCCCCGCTTAAAGGAAAGCGTATGGACCGTGAGGGACTCAGGACGTAATTCCTCCATGACAGCCAAGGATTGGCGGAAAGTATCCAAACCCTCATTAGGCAGCCCGATAATCAGGTCCATATTGATATTGTGCAACCCCATTTCCCGAGCAAGCCGGTACTTGCCCAAAGTCTCTTCCACGGTATGGTGACGGCCAATCAGCTTCAGGGTATCCTCCTCAAAACTCTGGGGATTGATACTGATCCGATCCACCTTCCATCGCTTCAAAAGGTCAAGCTTCTCCTTATCCAGAGTGTCGGGGCGACCCGCCTCCACAGTCAATTCCCGCACGCCATCGTACGAAGGAATAGCAGCCTTCATGCGTATAAACAGTTCCTCCAGCTGTTCAGCCGTGATGGAAGTGGGTGTCCCCCCTCCGAAATAGATCGTTGTAACCGGCAGGTTGTGACGATCCAGCCAGGCCCCGACCGCCTCTATCTCTTCGTGGAGACCGGCCAAAAATTCCTCGACAGACCCGTTTTTCCCCCGGATCGCATAGGCGGGAAATGTACAATACGCACATTTTGTCGGGCAAAAAGGTATCCCGATATACAGACTAACCGCCTGATCTAACGTATACAGATCCGGCAAAGCGATTTTCTGACGTCGAATAATCTCCTCTAAAAGGTCGATCTTATAGGGCATTAGGGAATAATCCCGCTCCAGAACCCGTTTTGCTTCGACCAGCGGAACATCTTCCAAAAGCATCCCATGTAAAAGCTTGGTCGGTCGAACTCCAGTCAGGATACCCCAAGGCTGGCGAACCCCCGTCGCTTTCTCCAGCACCTGGAGGAGCGCGTGGTTGACAGCGCGTTTCACCTGTTTCCGCCGTTGTGAGGGTACTCCCTCCCGATAGAGAGCATCTTCATGGGTAGCGTGCCAGGTTTGATCGCGTTCCGGGTCGGTCAGGGTAACCCGTACACCAACCCGTTCCCCCTCCTGTACAGTAAAGTGGACCGTAGCCTCCGCCTGATGTGGCTCTATGGACACTTTTATTTTTGGGAAAAAGAGCCCCGAGATCAGTTCGATATCACGATGAAAGGCCGGATCTACTCCCGACACCTGGATCTTTCTCATCAGTAAACCGCGGTGCACCATCCTGGCGCCCGCGTCCCCCCTCACATCCCATGCTTGTAATCCACTCCCAGTCTAGCTCAGCCGCCGCCGGAAATCAATGAGAGATCCCGGCTCAGCACCTCTCCGGAGAGGGAGCCCGAAATATGAAGGAGTGACCTGTACTGAAACCGAATCCTCCGTTTTCAACGAATCCCGATGGTCTACCCAGCCGTGCAGAACCATACGGACAGCCGTTTCCCGTACCTGCTTCGATCGTCGCATCGGAAACACTTCCCTTCCAGGGTTCCAGCCCTATCCATGGACAACCCTAGTCTGCCCAAGATATCTGGGGACTAGAAGGGAACTAGAAGTGGAGCGAATCTCTTGAGCAACGCTCCGCGGGTTTCATTTCCAATATAGGGTTATATATGAATTCATCTGCTAGAAGGAACGAGCCCCGCCGATATCGAATCTAAAACAATGCGTCTAAATAGCGAAAGGAGGGCCTGTTTTTTTGCGTTCTCCGTCAATCGGCCGCCCCTGAACCCCTGTATCTGCCTCTTCTTCCCGGCAGACCGGATCGTAACCGCTTTCAAATGAAACGTGGAGAAGAGCATGCCAACCACTCAGCCGGAGAACCAGGCGCACGCATCATCGAAGGAAATAAGTGTTGATTGCCCTTTCCCGCCAAAAGTTATAAAATTGCATTGTTATGCATGAAAAACCGTTTCCTTGAAATAGACATCTTGAGGTGAGCCTATGAAAAACCCGAACCTTCCTTCTTTCTCTGCTGCAGACTACCTGAAATTTATCTTGCCTTCCCTCATCGGTATCTTTTTGTTCATGATTCCCATCCCTTATAAAAAGGATATAACGATTCCCGTCGCCTTACTGGCGGATTGGGTGGAACAACAATTTATCGATGTTCTGCCGACAGTGGGGACCGGTATCATCCTGCTGACGGTACTCGGTTCCCTCCTGACCAAAATGGTAAAACCCTCCTTCATTATGAAGAGCCCGTTTTTCAAAGCGCTTTTCGATGTGTCCCCCGCCTGGTTGGTCACGAGAGTGTTGGGCTTGATTTTCGCGGTGATGACGCTCTTTCAAGTCGGACCGGAGTGGGTCTGGTCAGAAAATACCGGCCAACTTCTCCTTTTTGATCTAATTCCCGTCCTTTTTTCCGTTTTTCTTTTTGCGGGTCTGTTCTTGCCCTTGTTGATGGATTTTGGGTTGCTGGAACTATGCGGAGCGCTATTGACGCGTATCATGCGCCCGGTCTTCACTCTGCCGGGACGTTCTTCCATCGACTGTATCGCTTCCTGGTTGGGGGACGGAACCATCGGGGTACTCCTGACCAGCAAACAATACGAAGAAGGCTTCTATAACAAACGGGAAGCGATCGTGATCGGTACCACCTTTTCCGTTGTATCGATTACCTTTACCATCGTTGTGCTGAAAGAGATGGACTTAAGCCATCTCTTTCTCCCCTACTACCTCACCATTGTGCTGGCAGGTTTGGCCGCCGCCTTGATCATGCCCCGGATCCCTCCCCTCTCCCGCAAACCGAACAGCTTCTATCCCGGGGCGGAAGCGAAAGCGGACGAAACGATTCCCGAAGGAACGTCCGCCTTCCGCTGGGGGATGATCCAGGCAGCCGGACGGGCCAAAGGAAACCGGTTTACTCGTGTTTTGAAAGGCGGCCTTCAAAACGTACTGGATATGTGGATGGGTGTGGTTCCTGTCGTGATGGCGCTGGGAACCGTCGCCCTCATCGTAGCGGAATATACGCCTTTCTTCCGCTGGCTGGGAGCTCCCTTTATTCCCCTCTTGTCCCTGCTGCAGATCCCAGAAGCGGCAGAGGCGGCCCAAACCATGGTGATTGGCTTTGCCGACATGTTCCTTCCCGCTATCATCGGGAGCGGAATTGAAAGCGACATGACTCGATTTGTCATCGCCTGTGTTTCGGTTACCCAGCTGATCTATATGTCTGAAGTGGGCGGTTTGCTATTGGGATCCAAGATTCCCGTTAACTTTAAAGACCTGATTCTCATCTTCCTCCTGCGGACGCTGATCTCCCTGCCGATCGTTGCTCTCATGGCCCACCTGATATTTTAGAGCATAACAAAAAGGCCCGTCTTCCTTTCGGAGACGGGCCTTTTTGTTTACGGAAAGCGTTATTTGTTTAGAACCTGCTTGACCTTCTCAATGACGTTTTCCACGTGGAAGCCGTATTTCTCCATCACAAGGCCACCAGGAGCAGAAGCGCCAAACGTATCGATCCCGATAATGGTCCCTGCGCTTCCCACGGCTTTCTCCCAACCAGCGGGGTGGGCCGCTTCGATGGCGACACGGGCACCGACGGAAGAGGGAAGAACCGTTTCCCGGTAAACTTCGGACTGTTCGTAGAAGAGCTCACGGCAAGGCATGCTGACAACCCGGGCATTTACGCCCTGTTCCTTCAGTTTCCCCTTGGCTTCTACCGCCAGACTGAGCTCGGAACCGGTAGCGATCAGGATCACATCTGGATTGCCCCCGTCGGCATCAGCGAGGATATAACCGCCTTTCTGAGCACCTTCTTTGATTTGCTCTGCCGTTCCCTCTAAGATGGGCAGATTCTGACGGGAGAGAGCAAGCGCCACAGGCCCCTCGTTATGATTCATGGCGAATCGGTAAGCGGCGACCGTCTCATTGGCGTCACCGGGGCGGAACACCTTCAGGTTGGGTATCAGACGCAGGGCGGGCACCTGTTCCACGGGTTCGTGAGTAGGGCCGTCTTCACCGACGGAAATGCTGTCATGGGTGAAGACATACAGCACCGGAAGCTTGCTCAACGCGGCTAGACGGACCGCGGGGCGCAGATAGTCGGAGAAGACGAGGAAGGTGGCGCCGAAGGCACGTACCCCACCATGGAGCATTAGCCCATTAAGAGCAGCACCCATCGCGTGTTCCCTCACTCCGAACCAGACGTTGCGCCCGGCATAATTCTCCGCGTGGAAAACCTCTTCCCCGTTCAGATTCGTCTTGTTGGAGGAGGCTAGATCGGCGGAGCCGCCGAACAAAGCAGGCACTTTTTCTGCTAGAGCATTCAGAGCCTCACCGGAAGCGGCTCGGGTAGCGATCGCTTTATCTCCTGCTCGATAAGCGGGCAGTTTTTCATCCCAGTCCTTCGGGAGCTTTCCAGAAATAGCTTCTTCAAGTTGACGGGCCAGTTCTGGATGCTCCTTTTTGTATCCTTCGAAAAGAGCGTTCCATTCTTTTTCCGCACGATCGCCTTCTTCCTTGAACCGGTTGAAGTGCTCTCGGGCTTCCTGGGGTACATGGAAAGCTTCTTCCCCTTCCCAACCATAAGCCCTTCGCACTTCTTCCCGCTCCTCAGGCCCAAAGGGAGCTCCGTGAATCTTGTGAGTCCCGGCTAGATTGGGGCTGCCGTATCCGATAACGGTTTTTACTTCGATCAGCGTGGGCTTGGTCGTCTCCGCCCGGGCTTTCTGGATGGCTCCCTGGATTGCTTCCAGGTTATTGCCGTCCTCGACACGGATCACTTCCCAACCGTAGGACTCGAAGCGTTTCTGCACATCCTCGGTGAAGGCTTCCGCCAGCTGACCGTCCAGGGAGATATCGTTCGAATCATAGAGGGCGATCAGTTTCCCCAATTGGAGGTGACCCGCCAAAGAGGCAGCTTCGGCGGAGACCCCTTCCATCAGATCTCCATCGGAACAAATCGTGTAGGTGTAATGGTCGATAACCGGGAATCCGTCCCGATTGAAACGGGCCGCCAAGTGAGCTTCCGCCATCGCCATCCCTACGGCGTTGGAGATTCCCTGTCCCAGGGGGCCGGTGGTCGCCTCCACACCGGGGGTGCCGTGATTAGCCTCCGGGTGTCCCGGCGTCTTGCTTCCCCACTGGCGGAAGTTTTTCAACTCCTCCATGGAAAGACCGTAGCCAAACAAATGCAACAGGCTATACAGCAAAGCAGAGCCATGACCAGCAGATAAGATGAAGCGGTCGCGGTCGAACCAATCCGGGTTAGTCGGGTTGTGCTTCATGAATCGGGCCCATAAGGCGTACGCCATCGGTGCTGCCCCCATCGGCATTCCGGGGTGGCCGGATTTGGCCTTCTCCACCGCATCGATGGATAACATTCGGATCGTGTTAACTGCCAGTTGATCGATAGGTTGGCTGTGATTAGACATCTGACAAGTCCTCCTTGTTCCAAATGCATACGTTTTTTAGACACGTCGCGATTATAACATAGCCACAATGAGAAACCTTTTTTCCTATCCCTCTTTGCTTTCCAGGGTCAGGGTGACGGGACCGTCATTGGTGAGACTCACTTCCATCATCGCCCCGAAAATGCCTGTCTCAACAGGTACTCCTCGGCATCTCAATTCCTCGTTGAACCGATGATACAGATCTTTCGCAATCCCTGGTTCAGCTGCTGCCATGAAATTGGGACGGCGCCCTTTCCGGCAGTCTCCATACAAGGTGAACTGGGAAACAGAGAGGATGGCCCCTCCCGTTTCCAGAAGAGAACGGTTCATCCTGCCCTCCTCATCTTCGAAGATTCGAAGATGAATCAGCTTATCTGCCATCCAGCGAATCTCTAGCTCCCCGTCACCTTCGGTGAAGCCTACGAGGCAGACCAGGCCGTGGGCGATTTCGCCGACACTTCGACCATCCACGGTGACACGGGCGTTTTTGGCCCGCTGAAGTACGATACGCACAGTTTTCCCCCTCAGCGATCGACGCTTATTGCATAATGCGCCGGACACTATAGATGTCTCGTACACTCTTGATTTTATCCACAACGGACTGCAAATGGCTGATGTTCCGGATCGAAATACTCATATCGATCCTGGCCAAGCCTCGACGGTCCGCCCTGCCGCTGACTGCAGAAATCTCCACTTTTGTAGCGGCTACCACCTGAAGTACCTCATTCAAGAGGCCGCTTCGGTCCAGACCGGAAATTTCGATATCCACGTTATAGGATTGATCCGGAACCCCTTCCCACTCGACGGGGACCATCCGCTCCTTTACGACACCGTTCAGGTTGGGGCAATCTGAACGGTGTACCGATACCCCACGACCCTGCGTGACGAAACCCTTAATCTCATCCCCCGGGACTGGATTACAACAACGGGAAAGGCGGACTAGCAGGTTGTCCACGCCTTTGACCTGAACACCATATCCGGTCCGGCGCGGAGCCGGCATCGACTTCACGTCAGGCAGAACGAGCGGTTTCTCCTCTTCCGGTCGAAGTCCCTCCGTCAATCGGTTGACAACCTGGGCGGTGGAGATACCGCCATAACCCACGGCGGCGTACATATCCGTTTCATCGGGAAAGTTAAACTTGCTTGCCACTTCCTTCACCCGATCGCTATTGAGGATCTGGGAACTATCATAATCCTGCTTTTTCAGAGCAGATTCGATCATTTCCTGCCCTTTGGCGACACTCTCCTCCCGGCGCTCTTTCTTAAACCAGTTACGAATCTTGCTGCGAGCTTGGGAAGATTGGACGATCTTCAGCCAGTCGCGACTCGGTCCATAGCTGTGCTTGGAAGTGAGAATTTCCACAATATCCCCGGTCTTCAATTGGTGGTCCAGAGGGACGATTTTGTTGTTTACCTTGGCCCCGATGCAGCGGTTCCCCACTTCCGTATGGATGCGGTAAGCAAAATCCAAAGGCACAGAACCCGCCGGCAACTCCAAAACATCCCCTTTCGGGGTAAAGACGAAGACCGCATCGGAAAACCAGTCCATCTTTAAATTCTCCACGAATTCCTGAGCATCGTGGGCATCCTGTTGCAACTCCAGGATTTCGCGGAAAAACTTCAGTTTGTCATTGAAAGAAGCCCCATCGGAGGGGGGCCCTTCCTTATAGGCCCAGTGAGCGGCGATTCCATACTCGGCAATCTTGTGCATCTCCTTTGTCCGGATCTGCACTTCAATCGGTTCACCCTTAGGGCCGATGACAGTCGTATGAAGCGACTGGTACATATTGGTCTTCGGCATAGCGATGTAATCTTTAAAGCGACCAGGCATAGGCTTCCAAATGGTATGAATGATCCCCAACACCGCATAGCAGTCCCGGATCGAATCAACGATCACTCGCACTGCCAACAAGTCGTAAATCTCATTAAACTGCTTATGTTGCTTGACCATTTTTCGATAAATACTGTAGATATGTTTCGGGCGGCCGGAAATATCAGCCGCCAGATTCATCGATTCCAATCTCTCTCGGAGAGTATCGGTCACCTGATGCAGATATTGTTCCCTTTCCGCCCGTTTCTTCTTCATCAGGTTAACAATCCGATAGTATTGCTGGGGATTCATGTTGCGAAGGGCGATATCTTCTAGTTCCCATTTGATGGTCGAAATCCCGAGCCGATGGGCGAGCGGTGCAAAAATCTCTAAGGTTTCTTTGGCGATCCGGCGCCGTTTCTCCTCAGGCAAGAACTTAAGCGTCCGCATATTGTGTAGACGGTCTGCCAATTTGATAAGGATGACCCGGATGTCCTGGGCCATGGCGACGAACATCTTGCGATGGTTCTCCGCTTGATGTTCGGCGTTGGATTTATATTTCATCCGTTTTTTCAATTTCGTCAAACCATCCACGATCTGGGCCACGGTTTCACCGAATTCCGCTTCCAGCATATCCAAGGTGACTCCAGTGTCTTCGACGACATCGTGAAGGATCGCGGCGGTCAGGGTGGTAGCATCCATCTGAAGGTCAGCGAGGATACCAGCCACCGCTACCGGGTGAAGGATATACTTCTCCCCCGATTTACGGGTCTGCCCTTCGTGGGCCTCCTCAGCGAACAGGTATGCTCTCTCCACCTGCTCCAATTCTTCTTTTTTCAGGTAGCGACCCGCTTTTTCAAGCAATTCCTCAATCGGCATGATTCACTCACCTAAGAGAGATTTGAAAAACTTTTTCCTTATATTATCTCGAAATAGCCCGTCAAAGTAAAGAGGAAATAGGTGAGAGAGATTGGCCGACTCACCTAGCGGACTAGACCATGAAAAACATCCCTCTGCAAGTCAAAATCCACTTGCAGAGGGATGTTTTCAATAATCCCTTGAATCGTTTTTTTTTCGACGGAGACTAACGGTCCGGATACGCAGCCGAATGAACAGCCAGGAAGCCAGGATCGCCATCGTTAGCATGAGACCATATAGGAGGCCCCAGCCTTCCTCTTCCCCGCCCTTTATCAGGAAAAACAACGCCACAAGGACGCCGCCGTAAGCGGTTATTTCAAAAGAAAACAACAGCATACGCCAAACCCTGTATAGATACTCCTTGACCCGTACATCACCGGGAGTAAATAATTCTTTGAAGAACAACAGCACAACAAAAGCCATCCAAATAAGAAATCCTGCGGTAACTAGGCGGGCAAACGCACCAACTAGCTGAGTAAAAAAATCATCAAGCAATGATCGTCTCTCCTTTTTTATCGTAACCAAGACAGGTACCTAAAATCCAGGGAAAAAGCTGTATCCTACCCTTTTATCCTTCTCCCCATTTCTTCCATCTCTTTTCCCATTCCTTTTTCTGCTTTTTCCATTGTTTCTCCCAATGTTTCTTTCTCTTCTTCCACTCTTTCTCCAATTTTTTCCGAAGGTTTTTTTGCTCTTTTTTCGGCTTTTCCTCCCGATGTACCCGGGGAGGCGTCTTCCATTTCACCGTGGAAAGGTTGAAGTTGTGAACCGGCTTTCCCGCCAGGGCCCCGGCCATCATCTGCCTGAAGACCCGTGCGGCGGTCTGACCGCTGGAGGAAGTAAGGAAATGCTGGGCATCGGTTTTATCGTAACCGATCCAGACCGCTCCGACCAGTTCCGGGGTATAGCCGACAAACCAATGATCCTTGGAACCCTTCCGATCGGAGTCGGGGAGTTGGGTAGTTCCTGTCTTGCCGGCAGTGGGCCGACCGGGGATGGCGGCGTTTTTCCCTGTCCCTTCCCGAACAGCTCCCTGCAATAGATAAGTGATATGCTGCGCCGTTTTTGGTTTCATCAGCCGGGTCGTCTTTTTATACCAATGGGCTACCGGCTCACCGTCCACATTTTCCACCTTGCGGATAGCATGAGCATCCACCATCAGCCCGTCATTGGGAAAAGCAGAGTAAGCCTGGGCCATGGCAAGGGGGCTGGTTCCCTCCGTAAGGCCACCCAGGGCTAGACTGAGGCGATGGTCTTCATCCGTCAACGGAATACCGGCAGCTTTGGCGAACCGGTATCCTTTTTCCACTCCGATCTGTTCCAGAAGCCAGACGGCTGGGACATTCTTGGATTCGATCAGGGCCTCATACATGGTTACTTCACCCCGATAGTTTCCATCGTAATTCTTCGGGGCGTAACCCCCGTTAAACTGGGTCGGTTTGTCTTGTAGGTGTGTATCGATCCCGTACCCGCTGGCGATCGCTGGGGCGTAGACGGACAAGGGTTTCATGGAGGAACCCGGTTGCCGCTTCAGTTGGGTGGCATGATTGAACCCGCGAAAAACATGCTCCCCTCGCCCTCCGACAAGCGCGCGTAATCCGCCGGTTTTTGGATCGATCAGCACAGATCCACTCTGTACCTTTCGCTCTCCTCCGCCGTCGGGAAACAGGGCATCCTTTCGGTAAACCGTTTCCGCCGCCCGTTGCATCGTTGGATCCAATTCCGTATAGATGCGGAGTCCTCCGTTTAACACTTCCTTCTCTGTCAGGCCGTAACGCTGAATCGCCTCTTGGATGATAGCGTCGACGTAAGAAGGATACCGCCCCCGGTATTCATCGGTTTCCTGTCCTTCCAGGACGATATTTTCCTTTTTGGCTTTCTCAACCTCTTCATCGGAGAGAAACCCCTGTTCTTTCATCAGTTTTAGCACGATACTCTGCCTTTCCATCGCCCGGTTAAAGTGTTTCACCGGCGACAGAGAAGACGGGGCCTTGATCAACCCGGCCAACATGGCCGATTCACCGGGGGTAAGGTCTTTCACCTCTTTACCAAAGTAGGTGCGGGCTGCCTTTTTCAGCCCCCACGCTCCCTCACCGAAGTAGACCGTGTTGAGATACATCTCCATAATTTCATCTTTGGAATAAGTGCGTTCGATTTTTTTGGCGAGAAGAACTTCCTTTACCTTCCGTTTGTAGGTACGTTCGTGGGTAAGAAATACGTTTTTAGCCAATTGCTGAGTAAGGGTACTGCCGCCCTGAACCGTCCCCCCCGCCCACAGATTAGACAGGGCCGCACGTGTGGTTCCGACATAATCCACCCCGGAGTGACGATAGAAACGCTGATCCTCGACCGAAATCACCGCCTGGATCATGTGAAGGGGAACTTCCTGCAACCGGAGACCTTCTACTTTGGAGGCAGAGATTTTACTGGCTATCCGGCCTTCCCGATCATAAATCAGAGTTGGCTGGGGAACCGCCCGGTCAAGAGCACTTACATCCTGGATTTGAATCAGGATATTGAAGGTAAGGAAAAAAACAGCGAAAAGAGCTGTCAGCGTCCAAACCGTCTTCCTCACCCATCCCTTGGCCCACCAGACGGCCAACTTTTTCCCCGTCTTGCCCGCTTCCACTCCCATCTTCATGCTCTCCTTCTTCTTTTCTCTATCGGCTCTTCCCCAAGTCGCACCGTCAAACAAAAAAATCAAAGGGGATAGCTATTTTTTCATCATACCACACCCACTTGCCAACCGTCGGCGATCCGGAGGGTTAGACCCGAAACCCCGCTTCACAGATCCTCCGGTATCCGCAATAACCACAGCGCTTTCCCGGACGGGGAAAGAAATCTTCTATGGTACTTCCCTGCTTCAGGAGACAGGCTAACTCGTCCAGTGTCGCTTCGGCTTCCCTTAGCCATTCCGATGTAACTTCATGGGAGACCACTTGATCTGGCTTTAAAAAATAGAGGATCGCCCTGTCAACCCGGATTCCCCATTCTTCTTGGGCCGCCAAGGCGTACAAACGCAACTGAGGAAGATACTCCGCTGCCATGCTTGCCACACTATTGGCATCCACATCGTTGGTTTTGTAATCAATCAGCTCCCATTCCCCCTCCGATGTACAGTGGAGCCGATCGATAATCCCTTCAATCTCCAGCCCTTGGGTACGCCCAATAAAGCGAGCTTCCTGTTTTAAACCGGTCAGACGGGGCAACTCCCGGTAAAAGCGGCTACTCAAGTAGGTTTCCACCATCGGCAGCAACTCCGCGAGTGCTTTCTGTCGCTGGCTCGCTGCCACTCCCCACTGATCGAGTGCTTCCCGGCAGAGAAGGTCCAGTTCTTCCGGAGCAGGAGGTACGGATGGGATCACTTCCAACAACTTATGGACGATTTGCCCCTTCATCCGGGGATCCAGCCGATAAGCACCTGTTTCTTCCCCCTGCTTTCCTACAGCTTCTGTTGGGAGTACCTTTTCCTCTTCCAGCGGCGAAAGCCCCAGATGATAAGTGTAATAAAATTTACGAGGACAGTTGGATAAAAGGGTCAAATCTGTGACACTGACTTCCTGATTATCCGCCTCAGTCCAACCTCTGGGAGCGGCGATCGTCAGGCTGGGAAGTGAGGAGCCTCCCTCATCTACCGGCTTCTCCAGCCAACCTTGATCCAACAAGGAAGGGACAACATCTTCCTCGGTAACCTCCGCTTCGCTAAAGGCTTCCACCTGAATACAGGGACCCTCATTCGGAAAGCCCCAGGTCCCTTTTTCCCAATCGATTCGGTCATAGCCTAGGAGGGCATCCAACCATTTGCTCCAAGTGTCGGCGGAAAGGATTCCCTCCCCTTTCTCTACGCCTCGGTGTTTTTGCGGAAGACCGCTCAAAATGATTCGGTCTTCCGCCCGGGTGATCGCAACATAAAAATGACGAACCGATTCTTCTCGGTCGAACCTCTCTTCTTTTTCTTTCACTTCCCGCCAACGGTACGTCTCCACCCGATCCAGCCGTAGATCCGCCAGACGGATGACCAAGCCGCTCTCCCGGTCTACCCGCAGATCCGGCATCTCCCGCGGGGGCCGGCGGGAGAGATCGGGAACGATGACCACGGGAAACTCCAGCCCTTTAGCCTGGTGAATGGTCATCAATTTTACACTATTCCCTTCTTCTGCTTCCACCGCCGCTTCCGTCTCCCTGGCTTGGCGTTGAATCAGGAGGTTGACATTTTGGAGTACGGTGTGCACGGAATAGGGAGCATCTGTCTGCCAGGTGCGAGTGAGACGAAGAAATTTGTCCAGGTTAGCCCTTGCTTGTTCTCCCTGTGGGAGTGCCCATACAACATGACGGTAAGCTGATTCCTCCAGAGCCCGCTCCAGAAGTTCCGCTACGGTAATCCGCCCTTGAAGATAGCGCCAACGGGAGAGGTAAGCGGCGAAGCGCAACAATTTTTCTTGCTCTTCTGGTGCAAGTCCCTCCGTCTCTGCCCAGGCAGAGAGTTCACGCTCCCATCCTTGCTTCGAGCAGATCCGAAGAAGGGTCTCATCTGAAACGGCACAAAAAGGAGAGCGCAGAAGACCCGTCAAGGCCAACCGGTCCGAAGGGTCAGCCAGCAGCCGTAACAAGTGGAGAACATCCGTAATTTCCTGCCGTTCGAAAAATCCGCTCCCCTTTACGACATAACACGGAACCCCCTGAGCTATCAAAGCCTCCTCCAATATTTTCACATGAGTCATGGCTTGAAACAGCACCGCCACGTCCCCTGGAGGGATTCCCTCGTCGACCAGCTGCCGGATACGGCGAGCGATGGCCGCCGTTTCCAGCTCTCGATGCTCCCCCTTTCCCTCTTCCGCCGAAGGAGGCAGGGTAAGCATCTCCACTCGAGTATCCCCTTCGGCTTGCCGGTTGGCGCCTGCTGCTCGATAGTGGTTATCATCCCTGGGATCGTTGGACATCAGACCACTGAAGAGAACATTGACAAAGTTGACGAGGGAACCTTCAGAACGGAAGTTATCCAAAAGCGACACTTCCTTTCCACCTTCCGCCAATATCTCCTCTCGCGTTCGCCGAAAGACAGAGACATCGGCCCCGCGAAAACGATAGATGGACTGTTTCGGATCACCGACCACAAAAAGCTTCCCCGGCACATGTTCTCCGTGGGGGCCGGGACAAAGGAGATCAGTCAACATCTTTTGGGCTTCGTTCGTATCCTGGTATTCGTCCACCATCAGGTAACGGACGCGCTCCCGGACACGGCGGACGACCGCCGGATGGTCCCGTAACAACCGGACCGCTCGGACCTGAAGCTCGTCGAAATCCAACCCTCCTGCTTCCGCCTTCAGACAGAGATAACCGCGATGGATCTCCTCAACAGCGGTAAGCAGCTCCTGTAGGACGATTTTCTCCTCAGGCAGCCAGGCATTCCCACCGGCAGCAGCGAGACATTCTTCGCAGAGGGATTTCAATCGATCCCGCGGCTGTAGGATCTCTTCTTTTCGTCCCCAGTTTCCACCAGTCAGCTTTTTTACCTCCGTTAACGGGCCGATCCGGTCCGCCGCATTCCGTGCTTCCTCGAGTGCTTCCTTGAGTCGCGGCCACTCTTCCTGGAAACGGGTACAACGCTTCCCGCCCGACAGCGAAAGGATTTTATCCCCGGCATCCACGACCTGTCGTAACAGTTCCGCTTCTTTTCGTATCAGCCTCCTTCCCGTCTCCTGAAGATGTTTTCGGGTCCTGAGATCAAGGTCGGCAGGCTCCCATCCGTATGTAGTCATTTCTCGATAGAGTAGGGTAAGACGGTGAATGCTTCCCTGAACGCCCCACAAGGTGACCACTCGTTCCAGGGGAGAAGGGAGCTCCCCGTTGGTTCTTCCCGTCGGCACCACGGCGGGCAATACCCGATGCACCGCCTCGTTAAGTAACCGGTCCGATTGGGGATCGTCGAGGATTCGGAAGTCAGGATCAACATTCGCTTCCACGGGAAAATCCCGCAACAGTCTCGCACAAAAAGAGTGGATCGTGGAAATCCGCGCCCGGTCCATCCCCGATACCATCCGGTACCAGCCTTCACTCTCCTTGATCCGACCGTCTTGCTGAGCTTGTTCCATCCGCTCTGCCGCCCCATTGCGAACCCGCTCTTTCATCTCTGTCGCCGCTTTTTCCGTAAACGTGATGGCGACCACGTTATCCAAAGGGTCCGGTTCATCCAGATGCCGTTCCAGGATGGACAGAAAACGCTCCACCAGGACTCGCGTCTTTCCAGAGCCTGCTCCAGCCGTCACGATGCAATCCTGATCTAGGGAATCAATGGCTTCCCGCTGTTCCGCCGTCAAGTGAAAACGAGCCATCATCCGTCCCTCCTGTCCATTCCCTTCTTTCGGGCCACCCGCCGGGTATCGATGCGACACACGCCTCGATGAGGGCAGTAAACAGGGCAGTCCCAAGTAGGATCTACGGCAAAATCCCCTACCGTCGCCCGTTCCAACTGCTCCGTCACCTGGTGACGAATCTCTCCCAGCACCCTGTCCCAATTCTCTTCATCGAGAAGCCCGGAGATCCGCTTGCTGATCCCCGCGCGCTGGGCTTCTTCCCTTCGCCACAGTCCCTCGTTCCGATTGTTCGTCGGCCCCTGGCCCACCCGCCGCGAACCGGCAGTGTAAAAGGCGGCTCCAACGGCCTTGTCCGGATCAAGGCCGAACTCCTCCTGTAAAACCCATAGATAAAGAGGAAGCTGCAAATGGGCACCAGCCTTAACTTCCGCCCGATCTGGGGCACTGCCGGATTTGTAATCGTACAGGACATAAAACCCCTCTTCATCCGTATCCAAGCGGTCCACCTTTCCTCTGAGGCGGATTCGGCGGCCTTCAGCGAAGGTAAGCTCCGCCGGGTGTTCCCGGGTGGAGGGATCAATCTCCCGCCGGTCGACGAGGGATTCATCCCGCCCCATTCCGAAAACCAACTCCAGGTAACGCGGGCGAAAATCGGATGATTCTTCTTTCCCCCGCCAGCTGTACTCGTGCTCCAATATGGAGAGGAGTCTTCCCTTGAGCCGGTTTTCTTCGATCCTCACAGAAAAGGGGTCCCTCCCTTCAGCGGCTCGTGCAAATTCATCGAAAATGGTCTCCGCCGTTGCCAGCAAGTGTTCCTCCACTTCTTCCCGTGGAAAGGACGTCAGAGGAGAATCTCGGTATCGATCCCAGAAGCGGCATAGGATCCGATGCATGAGCTCTCCCCTCTCCGGTGCAGAAAAACCTTCCACTGCATCCTCCTGGGGAAGTACCTTTAACAGTCGACCGGCGAAGAAGTGAAAGCGACAGCGGGCCAATTCGTTGAGCTGAGTAGCGCTCCAGGTCCGTTCCGTTAAAGAAACGGCGAACTCTTTGGGCAAGCTAGGAGTTAGTACACCGTCAAAGGAAGACCAGCCGCTTCCCCAGCGGGTCCGTTCCACCCTTATTTTTTGTCCTAAGTCCCGGAGGAAGACGGGATCTTTCTCTCGGACATCCCCCAACAGAGGTAGCGCGGAGGTCAACACCTCTTCCTCGACACTCTCCGATTTTGCCTTTCCCAGAACGGATACCACTCGCTCCATTCCTTTGGAAAGAGATGTACACCCTTCCCATGGAAGCGGAAGGGTATCAGCTATCGAAGGCTTATAGTCCTGAACACTTCCTTTCCGAAACACCCGCTGCACTTCTTCCAGATAGGGGGAAGGCAGTTGACGGCGTCCTTCCTCGTCCATGGCTGGATACGAGAGAACGAGCTTCTCCTTTGCCGCACAAACACATTGAAAGAAGGGAAACACCTGGTGTTCTCGTTGTTCCGCAGAAAGCGCCAACCGAACCCCCTCGCTCCGGAGTCTCTCCCTCTCCTGATCGGATACAAGCCAATCCTCTGGAATAGAACGGGGCCACTCTCCTTCCACACATCCGAGAAGAAACACCGCTCCATACCGATCCCCCCGTACCTGGTTGGGCTCTAGCAAACGGACCCCGCCCCTTCTCCCCGGCTTCCGTTCCACCTGCTTTCGATTCGCTGCCTCCTCCAGTGCAGTTGCAAAGGAAGCCCGATCACACATTTGCCGACCGAGATCTGCCTGTCCAAAAATCTCCCGCCACTCGGCGAGAATCGATTTTAGTTCCTCCCAAGCTTTCCACTCTTCCACTGCCAAGGGCAGGAGCTCTCGATCCCTGGCCATCGCCACCCTCAATGCGGAGTCGTCCAAATGATCGACCCAGCTTTCAAACCAGGCGACCCAGTTCATCCAGGGCTGCCGCTCGGGAATTTCTTCCACCCAATGGAACAGTTCGACTAACTGCATGAGAGTTTCTCGGTCCGTCCCCTCCGCTTTCATTTCCTCTTCCGACAAATTTTCCAGCCGATCCGTTAGAGTTTTCGCCTCCCTGGGTGCACCCAACCGATGCCAGATCTTCGGCCAACTTACCCCCCTTTCCATTCCCTTCGTCCAGGGGAGAACTGGGTTCTCCAATAAAACGGGACGCAAATCTTCCCTTCCTTCAGCTAGGAATAAAGCAGTTAGAATCGCCTGCAAGAGGGGATGTTCCTTTAGGGGCCGGGTGTGAGGCCTGCTACAAGGGATCCCCGCTTCCTCCAGTTCCCGAAATAAGAAAGGGTGGTACACTTCCGGTTGGTTGGTGATTAAGACTGCTTCGGAGAGGGGGGCTTCACTCTCCTCCAGCCACCGTTTCAGTCGAGCTACCGTCAGCGCCGCCTCCATGGAAACCCCTGGCGCAGCCAATACTTCCACCTGATTCTCCGCATCGGCTGGACGGGGAGAGAGGGAGAAAACTTCTCTAGTCAGATGGAGAAACACATTCCCTCCTGCGGAGGAACGATCTGGGATCGGTTCGACCTTCCGGAACCCAAATCCCCGTTCTATAAGGCGTTCCGATAACCGGGCCGTCTCACGGAACAAGCGAGGGCGTGACTCATCCCAGGCTAGATGGAAGGTGACCGGCACTCCCGCTGTCACCAATTGCACCAAAAGCTGTTCTTGCAGAAAGGAAAGGTCAGGAAAGTGTTCAGCAACTACCCGGGCGGGCAGTTTGGCCTTCCCTTTCCGGATCGCCTCCATCGCCAGGAAATAGGCTTCTTCATGGTCGAGCAGTCGATTTTCCTTTAACAGTCGGCCATAAGCATGAAAAATACGGGAAAATTCCTCGAGCCCTTCCCCCTTATCTGCCCACAGGGAGGAAAGCCGGGTGGGCCGAACCCCTGCCCGCTTCAATTCGCCGATCCGGGCCTCCACGGTTTTCAACCAGCTATACCGTTCCTTCATGTTACCGAAATAGCCCCCCTCTTCTCCGAGAGCCTCAGCTGTCGCCTGGCGAACCAGCCACTCCTGCTCCACAGGTGTCATGAGGCGCAGGGGGTCGGGGGGTAAGAGCCCTCGTACAAATGAATCGAAGGTTTGAAAAAAAAACCCTGTTTCATCCAGGCCGGCATGATGGAGGATTCGACGGTATTCTTTGATCGATTGGGCTCCAGGAACCAGGCAGACCGTCCGACAGGAATCCCGAGGATCAACACTGGAAAGGGCGATTCCCCGTACCGCTTGCTCTGGCGGATGAACTATCACCCACCCTGACATGATGATCACCTCTTCTCTCTTGGAATAAAGCGGCAATGATAACGATGATACCGCTGTGCCCGCGGTGGAATGCTGACCATAACGATACACGGGCTACCAGCCCGGGGGAGGGACAGCCATGAAGCCGAAAGACCCACAAATGAAACCCAGGATGGAACCAAAAAACCTCACCTCTTTTGTCGGAGAAGATGAACCGGGAACTCAGGTCACAGATGCCATTCAGGAGACATTGGGGCCAACCCCTGATGGGGATGTCCCGGAACAGACAAACCGTGATAAAAAAAAGCAACCCTCCAGGCGGACATGAGAAGCCAACCAAACCTAACTAAGTAAAAAAGACGAAAAAACCGGCACGACCTTTGTGCGCCGGTTTTTTCGTCTCCTACGGTTTGCGCTGCGCGAAAAAATTGCGCACATAGGGCTCCCGGCGCCCAGCCAATGCGTCTGTCAGACGAACGCGCATCCATTCCCAAGTCACTTTGGCCAGTGCTTCCCCTGGAGCCAAGAAGGCCACTTCCGTCGCTTCATTCGATGGCCCCGGTGTCCCGCCGGTAGCCCGGCAAAGGAAGACCAAGCTCACCACGTGAAATCCCTTTTTCCCCACGGTTTTGTAAATCCCGGTCATCCGGGTTACTTCGGCGTCAACCCCGCTTTCTTCCTTTACTTCCCGAACGACAGCTTCTTGTAGGCCCTCAGCCAGTTCCACCACGCCTCCCGGCGGTTCCCACCGTCCGTTGTCGGCACGTCGGATCATCAGCACACGGCCTTTTCCGTCCAATACCACTCCCATCGCCGCTACATAATGTTGCGGAAACATCCCGGTTCCTCCCTTTTTCTGGTCGTCCCGGTTTACACAGTTTCACTGAGAGTGATGGGGCGGATTTTAAAGGATAATACCGGGCTCCATCATTAAAGCATATGCCGGGTAAAAGAGATCCCCAGCTTTTCCAGCATGTCGCCTTCTCTCGGCTGACAGGTGCAAAGGATGACCTGGTGCTCTGTGGAAAGTCTACTCAGGATCCGAAGGGCTTCCCTCAGCCGTTCCCCGTCGAAATGAACCAGACTGTCATCCAAAATCAACGGCAAGGGTGTGGTGTTTTCTGAGAAAAAGCGGATAAGAGCCAGCCTCATGGCGAAATACATCTGATCCACGGTCCCACGTGATAGGCGTTCCACCGGCTGCCGTTCACCGGTTTCAGGTACGAATACACTCATACGTAAGCCATCGGTGGGATCGATCAAGAGGTCTTCATAGCGTCCGGAGGTAACTTCCTGAATCCAGCGTGAAGCATGGGGGCGAAGTTTGGGGGCGATATCTTCCTGCACCTCCCGTGCTGCTTCCAGGAGCACGTCTCGGGCCGTTTCAAGGGCGGTCCGTTCTTTTTCCAACTCTCGTAGCCGGTCCGCCGCCTCTTCTAGCAACGTCTCCCGATCTGCCAATGATGGCAGTCGGTCGAATTGGGTGGAAAGTCTTTCTTCGAGCTTTAGTACCTCCACTTCTTTTTGCCTGCAGACAGCCTCCATCTTTTCGAGAGCGTGCTCTTGTTCCTTCAGACGTTGCTTCAATTCCTCCAGAGAAGTTTCCTCCGCCGGGAAGACATTGAGGGAAGCTAATTCCCTTTCGGTTTCCTCTAGCCTTTGCTCCCAATTCTCTGTCTGCATGGTACGGGTAATCTCTTCCTTCTCCCTGGACAATTCTCTGATTTGTTCATCCAGACGTCGAACGTGATCACTGGCCAGAATCCAGTCGGTCCACAGCTGGGTATCCGAAGTCCCTAGTTCTTCTGTCCATTTAGCCATCCCTTTTTCGGTACGTTCGAGAAGCTCTTGAAGACGGTCTCGGTCTCGGGTGAGAGAGGTCGTTTCCAGCTTCAGACGCTGTAATACTTCTCGAGCCTTCCGCGCCTCATCGGCGACTGCGGATAAGGTCTCATGCCACCCTTTCGCATCATAGGGTCCAAGGCGGTCTTTCAGTTCTGCTTCCGTCGCCCAAGCCTGAACATCCCGGCTGATTTCCGCCAGTCTTTCCCGATTCTGTTGGTCCAGTTTCCTGTTGGCTTCCCTCTCTTGAATTCTCTGGCGCTGACTTTCCACCAGCCGGTAAAGCTCTGCCGCCGAGGGAACATGCCACCGATCCAGGATCGCTTCCTGCTCCTGCATAACCACTGCCAGTTCGTTATAGGTAGCCTTCAGAGCGTTTTTCTCCTCGGAGAGGCGGGAGCGCAAACGTTCCGGATCGAGAGGTTCCCCGTTTTCTTCCGCTTCTTTCCGTTCCCGTCGGGCTTGCTCACGATCTCGTAGCAGGCCCTGTCGTTGCGCCTCCCAATTCTGTTTCACCTGCCGGTCAACGATCCGCAAGCGATTATAACGGTAGAGAACCACTCCGCTTCCCAAGAGAAGAAGAACACCGATCCCCGGGGCGTTTTGGAAGGCAAAAAGCGAGAGGAGCAGTCCGATCCCACCCATCCAGAGCCACTTGGAACTTGATTTCCCCGGTGGGATCTGAGATTTCACCACCTGGGTGAGAAATTTTTCCCGATCCAGGAGATCGAGGCGCCGAGTCAATTGGCCCGCGGCATCCTCCAGGTCCCCTCTCTTCCGACGGCATCGTTCCTCCCGTTCCTGGAGCTCCACCAGCTGGTTATAGTCTTTTTCCAACTGGATCCCTTTGAGCCGGTCATCCATGGTTCCTTTGCCATCAGGGGGTTGCAATTTCTCCTCCAGGCGGGACGCTTCATCCAATCGATGCAGATGGCGTTGAAGAAGCGCTTCGTCGATCTCAAGGAGCGGCCTTTTCTCTTCTTCCAGCTCCCGGGTCTCTTTCTCCAGGCTTTCCAACCGCTCTCTAATTTCCCCGATCCGGGCCGCCGGCGATTCATGCTTATGGATCAATTGCCGCAATTCATCGGCTTCCTCCTCGGAAAGAAGGCGGGGGGGTAACACCTCTCGGCGCTCCCCTTCCAGTTGTCTCAACTTAGAGGCAACACTCTCCCAACGGGACAGCCGAAAACGAAGGTTTTTCTCTTGTTCTCGGAGGGTTTCCCTTCGTTCGGCCTGCTGGACCTCCTTTGCGATTTGGGCAACCTGTCCTCGTATATCTTCCCGATCCCGGTCAAGACGGACTCGTTCTTCTTTCAAGTGGGCTAGGCGAGCCTGTTCCCCCCGCAGATTTTGGTAGACGTCGCGCAGCTCTTCCACTTCTTCTTCCAGTTCTCTCGCCCGGCTATGAGCGGCACCGAAAGGCTTACCGCGAGATTGAGTCGTTTTACCGATTCGCTGAATCTCTTGCTCCAGCTGTTCGAGAACCGGCTTCAGGTCCTTTTCCTCCCCCTGGGTGATAATCTGGCGCACTCGCTCCACCACCTGATGGTCCCCGGCGAAAGAACGGGAGCTAAGGTGAGCGACTCGGGTGAACAGACTGCTGGATAACCCGGTCAACTCCTCCAGGAAACAACGGTCTTTTCTGCGATCCATCCCGAATTCCTCCGTCAGGTCGCGACCGGTTTTTTTGTCCACCAATTGTTCCCGATCCTCATCCCACCGCAGGCTTCGTATCAACCGGTATTCCCTTCCATCAAGAGTAAAATCGACCTCTCCTCCGTATTCAGAGCGGTCCCATGGTTGGTAATCATCATACCAGTCCTCCCGCTGTCGCCGGGACACCCCTTCTTTTTTTGCTCCATAGAGCAGGGCTGTTATCCCCTGGATCAGCGTGGACTTACCCGCTTCATTGGGGGCCTCCACCAGGTTGATACCATCTTGAAAAAGAAACTCCCGATCCGCCCAACGACCAAACCCGCGGAAATAGACACGATCGATCTTCATCAACGGTTCACCCCCGGAGTCAAGAGGGCGTCCAATCCTTTGGAAAGCGCGCGTTCCAAGACATCACGCCCCTCAGGTGATGCCTCCTCCAAACGCCTCTGCATCCGACGTACAAAGCTGCCGGTGAGTCCCTCCGTCGCCGCTAGTTGATCCACTTGATAATCAGGAACCGTCTGGTCAACAATGTCCACGTAGAAAAAGTTCTCCTTACTGAGGTGAAGAGTGAGCCACTCCGGTGAAATAGGGAGATCAGAGGGCCGCCGGCCTTTCAGAAGAACCTTACGGCAGGCTTTCCTCGCATCTCCTGCTGGATACCGGTCCAAGATCCGATTCAGGACTTCCTCTTCCGTTCCACATCCGGTTAAGTCGATTTCATCCTTTTCATAACAGCGGCTCTGTATCGACACCATTTCCAATTGCAGACCTTGCTCGTCAAAACGGCCCAAAGTCACGGTTCGCTCCCCGGTCTCCTTCCACTGTAATGCTTCGGGGGAACCGGGATATCGAACACAAGTTTTTCGTTGGTTCTTTAAATAGTGGCTGGATGGCCGATGGATATGCCCCAGAGCAATGTAATCCATCTCCAAGGGCGCGAGGCTCTCTTCCGTAAGGGGGTAGTAGGGACAGTTCTCGCTCCGGGAGTTAAAGGTACCGTGAACCAACATCATGCGGCGTTCATCCGGTGCTCCAGACGGATGGGGCAGAGAGACCTCTCTTTCTTCATATTGCGTGAAGCCCCGGCCAAAGACTCTGAGGCCGAATTCGGGATAATAACGCTCTTCCCATTCTCCAGAAAAGATATGGACGTTCTCCGGCCATTGTACTGTACGGTAAAACGAATTCTCCTGAAGGGGATCGTGGTTGCCCGGAGCGATCAGCACCTGAGTGGACGGGATCCGCTCCAGGGTGTCAATCACCCACTCCACCGTCGATCGGCGAACCGTCTCATGTTCCAGGAAATCCCCTGCAATCAGGAGGAAATCCGCTTCGCGCGACCCGGCTAAGTCGACGATGCGCCGGAATGTACGACGATAGTCGTCCCGGCGGGTGAGCAACTGTTCCTCGCTTCCTTTCCAGCCCCGGACAGGTAGATCCAGGTGGAGGTCAGCTGTATGTATAAACGTTACGGGTTTCATGTCACGTACCACCTTCTGTGCGCACGAAGTTCCGGCCATCCCCTTCCTTTGAACAAGAGGAAGGTATGGTTTTTTGCCCGGTTCCCAACACTAGAAAGGAAACCGATAATAAGGAGAGGTTTCCATGCATCAACGTCTTTGGTTCTCCCTGTTCGTTATCTTTTTATCTGGAACGGTACTCCTGTCTGCCATCCCGGCGGAAGCCAATCCGCCTGCCAGAATCGCAGAGGTGAAAGGATACCAGATCCAACACCTAAAAAAAACCCCTTTTCCCGTCGATCAAGCGACCCAGGCCGAGTTGGAACAGATCCTGGGCGATATCAACCAAATGGCCGGTATGCGTTCCCAGATGCTTCCTGATCAATATGTGCTGTTTCGTTTTCCCAAACCGGTCGTCTTGATGGCTACCCCTGTGGGCCACCCCGTACGGGAATTAATCCTTACTCGTCCGGCCAAAGCATGGACTCCTCCCCGGCTGTTAATCAAAAACGGGCAAAATCAATGGGTGGAATACCGGAGCAATCACCCTATCGCTCCTATGCTCGACCGGGTGAAAGCCGGCACGTGATCGAAAAGGCTCTTGTACGCAAGGGCCTTTTATCATGCCGCTAAAAAGCGATCAGTCCGACACGTTTACTGTCACCCGCTCCCCCGAAAGCCGGAGAACTGGATGCTTGAGGAGCTCTCCGGCAACAGAAACCAAAAGCAGGACATCCTCCCCCTGCCTCCTGTATTCATCGAAAATCCGCCACATCTCATCCTTCCATCCTTCGCCTGTTGCCACTGGCCCCCGATGGTCGGTCACTGTTAAAAAAAGGTCTTCCCCGGGTGCCGAGACAATTCGTACCCCGATATCCTCTGACTCCTCCAACCAGCGGATCGCTTCCGCTGCTTCTGTCTCCGTCTGGAAATCCAAGGAGAAGTACGGATTCGGCTGCTGTTCATCCACTTCATAACCACCGAGCAAAAAGCCGGCGGGAGTAAACGGGGCTGTCATGGAATCCCTCCCTTAACGCGTTCACGTCAAGAATACCACAGCCACAGCATTCCGCCACCCAAAAAGAAGAATGACAGCGGCAAAAGTGAATGGGTTTTCGGGTAAAGAAACTCCCGCCGGATCGTGGGCGGGAGGAAGCGCAATAGCGTTTCAATTGATGGAAACGATCTTAAATTCCAGGGTGCCGGAGGGAGCAGGTACTTTGATAATCTCCCCCTCCCGTTTGCCGATCAATTCTGCTCCGATGGGGGACTCATTGGAAATCTTCCCGGAGATCGGATCGGATTCGGCGCTCCCCACAATCGTGTAAGTTTCCTGATCCCCGTCGGGGACCTCTTGAATGGTTACCTTGGTGCCCACGCTGACAAAGTGTTTGTTCTGGGTATCTTGGTTGATGATTTTGGCATTTCGTATCATGTTTTCCAAGGTGACAATCCGGGATTCAACGAATGCTTGTTCTTCTTTGGCCGCATCATATTCCGCGTTTTCGCTCAGATCCCCCTGAGCGATCGCTTCCTTTAGACGCTGCGCCACCTCCTGACGGCGTTTCGTTCTGTAGGTTTCCAACTCGGCCTTTATCTTGGCCAAGCCTTCTTCCGTCAGCAGCACTTCTTTTTTTTGTTGTGCCATACCGATTCCTCCTTGAAGAAAAAAACCGTATTCTATCTGGTTGCAGCCTCTGGAATGTAAGCCCTTTCACAGATGATGCTGTTTTTACGGCTTATTGGTCCATTATCACAAACCACCCGCTTGGGTTGATTTTATTCAAGCTTGTCGGACTCCATCCCATAATTATTCGAAGCAACCGGTATTTGCGGATCATTAAAGCCATACCGGGGGAAGCTTCTCCCCAATTGGACAACTGTCCTGACCCGTCCGTGACACGGATGGTCACGATAGCCTCCTTCGGCCCAGTCCGTTCTCTTAAAGTGAATTCCCGGAACGGCTAGGATCAAATCCAACCACCAGCAAGCCGTCCGGCCTTCCCGGTCAAAAAAGCCTGTGTTTGGTGGACAAGATTTTCCGGGAAGATTGAGAGTATGGACTGAGTGATATAGTATCACAAATACTTCCACCATAAAAGGGACGCCTGTGAAATTTCCTATCCAGGTGCCCGAAGAAGGAGCCTGAAGTCGATGAAATGGATCATTTTGCTTGCCAAAATCGCCTTAACCTTCCTTCTTGCCTTTTCCGGAACCCTTCTACTCACCCTTCTGCTAGCTCTCTGGTTTGACCCCAAAGCCTCTCTGATTCCGCTTATCTTCGCCCAGAACGCAGCTTTCGCCATAGCTGCCTGCTTGGCCTGGCGCTGGTTTGAAAAGGAGCCGCTGGAACGCATGGGGTTCTTCGATCCCTTTCCTTTGCGTGCCTTTTTCCGTGGCACCGCCGCCGGTGTAGGGTTGATTGGGGGAGTCTTTCTCCTCCTTTGGCTCACCCCTTGGATGGAAGTGACCGGGATCCGTATAGACAAGGCTTCTCTTTCCTCAATCCTGTATGCTGCTGCCGGTTTTCTGGTTGTGGCTACGGGGGAGGAGATTTTTACACGTGGATGGCTTCAGACGCTTTTACAAAAACATCTGGGAGCGATTGGAGGAATGCTGACTGCCTCGCTATTTTTTTCTGCCCTCCACCTGGACAATCCCCATATATCCAACTTATCCCTTATCAACCTTTTCGCGGCAGGGGTACTGCTGGGGGCAGCCCGTTTGGCCAGTGGCAGTCTTTGGCTTCCGATCGGGCTCCATTTTTCCTGGAATTGGACCCAGGAGATCGTTTCCCTGCCCGTATCCGGTCTGCACATGACGAAAGCCCCTCCTGTGAAGGCAGCGGAAACAGGGCCGGATTGGATCACGGGTGGACCTTTCGGCTTGGAAGGCGGGCTCGGAGCCTTTCTCGTGCTGGTGATGGGCTGTTGGTATTTTACCCGGCTGTACCGGAAAAAAAATCCGCAAATCTAGCTCCGCTACATTCGGTGGATTACGCATGAACGCGGTGGGCCTTTCCTTTCCCCAGAAGGATCGACAGAACATTTTCAGCAGCCGTCGCCGCCATTTGATCCCGTGTTTCTCGCGTGGCGCTTCCCAAGTGAGGAGCCAACACGACCTGTTCCAAATCCGATAAACCCGGAGCCATCTTCGGCTCCTTTTCGTACACATCCAAACCTGCTCCGGCGATTTCTCTCTTTCTGATTGCCTCCACCAGCGCTTCCTCATCGACGAGGGCTCCTCGGGCTGTATTGATGAGGTAGGCGGTCGGCTTCATAGCGGTCAGTTCTTTTCGTCCGATTAAGTGATGGGTTTCTGCCGTATAGGGAGCATGGAGGGAGACAAAATCCGCCGTCGCCAAGAGTTCTTCCAGAGACAGAAACTGAGACCCTAGAGAACGTTCCTCCTCTTCCGGTAAGCGTGTACGGGAAAAGTAGCAGATCTTCATATCAAAGCCCTTAGCGCGGCGGGCCACCGCCCGTCCGATCCGGCCCATCCCGACGATGCCCAGGGTTGAACCCGTCACTTCTTTTCCGAGATGAAAAAGGGGAGCCCACTCCGTCCAACCCCCTGCCCGATTGAGACGGTCACCCTCTGTCACACGGCGGGCAACGTCCATCAGAAGGGCCCAGGCCATGTCTGCTGTGGAATCGGTTAACACGTCAGGAGTATTGGTGACAGCGATTCCCCGACGGGTCGCCTCCTCCACGTCGATATTGTCATAACCAACCGCGTAATTGCTAATCACTTTTAGACGAGGGGACGCATCCATGACGGGACGATCCACCTGGTCAGTGAGGAGGGAAACGAGGCCGTCCTTATCCGCAAGCTTTCCGATCAATTCCCGTCGGCTGAGTCCGCGATTTGCTCCGCCCGTCTCTACTTCACAATACTGTTCCAAAAGCTTCATCCCTGCTGCGGGCAGCTCACGCGTTACCAGGATGCGGGGACGCATACCATCAGCCAAGAAAGTTCCTCCTTCCACCTTTTTTGTTTTTTCCGATTATGTAGGGAATCGGCCCCCGGTATCCTTAACCATAGGGGCCTTTTGATTGTTCCACCAGTCGCTCCCCTTTAAACCTGTCCCGGTATTTTTCAAAGGCGATGCGAAGATAACGATCCGATTCCTTTAGAGGAAAAGAAACCGCTGGAATCGAAAGTTCATGGGAGAAACTCACCATCCCAAGCAGAGAATAAGGAGCGACAGGCTTAATGGACCAAACAGATCTAACAGAACAATACGAAAGAGAAAAAGCCAAACTGGAAGGGCTAAAACAAGCCAAGAGAAGTAGCGCATTTCCCTTTGGCTTTCGCAAAGCGATTCGGGAGCAAAAACAAGTGGTTAAACAACTGAAAAAGCAACTCGGTGATATCGAAGGCTGATCCAAATCACCAGACGCCTATATACAGACGTCTGGTGATTGTTTGCATATTGGTTTTTCCCTCTTATTCCTGTTCCAAAAGCGGAATGTTCCGGATCGCTGCCCAGGCCAGCAACTGGACAAACCCGACCGGCAATACCAGCCACCGCAGTTGGGAAATGTCCGGTGTGCGGGTAATCCACCATAAGAAGGCGGTAACGGATAATAAACGACCGATATTGAGAGACAACTCCCGCGCAACAACATATTCCACCCGAAGACTTGCCGTCTCGTGGTTCTCTCCGATCACATCGAAAACGGCGGAAGTCAGAGGAACCATGTAGACGGGGTAAAAAAGGGCTGCACCCACACCCAAAATGACAAGGGTCCAAGTGTTAACGTCCCAAATAAGGGGAAGAACGACGATTCCCAACATCGCTGCGCCCAAGAAAATACTCTCGTCTCTCCAGGTCATCCGCATAAAACGCCCCACGACAAAGTAAGAGATCAGAGCCATCCCGGAGGCAGCGGTCAGATAACTTCCCAAAGTCAGCTCATTCCCTGTCGCTACATAGATGAGCAGGCTGATCAGAAAAGCAAACAACCCTTCCCGTGCTCCATGGGCGATCATCGCCAGGTTCACCCAGTACCAATGGCTCCCTCGTTTGAGGGTGAGATCCAGCACTTCCCAAATACGATACTCTCCGTGGGCACTGCGCCGCCGCAGGAGAAAGCTGACCACGACCGCCGCCAGAAAAACAACTAAAGACAAGGTAAAAATAATCCGGTAGCCGGTGAAATGATCCACCTGTGTAATGACCAATCCGGAAATCAAAGGGGCAACGATTCCAGCGACAGAGGTCAACAACCCGTTAATCCCGTTGAAAATGTCCCGGTTATACCGCTCCGTGATTTCAAAGTAAAGAACATTGTAAGCCAGCCAAAAAAACCCGGAACCTACACCGAGAAAACTGCCCAACAACGGAACAAATCGAACGGATTGGGTCCCTAACAGCAACACAGACAAATAAAAAGCGGCCTGTAAAGCTACGCCGATCCGAATCGCGATCACACGATCCACTTGCTTGGCCAATCGACCGGCGAAAATAAAGGTGATCCCCAATGCCAGATAATTGGCCAGGTTAAAACGCCCGATCACCGCAAAATTGTGCTGTAGCTTCCATAGATAAACATTGACAAAGGTATTGGACAAAGCTGACGAGACAGCAAACAACCCACTGATCACCAGTAAGAGCCACGCCGCCCGGTCAAGCCGGTCCATCTCTCCTAATATACGCATGGAGCCTCACCACGCATAGCTTAACCCAACAGCCCGATGTTTACAGAAAAAAGGGGGAGGTAAATCCTTCACCCTTTACCCAGCTTTTTTCATTCGAAGCAAAGGACCGGCCAAGAGCATACCGGCAAAAAGTCCACCTAAGTGGGCAATCAGATCAATATTTGGCACAAGAATACTGATGACGATATTAACCCCAACCAGAGCAAGGATGCTTTTTCCCGTCTCCGGGTCCATCGAGCCACGCCGGAACAGGAACAAGTAAACATATACACCAAACAACCCGTAGATGGCTCCAGAAGCCCCCGCCTTAATCCCTAACTCATCAATGTAAATGGAGGCCAGATTGCCGCTGATCCCAGTTAGTATATAAAGGAGGGAAAAAAGCCATCTCCCAAAAAGCCACTCCAACTGAGGGCCGAGCAAATAAAGAGCAAAACTGTTGAACAGAAAATGCATAACCCCGATATGAAGGAAAATCGGGATGATCAATCGCCACCAATCCCCCCCTGAAAGCAAACGGCTCTCCAATGCACCGAAACGCAACAAGGTCTCTGGGTTAGTCGAGCCACCGCTGACAGTCATCAGAAGGAAAAAAACCGTTTGTAACAGCAGGATGGTCGTGACAACAGGAAAATAGGAGCGAAATCGGCGTAAAGGCAGCTGCGTATGGTTGAACAAAGGGGTTCCCTCCTTCCTCTACTTATGTAGAATAATGGGCGATCGGTTCCCCCATCCGTACCGTAGTCCCGGCATTCAAATGATCGACCCATTCGATCCGATTGGATTCAAAGAGGAGGATCACGGTTGACCCGAACTCGAAGCGACCCATCTCCTCACCTTTTCCTAGTGTTTTCTCATTCGGATAATCCCGTTTCACTACTTGCTTTTTCCGGGGCCGGTTGGTTCCGATTCCGGGATCGTACGTTACCCGGATACTCCCAACATTCGTGGCTCCCACTTTTACCACAGCAACTCTCCCCGCATCCGTTTCCAGATAGGTAATCAGCCGTTCATTTCGTGCGAAAATCCCTTTAATGCGCTGGACCCCCAGAGCATTGACAGGAAACAGTGTACCCGGAATGTAAGTAAGGCCGATAACTTTTCCTTGGATAGGCGTGTGGATGCGGTGGTAATCCCGGGGGCTCAAATACAAGGTAATGAAATGGCCTCCGTTGTAACGAGCAGCCTTTTCCTGATCCCTTCCAAGAAGATCTTCCAATCGGTATGTGATCCCTTTCGCTTGCAGAAGAGTGCCATTGTCAATCTTTCCTTTTTGGGAGACCGTTCCATCGACCGGACTGGTAATTATTGAAGGATCGGGGTCGACAGGGCGGGCTCCCTCTTTTAAACCTCGCACAAAAAAATCCAACAAGGTCGGATATTGAGCGGTGGGCTTTTCCACTTCACTCAGATCCACGTCAAAGCGGCGGATATAATAAGGAATTAAACGACGGCTGGCGCTAGTACGGGCAAATCGCCCCATCCAGCGAGATACCGTTTTTCTTGGCAGCGCCTTTAAAAGCGCGAGCAGCATCTGGTCTTTCATGGTTGCCTCCTCAGGCAATAAATAGTCAACATTCCAGGGAGTGATTCGTTTTTTTCGGGACACAATACTTACCACGGAGGTGATACAATGGCTTATCAACCCAAAGGGGCTTCCAAAACCAACGCCCAACAAGTTCGTCAGCAAAATCAGCAAGCCGCTCAGCAAGGCGCTCAGCAAGGCGCTCAACAACAACGCTTTGCTAATGAGTTTGCTTCTGAGACGAACGCTCAACAAGTTCGCCAGCAAAATCAGCAAGCCGCTCAGCGAGGCGCTCAGCAAGGAGCTCAACAACAACGCTTTGCTAACGAGTTTGCTTCTGAGACGAACGCTCAACAAGTTCGTCAAAAGAACCAACAGGCAGAAGCCCAAAAGCAGCAACGTCAGCAGTAACTTGAATGAACTGGATCCCATCCTGCTAAAGCAGGATGGGATCTTTTATTTACCGGCAACTCCCGCAGACAAAACCATACGGAGGGCTTCATCCACAGATAGATTCAATACTTCCACCTGTTCAGCTTTATACCAGTGAAGGTCACCAGCGAACTGCATACTCTGAGGAAAATAGACGCCCAGGTACTCATTTCCGTCTGCGGTAGTAAACCGGGGTTCTTTTACTGTCAAAAATCCAATCCGCTTCGAATTGGCCACCGTAACGAAGACAACAGTGTCAAAGGATTTTTTTTCTCCAATGAAAGAATGAATCGTGTCCTTCAGCGTGCCGTACAATCCCTTAACCAGCGGGATATGGTGGATAAGGGCCTCTACCCGTTCCAACAGCTTTTTAACAAACAACCAGCGGGCCAGCATCCCGATCAAGGTGATGATCACCAAGATTAGAACCAATCCTGCACCAGGAAAAGCAAGCGCCTCCGATAACCAGGAGATATTTTCTACGCCTTTAGGAAGCCATCCGATCCCCCAATTGTTGAGAAGATGATAGACATATTGAAGCAGGTAGATGGTCCCCGCCAATGGCAGAACGACCAACAGCCCGTTAAGGAAGAAAAGGGTAAGACGCTTGACGACCCTGGAGCGTTTCAACTGGGACACCCGCCTTTACTGTTTCTTCTTCATGAATCGTTCATAGTAATTCGTGATGAGGTTTTCGGCGATAGGACCCGCCCCTCTCCCACCGTATCCCCCTTCGGGGACGATGACCGCGACAGCGATTTCCGGGTCGTCCGCAGGGGCATAGGCGATAAAAACAGAGTTTTCCACCCGACCCCGGCCGGGGATGTCCTGTTCTGATGTCCCTGTCTTGGCAGCCACTTGGAAAGGCAGGTTCTTAAACAAATGAGAAGCGGTCCCGCCGGGTTGAGTGACAGCTTTCATACCAGCCTGAGCCGTTTGGAAGTAGCGTTTGTCGATGCTGGAATGATTCAGTACTTCCGGCTTTATGTCCTTTACCTGCTTGCTGGTATGATTCTTTACCTTTTCCACCAGTTGGGGTCGCATGCGCTTTCCGTCATTGGCCACCGTGGCGGTAAATTGAGCCAGTTGCATAGCGGTGTAGCGCTGGGCCTGTCCGAAAGAAGCGAGCACCATGCCACTCAAGCCAGAAAAGTTGTCGGCGATGGAGACATAATCCTCCGTCCCGTCCGCTTCTCCTTTCAAGGGGACCCCGGTACGGACGCCCAATCCGAATTCATGGGTGTACTTTTGAAACTCTTTAATGCTCTTCTTCCCCTCCTGTCGGTACCAACGGCTCCCGATCCAAGTGAAGAAAGTGTTGGCCGATTTGGCCAGCGCTTTTTTTGCGTTCAGGATCCCGTAATTATGGCCACCGGAATTGCGAATGGGCGGTGTTGCAGGAGCATAGTAAAAGGTTCCCGGATCACGAAAGGTGGTATAAGGGCTGATCAGCCCTTTATCGAGAGCCATCAGTGCTGTCATCGGTTTGAACGTGGAACCGAGCGGCAAAACCGACAACGGATGGCGACGGTACTCCTTCTCTGGATCCGAGGCGTACCTTGCATCATAGGGAGCTTCAGTGATCGTGCCGTTTCGGATGGTATAGGTCAGCTTTTTATAATCATCTGCAGTAACGGCACCGTTCCAAATATCCGGATCGTAATCCGGATAACTGATCATCGATCGGATCCGTCCTGTTTTTACTTCCATCGCCACCGCATAAGCGTTACGGGCATAAGGTGAGCGATCTCTGCCCGGGGCACGGTTACGCAGGTATTCCAAATGCTTCTCGGTAAACCGTTCCCCTTCTAGCTGCATCTTTTCGTCCAAAGTCATATAGAGACTGTTCCCCGGCTTAGGGTTTACTTGCTTAATCACTTCGACCAGTTTGCCGGAAGAGTTGACGCGGACGAGGCGGTAACCGTTATGACCTCGCAGCTGATCCTGATAGCTGTATTCGATTCCGTCCATCCCCACTTGTTCCCAATCCAGGTAACCACCCTCATCCGGTTCTTTCTGAGCCTTTTTATACTTTTCCAGCGCTGTCTTCGCTCCCTGGAACTGGCGAACGTACCCGATTGTTTGAACGGCAAATGTATCGTCCCGGTACTCTCGTAAAGGCTCGAGAATCACATTTACTCCTTTATAATCGGCGGTGTTCTCCGACAAACGGGCCACTTCTTTTTTCGTCAGACGGTCCTTAATTTTTTTAGGATAGTAGGGGGGCTGTTTGCGTGGAACCTGATTACCTTTGGAATCCAGCCCTACATCCATGTTCTTCATTACCTCGGAGAGAGGCATATCGAGTGCTTTGGCCAGTTTTTTTGCAGTGGCCAGTTTCGCCTCCGCTGATTCATCCGTCTCCAGATAGATCGCGGTATAAAGCGTTTGACTCCCGACCAGTAGTTTTCCGTTCCGGTCATAAATATTTCCTCGAGGTGCAACAACAGGAATCTGCTTAAAGTTGTTCTCCGCCGCCAGTTTGTGATATTTGTCCCCGCCGCCCAACTGTACCCAGCTGAGGCGCAAAAGTAAGGCGACAAACAACAGAAACACAATGATCCACAATACGTGGAGGCGGTGGAAGGTCATCTCTTTTTCTCCGACCATGCGGCGTTGGAGTTTCAGCATAGGAAGTGGCTTCAACCTCTCTCATTCTTAAACCGATTTGCCCCTACAGTTTACCACAAAAAAAGACGGATTCAGAGTCGGAACGGATCGAATTTCCATCATAACCTTCGGACATATGCGGTGACCCCCGATCTTTTTAAAACATACCTTGCTAAAGAACGAACTTTATAGATGGGAGATTAAAACGCATGTCTCAAACCCAATATCAGTGGATCCGTGAATTCGGGAAACGAATGGATTCCAACCTCCGCAGCTCTCTAATCCACCGGCTCTCCGTCCTACGATGGATTCCCTGCGTCATGCACCGATCTGCAATCCGTATGATTCACCGACTTAGCCGTCTGCCTGTATTGGTCCAGTTGGAAGATGATGCGGTAGTCGGGAGTGCTTGGCAACAGAGCCTAAGTAACCTTCACACCCCACCCGATTACTATGACAGCATTCGCACCTACCGGATGGACCTCACCCCGAACCAACTTCAGGAAATCCTGACTTATCCGGAAGTCCGCAGGGCTTACCTGGACCGGAAAGTTTATACACTATTGGATGTCGCTTCGAAGACGGTTGAAGCTCCTCTTGCCTGGTCTCTGGACAATGAAGGGCAAGGAGCGACCATCGCCGTCATCGATACAGGTATTCACCCCCACCCCGATCTGACGAGCCCCCGTTCCCGCATCCTCGCCTTCAAAGATTTTGTCAAAGGAAAAAACCAGCCCTATGATGATAACGGTCATGGTACCCACTGCTCCGGGGACGCAGCCGGAAACGGTTTTTCCTCTGATGGAAAGTATAAAGGACCGGCTCCCGCCGCCGGGCTAGTCGGTGTTAAGGTGCTTACGAAAGTGGGATCAGGCAACCTGTCCAATGTAATCGCCGGTATTCAATGGTGTATTGATAATCGGGAGAAATATAATATCCGCATCATCTCGCTTTCCTTAGGCAGTCGAAGCACCACTTCCTACCGGGAAGACCCCGTCGCACAAATCACAGAGAAGGCATGGGAACAGGGGATTGTGGTTGTCGCCGCCGCTGGAAACGACGGCCCGGATGCTGGTACGATCAGCAGCCCGGGTATCCACCCCCGGATTCTCACCGTAGGGGCTACCGACGATAAAGGGACCCCCGAGGAAGCGGATGATATCATCGCCCCATTTTCCAGTCGGGGGCCCACCTCGGATGGAATCAACAAACCCGACCTCGTGGCTCCTGGGACTGCAATCACCAGCTTGCGAGTCAAGGGCTCCTATATTGACAAAACCTCGCCTGACAGCCAGGTGGGTGAACATTATTGCACCCTTTCTGGAACCTCCATGGCCACTCCAATTGTTGCCGGATTAGCAGCCGTTCTCCTTACCAGCCATCCCGATTGGACCCCGGATCAAGTCAAAAAAGCGCTAATCGATAGTGCCCACGATATGGGTCGTCCTCCCGATGAACAAGGTGCCGGATGTGTCCGGTTGGACCGATCTCTCCTGGATTAAAACAAATCGATAGAGGCCAGGGCCATTCTCCCTCTCAGAATGACCCTGGCCTCTGCCTTGGGGTTCCGGCCTCTTCCTCAGGGAACATACTTCCCCATATATCTGGCTAGCAGCTGGACAGAGTGGTGGGCGTTCAAGAGTCCAACCCGAAAACCGCTCTGCAGGGTCACCGTTGATTGGGTGATTAGTTGGCGCACCTGGTCCGGTGTGAGATCCGGCTGTAAATAGAGAAGGAGGGCTACCGCTCCTGCCGCATGGGGAACAGCCATTGAGGTGCCGCTCATTTCGCGTGTCGTGCCGTTTAACCAGGCTGACGATACTTTATCCCCCGGAGCCGCTAGATCCACACCAGGTCCTGTGTTGCTGAAAGTTGCGATTTTATTGGATTTATCGGTAGCCGTCACCCCGATCGTCTCTGTAAAGCGTGCCGGGTAATCAATGTTACCGGATGCCCCCTGATTTCCTGCGGCGGCTACCATGATAATTCCTTTTCGATACGCCGTATTGATCGCTTGACGGAGCGTATCGGAAACTTTCGGCATTCCAAAACTCATGTTAATAACCTGCATACGATTTTCAATGCACCAATTGATGGCCGATAAAAGATCAGAAAGATTTGCGCTTCCTTTTCGGTTAAACGCTTTCACTGCATAAAGATGGGCACGGGGAGCCATACCGATAACCCCCTGCTCCTCAGAACGACCGGCAATTGTCCCGGCAACATGGGTGCCGTGTCCATTGTAATCATAAGGAGTGAACATCGGAGAGAGGATATTAACTCCGCCTTTATAGTTATCCCGAATGGCAGCGTGATCATTGGCGATACCCGTGTCGATCACCGCCACCCGGACCCCCCTTCCCTTCGTATAACGCCAAACCTTTTGGGCGGCAGTCTTTTCAATGCCCCAGGGAAGTTTGCTCTTACGTTCCGATACTTCACCGATATAAGGATCCGTGATGGTAATGCGAAGGTCCGGTTCCCAATAAGCTACATCAGGGTGGCCTTCCAGACTGTAAAGACCATCTCCTCCGTAAAACTCACCGATCACTACTCCCAGGTGGGGAAGAACCCGCAGGGGACGGCCGCCGCATCGGTTCATTTCCCGCAAGCAGTGATTAGGATTCCGATAACTCTTCAGATAGAAAATTTTTCTCACCCGCGGCCTGCGGTTAAAAATCGGCATCGGATCCGGCAGCCAATCGGGCTTCATCATGTCGACTTCAACTCCTTATCACTCACTGATAAACCCACGCCTGAATATATTGAGACGGATTCAAACCACGTATCGAGGAGAGTGCCGCCGGTGAAACCACCCAAGCTGTATACCTCCCGTCCGAAAAGAAAGAAACCGTCTCCCCGCCGTATCCGAGAAAAAACCATTGACCCCGTCCCCCGGGAAGAATTTGTATATTCCACTCTCTCCCAGCGGGTTGAAGAGGCTCGCCATCTATCCAAAACCCTGGAATCTTATGCATCCAAGATGGATCAATGGTTGAGCGCCTTAGCCAACTTATCCTATGCCATGAAAGACAAAACGGCTTTTCAGGAAGTTATGCAAGCCCTATCCCAGCTGAGATCAGAAACATCCGCAAAACCCAGTCCTGGGGGGAAAAAAGGCTCTCCCGGCTCTCAATCGGGAAATTCTTCATCAAAATTAGGTGCCAATATACCTAATCCGAGATCCCTGCTTCCCAAATGGAGCCCCCCCTCCAAAAAAGCCGACCCGTTTCCCCCTTATCCGAAGCCTCACTCCAGAGATGGTGACAGCCTTTACGACCTTCTTAATGCCCCCAGATTTCCAGAACTAGTCGACAAAGTGATGAAGTATAAGAAATAAACAGAATGAATTCCCGCAACGGGCTGCCTATCGCAGCCCGTTTTCAACCACGCCCCTTGTTTTTTTGCCGCTTTCTCTTTCGGGAAGCGCCCTCCCTGCTCATGCTTTCCTCGAGCTGCCGGGCCCGTTTCTTGGGGATCCGTCCTTGGTCTGCCAATCGGCTTACAGCCCGGGACGGGTCTCCCGCATCGATGACGGTATCCATTAATTTTTTCAATTCCTCATTGGAAACCGGGGCCTGCGTCAACTGGCGGATATATTCGAAAAAGCCGTCCAGACCCTGACGGTTATAACTTTCTTTCGCGTCCTGGAGCAATTGGTCCATGAGCTTTTCGTTCACCACGTTACGGCCCACCGTCTGATTGATCCAATCAGCAAATTGTCCCTTTGTCAGCTTGGAATCCGACATAGGATCCCTCCTTCTCTGCGGGGCGTGAGCATCCCCCTTATACCACTACATGTATGTGGGGGTTGGGGGAATGCACACGTCAGATACCCATCCCGGGACGAAAAGGGCGGGCGCCCATCCCAAGCTCGAAGTTACCGATCCACACAAAAAAACCTGCACATATGTGCAGGTGAGTGATTGACAATAGGGAGTTCCGGGGGCGTAAAGCCGGATCAGGATTACCAAGACAGCCCTTCAAAGAGAAGAGCCCGGGCAGGAGCGGCTTCGGTCTCTTTCAGTTTGATCGGGGCCGCTACCATAAAATACTCGCCCTGCGGGACCTCTTTTAGGCGAAGGCCTTCCATAATATAGACATCGGCGTTGAACAAGGTTTTATGCGTGGGGTGGCCGGGCTGACTACGTTCTACACCGAGACCGTCGATCCCCACCCCCCGTACTTTTTTCTCCGCTAAATAACGGGCACCGTCTTCCGCCAAAAAGACAAATTCAAAGTCAAAAGCCTCGGAATATGAATTCTTCGTCTTAAAGAGGAGGAAGTCCCCTTCCACGATATCCAAGCCATCCAGATCCTTTTTCGCGATCCCACCTTGGACAGCGGTAAGGTCCAAGACTTTAACAGGACCGGTTAGACGTGTGATATCCATCGTCTCCATTGTGCCCCCTTCAGGAAGCATATGGAGGGGCGAATCAACGTGGGTTCCGGTATGTACATCGAGGGAGATGCGCGATTCCCGAGCTGGGCTCGTATCGAAATCCTGGACAACCTCAATGTTCGGCTTTTTTTCCGGTTTGTTCTTATATACCTGCATTCCTTCTTCGATGGTCATGGAAATATCGTATACCTTATACATCGTGCATTCCCCTTTTCCGCGAATTTTGACTTCAAACTCTTCGATGAAATGCAAGCGGGAAAGCTTAGCCCTGTTTAATCCCCAATCGGGCTTCCATGAACGACGGAACCGGTCCGAGGGTTGTAGGGGGAGTGCCAGCGGAAACCATCCTGAATCAAGAGGGCATCCGCTTCCTTTGGGCCATTGCTGCCTGCCTCATAAAAGGTGAGCGTGTCGGCTCCCTCCTGATCCCACGCCTGACGGATAGGATCGACGAATTTCCACGCCAAGGAAACTTCGTCCCAACGAGTAAAAAAGGTACGATCCCCTTCCAAGGCGTCATGGATGAGGCTTTCATAGGCCTCTGGGGATTCCTCTTGGCAATTGTTACAAAAGTCCATGACAATCGGCACCACTTCATTATCCGTTCCCGGTTTCTTCGCATTGATCTGCAAAGAGAGGCCTTCTTCGGGATTGATCTTGATTACCAGCAGGTTGGGGCCTAAATCATTGGTCTTGTTAAAATAGAGGTTTTTGGGAACATCCTTAAACTGGATGACCACTTCCGTCGCTTTTTCTTCCATCCGTTTTCCCGTCCGTATATAAAAGGGCACTCCGGACCAACGGAAGTTATCGATATACAGTTTTCCGGCCACAAACGTTTCATTGTCGGAATCCGCCGGTACGTTTTCTTCGTCTCGATAGGCGGGAACTTCTTTTTCTTGGAGATACCCCCCCGTGTATTGTCCCCGTACCATGTATCGTTTCACATCATCCCCTCTCCAACGGCGCAGGGAACGAAGCACTTTCACCTTCTCGTCGTGAATCGCTTCCGGTTTAAGGCGACTGGGGGGCTCCATCGCCACCATCATCAGGATTTGTAGGATATGGTTTTGTACCATATCCCGAAGAGCGCCAGCACGGTCGTAGTAGGAAGCCCGATCTTCTACACCCACCGTCTCCGACGCCGTGATCTGAACATTGCTGATGTAACGGTTGTTCCACATATTTTCAAATAGCGTGTTTGCGAATCGAATCACCTCGATGTTCTGCACCATTTCTTTACCGAGGTAATGATCGATACGATATATTTCTTCTTCTTTAAAAGAACCTGCAATCTGGGCCTGAAGATCTTCGGCGGAGGGATAGTCTCTGCCGAAAGGTTTCTCAATCAACAGACGTTTCCAGCCATCGGACTCCGTCAAGCCCCCTTCTTTCAAACGAGCGGCTACAGGCCCGAAAAGTTCAGGAGCAACAGCAAGGTAAAAAAGCCGATTGCCAGGGATCGTATACCGACGTTCCCGTTCTTCCACGGCTTCCCTTAACCTCTGGTAACCGGCGGGAGTCTTCACATCCAAGGAAACAAAGTCGAATTTCTCCACAAAGGAAGACCATTCCTCTTCATCTTCCACATCGACCCGGGCATAACGATTGATGGAATCCCGCACGATTTCCCGGTATTCATCGGCACTGCGCTCGGAACGCCCTACACCCAGTACAGAAAATCGTTGATCGATCAATTGGTTTCTGTGCAGGCTGTAAAGGGCAGGGAAAAGTTTCCTCCTCGCCAGATCCCCAGCTCCTCCGAAAATCACCATTACAAAGGGTTCTTTTTTCTTTGACTGAGCGTTAGTCAAATTGCTTTCACTCCTATTCCGTCAGTGCCCTATCTGTCGGTTCGTATAGGCCGCTCGATCTTCCTCGAGACTCTGCCCTTCCTATATCCCTTCATCTCTTTCTTCATGCTTCCCGTCTTCCTTCTCCCCCATGAATTTCTACCTGTAAGAGGACTTTATAGAAAAAAGCTGCTGACTTAAGAAGCCTTGTCAACAGCTTACCTGGGAATCCCGAAAAACACTCCAGCCCTTAAGAAGGCAAAGTGGGCGTCCGGCTTAAAAGGACCGGAACTTGCGGGGGCCCGTCCCGCTGGATGGAAACGGAGCATGAACGGAAAGGGAACGATCCGAGGCATGGCTTGTACGCAGTGAGTGACACCCGTTTAATTTGTCCATAACTTCAAGCTCAACGCGATCATTCGTTGTTCAGACAGGCTTTAAAATCGAGGGGGATGGAACAACTGCCCGGGTGAAATTGCGCATCTCTTCCACTTTCTCCAGCTTGGCTCCAGTATTCGACGACATAATGGAGTGGCTCCGATACCCGATCCCTCCCGGCAAAGAAGAGGGTGATTTCCTCCTTTTCGCCAGCCCCGAAGGTGACATAGTAAACCGGATAGCGGAAGGCCTCCCCTTCCTCCCCCTCTACCACATCAAAGTGCATTTCATGGCTGATGATCAAATCATCGAAAGGGTAAGTTTCCCGATGTGTCTCCCCCTCCGCTGTGCGAGCAGTGACGATCACCACCCCGTTTTCCTCATCCGCCCGGAAGCTCTCCGCCGTACCGTAAAGGTAGACCGCTTCCTTTTTCATGTCGAGTATACCCGTCAAAACCGGTGGGCGAACAGCGAGGACATCTGTAATCAGCCTCTCCAATTCGGGGGCCGTCATCTCTCTGACGGAAGCCTCAAAATTAACCACATTACCGTGGGGGAATACGCGCATAAATCATCCGGCTCCTTCTTTGCAAGTCAGAGAAATTATACCCCAAGCACCCCCAGGGATCAAGGAGCCGACTTTTTCCGCTTCTCTTCCTTTGCCCGTAGTTCCACTCGCCTGATCTTTCCGCTGGTGGTTTTAGGAAGATCCGTAACAAATTCGATCTCTCGGGGATACTTATAAGGTGCCGTTTCGCGTTTTACATGTTCCTGCAAGGCTGTAACCAGTTCTTTAGAGGGCGGTCGGCCCGCTTTCAGGACCACGAAGGCTTTGACAATCGCCCCCCGAATGGCATCAGGGCTGGCAACAACTGCACATTCCTGAACATCGCCATGTTTTACTATCGCATCCTCTACTTCAAAGGGGCCGATGGTGTAGCCAGCACTGATAATGATATCGTCGGACCGCCCTTCAAACCAAAAATAACCGTCTTCATCCCGCCGAGCCTGGTCGCCTGTCAGATACCAATCGCCCCGGAAAGCTTGTAACGTTCTCTCCGGATCCCGATAATATCCCTTAAAAAGAGCAGGGGCATCCTTGTGGACAGCTATATCTCCCACAACACCAGGGGGAACGGTGTTTCCCTCCCGATCAATGATAGCCACACGATTGCCTGTAGTCGGCCTTCCCATAGAACCTGCTTTTACTTCGATTCCTTTTACCGTGGCTATCAAGAGCGTATTTTCCGTTTGTCCGTAGCCATCTCTTACTTCCACTCCAAAATGGCGCCGGAAGATATCGATTACCTCTCGGTTCAAGGGTTCTCCCGCACTAACGGCACTTCTCAAAGCCGAGAGGTCATACCGATCCAATCCATCAACCTTTGCCATCATACGGTATTCCGTCGGTGTACAACACAAAACGTTCACCCTATACTTTTCCATCAACGTTAGGTACTTGTCCGGTTGAAAACGGCCTTGATATACGAAAGTCTCCGCACCCGAACCAAGGCTAGAAATAAACGGACTCCATACCCACTTAGCCCAACCCGGACCTGCCGTAGCCCAAACGGTGTCTTTCTCACGCACGTCCATCCATTCCTTTGCAGCTACTGCCTGATGCGGAATAGCCCAGCCATGTTGGTGAATAACTCCTTTCGGTCCACCCGTGGTCCCCGAGGTATAGGATATAAAAGCGACATCATCACTTTGCGTAACGGGCAGTTGTGCCACGCCATCTATCTCTCGCAATACTTCTAAAGGAAGGAACCCCCCCATCCTTCCTTGGCCATGGATAAACCCAGCCTCCACTGACGGACAATTCTTCATTGCATAAAAGACCCTTTCTTCCAATGCCGCGTCAAAAACCACCGCTTTTGCCTCTGAATGACGCAAACGGTATTGGATATCCGCAAGTTGCAGCATTTCCGACCCGGGCAGTACTGCTAGTCCCGCTTTTAAAGCCCCCATGTAAACCGTGTGTGCCTCAGGAATCCGGGGAAGCAGAACCATCACTCGATCTCCTTTTTTTAACCCTTGAGTGATAAATCCCCTCGCCATCCTATCCGAATCTTCTTTCAATTGTTCATAAGTTAAAGTCCGCTTTTCTCCTGTTTCGTTTTCCCAACGAAGAGCGATTTTCCCTGATTTTATAGCATGTCGGTCGATATCCTGCGTCATGTTGTAATATTTTGGTATGGTTAAGCCCAATCCATATCCCTCCAACCGTAAGAAATTCCCTTTTCTGAAACTTCGACAAAAACGCTTTCTTTTCCTTGCAAAGAAAACAAAGACAGCGGGAATTCCCGCTGTCTCGGTAAAACCAGATTATGAACTTTAGTTACCGGGCGCCGCCACCCAGTTGTTGTTCGGCCAAAGCGACCAGACGTTTCGTGATTTCCCCACCTACAGAACCGTTGGCACGAGAAGTGGTTTCAGCACCCAGTTGAACGCCAAACTCAGAAGCGATTTCGAATTTCAGTTGATCCAGAGCTTGAGCGGCGCCGGGTACCAGCAGTTGGTTGGTGTTGCGCTCGCGATTTTGTTGTTGCATCCTCGGTTTCACCTCCTTGCAGATGGTACTTATAGAATGCGGATCAAGGCCTCCTTGAATGCGTGTGAATTTCTGGGAAAATGCTTGCCCAACATCCATGGTGATAGGATTTTCCCGAATCCTTCCATGAAAAAGAGCGCGGAATACGTCCGCGTCCTTTTTCCTTTATCCTTTTTCGGAGGATGGACCTATTTAGACAATTGATGCCATTGAACCCTCAGTTGTTCAATCTCCTCCTTGATTTCATAAAGCTCTAGAAACTCATGGCGTTCCACAGCCTGCTTGTACTCTTCTTTTTTGGCAAGCAGTTTATTTTTAATTTCCCGAAGTTGTTCTTGCATCGGAACAACACCTCACTTGCTGTGAAATGGAGACGAAGGGTTGGAAGGTGAGAGAGACATTACTCTTTACCCTAACCCGTTCCTTTGCAAACCTAAAACATTGGGGAAGAAAAAATGGTGTCGATAGCGTGGCAAAAAACGGCGTATAAAACGGATTCGATGCGGGAAAGTGACAATTTCAGCGCAAAAGCCCTCCGTCTCGTCATTGACCGCCACCGAAATTTTGATAAAATGGAACTCTCCCCGCCGTTAATCTATGGCGATGGAAAGGAGTGTTCCCCTTGTCGGTGAACTATCAAACCATGCCTTCCTTTTTGAAGGAATTTCGCTTGATGAAGTTAAAAGCGATGATCCGGGATTTACAAAAAATGAACCCCGACGAGCTCCTGCACATACAAAAGGAGATCGATCACTTGCTCCATTCTTCCAAAAAGTAGGGGTAATGATGAACTCTCCCACAGAAAAACTGTTGATCCAAAGTTACAAACAATTGGACGAAGCCCGCACTCTCCTTGAAGAAGTGATTAATCGTCTGGGGCAACACCAGGCCTATTCCGACTCACAGCTTCCCGAAGATATCCGACAGTTGGTCCAAATCGCTCTTCAACTATCCCCGGAACAACGAAAAACCCTCCGCCTTTTTCTCGAATCCATCCGTGAACTGTGAAGAACAACCCACGCAAATTGTTTCTGAATCCATGAACTGCACCTCATGTTTATGCCTGATCGTATCCGATTTTTCCTCAAAGCGATAAATAATGAAAAGGCTGCCTTCGTTGATAGAGGCAGCCTGTTTGTCGTCTGGGGCTTCACAGACCCTCCTCTTTTTCGGACAAGTTCATTTTCCGTACTAGAACCGATGTCCGAAAAAGGTGATACATTTTGGAAGCATCCACGGCTGTCCACAACCTTGTCCCAGCTGTGATCGTCTCCTCTGTAGGGAAACGGATATAATCGTGTTTCTTCAAACGGGCTACCACTTGGCTCCAATCTTTCTCGGAACCCAAATGTTCCCCGAAGAGTTGGTATATCCTGTTCACAGAGATTGTCCGCTCCCGGTTTTTCTTCATATCAGGATCAAGACGGGGATAAACCAACAGCCCCCATAGAATGACAAGGGATGCCTTTGATTCCGCATCCCAACTCCTGTGTACATCGGGTTCCATGCTCCAAGGGTTTGCATAGTTTTTCTTGGCAACCGACAATCGCGAGGTCAAAAGTGAACTGATTTCCTGAAGGGATCGATTGGCCATGTCCGCTCCCCCTTTCCATTAGCTCCCTGGTAAAATTGGGTTAATCAGGGTTGGTTGTTACTTTTATCCCCAGAGTAAGGTTTTTTTATACTAATATCATCAACAAGATGAATGAGAATATCCGTTTTAATATGGTTGATTTTTCTTTTTCTTTTGCTTGAGTTAGGAGCGAATCGCTTGTCCCTGCACGGTTAGGGAGCTGTATGATCCCATTTTCCTAAGGATGCTTTTTCTAACATTTTGGTGGAAATCGGGATTTCTTTTCTGTTATATTAATAAATAAAGAAGGTCCAAACGGGGTGAGGGATGGCATGTTTGATACAAAAAAAGGGAAATACTCAGACGAAGAAAATGAGCAAATTATCCGAATGGTCAACGAAGGCTGGGAACGGGGCGCACGGGAACGAGAAATCCTCAAAGAGATCTCCTCAGAGTTAAACCGGGGATTCGCTGGGATCATGTCTCATGTGAGGAAGCTGCGGAATGAATATCCTGAACGTTTCCTATCGAAAGGAAATTCCGGCGAAGAAGGCAGGGAAAGCCGTCTAAATAGCTGGTCGGAGAAAGAGGAAGATCTAGTCATTCATCGGGTCAACCAGTATATGGATCAGGGAAGATCCCTCTCCTCTGCCATTGCCAACCTGGAAAAGGAATTGAACCGGACCCAAGGAGCGATTTATCAACGGATTTATACACTCCGGCGGAAATACCCCGAGCGTTTCAATCGAATGCCCGAGCCACGCCCCCGGCGCCGTCGTAAACTTGAACATTGGCAGATTCAGCGCCCCGTCATTCGAGATCTGGACGGCAGCGCCCCAGCCTTTCAGCCAACAGCGGAAGATCACCACGAGACAGCAGCTACCCTGGAAAAAATACACCAACAGGACACAACCGCCCTGATCGAAGAACAAGCTGCCCCCGCTCAAGATCTTTCAGAAGAAGACATGGTTATGAAGGCGTTCGAAAACCGATATGGGCGGCCCAATTCCGCCACGCGCAACAAATTGAAAAAGCTGATGGAGAAATACGGCCATACGCGGGTTTCTATCGCCCTGTTCACTCTGCGGGATGACAAAGAATTCCCTGCCATGATTACCCGATTCCTTGAGCAATGCCTTGATCGGAACAAACTATTATAATAAGAAAAGCGCAGGCTCTGTTAGAGACCTGCGCTTTCTTCATCTTCGGAGTTCTCCCGTAGCCGAACGGGAATGCTAGCATTCAATACCGTTGTATTGTCTCTTTGGCGAGACTGGGGTCTGATCTCCACCTGACCGACTACGTCGTAGCCAAAATCATCGCATAGATCGATCAACCGAGCCTGGAATTGTTTTAGTTTCCGCTCATCGATATCGGATCGCTGATAGCTGAGCACGAGGGATAAACGGTCATCTGCCGTTGCAGCAGTGGGACGTTCTTTCTCTTTACCGAACAGATTCGAAAAAACCACAACATTCACCTCGACAGTTTAAATCAGGCGATGTGAAAGATTCGCTTGATCCGATTGATGAGACTGGGTTCCTCCAGATCCAAAAAGGGAACTTCTTCTCCGTTAATACGGCGGGCTATATTGTTAAAAGCACGTCCGGCGAGAGATTTGTCATCTAATACAACGGGTTCGCCCGTATTGGATGAGCGAATGATGCGTCGATCCTCAGGAACGATCCCCAACAAATTGATCGCCAAATGGTTCTGCACGCGTTCCACACTGAGCATATCCCCATCCCTCACCATGCCAGGCTGAACCCGGTTGACCACCAGATCAATCTGATCGAGATCCGCCGATTCCAGCAACCCAATTACCCGGTCGGAATCTCGAACGGAAGGGATTTCGGGGTTGACGACAAGGATGGCTCTATCCGCAGGCCCGATCGCGTTGCGGAATCCTCCTTCGATTCCAGCGGGGGAATCAATCAGGATAATTTCAAATTCTGATTTCAACTCGTCAACCAGTTGTTTTACCTGTGCAGGAGTCACTTCTTCTTTGTAGCGGGTTTGTGCAGCCGGCAATAATCCCAGGTTGGGGAACTCCTTATGCCGGACGAGGGATTGCCGAAGCTTGCTCGTCCCCTCGATCACATCCACCAAGTCGTAGACAATCCTGTTTTCCAGCCCCAGCATCAAATCCAATTTTCGGAGGCCGATATCCGTGTCCATCACACAAACCTGCCGACCCAGCTGTGCCAATGCCAAGCCGACAGAAGCGACGGTAGTGGATTTTCCCACCCCACCCTTTCCGCTGGTCACGGTAATCGCCACGGATTTCTGCTTCATAACTCGTTACCCCTTTCCCTAGCCCTTCTATCTGTAGACGCTTCCCGGGATTCTGACCACAACCCCGTTGGACAAACAAGACCCCGGAACCCGTTTGTCTCCTCCTGGCGTTATGTAACGTACAGGTCCCAAGGTCTCTATCACCCAAACCAATCCGTTAGGGTTGTCCAAATTCCCACCAATACACGGATTCAGTCATTCTGTTTGCAAATAAAATTCCAATGATTTTGTCATATTGACATACCCCAACAAGATTCCCTATTATTGTATCAAATTTGGCTCGCCAAAAGAAGAGCGTCCGTTTAATTTCTATCCGGTTCCACATCCACTACAGGCTGCACTCTCTCTTCAAAGCGCTCCAACTCGCCCGACAGCAGTTTCCAAACGATGGCCACCGCTGCAGCATCATCTACATAACCCATGACCGGGATAAAGTCCGGCAACACATCACTCGGTATAATGAAATACAAGAGAGCTGCTCCCGCAAACGCTTTTTTTACACGACTGGTCCCAGGGTGTCGAAAATAGTCAAACAGGAGTTTTAATTTGTGGATGATTTGTTGGATGCCTCCTGCTCTCTTCACCTTGGAATTGAATTCGTCAAGGATCTTGCGAGAGCCTTCCGGGGTATCCGCTTTTCTCCCCAAAGGAACGAGCATGTTCTTCACTTTTTTATTCAGATCCTTGGAAGCCATCCTCTCACTCTCCTTTTAAGGGTCTCAACCATAAATCGGTTGCCTGCAATGCGGACAAGCCGACGTCTCTTCCCTCACTTGCTCCTGGCATCGAGGACACAAGAAAATCGCTCGACCCTCCCAGGCATCCCAGGAAGCCTCGTCCTTCTCTGCCGGTTGTTTTTGTCGGGCGTCCACAAGGGTATGTCCTGGCGGGAGGGCGGGGTGGTTGGTTCCATTTGGCCGGGAGGGATCCTGGGAGGTTTCAACCGGGGAAGTAGCCACTTCCTTTTTCAATTCAGTTAATTGTTCTTCTAGTTCCTCTATTTTTTCACGTACTGCCTTGATGTTTAACAAAACGGCACGGGTACGATCCGTAAGTTCTACCTCCCCGGTCTGTGTCCACCGCTGGTAGATCGACCGTCCCAGTTTCGCATACAATTCGTTTTCATTTTCTCTTTTCCCGCGGATCAGAAAGGTCAATCGGCTGATTTCCAGCATCATTTTCGATTTCTGACCCGTCGTTTCTATCCCCTTTTCCAGTTTCTGTTTCAGCCCATTGAAAATGCCCACGGCTATTCGCTCCTTTGGCTGGTTCAGCGCTGGATTTAATCTTATTGTACGGGATTTCCACGTTTTCTTCCACTGGTGTAAAGGCTTGTCCGAATTTTTCAGAGGGGAAAACTCCGAAGAGGAGTTTTCCCCTCCCTCGGGCTTTACCAGACATCGGGATCCGGGCCATAGGGGCCAGGTCCATAACCGTCCTCCCAAGGTCCGTCAAAACCGTCCAAACCAGGGCCTGGGATCGGGCCGGGGCCTGGGGGGGGACCAAAGAAGGGACCTCCAGGTCCGCTAGGTCCGCCAGGTCCGCCAGGTCCGCCAGGTCCGCCAAATCCGAAGGGCCCACCCAGGCAACCGAAGCCCCCACCTTTTCCAAGCCCTTTCTTCCCGAAACCAAACCGCCTCGGCCCAGGTCCGCATCCAAAGGGCCTCCTTCTAAATAAACCCAAAACCAGCACACTCCTTCCTTCATATCCGCGTCTCAGATCCGCCCGGACGCGGTCCTGCCCTATATTCCTATTCCGCATACTGCTGATCTGGCTGGACATCTCCGCCCCGACACCCGCGGAATTTCGCCATGAAAAACCCCCAGTCTGTGACCGGGGGTTAGACAGCAGTAAATCACTGGGCAGACGATATCTTGCGGGATACTGCCGATTTCGTGGTAGAACCTTGTTTAGCCTGGGTCAGACCGGTTTTTAACCACCATGCTCCGATGAACAGCATGATCGCTGTCACCAGGAACAGGCCCCGGATTCCAATGATACCGGACAAGAAACCGCCAGTAATCGGACCCAACATATTTCCCAGAAAAGTAGCACTGGTGCTATAACCGTAGGCCGTGCTTTCCTTTCCTGTTGGCGCGTTTTTCCGGATCAAGGTATGAAGGGAAGGTAATAGACCCCCGACACAGAGACCCAGCAGAAAACGGAAAGCCAGCAACTGCCATACATCGGTAACCATCGCATGGGGAACAAAGAACAAAGCGGCCCCTAACATAGAAAAAAAGAGGACCCGTTCTGCCCCGTGCCGGTCACCAAACCGCCCTAGGAAAGGAGATGCCAGCATATTGGCGATTCCTGTCACCGCCGTTACAAGGCCCGCAAAAAAAGCGATATATCCGCCAGGGGCTCCTAAGTCTGATACAAAGAGGGACATTTGCGGCATGGGAGCCAGCATAGCGAATTGAAGCATAAAGCCGACGGAAAACAGAACCATCAATGGTTTTTGATGCAAAATGAAGGAACCGTCAGCGAAAAAGCCAGCCCGTGGCTTATCGGGATCAGGTTTTACCCCTTCCTTCACCAGAAACAGGACCACACAGGTAGCGAGAAAGATGATTGCGCTGGTAAGGAAGAAGATCGTTCGAAAGTCAACCACTTCCGCCAGCACCCCGCCGATAAAGGGCCCCATGATACTTCCTGCGACACCGCCGGACTGAAGCATTCCTAAGGCATAACCCGACTTCTTCTTCGGGGTGTTGGTTGCCGTAAGGGAGATGGAAGCCGGAATAAATCCTGAGACCGTCCCGTTAAGCAGCCGAAGGAACAATAATTGCAACGGACTGGTTGCCAGGCCTGTTAAAAGGATGACTACAGACATTCCGAAGCCGGAACGGAGAACCATAATTTTGCGGCCTACTTTATCGGCCAAGCTTCCCCACACAGGAGCCACCAAAAAAGCCGAGAGAAAATTGATTCCGAAAATCAGCCCTGCCCAAAGTTGGGTCTTTTCCGGGTCAGTCATCCCCATTTCCCTCAGATAAAGGGGGAGAAATGGGATGATCATACTCATTGCACCCATAACCAAAAATTGAGACACCATCAAAATGTAAAGATTTCGTTTCCAAGTTTCCATAACTCTGTTCGCTTCCCCTCCTAGTTTCTCTATAGCCAAAAATTTCGCTTACCGAAATATAAGACCCAAAAAAACTGCCTTACAGGTTCTGGGCAGCGGCCAAGTATCAACGAGACAATCCCCGCCTAGGTAGTCGGGGATTGTGCCGGTTTATGGAATTCGGTCGCCAGCTCACGACGAAGAGATCGCTCTACCCTGGTTACATAGTGCATCCGTTCAATCCGTCGAATGGTTTGGTCGGCTTTCCGTCCGTCGATATATAGGAACACATATTTTAATCGTTTCGACACGTAATGGATGTTTCCCATGCGTCCTAATGAACGAGCAGCCTTGAGATCCTTCACCCATACAGCCAATCCGAGCCGTTCTGCAATATCCATCGGCATGGAATGTATCTCCTTTACAAAGGGTTCAGCGACTTCCCAAGTGTCTCATAAACGAGTTTTTGCCCGTGCTTTTAAAATACCAAGGACTTCCCGCTCGCAGTCTATAATGGAGGGGATTTCCACTCCCAATTATTGTAGCATGCTTTCCCCTTCAAAGCAAACCGTCGACTTCCGCCCCTTCCAAGCGAAGCCCCATGATACAATGGGTTTCGGAGGTGAAGGATATGGCAGAGACTCTGGACGAACATTTCCTCCGTCAATTAATCTTAGGAGAGGGTTGCCGGGAAGCCTTCCTACGAAACTATGCCGGGGTACAATTTCTTTATATCCTTCCGGCAACCGCCGTAAACCACAAAGAGATCCGTTGCCTGATCGATGAAAAGGCGACGGATCTCACCCGAAACAGTGCTCGGTTTCACGAGTGCCAATATGTGAGGCAATCCCGCGGATGGTTGGTCTTCCGGTTCCGGTTCCGGTTTCCGGATGAAAAGAGTTTTTGCTGCGGTAACCAATGTATCGATTGCGTTCTGTTGCACAGAGGTCGTAAACGTTAACCGCAGCTTTTGCGGCGGCCCCCTTCAACCTTATCCAATTCTTGTGCATCGACCGGTACTTTGATCTCCTCGGAGACGGAACGAGCCAGCGTGCGGCTCACCTCACCCAACAGCCGATCCAGCTTCTCCTCCACCTCGAGGTATTCCCGGATGAGAGGATGTTCCCGCAATCGGCTGCTAAAATCCTCCGCAGCCTCTTTGGCGGCATGGTAATCCGGGTGAAAATGGCCAAATCGCTGGGCCTCCTCAAACCGCTCTTTCTTCTCCTGAAATTGACGGATCAACCGCTGGGCTTCTTCATCTTCGCCCAGCTCCCGTTTTAGATGAATGTAGCGCTTCGCTTCATCGGAATCCGTGATCCGGTCAGCCAGGTTATATGCTTCAGACAGCAATTCTGCCATATCCAGAGAATTCATGTAGATCCCTCCACGTTTATGGTAACACATATTCTTCTTCTCCGCTCAGTAATCGCCCTCCATCCAGGGAAGAAGAACCTGTACACGGCTGATATCGGACAATTTCACATGTTGCGGACGACCTTCCATATCCTGTCCCTCGGCCATCCATACCCCCCCGATGCAGGTTACCCGCCCCGGGATAAAACGCTGGATGCGCTTCCGGTTGTCCGCCCATTTGAGATCCACCTGCAGTTCCGCTGCTTTTCGGAGGATATGCTGCAAAGTGGACGGATGGTAGGAGCGCAGGGAAGAGGTCCACATCTGAGGCAGGCGATTCAACCCTGGAACCGAATCCTCTAGTGAAGGGAAGCGATCCTCAATCGTTAGGGTATGAGCGCTTCTCTTTTCTTCCTCACCGACCGATTCCCGCGAATGGACCTCCCCCTTCCACCAGGGTCTCCCGCTCTCATTTTCCATCGGTTTCATCGCAGAATAACCCAGATCTTTCAGTTGTTCTCGCAAGGTGGAAAGGCTGGAGGGATGGACAAGAAAAGCTGTCGGACCTACCCGTTCCCCGATTTGGTCGGCCAGTTCAGGGACTGCCTCCAGATCGTCGGCCAATCGTTCGTCTCCCGTTCGGAGGAGAAGGGCCTCCTTAAAAACAACCCGGCTGTACTGTTTTGCCCATTGCCATAGGCTGATTCTCACATTTTCCGGCAGAGGGCTCGCAGAGAGTTCTTCCAAGATCCTTTCCATCTCCTCAGCCGATAAACCCCGCTCGACACCGCGTTTTACGGAAGCAGTATTGATTTCATAGGTAATCAGCTGTTCTCCTCCCATGTAATCAGTGAATTGAGCCAATATCCACCGCTTTTTCCAAGGCGTGAAGATAGGGATGAAGATTTCAAAATCTGGCTTTACATAAGCGGGGAGGTCGGGAAGCCCGCGGAAGACCGGAGGAGCCCAGGGAGACCAGGCCCACCATCCCCCTTTTTCCAGGCTGGCAACCACCCATCCCAAGGCGACCAAGGGCTGGAGCCATGCGCCTTCCCATTCCTCCAGCGATACACGTGAGCCAGCAGCCGCCTTCCAGGATAGAAAAGTATCCGTGAGAGCCACTGGGGCGTCCCCTTGGCGTTCCATCCACCACCACAGACTCTCCCACTCCGGACGCTCCTCTAAGAGCCGCCGACGGACAAACCCGAACAATCGCCCTAAAAGGACCGGCCAGGAGCAGGCGGACCAGGCTGCGAGAGCCCCTTCCCGTAACTGAAGGCTTCCTTCTCGTTCTTCAACCAAACCCTCACTTTGAGCTAAGTCGATCAGAAGTCGGAGCTCTCCCGGCGTTTTTCCTTGCCCCCAAAGCGAATCGGTAAATCTGTGATCCTCCACATCCAGATCTAATTCCGCTGCGAGTTTCCGTATCATCCGCCTCTGTACATCCCCCTGTTGTGTCAGGGAGATCCCTTCTCGTTCTACTACGATCAAAAAGTGAAAAAAACGGTTCCACAAACCCGCCGCCATCCTCTCCCCTGCAACAGACACATCCTCCCTGCTGTCCCCTCTCTCTGGCAACCAGACGGCAAGGCAGGCTTGCCGGATTTCCACAGGGCACCAATAGCCGGGCTTTCCCCAGGAACGGCGAACAGCAAAGAGAAATCCCTTCCGCTGCAACATCGTCCATCCCATCCGGGCCTGGGAGGGAGTAAGTTTGGTCTCTCCTTTATGACCGGCATCCGGTGGAATAAGATTGCAACCACAAGTAAAAACCGCATAACGGAGCAAACGGTGCTCAAGCCGATCCGGCTCCCCCTCGGCTACCTGCCGAGCCGCTTTCACCAGCCGTTCTGCCAGTTCCGACAGCTCCACATTTCCATCCCACCCGTGTTCTTCGCAAATGCGGGTATGCACATGGGGGGATAAAGACTCAAGGCACTCCACTAAGGTTTTCATTCGACCTCCTCCCACTGCTCTGCATCCATAATCGTGTACCGATATCCCTGCTCAACGAGGAATAACTGCCGATTGAGGGCATACTCCTGATCCACGGTATCCCGGCTGACAAGATTATAAAAGTGGGCTTTGTTTTCTCCGGCTTTGGGCCGAAGAATCCGTCCCAAACGTTGCGCTTCTTCCTGCCGGGAGCCGAATGTACCGGAGATCTGGACAGCTACCCGGGCATCAGGCAGGTCAACGGCGAAGTTGGCTACCTTGGAAACAACCAGCACCGGTACTTCCCCTCGGCGAAAAGCGTCATAAAGCTCCTCTCGCTTTCGTTGCTGCGTTTTTCCGGTCAGGAGGGGAACTTGGAGCCTGGCTGCAATTTCTTCTAATTGGTGTAGGTACTGGCCGATCACCAGCACTTTTTCTCCCTTGTGTCGTTTGAGAATGTTCTCCAAAACGAGGATCTTGTTTGGATTCTCAGCCGCAATGCGGTACTTCTGCTTTTGTTTCGCATCGGCATATTCTCGGCGTCGTTCTTGATCCATCGGTGTCCGAACTTCGGTGCATGCCGCTTGGGCGATCCATTGCTCTTTCTCTAACTCCTTCCATGGGACATCCACCTTTTTAGGACCGATCAGACTAAACACATCCTCTTCCCGCCCGTCTTCTCTGACTAAGGTGGCTGTCAGACCAAGGCGGCGCTTCGCCTGCAGATCCGCTGTTGCTCGGAAAACTGGGGCCGGGAGAAGGTGAACCTCATCATAAATAATCAATCCCCAATCACGGCGGCTAAACAGATCCAAATGGGGAAACTCCCCCCTTCCACCACGATGGGTCAAGATCTGGTAAGTAGCTACCGTAACCGGCTTCACTTGTTTCCTCTCACCGGTATATTCCCCTACCTGATCCTCAGTCAGTTCTGTCTTGTCGAGAATTTCGCGCACCCATTGACGGACGGAAGTCGTGTTGGGAGTCAGGATGAGGGCAGCCCGACCTACCCGCGCCATGACAGCTAATCCAACCACCGTCTTTCCTGCTCCGCAGGGAAGGACCAACACCCCGTTCCCTCCGTGATTGCTTCCTCTGCGATAAAAGGCCTCAGCTGCCTGTCGCTGGTAGTTCCGCAGCCGGAAAGTTTCCCCCGAATAAGTCTGCTCTCGCAACCGAATGGGAAGAGTTTCCCCCTCGCTGTACCCGGCCAGATCGCGAACAGGCCAACCCAGCTTCATCAACTCTTGTTTTACCAGACCGCGAACCTCTGGAGCGATTCTCCTGCATCCGTTTCTCCCCTTTTGGAGCCATGCTTTTAGCCCAGATGAGCGACCGAGCTCATCCAGTAGAATTGGGTCTGTACAACGAAGGACGAGCATACCTTCCTCCCGAATCAGCTCGATCCGACCGTATCGGGAAATGATTTCATCCATTTCCTTACAAAGAGAATCCGGAAGGTCGAACTTGCTCCGCTCCCGCAAGAATCGGAGGATTTCCGCCGCTTCTACTCCGCTTGCAGCCGCATTCCAGAGGGACAAGGGGGTCATTCGATATGTATGAATATGTTCCGGGCTTTTCACCAGTTCCGCGAAGGCCGACAACTTGTCCCGAACCTCTTCAAATTCTGGATGGCACACCTCTAGAAGGATCGTCCGGTCACTTTGTATAATTAAAGGTTGGTTCGCTTGATATCCCATCGGCAACTCTCCTTTTTTTCCGTTAGTTTTCCATCATAGGCGGGAAAACATGACGAAGAAGTGTGGTCCATGGTAGAATATTCAAGAAGAGGCTCTGTTCGTAAAATTTTTCGCAACCTTCCGTCTTGCGCTGACGTCTAATTCAGTGAAAAAGTCTTTGATGGGAGGATATGCGGATGCGAAATCGGCAGGTGATACGATTCATGTTCGTTTTAACGCTGTGGTTCAGTACCACTGGCTGTGGCAGTTCCTTTTTCGCTTCGGAGGACAGTCGGGGAGACTCTTCCTCCCCTGGTAAGGAACGCATTCTTCCTTTCCGACAGGAGTCGCTGGAAGATCTACCCGGCAACGTGAAAAGCGAAATACAACGCGCCGAAAAACAAGAAGTCCGTGTAGAAACCGGGGAGGACGGTAGGACGTATCTGATCCTTTCCCTTGGGAAACGTCCCACAGGCGGCTGGTCCATCCGAGTAAATCAAGTGGTGCAAAACAACTCCACTGTACGGGTAGACGCTGAAGAAGTTCCTCCGCCATCATCATCGTTCAATACCCAAGTGATCTCCTCCCCAATCACCGTCATCTCGCTAAAACCGGAAGGGGAAGTCAATTATGACCTCAACCTCCAAAAAGCGGAGAAACCGAAAAAAGGAGATTCCCCCAAAGACTCTCCTCCATTGGATGACCCCGGTGGAAAACCTCTTACCTACAAGGTAGAGGTGACCCTTGACCTCCCCGAAACCGTCAAGGCCAAGGCGGGAGAAGTTAAGCGTTCAAAAGGCACCGAAACAAGCATCTCCCAAAAGGATCGAACGTACCTGATTATCGGTCTTGGGGAACGACCAACCGGTGGTTATCGGGTGGATGTGGAAAACATCATCAAGCGGGGAGAAGAAATCCATGTCTACGCCAAGGAAATCGCCCCGACTCCGGGAACGATGGTCACACAGGCGATCACCCATCCCGTTCAAGTGGTTTCCATCCCCCGAACGGATGAATCCCGTGTCCATTTCCACGTAAAGAGCCGCTCTTCCTCTAAGGACGAACCCAAGCGCTTTCAGTAATGGCGCTGGAAAAAGCCTCGCAGTGTTTAGACTGCGGGGCTTTTCCATGAAGAGCGATGATGACTTCCGACGGGAAACTCATAATCCGGCTCAGGCAAATTTCCGTTCATCTTCCCGGTCTTCCCGACGGCGTTTATCCGGGTCCTCTCCCCGATCCGGTTGTTCCGGAGCAGTGGTTAGGGGTTCACGGGGAGTGGTGATCTCCGGTTCACGGCGAGGTGATACTTCAGGGATCCGCATCTTTATCCGTTTCCCTCCTTCCGGTGCCCGCAGGCAATCCTAATTTCCCCCTAATACCGAGAAACTACCCGTATCGGCCTTCACCTCTTTTTCCCTTTTCAAAAAAAGACCTTCCGATAAACGGAAGGATCATGGCAAGGAAGGGAGGAAACCCTTGAAGGGCCCCCATAAATTCCTATGAAAAAGTTACCCCATTCATGCCTCCAATCACCTTATCAACGGTTCACTTTTTCCATCCCGAAGCACACTAAAAGGAAACTCATGAGGTCATTTGTGCGGACAGGCTCGACATAGCAGGAACTGGAATATTTGGTACGAGTCAGAAATTCGGCTCTCGCCCCCGCGTTGGTTCTTATCATCAACCTTACACTCATGCGTCCTCACTTTCATCCTCCGGGTTCATAAACCAAGGGGATTCAGGGGATTCCGGCGATTCCCACAAAGGATTTACCGATTGGGGCCATGCTCGCTTTGCTTGTTTACCCTCAGGAGTCCCTTGGGACATCCTCCCAACCCCTGAAAACGAATCCCCCGGCGGCGGCTGATAGGGACCGCTCCTCTCTGTCATTCCTGCCCGGATAGCGGGATACCCATGATACGGATACCACGCCCCCTCCCCGGGAGGCAATACCGGATACGGTGCCGGCACAAGTGGGGGGGTCGGATCGGTATGCCTCCAAGGGTAGTGGAAAAGCTGGAATGGGTAAGATCGATACATGGGTATCCCTCCGTTCATTAAACGCTGTTCCATTCATTTATATGGCTGCCAGCCCTGTCCTAGTGCTTTTGGCAAAAACGAACGGATCAGAGAAGGTTCTGGGACTACCCTTTCCCTCCGTTTCCAAAGGCACGTCGATTTGTTATGATGATGGAGGTCTTGATTCCCTGGAGAAAGGGGGAAAACCTTGTGGCAGAAACGGAAGAGCGGCGTCACGAAATCGACTTGGACGCCATCCGAATCGCTCTGCAAAAAAGAGAACGAAAATATTTGCGCCCCCTGATCGAAGAATTGCAACCGTATGACCTAGGGCAAATTTTTTTCCGTCTCACCGGTATTTACCGCACACACTTTCTTAACCTTCTCGAAGCGGATGAAATTGCCGATCTCCTAGAAGAGCTGGAATCGGAAGAGCAGCAGGAAATTCTCGTTAACCTCGGACCGGATAAAGCATCTCGGGTACTCAACCAAATGTCTTCCGACGAAGTGGCTGACTTGATGGGGGACCTGGAAGAGAGTAACGTACAGAAGCTTCTTAAATCGATGGAGACGGATGAGGCCGACAAAGTTCGAGCCCTTCTTCACTACCCCGAAGATACCGCTGGCGGTAAGATGACCATGGAGTACGTCAGCGTCTACGACTATTATACAGTCGAAGAGGTGATTCAATATCTGCGGAGGGAGGCGCCGACCGCTGAAACGGTCTACTATGTCTACGTCATCGATGCAGACGACAGGCTGGTGGGAGTCGTCTCCTTGCGGGAGTTGCTGATCGCCCAGCCAGGAACGGCCATCACCGAGATCATGTATGAGCGGATCATCTCCGTTCCCGCTGATATGGACCAGGAAGAAGTGGCCAAACTGATGGAGCGGTACGACTTCCTCGCTATTCCTGTCGTTGACGACGAAGGACGCCTACTGGGAATTATCACCGTCGATGACGTCATCGACGTCCTGATTGAAGAAGCCCAGGAGGATATATCGAAGCTTTCTGCCGTCGGGCAGACGGAAATGGACATCCTCACCCATCCGTTTTCATCTGCGCGACGCCGCATTCCGTGGCTTGTTCTCCTCCTTTGTATCGGTATGATGACTGCAAATTTACTGGGGTTCTTCGAGCACACGATTGAAAAAGTGGCTGTGCTCACCTTCTTCATGCCGATGATCGCAGGTATGACCGGGAATACCGGTACCCAATCCCTCGCCCTTGTCATCCGCGGACTCGCCACCGGCCAGCTGACACGAAGTCAATATTTAAGGATTTTACGGCAGGAAGGTTTTGTCGGGATTATTATCGGTTTAGTCTGCAGCGTGCTGATCTTCGGTCTGGTGACGTTATGGCAGGACAACCTGGTGCTGGGCCTTGTCGTGGGAGGATCTCTCTTGTGCACTCTCATCCTGGGTACACTCGGAGGCACACTGATCCCCTTGCTCCTCCACATGTTGAAAGTGGATCCCACCGTCGCTTCCGGCCCGCTGATCACCACCATCAACGACGTATTTTCCCTTTTGATCTACTTCGGATTCGCCACCATGTTTCTCCATTACCTTTGATACCCCTCCTTGATGGGAGAGGGATTTTTTTATCGCCAAACAGAACTTACCCCGGCCCCGGTAAGAGGGTGAGCTCTATACAGAGACCTGGCTTTCTGATAAGCTTTGAAGTAACTACAAGTATTTCCGACAGGTTCCGCACACCCTATTGGAGCGGACCAAACTTTTTCAGGAGGTCGTTGTTCGCTTGGGAAGTATCATCGAGATCGCCTGGAACCTTTTCCTGGTGGTCTTCCTCGTCTTTCTTAACGGTTTCTTCGTTGCCTCGGAGTTTGCCATCGTCAAGGTCCGGGCCACCCGGATCGCCCAGTTACGTGAAGAGGGGGACCGGCGGGCCAATATGGCAGAGAAGGTAATCCGCCAAATGGACGCCTACCTTTCAGCCACTCAGCTCGGCATCACCCTGGCTTCTCTAGGTCTCGGGTGGATCGGGGAGCCGGCAATCGCCCATTTGATTGTGGAGCCCCTGCTCAAGGCACTTCCCTTGAGTGTACCGGCATGGCTGATTTCAACACTTGCTTTCGCAATTGCCTTCGCTGTCATCACCTTCCTGCACATCGTCCTGGGTGAGATGGCACCAAAATCGCTGGCAATCCGACAGGCAGAAGGAACCACCCTATGGACGGCCACTCCTCTTAATTGGTTTTATCGGATATTCTATCCCTTCATCACTGTGCTGAACGGAGCCGCAAATTGGTTTTTACGGCTGGTAGGTGTGGGTGAAATGATACCGGAACACCAGCAGGGACACACCGAAGATGAAATTCGCATCATGCTGGCACAGAGCCAGAAGAGCGGACATATCGACGAAACGGAACTCTCCCTCTTCGATAACATCTTCGAATTTACCGACCGGGTTTCCCGGGAGGTAATGGTGCCACGGGTAAACATGGTCTGTCTTTACACCACCGACTCCTTCGAGGAAAACCTGGAAATCATAAAAGATGCGCGCCACACTCGTTTTCCTCTTTGCCGTGAGGATAAAGACGACATCGTAGGAATCGTCCATATCCGTCACGTATACGAAAAAATGCTGAACGGAGAGACGCCAAATTTAGAGGAATTAACCCGTCCTGCTGTCATGGTCCCGGAGACGATGGAGCTCAAAGACGTATTACGGGTTCTGCAGAAAAACCGATCCGAAGTCGCCATCGTCGTCGATGAATATGGCGGAACCGCTGGCTTGGTAACCACCGAGGACATCATCGAGGAAATCTTCGGCGAAATTCAGGATGAATTTGACGACGAACGTCCATTTTTCCAGAAAACCGGTGCCGCGACCTCCATCGATGCTCGTCTCCTCATTGAAGAAGTCAATGACTACTTCGGTTCGGAGATCATCGATCCGGACAACGACACGATCGGCGGCTGGGTCTTCTCACGGCTTCAGGAAGTCCCCGAAGTCGGGGATGTCGTCACTTTTGAAAACTTGAAATTCACGGTCCAAGAGATTGATCAGCGAAGTGTCAGCCGTCTTCTGGTCAGTAAGGTGGCAACAATGGAGGATGGCAAAGACACGGACGCTGCAGTCAACGGGCCATAAAAGAGGGATCGTGCCTCGTAACGGGCACGACCCTTTTCTTTCCCGGTACCAGAAAAGTACCGAGATACATACCTATGAAAATGACTAACCATGACCACCGTTTTAAGGAGGAGATTGCCGACATGCGGATATTGGACGGATTGGAACCGGGTACTTTTGACCTGCATCTCCATACCACCGCCTCCGACGGAGCCCTCCCCCCCGCTGATTTAGTAAGAAAAGCGAAAGCAGCCGGTCTCAGCACGATCGCTGTGACAGACCATGACACGTTAGCGGGTGTAGAGGAAGCGATAAAAACCGGGCAGGAGATCGGTGTCCATGTAATCCCCGGGGTTGAACTGAGTACAAGACTACAACGTACCAATATCGACATCCTAGGCTACCATATCCAGGAGCGTCAGCAGCTTCACGACGAACTAGCTGCTTTCCGAGACGATCGGAAAACTCGTGCCATCGCTATCATCGAAAGATTCAATCATCTAGGCATGCCCCTCACGCTAGAGGATGTTCGTTCCTTTAGCGGAGACGGCGTCATTGCCAGACCTCACATCGCCCAGGCTATCGTACAAAAAGGCTACCTACCCAATGTACAAACCGTATTTGACCAGTACCTCGCCGACGGCAAACCGGCTGCTATCGAGAAAAAGGTGCTGACTCCCGAAAATGGTATCCGCATGATCCGCCGGGCTGGTGGGATAGCCGTGCTGGCCCACCCTGCCCTGATCGGAGATGATGGAATCGTAAGGCGGGTACTCGAAGTGGGACTCGATGGTATTGAGGTATGGCATCGAAAACATACGAGAAAAGATGCCCGTCGTTATTTGCGGCTGGCCGCAGAATTCGATCTCCTCGTCACGGGAGGATCGGATTTTCATAACGATGAACACACCCTCGGTGCTCCCATCTGATCAAGAACCCCCGTCAGATACCCCCAGCTTGCCGCTTCATCGCGTTTGCTTATTCATACGAACCTGGAGCACCTGAATCAGCGACCGCAATCGAGCTTCGTAGGTATGATCCTTAAGGGTTCGCTGATAAGCCCTGGCGGCAATCCGCTCCCGCTCTTTGTCATGAGCGAGATAATATTCGATTTTTTGCTTCAAATCCTTGATTCCTTTAAACGCGATCACCTCCTCCCCCAACCGGTAATAACGGCCCAGCTCCTTCCGTTGGGATACCAGTTGAAAGGATCGACAAGCAGCGATGTCGAAGGTACGATTATTCGGCGTGAAGGCGGGAATGCCAAAAGGATTCCCCTTGACGTCATTTTTTGTGCGATGAATATTCAACACAATCTTGGCTCCATTATAATATTTCGCTGTCTCCGAGGATGGGATCGTCTGGTTGATAATTCCATGATTCAATTGCTTATAATGTTTTAACCTCTCCCACCATCGACCGACGATAACAAATTTCTTTTTCCGTAGAAAATCAACCATCTGATCGAAGGTGTGCAGACGGGCAGGCAAAGCGCTTCCGACGAAACAGATATCCGATTGGTACTTCTCAGGTACACGCTCCGGATGGTACGTCGCTTCGTTAACACCCAATGGAAGATGAATACAGGGTTTTTTTCGCTTTCGATAAAACGAGAGGCAGCTGGATTCTTGTGTCACCATAAAAGTATAGGGCGGGACCTGCCTACTGTGATAGCGGAGTAGATAGGGGTCATCCACCACAAATAACCCGACCGGAATGCCCATTTTCCTCAATTGGGTGACCCTCTCCCCAGATATTGCCCCCCGCAAGGATAAAATCACATCGGGGCGAAAGGATTGGACCCGGTTGAACAATGTTGCGATCGGTTCAACCCGTGGCCGATAAAACTGAAAGTGGAAGTCTTTCAGCTTTTTTTCCAATCGACGAAAGGCCTGGATGAGATTTGGGTCCAGTTCTGCGTAAGAAGGACCTCCTGAAGTGATATACAGTAACTTCATGAACGATCTTCCTTTTCATTCATTTCTGTCGTCTGGAAGCCTTATCGCCGCGACGTCGATTTGTCAACAGAAAATGTTCTAGGATCTTAACCAGATGGCGTACCCTTGAATCGTATGTGTGTTGGCGAAGAGTACGATGGTAGGCCCGTGATGCAATACTTTTTCTCTCTGCCTCGTTGGCAAGGTAATAGTCCATTTTTCCCTTTAAATCCTGAGCTCCATTGAAACAGATGATTTCTTCGCCCAGCCGGTAAAATCTACCCAAATCACGTCGTTGGGAGATGAGTTGGAATGAGCGGCATGCGGCAATATCGAATGTACGGTTATTCGGTGTAAAGGCGGGCAAGTTTAAAGGATTTTTCTTAATATCGTTACACGTACGGTGAATGTTCAATACAATTTTGGATCCGTTATAATATTGGACCACTTCCGATGGCGGGATATTTCCATCAATAATATGGGGCTTTAAGCGAGAATACTGTTTCAGGCGCTGCCACCATTTACCGATGAGGATGAATTTTTTTTGCAGCAGAAAAGGAGCCAGCTGATCGATGATATGGAGACGTTCCGGAAAGGCGTTGCCAACAAAGCAAACATCCTTGCTGTAATGTTCTTTCACCTGTAAGGGCAGATATGTTTTAGGATTGACCGCCAAAGGGAGGAAATAGGCCGGTATCTTCCTTTTCCGATAAACAGGGACACAACTGGACTCCTGGGTAAGAACAAATTGGTAAGGCCGTGCAATACGTAAGCTGTCAGACAGGTGATAGGGATCGTCTGCCAACCAAACACCGACTGGGACTCCCAGGGAACAAATCTTGCTTACCAAATCCCTCGGTACAGCGAAACCTCTCATCACTAACGCTACATCCGGCTGGAACAATCGGATTTTTCGAAAGAGGCTTTTTGGCCCCTCCCGCTCAAGATCGAAAGAAATAAAACAAAAAGACTTTTTTTCGTTTTGCATCCGACGGAAAGCTTCAATTACGTTAGGGTTGAGATGAGCCAGGGAGCCCACCCCTTTTGTAAGGAAAAGTAAACGCATAGACACCCGCTCCGTTTGATTTCGGAATCCATCCGGTCAACATGACGAGCAACAAAGTCCAACGGGTGAACTACGGATACCTGCCTAGGAGACGAACACCCACTATTCGTACGAAACGGCGTAGCCGTTCAAGGTACGTATGCTCGCGAACCGTCCGTCGATAAGCCCGAGTAGCGATTCCTTTCCTTTCCCTCTGGTGATTTAGGTAATAGGCAATCTTCTGCCTCATCTCATCCGCTCCTCTGATGGAAACGATCTCCTCTCCCAATCGGTAAAACCGTCCCAGATCCCGGCGGTGGGTAACCAGTTGGAACGATCGGCAAGCGGCGATGTCAAAGGTCCGGTTGTTGGGAGTGAAAGCGGGGATCTCCAAAGGGTTGCGACGGACATCGTTTTTAGAGCGATGGATATTCAACACAATTTTTGCCCCATTGTAATACCGAGCCACTTCCACTGGAGAAATCGTCCGGTTCATAATGCCATGTTTCAACTTTTCGTAATGCTTTAACCGATCCCACCATCGCCCGATGAGGAGGAACCGTTTTTGGAGCAAAAACTCCGCCATCTGATCGATATATTGTCGACGAATCGGTGTGGCGCTGGCTATGAAACAAATATCCGACTTATATCTCTGATTGACTCGAAGCGGATGGTATAACTGCTGGTTCACGGCGAGAGGCAAGTAAAAACACCTTTTATTTTGCCTTCGATAATAGGGTAAACAGGCGAAATCCTGGGTGATCATGAAGCTGTAGGGTTGCATCATCACCGAGTGTTCCGAAAAGGAATACGGATCATCCACGATATACAATCCGATCGGAATTCCCGTTTGACGGACCTGATCGACGACTTGCCGAGGGAGGGCGCCCCGCAGCGAAATAATTACATCTGGCCGGAAAGAATAAATTTTTGAAAACAGGGTGGTGATTGACTCCTTCCCCGGATGAAAGGTTAAAAAGTGGAAATGTTCCTCTTTCTTCTCCAATTCGGTAAATCCGCTTATTAAGTTAGGGTCCAGGTGGGCAAGAGAATGAATTCCCGAAGTAATATAAAGCAGTCGCACATCCATCACCTTTTTTGTCACTTTATATTTTTCAGGACCTGCTTCGCAAAAACCGATGCATGATATGAATGAGTTGGCGCATCCGGACGGTATAAGTGTGATCTCGGAGTGTGCGCCGGTAAGCCCGGCCAGCAATCTCCTCCCTTTGCTTATCGTGAATCAGATAATAGTCGATCTTTTGTTTCAAATCCTTTAGGTTTTTATACGTGATTATCTCTTCTCCCAACCGATACAACCTCCCGAGATCCCGACGCCTGGAGACTAACTGAAACGAGTGACAAGCAGCGATGTCAAAGGTTCGGTTGTTGGGTGTACAGGCGGGCAAATGATAGGGATTTTTGTTGATGTCATTAAGAGGACGGTGAATATTTAAAACGATTTTCGCACCGTTATAATAGCGGGCTGTCTCGGAGGGTGGAATGTTCCGGTTGATCATGCTTTTCTTCAAGCGGGAATAATGCTTTAGCTTCTCCCACCCTTCCCCAACGATAATCACTTTCTTTCCGGAGAGAAGAGGGATCAGATGATCCATGAGACGAATCCGATCCGACCAAGCACTACCGACAAAGCAGACATCCGATTGATAATCCCGCTTCACATTTCCCGGAAAATAGTGGGTAGGATTTACCGCAAGGGGAAGGTGGAAGGCGGGTTTGTTCCTTCGGTCCCTGTAAAACGGCAAACAGCCGGAATCCTGCGTGACCATGAAGTCGTAGTAGGGTACCATCCACTCATAATCCTGGATATGATAGGGATCATTAACCACCCACAACCCAACCGGAACCTTTGGCGCCCATTTTCGTATATCGGAGTTAACCGCATGGGCTTCCTTACAAAAAACCAAGATGATGTGAGGATGAAAAAAGCGGATTCGCTGGAACAGCTTTTCCCTTGATTCCAGTTTTGAATAGTAGGTCTGGATGTGAAAATTGCCTAGGCTTCGCTCTAATCGCCGAAAAGCCCCGATCACATTTTCACCCAAGCGGGACAAAGTTTTCATACCGGAATAGATGAGAAGTAACCGCATTCTTCATTTTCTCCGTTCTTTGCGTACTCGGCTATCACCCTATCTTATTTTTGGTCGGCTCTTGCTGTTCGCCCGATTTTTACGAATGATAAAAACCACACATTTGTACCTTCACTGCCATTCCAGGCTCCTCATAAAGTAAAAAAAGCAACTACCGAGGAGGTTGGAGCTTCATTGGCTACGTCGCCAAAATCCCAAGCAATTTGTGTCCTAGGAATGCACCGCAGCGGTACATCGCTGATTACTCGTGCTGTCAATCTACTGGGCGCGGATGTGGGTCATGCAAATAAATTGCTCCCCCCGCATCAAACAAATCCCACTGGTTTTTGGGAACATTCGGAGATCGTACAAATCCATAATCAAATTCTTAAAACCCTCAACCGATCCTGGGACACAACCAAGCCCCTTCCTCACAAATGGTGGCTTTCTCCCCAGATCCAACCGATGAAAAAGAAATTGAAAGAATTAGTGAAACAAAACTATGCTGGTAAGCCTCTTTGGGTTTGGAAAGATCCACGAACCTGTCTCCTGCTCCCCCTTTGGAAACAGATTCTGAACGAGATGGGTACGGAGTTAAAATGTATCTTGGTGGTTCGCAACCCCTTGGACGTAGCAGTCTCCCTGAAGAAGCGAGACAACTTTTCTCCGAATAAGTCTTTCAAGATGTGGACGCTAAATACATTGAATTCCTTCCTCTGGTCCAAAAATACAAAACGGGCTCTCATCCATTACGACCACTTTCTCAATGACTGGGAGAAGACCCTGGAACGGATGGCAAACCAATTGAACCTCCCATGGCCAAAAGAGAGCAAACCCCTGGCACAGGGGATCACCCGCCTCATCAACCCCGATCTTCGCCACTCCAGTTCTAACCTAGAGGATCTGGCGACAAAAGGAAAAGCCAGCTCTCTGCTAATACGGGCTTACCGGCTATGCCTGATCACTGATCAACACCCGGATCGGCTGAACTCCCCCTGGATCACGAAAAATGTAAGACATCTATATGTAGACTACGCCCAGGGAAAACCGGTCGTTCTCAATCACCAGTACCACCGATATCGAAAAAAAGCCAAGCTCTGACGGGAACATAGCTGAGTGTCGTAAATCATTGATAAAAGAGGGGGAGATTATTTACAATGAAAATCCTCGTCATCGGGGCAACCGGGATGGCTGGTCATATGATCCGTGATTACCTGTTGCGAGAAACCAACCATGAAATTTGGTCCACGGCCCGAGTGAACCGCGAAAAAGCGGATCGTTATTTATTTCTCAATGTGCAGGATGGGCAAGAGGTTACCAAGGTGTTGACAAGAGTTAAACCGGATGTGGTCGTCAACGCCGTCGGGATCCTGAATCGAAACGCAGACCAACATCCGTCCCTAGCGGTGGAGGTAAACGGAAAATTCCCCAAACTTCTGTCCCGACTCGGCCTGGATTTGGGATACCGCCTGATCCACATCAGCACCGATTGCGTTTTTTCCGGAAAGCGGGGAAACTACACAGAAACTGATATCCGAGATGCAACCGGTGCTTACGCGGAAACGAAAAAGATGGGGGAAGAAATCGATTCCCAACACCTGGTGATCCGAACCTCCATCATCGGGCCGGAATTGAAAGAAGGAATCGGTCTGTTTCATTGGTTCATGCAACAAAAAGGCACCATCCGAGGATATCGCCAGGCCTGGTGGAACGGTGTTACCACCCTTGAGTTGGCCAAAGCGGTCAAGTCGGTATTGGAACAGCCAGTGAAGGGACTCGTTCACTTGTGTCACCCCGAAAAAATCTGCAAGCACGACCTGTTACTTCTGATCCAACAGGTTTTCGGACAAACGCAGGCAACTGTCGAACCCGATGACACCTTCCACTGCGATAAAAGTCTCGTCAACACTCGTTCGGATTTTCCTTACGTTCCCCCCAACTACTCTTCCATGTTGGAAGAATTGAGAAATGGGATGAAGAAATCTTCAGAACCTTATAACCAATATGGAATCGGAACGACCAAAGGGTGACCCGGTCACCTGGACCCCTGATGAACGAAAAAACGGTCAGCTCATTGAACCCGGGAGTGTGGTTCAATAGCCGACCGTTTTTCCTTTCAAACCCTCATTGGTTAGCATTGAATAAACCGACTATCTTCCAAAGCACGAACGAGCTTTTCCAATCTAGCTGCATAGGTGTGTTGGCGGAGAGTTCGCCGGTAGGCTCTTTGGGCGACCTGCTGCCTTATTTCATCATGAGCTAGATAATAACGGAGCTTTCGTATCAAATCCCTGGGTCCCCGATAACAGATCATTTCAGAACCCATCCGAAACATCCGGGGAAATCCAGGTCTACGCGTAGCTAGTTGGAAGCTTCCGCAGGCCGCAATTTCAAACGTGCGATTGTTCGGTGTCTGAGCCGGAAGATTCAGGTGATTACGGTTTCTAGCCACCGTTTCATTATGAGAGGCGTGAAGGTTAAGCACAATTTTTGCTCCGTTGTAATACTTAACAGCTTCGCTATGCGGCATCCAACGATTGATGATGTTGGGTTTCAGTTGGTCATAATGTTTTAGCCGATCCCACCATTTGCCCATTAAGAGGACGTTTTTTTTCTGAAGATAAGAAGCGATGGCGTCTATCAGGCGAACTCGGCTTGGAAATGCATTTCCGATAAAACAAATATCGCTCTCGTACTCCTCGGAAAGTCCCGACCCAAGCGGTCGATAGCGGAGAGGATTGACTCCCAGAGGGATATGAAAGCTTGGCTTGTTGAACCTGCGATAAAATGGGAGACAACTGGTCTCCTGTGTAACGACAAAATCATATGGCTGGACCAACCGCTGGGATCGGTACAGATCATAAGGATCGTCGACGACCCATACCCCCGTAGGTACATTGATTTTTCGGAGACGAGGAAGAACCAGTTGAATGATGTGGGAGTTTTTCCCGATGAACACTAAAATCACATCGGGCCGAAAGGCCTGGATTTTCTTCGATAGCTGATTGAATGGGGTTTTCCCCGTCCGGAAAAAACCAAAATGAAAGTTTTTTTTCTTCTTTTGCAACTCCCGAAATCCATCGATCACATCTGGGTCCAGATGCGATAAAAAACTCCCGCTTCCCGACGTAATAAAAAACAGTCGCATAATCCCCGTTCCTCCCACCATGACAACAAGACCTCTACCCATCCGATGGCAAAAAATTTTCAATACCGAGGTGAAGAACCCTATGCCCAGGACCGAAAGATAAACCCGACTTATCCCGCTCCCGGCGCCCGTAACCGTTCTCTTCCTAAACCATCCGATTCGTCATTTTTTTGATAATGAAAGCATCCGTCCAAGTCTTACCCATTTCTATCGCTGTTTCCGTTTGCTTTGAACCAAACCTGCACCATATAACCGGGTCGGTCCCAAAGGGATCGCTCGAAGGATCAAACGCCGTCGGATGGCGTAAGCGGACAAGCCTTGTTGTTTAAAGATAGCCGCCACTCCTGTTACATGAGGAGCCGCCTGAGAGGTACCCGAAAAGATGGCGTAGCGACCACCGGTATAGGTGCTGGTAATATTGACGCCGGGCGCTGAGATATCGAGGGAAGGGCCGGTCGAAGAGAATGAAGCGCGCCGGTTTTTCCTAGTGAGAGCAGCTACAGCCACCACCGAGGGGAGCCGACCAGGAACCTGAACCGTATCCCCGCTACCTGAAGCATTGCCGCTGTTACCAGCGGCCACCACCACCAGAATGCCTCTGTTGGTCGCGGCTTGGATCGCCCGAGCCAAACCAGCCGACACCGTCCGGCCTCCGCTGAGGCTGAGGTTGAGGATATGCATACCGTTGTCGATCCCCCAGTCAATACCGTGGATCAGAGAGGTAAGCGTTCCCATTCCACGCTTATCGAGGACCTTAATCGCATACAAACTGGCGGAGGGAGCGACTCCGACCACACCGAGCCGGTTATCCCGTGCTGCGATAATGCCGGCGATATGGGTTCCGTGTCCATTGTCGTCATGAGGAAGCTTACCGGGAGTAACCAGGTTGATCCCCCCCTTGATATTGGCAGATAGGTCAGGATGGGTCAGATCGATCCCCGTATCGAGCACCCCTATACGCACTCCTTTTCCGCCGCGGGAATACGGGCTTCCCCGCCACACCTGCTTGATATTCCAGGGTAGGATTTGTTGAGTGGACCTCACTCGCTTTCGTCCTGACTTACTCGGGAAGATTTCGATCACCTTTGGTGGAGGAAGAGCAACTTGCTGCTCCGCCTCGGCAAATATCAATTGGGGATCCTCAAGAAGCCGTCTCAGTTCCCGACGAGGAACCATCGCCGATACGATCCCGCTATGACGGCTTTCGTAATAGATAACACCTCCTACCTCCTGAATTCGGCCCTTAAGAGATAGGTCACGGGAGAGGAATGTGTAACACACCAGATCCAAGGGTTTCACTCTCATCACCTCGTATAGACAAACTATGAGAGTGTCAACCTGACTGCTTGGACCCCTGTCCGGAAGCATTGATATTTTTTGAGAGCCAAAAAGGACTAGTAAGAATAGAAGTCCATGAAAAAAGCGAGCAAGTAGGGTACTTGCTCGCTTTTACAATACCTCCGTCGGTGATACATAGATGATCGCATCCCATCGGACATGGTATTTCCGTTCTTCTTTTTCCAGGATCATATGATCCGGATGGATAGAGACGACATCTCCCTCTAACTTGCCGACGTAGGTTTCGACCTGAACCCGTTGACCAACCAATTCGGACATCTGCTGGGCCAGAATTCCCCTGCCTCGACGCCGTAACCTTCCAAAGGGAAGCTTGAATAGCCCCTTTCCCTCTCTACGGCCTCCTTCCGGCTGCATAGGCTGAAAAAAGCCCGGCCCCTCGAACGGTGGCATCATTCCATCCATGAACTCGGGCGACATCGGCATCGATCCCGGGTAACCCGGCATTCCAGGACCACCTCCCGGGTAGCCCGGCATTCCGGGACCGCCTCCCGGGTAGCCCGGCATTCCAGGACCACCTCCCGGGTAGCCCGGCATTCCGGGACCACCTCCCGGGTAGCCCGGCATTCCAGGACCACCTCCCGGGTAGCCCGGCATTCCAGGACCACCTCCCGGGTAGCCCGGCAGGCACTGGAGCGGACGATGGCCAAACTGATTATTCACAGAGCTCCCCCCTCACGGATCTGCACTCCTATACCCTATGCAGATGCCCCAGTTTGGGAACTCAATCATGTGCTTAATCATCGATTACGAAAGGGCTCTAATTCCTCCATCATCGATTGGAAATTTTCAAAGGTCAGAGACTGAGGACCGTCGGAAAGAGCCTCTTCCGGTCGGGGATGAATCTCTACCATCAGGCCGTCTGCTCCCACTGCGAGAGCAGCCCGGGACATTGGAGCTACATAGCGCCAGATTCCCGTTCCATGGCTCGGGTCAACGATGATCGGCAAATGGGACAGATGTTTGACCACCGGTACAGCCGACAGATCCAACGTATTGCGGGTTGCTGTTTCAAAGGTACGAATCCCGCGTTCACATAAAATCACGTTCGGATTGCCTTCGGACAAGATGTATTCTGCCGACATCAACCATTCCTCAATGGTGGCCGAAAGCCCCCGTTTCAACATTACCGGTTTATTTGTACGCCCGATTTTCTTCAGCAGGTGGAAATTCTGCATGTTTCGGGCACCAAGCTGGAGGATATCGACATATTCCGATACCAGTTCAAGATTTTCAGGATCCATCACCTCGGAAATGATCGGCAGCCCCGTCTCTTCCCTCGCTTCAGCCAACAATTGAAGCCCTTCTTCCCCCATCCCCTGGAAGGAGTAGGGAGATGAACGAGGTTTAAAGGCTCCCCCACGCAGGATGTCTGCTCCCGCTTCCTTGGCCACCCGGGCAGTGGTGAGGATCTGCTCCCGACTCTCAACCGAGCAGGGACCGGCCATGATGATGGGTTGATCCCCTCCGATTTCGACATTCCGGACACGAATCCGACTGGGTTCAGGATGAAAAGACCGACCTGCAAGTTTAAAAGGTTCGCTGACATGAACCACTTTCTCCACACCGGCAAATCGTTCAGCGGGCAACTGGCTGAGGGTCTGCTTGTCGCCGATCAGGCCGAGGATCGTTTTATCGACCCCTTTGGAATAATGGACTTTCACCCCCTTATCTTCCAATGTCTTCACGATTCGATCCACTTGTTCCTTGGTTGCTTGCTGTTCCAATACGATAATCATTTGACGCCCTCCCCCTGGAATGTGTAGATAAACAAAAAAACCCCATCCGATAAGGGACGAGGATTCTCGCGGTACCACCCTTTTTGAACTGTTACGGTTCCACTTAGGTGCACAATCAGCGTGCGGTCCGGTTAACGGCGGACAGCCGGATGTCCGTCCCGAAGGACGAACCTCTCTGCTCCAAGGTGTAATTCAGGAAAGGGTCCGATACCGGTTTTCAGCCCCACCGGCTCTCTGAGATCGGAAGATCCATCCCCTACTAATCCTCTTCAACGCGTTTAAGCGTATAAGCAATAAAGTAATTGTTGATAAATTAGCATGAATCTGGTCAGGAGTCAACCGTTTTTTCCATATTAGGCTCTTCCCTTTCCGAGTAAGCCCCGACGAGACGGCAGCTGGTGCACAAATCTTTCCAGACTTGTAACCCTGCCTGTACTCGGGGATCCCGATCCGCACCTGGCCTTTCCAACCAGGAAAATAGCTTAACAGCTACTTCAGCCTGTGCATGGAACAACCGGAGTCGAACCCATTCCATTTCTTCATTGTTGTTTCTCATCGGTTTCTCTCCAACCTGTCGCTTTTCCAATGAAGAGCCGGGTGGTTTTGGTCGAAAAAATGGAGGATCTGTCCGCTTTTCCCTCTCTGTCATGTGTATCCCCTGCCTTTTCGCATATCACAAGATATGGGCTCATCAGCTAAAAGGTGCTTTCTCCCGACAGATCCATGTACAATAGATAGAAAAGGGGGAAATGAGATGGATCGACCTTGGCTCTCTTTTGATCTCGATCATACCTTAATGATCAATCCTTTTCGGCGCTGGGTCTTTCCGGAGATATCATCCTGGCTGGCTCCCTTCCTCGGCCCGGGCGACCAACCGATGGAGCGCTTCATCGCCGAGCGAAAAAAACGGCTGGAGGCACAACAATTGTCTGCTTCCTACGATTGGGACGACATCTTGCTTACCGTCTCTGCTGAACTGGGTGTCCACCCCCCTTTTACCATCGAAAAGCTTGTACGTCAGCATTCTGCAACGGGAAAGATTTGGCTGTTCAGCGATGTTCTCCCCGGACTTAGTTCTCTTCAGACAAAAGGAATTCCCATGGTCGCCGCTACCAACGGCTTCGCAAAGTATCAGCGGCCCGTAACCGATCACCTAGGGCTTACTCCGTATTTCAAAGACTTCCACACTCCCTGCAGTGTAGGCTTTGCCAAACCGGAACCACAATTTTTCCGATTTGCCGAACCCTACTCCCTCATCCACGTCGGAGACCGTTTGGATCAGGATATTCTCGGTGCTAACCGTGCCGGTGCCATTTCCGTATGGATCGATCGTGACCTTCCGGCTGAATGGCACGAGTTATCCCCAAAGGAGCGTTGTTTTCACCCCCTCTTTCGCTCCAGAGTGGAAGAAAAATTGGCACGAGAAGGGTGGCATTCCCCCATAACAGAGGAAAACCTCCCTAATTATCTCATTGTATCGATTAAGGAAGTCCTGACTATTTGGAAGAACCATCACTAAAAAACAGCCGCTTATGGCGAGCCGTTTTTTGTCAGGCCATCGATTCCTGGGGAGAGGGTGTCGGTTCGGGTGGAGGTGATTTCTCCGGAACGGTGGACAGAAACAAACGAGCTAGTTCATCATAACCTTGTTGATTCGGATGGACATCATCGGCAAAATAATCCTTCCGATGAAGAAAGTGTTCAAAAGGATTGACCAACTGCACCTCATATTTCCGACATAATTCGCTGTAACTGAGATTCATCGTTTGAACAGCCCGGGACGCCATGGCCAAGCCGAGTTCATAAGCCGGTATCGGCAAATAAAACCCCAACATTTGAACGTCCCCATCCGGATTGGACTTACGCACAAGGGACAGGATCTTTTCCGCTTGGTTCCTCACCCGCCGCATCGTTTTAACCAATCCCATGAGATTAGCCCCTTCTTCAAACCACTCGATGAAGTCACATCCCCCGGTTGTGATGGTAATATGAGAAACGCGAGGCAACAACTTCATTAATGCGGGAGTCTGAAGCAATTCAAACAGCTCCCTAGAAGTAAGACCCGAAATTCCCCAATTCTGTACCCTGCATTGTTCCGTTTTTCGGAGGTAATCAAAAACCTGGGCAACCAGATGACGATCAGGACCATCGGCTCCGATTCCTTCGGTCAGGGAATCTCCTAAGGCCAGATAGGTAACCGGTTGTTTCAGCCCATTCACCCTTTTTCGCCCCCATTTCCTCCCCCTGGCATTTCCAAGGTGACGGCATGGGCGATACAGGGAATCGATTCCCCTTGCTGGTAGGACACGGGGTTCATCAGCGCCCCCGTCGCCACCACCATCACTTTTGATAAGCGCCCTTGCATCATTTCATCGATGATGTGTCCGTAGGTAACCAGGGCGCTGCTGGCACAACCGCTCCCTCCGGCAAATGCCTGCTGGTCATTTCGAAAGATCATCAATCCACAGTCCTTAAACTCTTCTCCGGTTTTAAAACCTCGCTTCTCAAGCAGGTCCGCGGCGATCGGATGGCCGACACCAGCCAGATCTCCGGTCACGATCAAGTCATATTCCCCCGGTTTTTTTCCGATATCCCGCAAGTGTGCTTCCATGGTGTCAGCCGCTGCCGGCGCCATGGCAGCCCCCATGTCAAAAGGGTTTTTTAACCCCATGTCCACCACTTTACCTAGAGTGGCATAGCGAACCCGTGGGCCCTTCCCCTTCTTACCGAGGACACCGGCTCCGGCTCCAGTTACCGTCCATTGGGCGGTATCCGGTTTCTGGCCGCCATATTCCGTTGGATAGCGGTACTGTCGCTCTGCCGTACTGTTATGACTGCTCGCTGCTGCGACCGTATAGTTACAAAAACCGGCTTCCACCAGTATGGCAGCCGTAGTCAATGTTAACATCGAGGCTGAACATGCTCCGAACATACCCATATACGGGATTTGGTGGGTCCTCGCGGTAAAGGAAGCACTGATGTTCTGATTAAGGAGATCCCCAGCGATAAAAACATCCATCTGATCTGTGGACACTCCGGCCTTTTCCACCGCCAGACTCACGGCGTCCTCCATCATTTTCCGTTCGGCCTTTTCCCAAGAATCCGCCCCGGCATAGTTATCCGGATAAATCCGGTCATAATCCTTCTTGAGCAGTCCTTCCCCTTCTTTTGGCCCGGCCACAGCGGCGGAAGCAACCACTCGTACGCCGCTATTAAATTCAAAGGTCCGCTGTCCGATTCGTTTTTCTGCCACCTTTTTCCCCCCTTACGTCAACATATGGAGCAATGCCCGGACAATCCCGATGATGAAAGCGGCCACCACACCAAAGACAATGACTGAACCAGCCAATTTAAACATGTTGCCACCCACACCCAATACATAGCCTTCGGATTGGTGTTCTAGAGCAGCTGAAGCGATGGAGTTGGCAAACCCTGTTACGGGTACCGCCGTTCCTGCGCCGGCCCATTGGCCAATTTTGTCGTAGACCCCCAAGCCTGTTAGCAGGCAGGAAAGAAAGATCAGGGTCGCTACAGTCGGATCCCCTGCCCGTTCCTGTTGGAAACCGAACACCTGGATGTACAACATCTGCAACAACTGACCCAAGACGCAGATGAGCCCACCAACCAGGAACGCTTTTAGGCAGTTGCCCAAAATTTTGGGTTTCGGCTGGTATTTTTGAGCTAGATCCTGGTATCGTTTTTGTTCCTTCTGCTTTTGTATCTCCTGCCTCGACTTCCCCTTGGATGAAGTCGCCTGGGAGGACTCATTTTCTTGTCCCATTTCACCACTCCCGACAAACACTAATTGCTTTTTTTAGGCTTCGATGAATGGGAAAAGTTTATACACGGATGAAAAGAAGAAAACCCCGCCTCAGCGGGGTCTATTCAATCCTGCATCCCATGCCAGATATAAGGCTTCACCCTTTGGAAAAAAACCTCTTTCGCCTCTTTCAGATCCCTGCATTCCACGAAGTCAATCTCCTCCTGGCCACCGCTTGTTTCCCGGATCCGCTTCACCTGGTATTTACAGGTGTCCGTGACCGGCATCTCCTTAATCGTCACTGTGACCCCCTGATGCCGATCATGATAGCAAAGCAGGAACTCATACACCCCGTCTCTTCCTTTCATGCGGCCTCACCGACCATCTGTTTATTGGTCACAACAGCAAGAAACCGAGACTGATCATCCCCCGGTATGGACCGCCTATTACCCTCCCGACAAACAAAACAAGTTCAACTGGCAGTTAAAACCTGAACAGAAAGAGGGTGAATTCGGCTCCTTTCCCTAAAACCAGAAGTACCATCGCAAAAACGATGTAGGAAGGATTACCGCCAGAATAGGTAAACCTGCTGCAACTTGATCACTATTTCGACCAATTCGGCGTATTTTTACTATTTCCTCTTCCCCTTCGGATTCCTGCTGGAAATGTAAAAAGGAGGGCTTTCTGCGCCCTCCTTTTTACCGGCGAAGGGCTGCATTGAGCCCTCCTAACAGAATATGAGCCAGTCCGAAACTGAAGACCCCCCAGCCCAGGGCCTGGCAAAGCCGACGCCTAGCTATGATCCTTTCTTCCCGAAACAACAGAGACATTCCTGCCAGGGAGATGACCGCCCCCAATAAAAAGGCGACTTTTCCCATCCGCATCGGGATCCCCCCTTTCTGCTTTTAATGTGGCCACCCGGAGACTGATTCTTGAGTGGAAGTTTTACCCGCTATCCAATAGCTGTAGAGCACCTCCTCGCATTCACTCCGAATCCACTCATTCATATAGCGCTGCGTGTAGATAAATCCCCGAAATTTAGCTGTCACTTCCCGACAGTCCTCAAGCTGCCTTACCCGAATAATTTCTCCCCCCGTTTGCCTGAGAAATCGGCGTGTATCCGATAGTTCCGATTGTACCCATTCCAGAGTGTCCCCCAACCAACGGCGCATAAGTCGCCACAACTTCAAACGCGGCTCTTCTAATTGCCTTCCATCCAATCTCAGGACACTTTCCAGCACTTCCAAAAGAATCACCCGTTTCACTTGTCCCGCAAAATCCTGATACTCCTCGGGATAAACAAGCAATTGGCCCTTTCCCCTTCCGTTCAAAAAAGTCTTTACCTCCATTATATGCAAACGTATGTTTCGTTTCTTTTCCTTTTTCTTCATAAAAAAAGCCCCGCCCAAAAACAGGCGAGGCTGGTCTTCCTACATCAGGGTTTGTTGGTCCCCGGGCTCCGGATCAGGAATGTTACTGGAAATGTTACTGAGAGCGACGCCAGCTTCACCGGCGTGTTGCTGCCGTGCCGCTAGATCCCCCAGAGCAACGATACCGACTAGTTGGTTATTTTCCACAATCGGCAATCGGCGAATCTGCCTTTCGGCCATCAGTCGGGAAGCTTCATCCACAGTCATAGTGGGGTCTGCGGTAATGACATCGGTGGTCATCACTTCCGCCACAGTGGCTGCTCCATTATTGTCGGCCACAGAGCGGAGAACCAGATCCCGGTCCGTGACTACCCCCCTCAGCACACCGTTTTCTACCACAGGAATCACACCCACATTGTGCTGCTTCATCAGCCCGGCTGCCTGCTGGATATTATCCTGAGGCGTCACCGTTGCCACCTGGGTCGTCATGATGTCTCGCATTTGGTTCATCGAATAGTTCCCTCCTTTTTCTCCGCTTATGGTTTTTCTTTCCGGTCCATTTTATTCCTTTTCCCCAGGGCTTTTCGTTTCAATGATCCGATAAAAAGCAAAGATATCCTATTGACACCCTTTTTGTATGAGTGTATGATGTCGTTAATACAATATTGTATTAGAGACTTAGTACACCGAGACATAAGGGATAACCATTCATTCCCCTACGAAAGGAGACCGTCAGACCATGCGACCTTTTTCCGCCTTATTGCGCAAGGATGTTCGACAGATCCGATTCTTTGTTCTGATCGGTGTGTTGATCGTCATCCTGGGAGATCTTTTCTTCGCTTGGAAAGCCATGTCCGACTCCGATTGGTTGGGGGCTTCCATCATCTTTCCTACTCTACATCTTTTCTACCTTCCCTTCTTATTTCTTTACAGTTTGATGCAAGAAAAAAACCAGCTCCACTATTGGCTTCACACCCCCCGTCCGGTCTGGCAGCTGACCCTCTCGAAATTGCTCAGTGCGACCGGCGCCTTCATCATCTCGATGTCTGTCAGCGCCGCCCTCCCCTTTTACATGCTGATCACTCAGGCGGAGTGGCCGCACTTAGATGAACAGTTAAGTCAACTGAAGCTTCTCGTCAGCGGAGCAAGCTGGTTCTTTTCGATTTCTTCCTTCTATCTCTGTGCTATGATCCTTCTCATTTGGGCGCTCTACTATTGGCTGCGAACCTTTGCCGGGAAGTGGGTATGGGTACCGGTGGTCCTCCTGGTCTCCGGATTAAACTACGCTTTATCTTACCTCTCCGGGACATCCGCTTACCAAGCTGTCACCCGCTGGGGAGCCTTTGGCTTCGCGTCTGAAGAATTGAGAGTAAACCCAGGGATTCCTGAGTTTGCGAACCTGGGCTTCCTCTACACCGGAGAGTGGATAGCCGGAATCTTGCAGGTAGCTCTTATCTTCTGGCTCGCATGCTGGCTGTTGGATAAAAAGGTGGAACTCTAACAGAAAAAACGTCGCTTTCAGGAGGTTGTGAATGAAAACATGCCATTGGTTGCCTTGATAAAAAAAGACTTCCGTCTCCTGATTCCCTGGTTCATAGCCGCGGCCGGGCTCACTGCTGCCAGAGGGATATGGTTGGGGATCGGCTTGGCTCAGGAGGAGGCACCGGTATCGATGATAACGATCGTTTCTGCTGGCCATTCCTATCTGGCATCTGCCAACCTGTTCTTTACCGGGCTAGTGAATGTTCCTTTCAAGTATCAACATACCATCCCCGACCACCTATTGCAGATCGGGCTTCAGGCTTCCCTCATCCTCTGGGCTACTCTCAACCTCAGTGCCTTCCTCATCTTTCTGAGTAGCTTCTATGGCTGGTTAAAAAGCTACATGGGGATTCCATGGAGCAGGGCAATAAGCGGTATCAGCACCTCGACCGTTATTTTTCTGATCGGGTATCTCCGCACGACTGCCTTTTGGGGGGCTTTGACAAAATGGGGACCCGAACTCCCCTTCCAAGATCCCATCGGGGTAAATGGACACTTTCTACACCTGGGAGCGATGGTCTTCGATCTAATCATCATGGGATTATTCCTTTTCGTATCCATTCAGTTAAACGAAAAACGAGCGGAGGTGTGATGGATGGTCGTCCAATATCAAACATCCAGCCCGATCTACCTCCAGTTGGCCGAAAGGATCCAACGCAGGATTCTCAGGCGGGAGCTGAAGCCGGGGGACAAAATGCCTTCGGTTCGGGAGATGGCTGTACAATCCAATGTAAATCCAAATACCGTACAACGAACCTACAGCGAATTAGAGAGGATGGGGATCGTGGAAACCCGTAGAGGGCAGGGAACTTTCATCACGGAGAACGAGGAACAACTAGACCGCCTCAGACACGAAATGCGAAACGAACAGATACGCTCCTTTGTAAGAGGAATGGAAGAGATGGGGTTTTCGCCACGGGAAATTTTATCGGGACTAAAAAATTACCTGGAAGAACAAAGCGAGAGGGGGGAAGATGAATGATCCGGTTCAACAACGTGACGAAACGTTACCTGAATAAGACTGCACTGATGGATGTGAATTTGGAGCTTCCTAGCGGTAAAATCATCGGGGTCGTTGGGGAGAACGGCAGCGGTAAATCTACGATGCTGAAGCTGATGGCCGGCCTCGTCCGACCCACTCGGGGAACGGTCACCTTCGACGGCCAGCCGGTAACCCGGCAGATCGCAGACCAAGTGGCCTACCTATCGGAATTGGAGAGCTACTATCCCTTTTTCACCGTGCAGGAGACGATCGACTGGCATGCTTCTCAGTTTCCAGACTTTAATCGGGAGACCGCAAAGGAAATCCTAGCATTTATGCGTCTCGATCCTCATGCCAAAGTAAAAAATCTGTCCAAAGGAAATCGAGGGAGGGTCAAAATCCTCACGACGCTCTCCCGAGAAGCCCCCTTGATCCTGATGGACGAGCCCCTCTCCGGGTTGGACCCGATGGTACGGGACTCGATCATCAAAGGGCTGATCTCCTTTATCGATCTCGAGAAACAGACCGTCCTGATCACCACCCATGAAGTGAATGAAATCGAATCTCTCCTCGATACGGTGATCGCCGTCCGAGACGGGGAGATCATTTTGAAGGCTGACGTAGAGGAATTACGTCTAACCGAAGGTAGAGGCATCGCTCAGTGGATGACAGAAGTATACGCAGGCAACGCCTGCCGTTAAATCAAAGGAGGACTGAAAAATGAAAAGAGAACCGGTACTCCGCGTTCGGAGGCTAACCAAACAAATCGGTAAAAAAAAGATTGTGGAGGGGGTGGATCTGGACATCTACCCCGGGGAAGTATTCGGTTTCTTGGGCCCCAATGGTGCCGGGAAAACCACCACCATCCGGATGCTGGTCGGACTGACGAAGATCTCTGAAGGGGACGTTTCCATCTGCGGGATTAACCTGAAAAAGAATTTTGAAGAGGCGATCACCCACGTAGGGGGAATCGTGGAAAACCCGGAAATGTACAAGTTTTTAACCGGGTACCAAAACCTTGTCCACTTCTGGCGCATGTGCAAAAAGGTTCCCAAAAGCCGTATTGATGAAGTGACTCGCCTCGTCGGGCTGGAAAAAGCGATTCATAACAAGGTGAAAACCTATTCCCTGGGAATGCGGCAACGCCTCGGCCTGGCTCAGGCCCTGCTTCACTCCCCTTCTCTTCTCATCTTGGACGAACCGACAAACGGTCTCGACCCAGCCGGTATTCGGGAGATTCGGGAATATTTACGCCGACTTGCTCAGGAAGAAAACCTCGCCGTTATGGTTTCCAGCCACCTTCTCTCCGAGATGGAATTGATGTGTGACCGGATCGGTGTCATCCAGAACGGTCAGGTCATCGAGGTTAAGGATATGCGGGACTTCGTCGATGAAGGGGCCACCCGCAACGTTGTCATCGACGCCCAACCGGTGGCCGAGGCTCAACGGGTGTTGGAGCAATTGCTAGAGGGCGGGATCAGAAAAGAAGCGGATGGGTTGCTCCTCGATCTGGAACGGGATCAAATCCCCTTTATTAACGCCCATCTGGTAAGCGAAGGGATCCGGGTCTATTCGATCCGAACCGTGAACCGCACCCTAGAAGATCGATTCCTTGAAATGACAGGAGGGGACACCATTGGTTAATTTCCTACGTTTGGTTCAAAACGAAAACATGAAGATCTACCGCCGCGTCGGTACCCTCGTGATGATCGGATTGCTCATCCTTGCAGCCGTCGGATTTGCCGCCATGCAAAAAAATTCCGATGCCGGCAGTATTTTCGGTCCCGTTAAGCAGCAAAAAGATTGGAAAGCCGGACAGGAAAAGCAAATTGCCGAAAATAAAAAAATAATGAAAGAAAAAGGATTACCTGAAGACTTTAAAGACAGCCTCAAAGAAGAAAATGCCATCAGACAGCACCGCATCGATCACGATATCCCTCCTAACCACGCTACCTTATGGGGGTTCATGAGCCGCACAGATGGTATCACTCCGCTAGTGACACTGCTTACCGTGATTGTGGGCGCCACGAGTGTCGCCGGGGAATTTTCCTGGGGAACGATTAAGCTTCTCCTGATCCGATCCGCCCGCCGCTCCAAGATCTTGCTGGCCAAGTACATCGCCACTTTGGGTTTTGCCATCGCCATGCTACTGCTGCTTTTCCTCGTTTCCCTGGTAGTCGGCCTGATCCTTTACGGAGCTGACGGTTTGACTTCCCCCTATCTTACCTATACGGACGGCAAAGTCGTCGAGAAAAACATGATCGGGCATATTTTCACCCTCTATGGACTGAAAAGCATCAATCTGCTGATGATGGTCACCTTCGCCTTCATGATCTCCACTGTCTTCCGGTCCAGTTCGGTGGCGATCGGGGCTGCTATCTTCCTGATGTTCGCCGGCACGACCCTCGTGGGGATACTGGCAGCGAATGGACAAGATTGGGCAAAGTACCTTCTGTTCGCCAACACGGACTTAAATCCTTACTTTGACGGGGAACCCCTGTTTAAAGGGATGACCCTCTTCTTCTCCGTCACTGTGTTAGCCGTTTATTTTACGGTCTTCAACGCCATCTCCTGGATCTTCTTCAACAAGCAGGATGTGGCCTCCTAATAGACCATTCCCACGAAGAATCCCCCTCGAGGAGCCGACAGCTCTCGAGGGGGATTCTTTATGAACAGAATCGCTGTGGACAATCAGGACGATGGAGCGGATTCCTTCTCACAGCCTGCGGATAAATAGGCGAGGCTACTCCGGCCCAACAGTTTCGCAGCCACCTTCATCGCCTGTTCGTCAAAATCGAATTGGGGATGGTGATGGGGATAAACAAAGCCTTTCTCTCGGTTGCCCGCCCCCACCAAACAGAAGGCTCCGGGTTTTTGTTGCAGGTAATAGGCGAAATCCTCTCCCGCCATCACCGGAAGGATCCCCCACACCTGTTCATTGCCGAGCAGGCTGCGGGCGACCTCCGCCATGCGATGGGCCTCTGTTCGGTCATTGATCACCGGGGGATAGCCCCACCCGTATTCATAATCACAGCGGGCACCAACCATCAGGCATGTCTGTTCCGCCACTTCACCAATGCGCTCCTGGATATATTGGCGAAGCTTAGGATCAAAGGTTCGAACCGTTCCTTCCAGACTGCAGTGCTCCGCGATGATATTAAAGGTACTGCCCCCTTGAATACGGCCGACAGAGATCACCCCCGATTTAAGCGGGTCTAACTGGCGGCTGACGATCATCTGCAGGTTTACCACCAAGTGAGAGGCGGCAGCGACGGCATCAATCGCTTCATGGGGGAGCCCACCGTGGCCCCCTTTCCCGATGATATCGATATGGAAGGAATCGGCGGCAGCCATCAGAGCTCCCTCTCTCAAACCCACCACCCCAGAAGGAAGCGGCGTCCAAAGGTGTACTCCGTAGACGGTATCCACACCTTCCAGGGCACCGTCCTCAATCATTTGTCGTGCCCCACCGGGAATCACTTCCTCGGCATGTTGAAACAAAAAGACGATTCGCCCCGCAATCGCTTCCCGCATTCCGGTAAGCACCTCCGCCAGTCCCAAGAGGGTCGCCATGTGGCCGTCATGGCCGCAGGCATGCATGACGCCTGGGATGCGGGAGCGATAGGGGCAGGATTTTTCATCTTGGATCGGTAGCGCATCCATGTCGGCCCGCAAGGCCACCGTCTTCCCCGGCTTCGTTCCGTCGAGTACGGCCACCACGCCCCTACCTCCGACCCCCTCCCGCACCTTCATCCCTAACCCCTTGAGAAAGTGGGCGACTCGGGCCGGTGTTTTCTCTTCATGAAAAGAAAGTTCGGGAAATTGGTGAAACTCTCTTCTCCATTGGACCATTTTTGGAAAAACAGCCTCAATCCCTTCGTCCAGTCGTGGTTCGTACTCGTCCATCCGTTCCTCTCCTCCCTTTCTCCTATGATACCAGAAGGGGCAAAACCGGGCATCCTCCCCTATTTGTGCCCAAACTGCCACCGGCGGCAATATTGCGCTTACATAGGGAAAATACTATGATAAATAGGGATCACGATGGGGAGACGCAAAGGAGGAGTGAAACCACATGGTATTGACTGACGCTGGAATCAAAGGAAAGACTGGCTCTTACGGTGAGATGAGAAAAACGATGGAAAAAGTGGGCTTCGTCCGAGGAGGATCCTGGGATTACAACAAAGTCAACTTCGACATGAAATTTTCCGATGAGAACTCGGATTACTACCTCCGAATCCAGGCCTTTGTCACCCAGGGGGTTCTAGAAAATCCGAAGGCGAAGGTAGAACTGGACAACCCTGTCTTTCTACGCCACATCTTCCCTCACGGCCTGAACGGCGATATCGAGATCCCCGAACAATTCCAGGAACGGATTGACAACGTGCTTGCAGAGTTGAAGAATAACCTTTCCTAACACCCTCTAAGGAAACGAAAAAAAAGAGCCGGCGACGACCGGCTCTTTTTCTGTGGAAATCGATAACTCCTATTTAACCAGACGATCCAAGTCGACATGCTCTTCCTTAAAGCCGACCCCTTCCACCTTGACGTTGACCTCTACCACCGACAGGCCCGTCATCGTTTCCACCGCTTCTTTGACATTTTGCTGCAACTCCCTGGACACCTCATGGATTTTGACCCCATAATCCACGATCACTCGGAGATCGATCGCCGTCTCCACCTGTCCCACTTCAACGGACACACCCCGGGTCACGTTCTTGCCGCTGACGCGCTTGGCCCACCCTTCCGTGATCCCACCGGACATACCGGCGATCCCTTTGGTTTTGGTGGCTGCCAAGCCGGCGATGACGGCGACCACATCATCGGCGATGCGAACAGCTCCTTCCGAACTGTATTCGGCCATTTCCATACCTCCCTTTGTTGTCACGAGGACTTACCATGCCCCCGTTCACCAGAAGAGTGGATCCGGTGATATATGTATGGGTTCCGGATACCGAAAATGCGGTGACACGGGTCAATGTCTACACCTGCTAATCAGGGTAGAAGTTGAGCCTTTCACCCGGAATAGGTCGGAGCCTTCGTAATTCGTCCCGAAGCCAGACCGTCGTAGAATTTTATGCCCTTTCCAGTTCTAGAACAAGGACCTTTCCCAGTCCGGGTTTACCCGCGGCGAGACTATGGGGATTGGCTGCTTCTCGTAACACATGGTCGCTTTATTATATCATGATGCCAGGAGCTCCCCAAGTTTGAAAAAACCGTCTTATTCGGCACGGACAGCCGTATAACGTCCACCCTCTACCACACGGTAACCAGCGATTCGCAACACCTTACGCACCTGAGGATGTTCCATATTCACGCGGTACCCATAATAGATATTGGAATCAACCGTGATCTCATAAGGTTCCAGATACTTGCCCTGGACCAGCTTATTGAAGAGGGAAGCCGCCTCCTCCTCATGGAGATTGAACTTTTTCACCATGTCCTTCCTAATCCAACTCGACCCGTAACTTTTTCCGCTGTTGTTGGGATCATCGTACCATTCATAGATCTGAACCAGTGCATCATGAAGCATCCGATCCATCTGAGAAAGATTCTGAAACTGCCGGATGTGAAGAAAATCAAACAGGTTATGTACTTCGTCACAAAAATCCTCCATCCGGGCTGTCTTGGACCAACTCTCATCTTGGAGGCAGAATAACTCGACTCGTTTTCCTCGTGTCCAAAGCCGATCCATCAGTGGAACCATGTCCTGGTCGGCGCTAACAATGACGAAAGTGGAAAGCTCCGGTACTTGATGCAAAAGATCCATCGCATCTAGACATAGCTGAATGTCGGCGGCGTTCTTCCGTTCATCGCCGCCGCGTCCGTTTCCGTAGACCTGATGAATATGGACGCGCTTTTTCTGAAGGCTATGCATGGATATCTCCTTGTTCAATACTTCAAAATCTGCGTAGGCCTCTACCATCCGCACCGCAGTACGTCCGTAATGTTCCAGGAGACGGAGGAACAGATTGTGGCGGGATTCAGGGTGGTCCGGATCTACATGGTATTTTTTTAAACCGTAATACACATTCTCATAGTCGATGAAAATCGCAATTGAACGATCCGGATACGGCATCTAACAGTCCTCCTAAGCGGGCCAAAGACGAGCATAACTCCAATATTCTACATCAAATCCCGTAATCCTTTGGAAAAAGACAAACTTCGACGGCTCTTCTATTCGCTTTCTCCTATAAAAAGCCTCTTCCAGAGAAAGAGCCCAACAGGTCTCGTCCGCCAAAATCAGTCGGTTCTCACTCACCCTTGTCCTTTGCTGCCCAGAGCAACCATCCCCCCACCGCCAAAAATGCCATCGCCATCATCATGGAACCGTGCGATTTACCGCCACGAATGGTACGAGGTTCCGAAGACCGTGCAATAATCCGAAGGGTTTGGCCCCCCATTCCTTCTACTTTGGCCAGATCTCCCAGACCCACGATCCCGGTCAACCGCCCTTTCTCAACAACGGAGAGCCAGGGGTCACCGCATCTTTCCATCAAACGAAGCGCCTTCTCTACAGATGCATCCGGAGAGATCGTCACCGGTCGGCGGTCCATGACCTTTTTGACTGGCTTGCGATAGGTTTTCCCGACAATGCCTGACAACATAATAACCCGAGGAGTGAGTACCCCTTTAAGCCGGTCGTCCTTGCAAACCGGTAAATAATCGATTCCCTGTTCCGCCATCTGGAAGGCCACGGTGCTGATCCGTTCTGAGGGACTGCACACCACCGTCTCTTTACGCATGACGTCTTTTACAAGGGTGGTCATCCCTCACCGCTCCCCTGTCGCCCCGTCTCGTTTGCCGCTATGCTGCCGCTCACTGCACCTAGGATGACTCCCCTACCCTTCATGACTTTCCTTTGCCTCATCATCCATGCCTCCTTATGGATCGATAAAAAATAAAGAAGTGTAGAGCTTCAAACCTTCTATGTGCCCCTGGTTGACGGAAAAGGCATCCTTCCGGGGGAAGAATGCCTTTTCTCTGATGGATTCAACTTTGAAAAAGAGAACCCCAGCCTTTTTTCCGGATTTTTTTGGCCGTCTTTTTACCATTATCCGTCCGCAGATATGCAGCAGCTCCAGCGGCAGCGGAAGCTAAACCCCCGATGGCGATGCCCGTCGTCTTCAGCCAGTTCGTCTCTTTTTTCCTCTTCTGCTTCTTTAACCAATTTTTCCCTTTCATTATATCACTCCCCCATCAATGGTGATCTATTGAAGGGTTACCCGTTCCAGAGGGATCGGAAACACGTTTAGCTCCCCATCAAGGAAGTTCCCTCCCAGCTGGGGCCGCCCTCACTTAGCCCTCCGGATCCACGGATCGCTCTAAGCGTTGGATACGATTTTCCAAGCGACGATTCTCTTCCTGAAGCTGACGGTCGGCCCTGGAACTTAGATAAGGATCGTTCTCCCACCAATCCATTCCCATTTCCTTCGCTTTATCCACGGAAGCAACGATCAGCCGGATCTTGATTTGGAGCAATTCGATGTCAGCGAGGGAAATCTTAATGTCGCCGGCGATGACTACCCCTTTGTCCAGGATCTTTTCCAACACCTCTACCAGATTGTTCGATTGCACCGGATGTTCCATGGACATGACACATCCCCCCTCGGCTTACAATAAGTTTCCGAGAGGCCCCAGATGAATATTGAGGTCCTCATCAGTAAAGCCGAAAATCTCCTTCATCTCCTCCATTTTGTTCTCAAGACTCATTAGGGCCACTCCCAATCGTTCAATCTCCTCGTCCGTCAAACTGCCTCCCTCTACCCGGCGCATGGCGTGCCTCTCCACCAGTTGCCGGATCAGTTCGATCAATGTCAGCACCAACTGAGAAAGACCCTGTTCTACGTTGTCCGGATCCAAGTTGATCCGTCCTTCGCTCCCTCGGTTCACCCGCTCAAGAGAACTGGTTCCGTTTCCCATCATTCACTCTCTCCTTTGTGTGTTTCCCGAGATTGGATCAACGTCTCTACCGATGTGACTAACACCCTGAGATCGAGGTAGACTAAATCGATATCCGCAATAGAGATGACCAATTCCCCTCGAATCGCCACTCCCTTGTCCAGAATCACGTCTAGAATATCCAGGAGAGAAAGCTCCTTATTTTGAAACCGTTCTTTCTCCAGTCCCTGCACCGGCGCCTCCCTCCTTCGGCTGAAGGCTCGCAAAGTGGTAGCTAGGCCAGGGACCGGATGGTTCGATCGACAGGCCGATAGACCGGTACTCCTCCCGGCAGGCCTCCGCTTTTTCCAGGAAGGCGGATCGTTGCTTCGTATCCAACAGATATACGCTGTTCCAATGCATGGCCTCCTTCCTGCCTGACATCTCCCGGTCCCAGTTTCTCTTCACAGCACTCTCAGCGCTCAATTCCTTCAGGCCCTCGTGAATTTCGCCGCACAACCGAGCGATTTCCCGATCCATCTCCTCTTCCACCATCTGGTCCAAACGCTTTTTTTCAAAAAAACGACGGCCAGGGGACAAGCTCTCCAGCTCTTTTCGTTTCTCTTCCACAACCGGATGGTTTTGCGTCACATATTCTCTCAATTGGATCTCATCACAGAAGATCTTGATGTTCCATTCGACCGTTCCCGTCAGTTTGCCGAAGAGTGAAAGAACTCGCTCCCGATTCTCCTCCACGACCTGGGAAAGACGGTCTTCCCCTTGAAAGAGAGTGCAAAATTTCAAGGGGATTACCGTATACTCCTCATTCAACCGAAGGAGGGAATGATGATGATGGAGGGCCTTCTCCTGTAACCAGGACAAGTCGTTCATGCGTTCTTCCAAAGATTTTTCGGAGTAGACGGTAGAATCGACTGGGCAGACGACAGCGGTGATTCCTCCCATCCGTTTGGCGTAAGCCTTCTTCCCATCGATTCCTTCGAAAGACTCAAGGGGCGTGTGTTGCTCTTCCACCTCTGGAATCAGCGCGTACAGATAAAGAAATGATTGATCAGGGCCCACCATTTCCCTCCTCCTCATCTTTCCCATGGATGTAGTCCCAGCGCTCCTGCTGTTCCAGCTCCTTTGCTCGTTCAAAACGACGGATTAGCTCCTCTTCCTTCACCTTGTAGACCTCCTCCCCGATCTCGTTCATTTCAAACCGGATTTGGAGGCTCAACAATTCCTTCTGAATATGGTTCAGGTCATACCATTCTTTGTCCACTTCCTCTTTCACTTTCTCCCCGACCGAAATCACCAGGTTGAGAGGAGCGGTGAATAGCTTGTGGATCATGTCGGCTCCTCCACCTTCAACCGGATGTTCACGAAATTATAAGCCGGCCAAGGACCTGTATATTGAAAGTCCACCCGTTCGCTCCATTGTTCGTACAACTCGTTTACTTTCCGGTCGAAGGCTTCTTCCTGATCTCGGTCGATCAGGAAAGCGGCGTTAAGGAGCATTTTCTCTCCGACCGTTTCATTGAGCTTAGCCGCTTCTGCTTCTTCCACCAAAGGTTGGAAAATTTCTTCTTCCAGCTGTTTGCGGAGTTGCAAGAAAAATTTCTGCGCCATTTCCCCCAGGCGGATGCGGTCATAATAAGCCGCGGCTTCCGATTTTCCTCGCACAGCTTCCTGTACTTTCTCGACCTGAGGATCTTTGCGGATTTCTTCCTCCAACCATTCCTTTTTACCCATGATCTTCAAGCCTACTTCCATCTTGCCATCGATTTTTGGAAACAGTTCTTCAAACTGTTCGGATAAAGCCTTCATCAGAACCTCGAGATCCCCCTCCGAATGGAACACATTCCCGAAGCTGAGGGGGAGTACCGAATACTCTTCCATCACCCGGTTGACCGTATCTTGATGAAACCGGAGGTTTTCCCTGAGAGGGGGGTAGATTTTTAGAGGCGCTTTGGCCACCACCATCGCTGAATTTCCCTGATGAACAGTAAAGAGCTTGCGGGGCTCTCCCTCGATCTCCACTTCTCCAAATTCGCGGGGTTCGGTTTCTCTAATCGCGCAAAAAGCATAAATACCCATTCGGTTCATCCCTTTTTCCCACCTTTCACCTCTTTCCTAATCGCTTCCTGGATATCCCACCTAACCTGTTGTTTTTTCATCCCCTTGCCTCTTCGGTAGACGGATAACCAGACAGCATCAAGACACAAGGCATGGAATGCTTGGTCGGCTGGATCGATGGGGATATCGCTTTCCTTCGCGATTTGTGCGATCATAATCGCTGCCCGTATGCTGGGTCCGCCCCCATCCGCGTTGTCATTTTCCTCCTCTGTATAGAGCTCACGTACCGACTTGACAAGACGGTGAACGATTGCCGCTTTCCTCGGGTCGACTCCGGCTTTCTTCGCAATGATTCCTGTTTCCGTCTCTTCGTCCAAAAAATCCATATCAATGGTAAGCATGCGATCCAAGAGAGCGTCCTGGGATTGATAATTGCCCACATATTCTTCCGGGTTGCTGGTGAAGAGGATAGAGAAATCCGGGTGAGCGCGGACAAAAGTCTCCCCTTCTTTCTTTCCGTAGAGGGGCAGGACGCCTTCTTCTAAAAGCGAGAGGAATAGATTGTTGGTTTCCGGTCGAGAGCGGGTGAATTCGTCATAAACCACGGTATGGCCCTTTCGGACCGCATGGAGGAGCCTTCCGTCCTGCCAATCTTCCCGCATCTCTTCTTCCGCCTTGTAGACTGTCCGGATATAGTTATCCACCATTTTTCGGCGCGTGTACCCTGTAAATCCACCGATCAGGTCTCGGTTGTTCATTTCGTGATTGCCGTGGATGAAGGTAACGGGCCGTTCCCGTTTGCGGGCGACATCGAGGGCTACCGACGTTTTCCCCACTCCCGAGGGCCCGGTGAGATGAACCGGAAAACCGGCGGAAAGGTAATGGAGAGATCGACTGACCACCCCTTTGATGAAAGGAGAAAGGAACAAATCTTTCTTTGGAGGAGAACTCTCTGGGTTCTTTTTGCTCCGACTTCCCCATGACGGTTGGTGTCTCTCTTTTACACGCACCCGCTTCCCTCCTCACTCAGCATCCAAACGTGCGGAAGAGCGGGGACGCAAGCTCTTCCGTTCGAAATGTCTGACCTGAAAATCTTTGTCAAGCTCTACTTCGTATACACCGATCAACTGGTCCTTAGCATAAGCTTTCATGTACTCTTTTTCCTCGATCACTTCCACCACGGCTCTCCATCCCTGCCCTTTTTCTTTAGGTTGAAGGGTGGTCACTTTGTGGGGTGGAACGAGGTATTCGCTGAAGAAATCATGGATTGCTTCTATCGCCTCTTTAATTTTCATCGTTGACAACCTCGATTCCATCTCTCTGAATATAAAGGAAAAAAAGGGAACCAAGGCATCCCATATGCCCTGGTTTCATCCACGCCTCAGGAGGTGACTTCTTCCCTCCGCTTCATATAATCCTCGTCATACCGGGGGATGTCCGGCTCCTCCTGCAGCAACCCTACTGCCTCAGCATAACGAAGCCAAGTGTCAACACTGGCGATCACCACTCGCGCCTCCACCGTGATTAATTCAATCCCAACGACAGATACTTTGGCATACAGGTCGATAACGATCCCTTTGTCAAGAATTCGATCAATCACTTCCGCCAAACTGGAACTATCGGTACTCTTCTGGATAGCAGCCATTTCGGCTCACTCCTTTTGAGTATCGGTATAGTGGGGAATGTCATCCGACTTGGGGATGTCCCGGACGCTTTTCATCCCATGAACCCCTTTGATGTCGTTAACCCCCCGCAGATGGTTGGCTCCTTTCGCTCCTTTTTCCGAATCATCAGACTTTAGCTTCTCTGAAATAGACTCTCCCGCTTCCTTGGCTTTCTTTAATTTTTGTCGGGCTTTTAACAGTCCATCTCGAAGTTTCTGCTCCAACTCCTCCCCTTTGCCATGAGCCGTTCGGGTGGCCTTCTCCTTTGCTGACTGCAAGTTTTCGGCAGCCTGGTCCCCTTTATGGCGGGCCTTCCGCTTCACCTGTTTTCTCCCCTCATCTACAGCTTTTTCCCGGAGCTTTTCCTTTAAGCCTTCCGGACCGCCTCGTAAACGGTACAGAGAGATACCCCCGATAATTGCTCCCCCAAGGGTTAACGCCTGGAACCACTCTGATTGCAGGATCTTCTTCCAGTTAGGAACCCGTTGTTTTCTCCTGAACATGGCCAGCCCACTCACTCATCTTTGAAAACCCCTTCCTGGTTGATGGACTTTCCACCCTATTTCCCGACTCGGTCACGATAAAACTTCCGATTGAGACATCGTCCCCTAGATGGATCAACGCCTGGATTTAAGAGCAAGCCAGACGCCGGTTCCCAAGAGCATCCCGGCAGCCGCCAGACCGAACGAGAGGGAAGTCCCCGGCGGTTGTGAACCCCTGGAAATGCGCCGGTACGCCCGACCGGCTTCCCAAGACAGCGACTTTTCTGCCGCTAAGTCAGCGAGGGTGACCAATCCCACCCACTTGCCGTCCTCGAATACGGGGAGGCAAGAGATTCCATGCTTCTCCATCACCTGAATCGCCTCCCGAGCTTGCCAGTCGAGCTTTCCCACCGCTGGTGCCTTTTGCATCCACTGGGCAACAGGAGAACGAGCAGCCTTTTTTCCACCACTGGCCAGCGCCTCCAAGAGGTCTCGGTCCCTTACCATCCCGACCAGTCTCTCTTTTTTGCAGACCGGCAGATATTCCAGTCGCTTCCTGTTCATTTTTTTCAGCACGCTTTGCGTCTTGTCGGAAGGTTTACAAGGCTCTATGCGGGTATCGATAAACTCCCGTAAACGGAGGTGTTCCCGGTCATTTCGTGAAAAACCCCGGCCTACAGACTTCCCGTTCATTCCGATTCGTCCTTTTTCGCCACCGCTTTTTTCCCATTTCCTTTTGTGGTTTTCTTCTTCTCTGCCTCCTCCTGACCTTCTTCTCCCCCTGTGCTTTCTTTAGCTTCTTTGGTTTCTTTGGACTCCTCTTCCACGTAGGGATCCTTAGGTAAGGCGATCCCCGATTCTTTCAGGGAAGTGACTTTCCCGCAGAGATCTTTCGAAGTGTTTTTCACTTTGTTTCTGATTTCAGGATTAAGGAGCATCGCCGCACCGGTGGCTAAGGTTCCTACAGCCACTCCCAACATGACGCTGTTTCCGTTCACATTCTGCTTTTTTCTCCTCAACATGGTAAATCCTCCTCTATAATGTTGATTTGCTGAATATATACCTTCCTGTAGCAGGATTAAAACACTCTTTGCTTTCCAATAGAAACCAAAATATTGGAGAGACCTCTCCACTGGGGGCTACAAACCCTTCAGCCATTCACGTCAAGTGTTTCAGCCCTTTCCGGATGGGAGGCAATTCCACTCTTCCATTTTTAAATAGCCGCTTGATCATATGCTTTGCGTACCCAGCTGCCTGTGCGTAGGTGATCTTCCCCGGCAACGGTGGCTGATCTTCTATGCAGACATCCACCAGAGCCGGTTTCCCGACAGCAGCTGCCTGCTCCAAAGCGGGGGCAAGCTCGCAGGAATTTTCCACCCGGAAGCCTATACCGCCGCAGAGCTCAGCAAAACGGGCAAAGTCAAACCCTTCGAGCTCCGTGCCGAACTCCAGGTTTCCCATGACCTGTTGCTCATACTGGATCATCCCGATCTTCTCGTTGTTAAGAACCACTACAAGAATCGGCAATTGGTATTTTACGGCAGTTAGAAAATCCTGCATCACCATGGTGAACCCCCCGTCCCCGCAAACGGCCACCGTCTGACGCTCCGGCCAGGCTATCTTACCCGCAAGGGCTCCGGGAAGGCCGCAACCCATGGTGGCCAACCAACTGGAAATCACCCATTTCTGGTCGCTAACCGGGAAATGACGAGTCATCCAAACCGTGACATTCCCTACATCGACCGACAACACCGCGTCGCGGTCCACCACCTTCCGAAGTTGGGCAATCACTTGTGCCGGTCGGATCGGCGACCCTTCTTCTAACGCCTCGTCCTCGGCCAGCCCTTTCCGCCAATCGGCCATCCGCTTCTGGCACTTCTCCAGGAAGTTTCGTTCCTCTTTCCTCTCTAGATGGCCTGTCAACCAACGAAGAGTGGTTCCAGCGTCCCCCACCAAGCCCACCTCGACTGGGTAACGTTTGCCGATCTGAGAGGGGTCGATATCGAGCTGGACTGCCAAAACATCTTCCGGAAGGTATTCCCTGTAAGGGAAGGAGGTTCCCAAAAGGAGCAACAAATCCGTCTCCTCCATCGCCTCGTAAGCAGGTTTTGTACCGATCTGCCCCAACTGACCGAGGTTATAGGGGTGCTCATCGGGAAGGGCCCCCTTCCCGGCCAATGCCAGGATCACCGGAGCCGCCGCTTTTTCTGCGAAGGCGTCCAGTTCCTCCTGGGCACCGAGACACCCTTTTCCAGCCAAAATCAGGGGCTTTTTCGCACTGCGGATCATGCCGAGCGCCTCGGTCAGATCCTCCTCCTGTGGGATGGATACACTTTCGGTGTAAGTAGGAGATGTAGCACGGGGGTTCCGTTTCCCTTTCTTCCCAGGCAGATCATCCGGGATGGTCAAAATCGCCACCCCTTTCTTTGCATACGCGGTCCGGATCGCTTGATTGAGCAGTTCCGGCAGTTCTTCCGCCGCAGCTGCTCGCTCGTTGTAAACTGATACATCGGCGAACATCCGCTCCAGGTGTACTTCCTGAAAGTCATCCCGCCCGAGATGAGGGGTCGATATCTGCCCCGCCAACACCAAAACGGGCGCCCCGTCGGCTTTGGCATCGTACAATCCGTTTAAGAGGTGAATCGCCCCCGGCCCGGCAATGGAGAGGCAGACGCCGACTTTTCCCGTCAGTTTGGCATAAGAAGAAGCCGCCAGAGCGGCTGTTTCCTCATGGCGAACCTGGATGAAGCGGATTCGGTCCTTCTCTTTTCGGAACTCTTCCATCAGATTATTAATGGAATCTCCGGGAAGCCCGTAAATATGATCCACTCCCCAAGCCAATAAATTTTCCACCAATCCTTTTCCTGCTGTTTTGGCAAACATGCCATCTACCTCCTCTCTGATCTATTTTCACTTCCTGATCTCTCTCAAACAAAAGCTATAAAAAAAGACCCCATCCCTGGAGCCTTCCATCAAGCGATATGGTATATGAAAACTTAGATCAGCCCTGCTTCGGGGAGGGAAGAACGAGAGAATAGAGGTGAGCCAATTTTTGCTCCAGTTCACTGATAATCTCCCTACCTTGCGCACGGTTGATCAAACCGGCACGCACTGCGAAGTCGATTTCACGGGAGAGACCGAACATCTGTGTATCCAACACTTCCTCATAAAGAGGACACTTTGGAGCAGTCAGGTTTTCTAGCTGTACCGCAATCAGCTGTTCGATCTTATTGGCGTCCTCCCGGAGAAGCTGTTCGGCTCGCTGGGTCAGGTCGGTTTGAGTAGGCGTAGTCAAGGATACCCCCCCATTCAACAGTTTGGAAGCCAAACTGTTCACATGCATTCAAGGTAAGTGTAACACGACCCTTTTCCATTTGCAAAGACCAGCATTGCCTCTCCCGTCAGAAGATACTTAGTTCCCACTCCCGGCAAAGCTCTTTCAAGAGGCGAACACCGGCAATACTATTTCCTTTTTCGTCCAGGGACGGCCCGAAAACACCAATGCCCATCCGCCGGGGGACGGAAGCCAGAATCCCGCCGGAAACACCACTTTTTGCCGGAATGCCTGCTTGGATGGCGAATTCGCCTGAAGCGTTGTACATCCCGCAAGTGACCATGAATGTCTTAACCAGCCTTGCCAGGGAATGAGGAACCACCTCCTCTCCATTTTCGCTGCGGCCATAGCGGGCAAGGCAGAGGCCGATCCGTGCCAAATCGTCACAAGTAACGGAAATGGCGCAGTGTCGTAGATAAAGTTCCAGGGTGGCATCCACATCCCGGATGCTGCCAAATTCCTTGAGCAAATAGGCCAATGCCCGATTTCGATCCCCGGTAGCCAACTCGGAGTGGTAAACCGCCTCGTCTACTTCGATCTCGGGATTTTCCGCCATATCACGCACCAGCTGAAGAATCCGTTCCATCCGTTCTTCGGCCGACTCTCCCTTAATCATGGAACTTACCACCAGGGCGCCTGCGTTGATCATCGGGTTCAGAGGCTTGCCGGGCTTCGTCGTCTCCAGTTTAAACAAGGAGTTAAATGGATCTCCCGTAGGCTCCATTCCTACCTTGTCAAAAACAAAGTCGGGACCATGGTCCATCAGTGCCAGAATCAAGGTGATCACTTTGGATATGCTCTGAAGCGTAAACGAAACGGGGCAATCTCCAGCGGAGTACACCTTTCCTTCACAGGTGCGGACTGTTACGCCGAGAGCGCGAGGTTCCTGCTCCGTCAATTGGGGGATGTACTCGGCCACATTTCCCTCCACCGTGAGATCCCGGTGTTTCTTCACCAACTCTTCCAAAAATGATTGCAATCGGATTCCTCCTCACAGACTTACGGACACCGTACCTTCTATTTTTCTCATGAAGCCCCTGATGTATAATAGGGGAGAATTAAAACCAGTTCAATTTCGGTGTCCTTCCTGGAGTCCACATCCCCAGGGAGAAAGCTAGTCCTGTGTGGCTGGAAGGAATATCGGAAATGTCAGGAGCGTTATCGATGAGTCCAATCATTCTTATCACCGGCAACGTAACATATCAGATTAACCTGGACCCGACCATCTGGATCGTTGACGAGCGCCGCTTTGACATGGGATCGCGCTTTCCCGGAATCGATGGACTGGGAATCTCCTTCGCCCCTTTTTTAGCGAACGCGGAACCCGCCCCCGATGCAACGCAGGTAATTTTGCACCGGCGGGGTAAAGAGACGGTGACCCTCACCATGGCGGAGGCCAAGGAGGCGATCTTCCAGTTTGCCCGGGAAGGAAAGCCGATTCATCCTGACGGCCCCGCCCTCCTCTTCCTTGCGGACGGCAGCAACCGGGACCAACCCATCGACTTCATCGAAAAAATAGAAGTGGTATAGGTTGCATATAACGAAAAGAACCGGGGATGCGTCCCTGGTTCTTTTTTATACAACCGGTCGATCCTGTCTCTTTCACCGGCTTGAGGCATGAACCGGCCAAGTCTGAATGGAAAAGGTACCGGTGGTAAGAGCAATCAGTGTCCCCCGTTCGTTCTCCACTTGACAGTCAGCCACCGCCAAGGTCTGACCCAGCCGGATCAATCGTGCGGTGGAGATCAGTTCTTTACCCCGGCCCGGTTGGAGGAAGTGTGTTTTCATCTCCACCGTTACGGCAAATTGGCTCTTTGGCAGACTTTTGTTGATGAGGGAACCCATCGTCGAATCCGCCAGGGTAGCTGTAATCCCCCCATGAACGATCCCGCCCCGGTTCAGCATATACGAGGTGATCGGGATGCGGAAGCGGTATTCCCGCTCCCCGATAAACGCACCCGAAAGTCCCAGAAAACCTGAGGGGTATGCGCTTCCCCGTTCCCGTTTTTGCCGGATAGCCTGTAGAGCGAGCCTAAGAACCTCTTTCTCTTCTTCAGTTCCTGTCTCCAAAACATCGAGAAGATCGTTTTTCAGCTGCAAGAAAATCCTCCGTCCATGGAATATTGAAGGGGAAAAATCAAAGCGAATCGGTTTGGATGTATTGGTACAGCAGGCGATAAGTATTGACGAGTGCTTCCGTATGGGTGCGCTCGAAGGCATGGGAAGCATCCACCCCGGGACCGACCAATCCGTGGATGAGTTCATGCCCGGCTCTCACGGCTGCGCTAGCATCGGAATTATAAAACGGATAGATATCTACCTGATAATGAAGGTTCTCCTTCTCGGCAACCTTCGTCAATTTTTTTCGAAGCCCATAGTGATAAGGGCCGCTGGAGTCTTTGGCACAGATAGAAACGCAGTACTCATCGGTGGCCAGTCCCTCTCCGATTGCTCCCATATCGACGGCGAGATATTCTCTCACTCCTTCCGGAATGCTGGAGTTGGCTCCAAAACCCACCTCTTCATAGGTGCTGAAGTAAAAATGAGTGGTAACCGGGAGCGTTATCTCCTTTTTCACCAACTCTTGAATCAGTTCGACAAGGATCGCGGCACTGGCTTTATCATCCATATGCCGTCCTTTGATGAAGCCCGCCTCGGTCACTTCCAGCCGCGGATCGAAAGAGACAAAATCTCCTACGGCGATCCCCAGTTCACGAACATCCTCCGCATTTTCCACCCGGGCATCCAGACGAACCTCCATGTTGGCTTCCTTTCGTTCCTGTTTTGCAGCATCCCTATATACATGAACCGATGTATGAGTGGCCAAAACGGTCCCAGTTACACGGTTTCCGGTACTGGCCTCCACGGAGCAGTATACCCCTTCCACGGAATTCCAGGATAAACCGCCAATGTTGGTAATACGGAGGCGACCGTTGGATTTAATTTCTTTCACCATGCCACCCAAGGTATCCACATGGGCGGTCAATAAGCGTCCACATGTATCATCTTGTCCGGGAAGGGTAGCGATCAATCCTCCTTTGGCTGTCCGTTTTAGACGCAGGTGATTAGCATAAGGAGAAAGCCGCTCTTCCAAGTAGTGAACCGCTTCCCCTGCGTTTCCAGTCGGGCTGGGGATGTTGATCAGTCGTGCTAACGTATTGACGATAGACTCCTGTGGTACGTTCATCATGTTGTTTTCCACTCGCTTTCTCCACTAACTTTCGAGCTTATCCCGTACAAAAAATATAAAAAAGGAAGCCGATCCAGGCTTCCTGAAACAGGCGATTAAGGGACCGAAAAAGGGATGGGGAGTCGAGGCACTTCTATCAGGGGGTGTGGCAATCACTATTCTCTCCCGAAGCTTCTCTGAGGCTGAAAAAATACGGATCCTCAATCGACCATTGGAGGAATCGTTCGATCATCCAAGACACTTCCGGGCTGAATTAAGTACCCTCCATCGCTGAAGCCAGTTCATTCAAGCAATCTTCGCACACATTCCTATTCCGGTACTGGGTCACCTTGTCCACCTGTCCGCAAAAGATGCAGGAAGGACTGTACTTCTTCAGAATTACATTGGATCCGTCTACATATATTTCCAAGGGGTCTCTCACATCGATATCCATCGTACGCCTTAGTTCCACTGGCAAGACAATTCGCCCCAACTCGTCTACTTTCCGTACGATACCCGTCGCTTTCATGTTCCCACCTCCGTTTCGCGGGATTATCCCTTATATACCACGCCCATCCTACGTAAAACCACCCCCGCATCCCCCCTTCCATAATGAACGCAAACAGGAAAAGGATTATCCCCTTTCAACCTCGAATATAGAAAAACGTTCCTATATATCGATATTCGTCTCCTTTTATAATAATTTGGAAAGGTGAGTGCCATGATGATGGATTGGATTAATAAAGTGAACGCGTTCGTCTGGGGTTGGCCCACGCTGATCCTGCTCATCGGGACGGGGATCTACCTGACAGTCCGCCTTCGCTTCCTTCAGTTGTATACCCTGCCCTACGCGCTGAAACTGGCCTTTTCACCCACCCGTCAGGACAAACGCTCTACCGGGGACATCTCTCACTTTCAGTCCCTGATGACGGCCTTAGCAGCCACCATCGGAACCGGGAACATCGTCGGGGTAGCTACAGCTGTCACCACCGGCGGACCGGGCGCTGTCTTCTGGATGTGGATCACGGCTTTGTTCGGAATGGCGACCAAATACGCTGAAGCCATTCTGGCGGTCAAGTATCGCGTCGCCAACAATAAGGGCGAAATGTCCGGCGGTCCGATGTACTACATCGAACGAGGGCTGGGATGGAAGTGGCTGGCTGTATTGTTTGCCCTCTTCGGTTCCATCGCCGCTTTCGGAATCGGTAACATGGTTCAGTCCCACTCTGTCTCCAGCTCTCTGCTGGAACTATCCGGCGGAGCGGTACCCGGCTGGGCCACCGGACTGGTGCTCACCCTTCTGACGGGGATCGTCATCTTGGGCGGAATTCGGTCAATTGGGAAAATCTCCTCTTATCTGGTCCCGTTCATGGCTATCTTCTATATTCTGGGCGGAATAGCGGTAATCCTCCTTCATATCGACAAAATTCCCGCCGCCTTTGCAACGATTTTCTCCGATGCTTTTACCGGTCACGCCCTGGCTGGTGGAGCGCTTGGGGCTGTGATCAAAGCAGGGGTTTCTCGAGGCCTTTTCTCCAACGAAGCCGGCCTCGGGTCAGCACCGATTGCCGCCGCTGCAGCCAAAACCGACCTTCCCGGACGCCAGGCCCTGGTTTCCATGACCGGTACTTTCCTGGATACGATTGTGGTTTGTACCATCACTGGGCTGAGTATTGTTTTGACCGGGGCTTATAAGGAAGGGCTGGAAGGCGCCCCTCTCACAATGGCCGCTTTCAATTCCGCCTTGCCTACGATTGGAGGATGGATCGTCTCATTGGGCTTGATCTTATTTGCCTATTCCACCATCCTTGGTTGGTCTTATTATGGAGAGAAATGCTTTACCTACCTCTTCAGTGACAAGACCAAAATTCTCTATCGGCTTATCTTCGTTCTTGCTGTTTTTGTCGGTTCTCTGCAAGAGATCCAAGTGGTTTGGGGGATATCAGACACGATGAATGCTCTGATGGCCCTGCCTAACCTAGTCGGGCTGATCCTTTTATCCGGAGTGGTCGTATCCGAGACCGATGCTTTCCGAGATCAGATACGATGGGAAAAAATGGGCATTAAAAAACAACAACAGCAAAGCGGCTGATAAAAGGCAAAAACCCCGCAATGGCGGGGCTTCTTTTTATGGGGGCTCCTACCTGGATTCATCTCGGCTCTTCTCAATCCATCCCATGAAGACCCGAATTCCTCCTAGAAAGGCTGAGAAGAGGAACCCTAAAAACGCAAACCAGGCAGTGAAACCGATGACACTCATCCAGTAGAGCCTGGGGGAGACAGGAAGCAGTTCCTCAGTATGATCCGCTCCTCCCTGCCACTGAATCGACGAAGGGGTAATCGCAAGACTGATTACTAGGGCCAACACCACGCTTACCAACGTTCCCGCCCTAATAAATTTCCAAAAGATCCAATACAGGGACCGCCTGCTCATCCTACCCTCCCCCCCTTCCTCAGAAACCTCTTGTACCATCCTATTTTCCTTTTCAGGAAATGATGATGGCTTCTAGAAAAGGGTCTACAGGATTCTTACCCCCGTAGATTCTCCGGATTGAGAGGAACCAGCTCCTCCGTAACGAAGAGACCGTCCTTGCGGATCAGCTCACCATCAAAGTACATTTCGCCCCCGCCGTAATCCGGACGCTGAATGTTGACGATATCCCAATGGATAGCGGATCGGTTACCGTTGTCGCTCTCCTCATAAGCGCGACCCGGAGTAAAGTGGAAGCTCCCATTGATTTTCTCGTCGAAGAGGGTGTCTTTCATTGGATGGTGAATATCCGGGTTAACCCCGATCGCGAACTCCCCGATGTAACGAGCCCCTTCATCCGTATCCAGAATTTCGTTCAGCCGCTCCGTACTGTTGGCGGTGGCGTGAACGATTTTGCCATTTTCAAACTCGAAGCGGATGTTTTCAAAGGTACTGCCCTGATAGACACTGGTTGTATTGTAAGTTAGGACCCCGTTGACGGAGTTTTTGACCGGAGCGGTGAAAACCTCCCCGTCCGGGATATTGCTGATGCCTGCGCAAGGGATAGCCGGCATCCCTTTGATGGAAAAGGTTAGATCGGTACCTGGCCCTTTGATATGCACCTGATCGGTCTGTTCCATCCGATCTACCAGGAGTTTCATCGCCTTATCCATCCGCTGATAGTCGATCGTACAGACATCGAAATAAAAATCCTCGAAAGCTTCCGTACTCATATTGGCCAATTGTGCCATAGAGGAGTTGGGGTATCTCATCACGACCCAGCGGGTGTGGTTGACGCGATGACCATGAACGAGATTTCCATAGTTATCCGAGTAGAGCTTCATCTTGTCCGCCGGCACATCGGCCAGTTCACTAACATTTTCACTCCCACGGATCGCGATATAACAATCCATCTCTTTCATCCGCTCAAACTCGTAGCGGGCGATCCGATCCATATGTTCTTCGGTCATATCCAGCAATTGGGCCCTCAGGAGAGCATGATTGTTCAACTGGATATGAGGGTAGCCCCCCGCCCGGTAAATCTCGGGGATCAGCGCTCGAGCTAGATCATGAGTTTCCCCGAAGATGTCGACCAAGACGTTGTCGTCTTTTTTCACGGAGAGGGAGTGATGGACCAATAACTGAGCCAGCTGAATAATCCGTTGATCACGCATGTTGTCCGCTCCTTTTTGTATGTATTCGACCGAGCGATAAAGCCCGACCGTTCTTCTTTCCATTCTATCACGAGGGCTGGGCCCTGGTCAGGAAGGAGATGGAATCGATTGTATATCTGGTAATTTCCCGATAAAATAAGAACAGCTTGCTGATTCCCGTAAAAGTGATGATGGAGGATGTCCATATGTTACCATTCAAACAGGTGGAAGGAAACAAAGAAGCCCAGTATTCCCTGCTGTTGAACCAGGCAAAGAGCCTTTTTGTACAAGAGCGGGACTGGCTGGCCAACCTAGCCAATGGCGCCTCCCTACTCTACCATTCACTGGACCAGATCAACTGGGCCGGCTTTTATCTGATGCGCGATGGGGAATTGGTTCTGGGCCCCTTTATGGGTATGCCGGCCTGCATCCGCATTCCTATCGGTAAAGGAGTCTGCGGTACGGCTGTCAAGGAAGACTCGACGCAGGTGGTAACCGACGTACTTCAATTTCCCGGACACATCGCCTGTGACGCTACCACCCGGTCGGAAATCGTCATCCCAATACGGATGGACGGGGAAATTGTGGGCGTACTTGATATGGACAGCCCTGTCACAGAACGTTTCGATGCAACGGATAAAAAGCATCTGGAAACCTTCGTCCAAATCTTCCTCGACAACACGGATTGGCCTTCCCTGAGCCGTTAAAAAAACCCCCGTTGGCGGGGGTTTTACTGTTCTTTATTCCATATAGATCCGGTAGGCACGGCGAATTTCCTCTTTCATCCACTCCGGGTAGGGGGCATCCGCCAGTTCACCCACAGGGGTCCAACGGTAAATCTCGTGCTCGGCGCTGAGACGCAGCTGGCCCTGGGGCTGATGGCAGGCGAATTTAATGATAATCAGGTGCTTTTCCTCCTGAAGGTCATCATAGATATAGGCTGGCCCCACCACTCTAATCGACAAACCCGTCTCTTCCTTCACTTCCCGATAGAGAGCCTCCATCAGCGGTTCCGAAGGTTCCAGTCCGCCTCCGGGAAAATCCCAACCGTGGTTATCCCGCGCGCTCCGCTCACCCGGCGATTTCCGAAGGACGAGTACCCGGTCCCGGTCAAAGATAATCGCTTTGGCCGCAATCTTGTAAGGTTTTTTCATTTCTGATCCTCTCCACTTCCGTTGGTGCGAGGACAGTCAGCTCTGGCGGAAAAACGTACTGGATGCCCGTGCGATGAGTTTTCCCTGCTCATCCTTGACTTTGGTCTCCATGACGATGATCGTCCGCCCTTTTTTGATGACCTCCGTATGGGCGGTAAGCCAACCTTCCGACGCCGGCTTCAGAAAACTGACATTCAGGTCGAGGGTGACCGAACGACGATCCTCTCCTACCTCCTGAAAGACGGTGGATCCCATCGCTGTATCGATGAAGGTGGCCGTTACACCGCCATGCAGGATCTGGTAGCGATTTTTCAGCTCATCCGTCACAAGCATCCGGTGCACGTATACACCCGTTTCGGCATCAAACCCCAGAGACTGAAAGTTCATCATCTCTTCGATATAAGCCAGAGGGCTGACCCGCGTCCGCTTCAACGCCTGCACCTGTTTATGGATCGTCTCCACTTCGTTTGGGTTCAAATCTTGCAGTTCTTTCCACAAACCGTCCAACGTCATGATCTCCATTCCTCTTTCCAACATCTTGTTTTTCAGTAATTGCCGATCCACGTACCGGCAGAGCAAGGGTAAAGCTTTCTTTCATAACATAACACAAACCCCTCTCCCAGGAAACAACCGCCCCATGGATGACCCTTGCCCATATACCGTGAAAGGACTCCTGCCTTTTGTAGGAGTCCTTTCACGAGATTTACTTAGCGGTCGACATCCTCTCCCTTCATTAACCATACATACCGGTTCAGTTGTTCAAATTCCACGGCCATCCCCGCGCACCGGAACAGTTCACCGACTTCCGACAGCAGGGGAAAGAACTCTTCATCCAAGTCTCTTACCACTTTATCAAAGCCTTGTTCAAAGGCTTCCAACCGGATCTTCCGCTTTGATGTTGTATCCAAGAAAGCCGTATCCGTGATCACGATCCTCCCTCCAGGGCGAAGAAGATGGCGGATTCCTGTCAGTGCTTCTCCTTTCTCCTTCTCCGTCAAGTGATGAAACGCATAAGTGCTGATCATTCCATCATAGGTCTCCTCCGCCGGAAGCTGAAGAAAATGCCCGTCTCTCAGATCCAGATCAGGGAGTTTCCCCCTCGCAATCCGGCGCATTTCACCGGACGGCTCCACCCCAGTCACACGATAGCCGGTTTCCCTTAACAATTGGGTGAGATTGGCGGTTCCCACCCCGATCTCCAATACCCGGCTCCCCGGTGGCAACCCTAGGGCTAAAACCGACCGCGTCAGAATCTCTCTGTATCCGGCGAAGACCTCCCGGTATTGGGGATCTCTCCCTGCGACCACGCTGTCATAACTGTCCGCCCACTCGTCAAACCTTGGATTAAAGCGCGCCTCGTTCATTTCTTGTTCCTCTATCTCCTTAAAATCAGATATGTTCTATCTGTATTGGTATGGAACAGGAAAAGTTCCCTTGATGGCATAGAAAAGGGGAGATGAATGGGTTCGCACCGAAAAATCTGGGAACTCTACACTTGGAGGAAAACCCGTCCGGCAGGTAAAAGTACGAGCCTTTTCTGTTACGTAGGTGCGTCGTATCCGGTTCCTTGTCATTTTTTTTAGGGAAAAGGGACCCTATCCACATGTTGAATATCAACTATTACCCGGAGAAAGGAAGGGCGTTCATGAAACGGGTCGAATTAATTATGAACCCGGCTGCCGGAAAAGGGCAGCTGTTAGATCTTCTTGACACCATCACCGAACGATTGCAGGAACATATCGAAGACGTGCGCGTATACCAGACCACAAAACCGGGAGATGGAGCCGCACGTGTGAAAGAGATCGGCACCGACACCGACTTGATCATCGCTGCCGGCGGAGACGGAACCGTTCACGAGCTAGTCAACGCTGTCTCCGCCCTGGAAAAACGGCCCGTATTCGCCATCCTGCCAGGTGGCACCTGCAATGATTTTTCACGGGCTTTGGGCCTTTCCCAAGAGCCGTTGGACGCCCTTGATCAGATTCTTGCCATGCGTACCAAGGTTGTGGATGTGGGTTGCAGCAGTCAGGGACGTTATTTCCTCAACTTTTGGGGGATCGGTCTCATCACGCAGGTATCCCTGGATATCACGAGCCAGGACAAGCAGCGATTAGGTAGGCTGGCCTATTATTTCAGCGCAATCCAAAATCTTTGGGAAGCTCGTCCCTTCCATTTGAAAGTGGAGACGGAAGAAGGACCCCTTTTCGACGGGAAAGCCGCTATGATGGTGGTAGGCAATGGTTCCTTCATCGGAGGGGTGCAGGGATTTTTCCCGCAAAGCCGGTTGGATGACGGACATTTCGACCTCCTGATCGTCAAGGAGGCCACCTTGGAAGGGGCCTGGTCCATGCTGGTCTCCAATATGACCAAGGAGTGGCCGGAGAGCGAAAACCTCCTCTATTCCCACGCTGCATCGGTCTCCATTACCGCTTCCCCGCCACAGGAGATCGACTGTGACGGAGAGAAAGGTGAATTCACCCCGGTGGAACTGACCGCCCTGCGGAATCACCTGACGATGGTTGTCGGTCAAATGCCTCCAAATCCTTAAGCTAAAAGGACCCTTTGCCACCAGATGGTCACAAAGGGTCTCTCTTTTACAGGGCCCTTTTTTCCCGCTTTCTTTTATAATGGCGATACCCCTCGCTGACGGCGATGCTCTGAAAGACCATGATCGCCCCTGCCATATACCCGGCAGCCACATCGGTCGGATAGTGGACGCCCAGATAGATTCGGCTCCAACCGATCAGCAGGATCAGCAACACCCAGCCTACGGAAAGCACTCCTTTGATCCGCGGAGCTAACCGGCTCTTGACTGTCAGGTACCATAATAATCCGTAGAAAGCTATCGAGCCCATCGCATGGCCGCTGGGAAAACTGTAGCCATCGACTTGCACCATCGGATTTTCTTCAGGACGCGCCCGGGCATAGGCGTTTTTCAGAACCATGTTCATAGCCGCAGTACCGGCCATCCCTACCATGACGACCATGGCGTAGCGGATTTTCCGCCTCTGAAGCAAAAACACAACCGTCACCACAGTACCGGCTGTCAACCACCAGACAGAACCCAACTCCGTCACCCCTTTCATCAACCCTGTCAAAGCCGGGGTATGCAAAGTTGCCGTCCATTGGATCAGGCTTTGGTCCACCACCCTGCTCTCCCGTTCGGTGACCTCCTCCGCAATTTCCAGAAACCCGTCTACAAAGGTCAGGGTAAGACTGGTCATGAGCACCATACCGATCAGAAGTGGCCACCATTTTTTCATTCTTCCAACCATCCTTTATTTCGAGCCTCCCTTTAGTCTTTTTTCCACTCTACCCTGAGAGAAGGAGTTGTAAGCAGGTGGACAATCTCACCCACGGTCTGCTGGGCTATGCCGTCTATGCTGCCCGGGACAATCGCCGTTGGACGAAAAAAGAGCGGTGGGGATATGCCACCGCAGCAATCGTCGGGGGAGAAATACCCGACATCGAAGGTTTTACCACCTTTATGGGCCAAGCCGTTTACCTTACCTGGCATCGAGGATTTACCCATTCTCTCCTCTTCGCTCCGGTTATGGCCCTTCTAGCTGTGGGTATCGTCTGGCTCTTCAATCGTTCGATCCGTTTAAGGACAGCTTATCCCCTAGCTCTGTGCGGCGTTTTCCTCCACATCTTCACCGACTGGTTCAACACGTGGGGGACTGGCCTCTTGGAGCCCCTCCACAGCGACAGATATTCCCTCGGATTTCTTTTCATCGTAGACATCGTCATCCTTTCGGCCTTTTTGCTCTTTTTTCTATTGCGGAGAAAATACCCCGGACCACGGGTCTTCCGGACCTTATGGGTCTTCCTCTTTCTTTATATGGCTTCTCAGGCAGGCCAGGCTTGGGTACTGCACCATCAGCTGATCGGTGATTATGACAGGGTAACTGTTTCCGCTGACGCGATCCCCACTCGATTCCGCATGGTCGCCCACAAAGGGGATGAATTCCATTTTTACAAGGGGTCTGTCTTTACTCCCCTTAAAAAAACGGGAGAAGCAAAAAACCAGCACCATCCGGTGGTAAAGGAGGCCCTAAAAGATAAAGAGGCCCGAGCACTCGTCCGTTTCCTCCCTTCCTATGGAACAGCGATCGAGGAAACAGCGGAAGCCTACCGGGTTACCATCTATGACCCCCGTTTTCGTAAAGTCCAGCCTTCACTCTTGTCTACCGTGGTGGAAGTCTCCAAGAAAAACGTGGGAAAAGGGGAAGAAAGATAATGCCCATCAAAAGAAAAAGTCCGGAGCCTCGATGGCTCCGGGCTTTTTACAGTGGTTCAGACGGATGGGGTTCTGCCGGAGGGGCTTCCAAGTGAGCGGCACAATTGACTTGTTTTACATGCCAGCCGTGTTTTGGCTGGAAAACCAGATGAGAGACGGCGGTATTACGAATCCGGGTCCGACCCGGACCGTGGACACCCTCACTCACCTCCTCCAAGACGCCGTTGATGGCCCCCCCGTGGCTGACGACAACGATCCGTTCACCAGGATGTCTCACTATCAGCCTCTGTAACTTAGCGATCATCCGATCTTTAACCTCTTCCGTACTCTCTACTCCGTATTTGCCTCCCCGGTGCCAGACTTCTTCCCATTCGCCGGGATGACGCTTTTTCACTTCAGCGATCAGAAGACCTTCCCAGTCACCCATGTATCGTTCACGAAACTCAACCATCCGGCCTACGATAAGAGTTCGGTCTCCAGCAACATACTCCGCGGTTTGGACTGCCCGGGTCAGATCGCTGGAATAAACAGCTGAGATCTCCTGCTTTGAAAACCGTTGACCCAGCCGGCGGGCCTGTTCTTCTCCTGCTGAGGAGAGCGGCATATCCTTGTGCCCTTGTACTCTCTTTTCCTTATTCCATGCGGTTTCTCCATGGCGAATGAGATAGATGTGGGTTTCCATCGGGTCGACTCCTCTCATTTCTCAGATATCAAGTGAAATCGTTGATCGTCGGGATCCCAAGCCAATTCATAAGTTCGTATAAGCTGATCCCTGCCGTCCAACTGATCGACCGTCAAGATCCGCTCCTCCTGGCCGTCTCCGCTCTCTCGGCATGAAAGGATGACTCGGTACCGCAATTCTTTTCCCCGGGGGATTCCTGGGTCGACCAATACCTTCTCATCCCGTACAAGCCCCGCGCTGTTTCCTCTGAACCAAACCTTCCCTTTCCCGTCAAAGAGGATAAAGCGGCTGACGGTTCCACGATAAGGGGTTCCGTCTCGGGTTTGGAGCACATCCGATTCTCCTCGCACGGCCAACAAACTATCCGGTCCTCGAGAAGTCGAATTACCCCAGTAAACGATACGAGCATGGGGACCCAAAAGACGCTCCGTCTGATCCCGCAAATGCGATTCGGACCAGGACGGAGCCAGGGTGGATCGGTCCACCGTATGAACCAGGGGAATCACCTCGCCGTCCTGCCTCTTAGCATAAGCGACAGCCGTCCAACGGCCTTGGGAGCCGGGCAACTCCGTCAACAGCCAACCAGCCCCTATTCGTTCTCCTTCTTCGAGAGGGGTTTGCCAAACATGCCAACGATCCCTTTTTCCTTTTACCGTCAGAGAGACCCCTTTCTCCTGATGATCCAAGACCAACTGCCACTTCCCATCCTTATCTCCGGCAACGCTTCTTTTTAAGGAACTCTTCTGTGGATGGAGGGGGACTTTGATCCGATAGCCCAGGTCCAAGGTTTCCTGACTCAACCGAAGCATCTCCTCAGCGTCGTCCGATTCCCTCTTTCCTTTTTCGCCGCTAATCCGTTCAGATACGGGAGCGTAAACGGCCTCTTCCAGACGGTTTTCTTCTGTATGATAAACGCCGATTCGGTACGCTCCTGCTTTTTTCTCATAGACCACGGTTGCCAGATAAGTGCCATCATAACTGGCACCCAGTATGTAGGGTGCTTTGGAAACGTATTTTCGGAATCCTTTAGTGGACACCAACTCCTTCAGCCGCGGAACGACCACTTCCTGGTATGGATGGAAGGAGGAAGATTTTTTCTCACCGTTCTCTCTCTCCGATGCATGGCTGCGATCCTCCGGCTGACAGGCGGCTAGGGTGAGAGTCAGCATACCACATAAAAAAACGTTCCATTTTTTCGCCATCCCATGCCCCTTCTCGTCTGTTATCCTCTTCTTATCTTACCGGATTCAGGCTAGACCGGCCAACCACATCTTCGCGCATAGCGCCTCTGGTACCGCTGCATCCTAGGGAAAAAGGAAGGAACCCGACGATCCATGTTGACGCTGACTGCCGGTGAAGATCTTTGCCTTATCCTGTTTAAGCAGGAACACGCTCGTCCCCTATTCCGTTTGTTGGAAGAAAACCGGCCTCTCCTTGAGCGCTGGCTGGATTGGATGGTGAAGATCCGAACTTCTGAGCAGATGGAAGCATACATCCTCCGCTCCCTCGCTGCTTTCGCCTCCGGTAGTCAGGCCCATTTCGGCATTTGGTCCAGTGGGGTGTTGGCCGGTTCCGTTACCGTGGAGCGCTTCGATTCCCATACCCGGACGGCTGAAATCGGATACTGGTTGGGGGAGTGTCACAGCGGTCGCGGACTGATGACGCGGGCCGTCCTTTGCACCGCCAACTGGCTGTTTCAGGAACGCGGGGCCAACCGAATTGAAATTCGCTGTGAGGCGGACAACCGTCCAAGCCAAGCCGTTGCCCTCCGAGCTGGGTTCACTTGGGAAGGAACCCTTCGTGAGGCCGGTTTCCGCCAGGGACAATTTGTCGACCATCTTATCTACAGCCTGTTGCACAAGGAATGGGAAGAAACGATTCCTTCGACCGTCAATAGAAAATCCTAAACGCAAAAAGGTTCCTGCGCCCTGCCAGGAACCTTTTTTTGCTGAATTCCTTCTAGTGAGATCTCCATACCCTGACGCTTGGGGGATCGTTTACTCCCCTGGACTTCCGGATCCAACGGGGCGGAACACCCACCAGCCGTCTTTGTTTTTGTCAGCCAGGAAGACGGCAGTATCAGGTGTGAGCGGGGTGGTGACAGGGAGAAAGTCGCCATTTTTTCGCTTGTGTTTGACATGGCGGACCACCTCATCTCCTTGGACAAAAACCAGCAGATTCAGCCCTTCGTCACCCTTCAGGTCCCGGATGACATCGCCCGCTTCCTCCCACTTAAATCCGAGACTTTCGTTGATCGACTTTGCCGTGGAATAAGGGCCGAAAATATACAACTTGTCCCAAGAAAAGTTACCCGCGACATAATTCATGCGGATCAGGCCATTCCCCTGCCCCCCGTCGGCCCCTTCTTTCACTTTTTTAACAGCGGCATTGAGATCTTCTTCAAGGCTGGGCTGAGGGGTACAGGCAGACAACAACAAGAGGCCAGCCGCCACCAGGAGTACCAGCGCTTTCCTTCCATTCATGAGGAGTTCCTCCTTCTCTTCCACAAAGGGGCGCGAACATAGATACGGCCCCGCCTAAAGACTTGATGCCCTCCCATTATACCGGAGAAGAACCAAGGACGGACAGAAGGGTTTTGAACGAACAAAAACAGATTGGATGAGACTGCTGACAAAGTCCTACTGCACTCCGGAGGGAGCAGAGCAGACATCCCCCCACATCTGCGGGAGGAACATCTGGCGCGGACTCGGAAATCCGGCTCTTCACTCCTGCTCCGGGGTTTGTCAATAACCTCATAGATGCTCAATCTGCTTTTGTACCGGTTCACGTCCCTTAGGAAGAAAGGGGGATTGTGCTCTCACGGACAATCAGCGAATGTTCCAAGGTTTCCGCAGTCTGTAACGATTGATTCCCATGGAGCATCTCTGTCAAAAGGGTTGCGGCACGGCGCCCCATCTCAAAGGGGGAATGTCGGATCGTGGTCAGGCGAGGGTGTATAATCGAGGCCAACTCCTCATCATCGAAACCGATCACGGAGACATCCTCCGGCACCTGTAACCCCTGGCCTTCCAAGTAGCGGATGGCTCCAACCGCAATCCGGTCACAGGCACAGAAAACGGCAGTGGGAAGCTCCGGGGCTGAATGGAGGATTTCCATCCCCTTATACCCATCCTCCACAAGAAACCCTTCTCCTTCCGACACCCATTCCTCTCTGCAAGGGAGAGCCCGGCTGGCAAGGGCGTCCCGAAAGCCTTGGTAACGTTCTTGTCCAGAAGCCACATCCCAAAAGGGACCGCCGATCATGCCGATTCTGCGATGGCCCAGTTGAATCAGATAATCCGTCGCTTCAAAGGCGGCTTTCCAGTTGTTGATCACGACAGAGGGGGCTTTCAACCCCTTCACCCGCTGACCGATCACGACACAGGGGATTCCCAGACGGGCGAGGATCTCTTTCTGGTCTTCCTCAAGTCGAGCCGCTGCCAGAATGATCCCTTCCATCTGTCGGGAGCGATAAATCTGCAGAAGTTCCTTCTCCCTCTCCGGATCTTTCTCTGAGACAGATAACATCAGGTGATACTGAAACTCTTTGGATACTGATTCGATTCCTTCAACAAGACCGGAAAAATAGGGGTTGAAAATCTCGGGAATGATCACACCGAACAATCCCGTCCGTTTTTGAATCATGCTGCGGGCAACGGCATTGGGCAGGTATCCGGTCTCCTCTACTGCGTCCATTATCCGCTTCTTCAACTCGTCGCTGACAGGTTTCGACTTATTAAGAACCCGGGAGACCGTGGCAATGGAGACCCCTGCACGTTTTGCCACGTCACGAATCGTCACGATCATGGATTATCACCTGCGTTTCTCTTTCCACAGAGCCCGTTTTTATTCCTTCACTGCCCCGGAAGTCAACCCAGCCACGATCCGCCGCTGGAAGATGAGGACCATGATCACCAGCGGGATGGTGACGATGACGGATGCCGCAGCGATCTCTGCCCAGGGAATGCTGTACTGCCCCCGAAAGAGAGCAATTCCCACCGGTACCGTCCGCATCGATTCTTCGGTGTTAATCGTAAGCGCAAAAAGAAATTCGTTAAAAGAGGCGATAAAGACGAGAATCGCTGTGGTAAAGGTCCCCGGTACCGCTAATGGAAGGATCACCTTCCAGAAGGCCTGCATCGTGGATGCCCCATCCATCTTAGCCGCCTCTTCCAAGTCGAAAGGGATTTTTCGGAAAAAGGTGGTTAGATTCCATAGGGCTAATGGCAGAGCAAAGGTGGTATAGGGGATGATCAGGCCCAGATACGTGTTGGTCAACCCAAAGGTCTGCATAAATAGAAAGATCGGAGAGATTGTGGCGATCTGCGGGAACATCGATACCGCCAATACCACACCCAAGATGATGCTTTTCCCGCGAAATTTCAGGCGGGCGATAGCGTAGGCGGCAATCGCCGCGATAAAGACAGAGTAGAGGGTAGTAGCGCCGGCGACGATAGTGCTGTTGACGAGGTATGTGACGAAAGGCCGCTGAGTAAATACCTTTTCGAAGTTTTCAAAAGTGGGGTTTTGCGGCAGTTTGAACGCACTATCCCCGAAGAGCTCCCCCGGCGGCTTTAAAGCCGTCACGAACTGCCAGAGAAAGGGGAACAAGACGACGATCAGGAAGCCGGTCAAAAAGATGTAAAATAACGGGCCTGCTTTCTTGGACATTTGGTTTCACCTCTCCTCACAGGAAGTGTCCAGTGTCTCAGTTTTTATCACTGATCAGGTCACGTCCGAGCAGTTTGACAAACAGGATACTGATTGCAGCGACACAGAGAAATACGATCACCGACAGGGCGGATCCGGCGCCGAAATTCATCTGGGCGAACATCACTTTGTAAGCATACATGGAAATCGACTCAGTTGCGTTGGCCGGGCCGCCCCCTGTCAGCACAAAGATCAGGTCAAAGACACGGAAGGCATCCAAGGTACGGAACAGGAGAGCAACCAAAATCGTTGTGCGGAGCATCGGCAAGGTGATCTTGATAAACTGCTGTACCTTACCGGCTCCATCCACCTCCGCCGCCTCATACAGGCTCTGGGGGATCGTTTGGAGACCGGCGAGGATCAAGAGCGCCATAAAGGGAGTGGTTTTCCAAACATCAGCAAAGATGACAGCAAACATCGACCAAAACGGCGTGGTCAAAAGCGTCCCCATATTGGATATCAATCCGACCTTCTCGAAGATCATCGCCAGAATCCCATTTTGACCGTCAAAGAGAAATTTCCACATGAGAGCGGCCACCGCTGTCGGCAACGCCCAGGGAATCAGGACGGCCGCCCGAACCGCCCCGCGTCCAAAGAACTCTCGGTTGATAACCATCGCGATCCAGAGGCCGAAAATCAGTTCCAGGGTGACAGAGACGAAGGTGAAAATAAAGGTATTGTTCAGGGAGGACCACATGCGGTTATCGTTGAAATACTGCGTATAGTATTTCAGTCCGATGAAGTTGGGTTCAATAAAGGAGTCCAATGTCCCTCTGGTCAGTCCGATCACCTTTTTGGGGTGAGCCAGCTTCCCTGCTTTATCGAGATTGGTCAGCCGATTTTTGACCTTCACAAGCTTTTCGGAAGCGGAACGGGCTTTCTCTTCATCCACGTCGACGATTTTGATCGCTTCAGGAATCGCCTCACCTTCCAGCAGGATCTCATCCACCTGATCGTAGTTCTTTTTCAAGTCGGGGTCGCTCTCGAGGGCAGCAGTGACTTCCTGTACCTGATCCCTAAGGTGGGTCAGTTCCTCCTGGGTCGTCCCCTTCGCTTTTCCGATTTCCTCTTCGAAGGCAGATGCCAAGAGAGGGGCGTTTTGCGCATAGAGTTCCAGGTTGATCCCGTAACTAGAGTAAGCTTCCTGCTTGGTGGGATCGTTTAGCCGGATATCGTACATGCTGATAAAAAAGGAACGGGCCACAGGATAAATCGCGATAACAAGGATGAGCAACAATGCGGGTAAAACGAGAAGGTAACCCGTTTTCCTATCGGAAAGCCCGTTCTTGTTTCCTCTTCTCACACATTTCACCACTTTTCGCGTTGGAATGAACAGCCTTCCCCCATGAGGAGAAAAAGGCCCCGGCTCGATGAACCGCGGCCCCATACCGGTCAGATAGAACCTTTCTTCCATCCTTTTATCGGATGTTTCTTTTCTTGCCGTGCTTTTATCCCCTTCGGGAAGATGGGCGGTCCTTCCCCGAAAATTTTGTCAGTTTCCCCTTCGCGAGTCGTTACTGAATAATTTCTTTCAACTTCTTGTCCATCTTTTTGATAGCTTCTTTTGGAGATTGCTTGCCCGCCAGCGCCTTGGAGACTTCTACCTGGATCGTATCGGAGATCTTGGGGTACTCCGGAGAAACCGGACGGGAAATAGCCGCTGCGATCCCTTTCACATATTCGTCTTTTTTGAACAAGGGGTTGGCTTTTTTGACATCGCTATCCTTATAAAGAGGGAGGTAGGTGGGGGCCAGGCCGCCATCGACGGCGGAGATTTTCTGCCCTTCTGCTCCAGTCATAAACTTGACGAATTCCCAGGCTTCTTTTTTATGCTTGGAGTTTTTGTTGATCCCGGCCATCCATCCTCCCAAGGTAGCGGCGGTGCCTTTTTCCCCAGCCGGAAGGGAAGAAACACCCACTTTACCTTTCACTTTAGATCCCTCTTCATTCATCTTTGCGTAGTGGTAAGGCCACTGGCGGTCGAAGACAGCTTGTCCCTCCCCATAGATGGCATCCGTTTCCACTTCAGTGATAGCAGTTAGGTTCCCTGGCACATAGTCGGATTTCGCAATCTCTACCATCTTCTTCAGACCCTTGATGGAGCCTTCACTGTCGATGGCCACTTTACCTTGCTTATTCAACACCTGTCCACCGTAGGCACCGATGAACTCAATAAAGTTACAGACTAGTCCTTCATACTGTTTGCCCTGCATTACATACCCGAACTTTGTCCCTTTCTTGCCCTTCAAGTCAGCCGCCTGCTCGGTCAATTCATCCCAAGTTTTGGGCGGCTCCTTCACCAGGTCTTTTCGGTAGTATAAGAGGCCCGCGTCCATGAATTTGGGCATTGCCCATTGTTTCCCGTTGTAGTTGCCCGCATCAACGGCCCCTTCCACATACTGATCCATCTTGATGCCGTCTTTCTGAATAAAACGGTCCAGGGGTAGAATGTAACCCGCTTGGGCAAATTCCGCTGGCCAGATCACGTCCATGTCAAAGACGTCCACTTCGTCGGATTTGGCACTAAACATCGTCACGTATTGGTCATGGCTTTGGCCGGTATCTGAGGGCATCTCCTTGAGCTTCACCTTGATATTCGGGTGTTTCTTCTCAAATGCTTCGATCAGTTTGGTTGTACCTTTGCTTGTATCCTTCCCCCGTGCATAGGTCAGAGTGACCTTGTCTCCTTCTCCTCCCTGCTCATCTCCGCCCTGCCCACAGGCTGCCAGGGTCAATATCATGGAAGACGCCACGCCGATCGATAACCACTTTTTCCAGGTTTTCATTGGATCCTTCCTCCTCGTATGGGATGGGAGAAACACATGACGGACGACAATCCTTTATGTTCGAAATTTTCGGTAGCCACCCCCCTCCATGATTAATTCAGGGTAACCAAGCTCCCTGTGCGGGAGGACTCGTAAATCGCGTCCAGTACGCGGAGGACATCGATTCCGTGTTCCGGGCGGCAAACCGCCTCAGACCGGTCCTCCGCCGCATCGAGGAAATTGCGAATCAGAAGCAACCGCTCGTTTTGCTTGGGAGGATGCAGGATGGAATCCGACGGAACCCCAGCCTCTTCGTGATAAAGGACGAGTTGATGTTGACGGAAATCCAGCGAAGCGCCTCCATCCTCCCCGTATAAGTCGACAAAGGTCCGCTCTTCCCGGATATGGGAAGCCCAACTGGCATCCAGGGAAAGACTGGCTCCGTTTTCAAATCGAATCATAGCGACAGCCAGATCTTCGACGTCGTAGCTCCCCTCAAGGTTGGGAGTTCCCCAGGAAGACAGCCCCTTTTTCCGGGGACCAAACCGGTCATAAGTCTGCCCAAAAACGGAAACCGGACGGGGAAAGCCCATCAACCACAGAGTGAGATCGAGCATATGAACCCCCACATCAATCAGAGGACCACCGCCGGCCTTCTCCCGGCTGGTAAACCAGCTCCCCCAACCAGGAATTCCCGACCGTCTCACCCAACCGGTTTTGGCATGGTAGAGCGCTCCCAACTTTCCCTCTTCAACCAAACGTTTCAAAAGCAGCGTATCGCCATGGAAACGATTGTTCTGAGCGGGCATCAACAAGCGGCCCGCTCTCTGTGCCTTGTCAGCCATCTCTTTTGCCTCGCGGCTGTTCATAGCCAGGGGCTTCTCACACAGGACGTGCTTGTCCGCATCCAGGGCGGCAAACGCCGCTTCTTTATGCAGAAAATTGGGAAGGCAAAGGATGACGGCGTCGATCGTCTCATCGGCGAGCATATCCCGATAGTCGGTGTAAAACGCCTTCACTCCATAAGGGGCCCCCCGTCCCTGGGCCAGCTTTTTGTCAAGGTCGGCAATGGCCTTCACCCGAACACGGGGTTCCAAAGCTGCCGCCTGTAGGTGGGCTTCGGAGATTCCCCCGGCCCCGATGATCCCGATATTCCGTATGGGCTTATCCATCCTTTGCTTTTCCTCCGATCATTCCGGCTGGACTCCGGCAGCAGAACCAACTGGGACGACACGTTTTTCTACCGATGCTTCCAGAGCTGCCAAGATGACGTCGAGGGATCGCATCCCCTCTTCTCCTGGAATGAGAGGATCCACATCACGGAGGATGGCGTCGATGAAAGCTGCGATCACACCAGAGTCTGTCTGGCTGCCTGCCTCATTAGTGGCAATCCCCCCCACCTGATATTTTTCGACGCTGCCGTCGGTCCTCTGTACAATCACTTGATCTTGGGGATCTTCTCCGATCCGCATCAGACCTTTCTCACAGTAGAGAATCGTACTATTGTCCTCTCCTGGTTGATGGGTCCAGCTGGCGGCAAGGGTTCCGATAGCCCCCTTCCCCGTTTTTAGGAGGAGAAGGGCGTTGTCGTCCACATCCGTCCCTTCTTTCTGAAGGGTACCGACGAAAGCACTCACTTCGACTACTTCGTCGTCCAACAACCAGCGAACCAGGTCGGTCTTATGGACTCCCAGGTCTCCCATCGCCCCGATAAAAGCTTTTTCTTTTTGAAAAAACCAACCGCCCGGCCCTTCGACACTCCAACCCTCGGGCCCCCCGTGGCCAAAAGCGGTTCGGAAGGTGAGAACCCGGCCCAGGGTACCCGTCGACAAGATTTCCTTAGCTTTCACATGAGGCGGCATCAAGCGCTGGTTATGACCGATCATCAGCTTCACACCCGATTCTCTCGCCGCCCGAATCATCTCCTCCGCCTCCTCCCGAGAGGTGGCCATCGGCTTTTCGCATAAGACATGTTTACCAGCCCGGGCCGCCGCGATGGAAATTGGGGCGTGGTAGGCGTTCGGGGTACAGACGCTGACTGCATCCAGCTCCTCCAATTTGCACAGCTCTTCGTAATCCGTGAATACACGGCCACCGTATTCCATCGCCGCTGCGGTCGCTCGTTCTCGATCGGTGTCACAGAAAGCGACCAGTTCAACATGGGGGTTGTTGGCGTATTCAGGGATATGACGGTGGATAGCGATACTGCCGCATCCGATCACGCCCACTTTGATTTGAGTCATGCTCGTTCCCTCCTGCATGGGGATGATTGGCGGGTCAGACCCACCACATGTCGGTCAGCTTCTCCTTGGTGATGATGGAAGAAAGGTTCCGAACGGCTTTTTGGAAGCCCTCTTCCACGGACATCAGAGCGTCTTCGTGTTCGATACTGACCACATAGTCGTAACCGACCAATCGCAACGCACTGATCATATCGGTCCACGTCTTCATGTCGTGGCCGTACCCGACTGTACGGAAGAGCCAGGCCCGATCCTGCATATTGGCGTAGGATTGGGCATCAGTGAGACCGTGCATATTGACGTTGTCCGGATCAATATAAGTATCCTTAGCGTGGAAATGGTGGATGGCCCCTACTTTCCCCAGGATCTTGATCGCTGCTACCGGGTCGATCCCCTGCCACCACAGGTGACTCGGGTCCAGGTTGGCCCCCATCACTTCCCCTACTTCCTCTCGCAAGCGAAGCATAGTGGCCGGAGTGTGAACGGAAAATCCTCCGTGTAGCTCTAGCGCTACTTTCACATGATGGTCGGCGGCAAACCGGCCCCACTCTTTCCAGTAGGGAATGATCTTTTCTGTCCATTGCCACTCTAACACTTCCCGATATTCATGAGGCCAGGGTGAGATGGGCCAACTGGGATACTGAGCCCCTTCATGGTCTCCTGGCGTACCGGAGAAGCAATTGACAACGGGGACTTCCAACCTTTCAGCCAGCTCCACGGTCTTGACAAAGGTTTCATGGGAGCGCTTGGCGAAATCCCTATCCGGGGTCAGGGGGTTACCGTGGCAAGAAAGACCACTGATACTCAGTCCCCGGTCTTCCACCGCTTTTTTGAAGGCTTGTAAGCGCCCCTTGTCAGAGAGCAGCCTATCCGGATCACAGTGGGCATTGCCTGGGTAATTGCCGGTGCCCAACTCTACGGCTTCCAGCCCTGCCTCCTTCACATAATCCAGCATATCTTCAAATGACTTTTCGGAGAAAAGGACCGTAAATACACCGAGTTTCAATACCGTGACCTCCTTGGAATATGGATGTGAATCCGCTTTCAATTCAACGGCAGGAGAGAAGTAGCACTGCAAAGGAAAGGAATCTTCAACCAATTTTGAATGCATTTTTTCTGAAGACAAGGAAAACGTTTTCCTATCTATGAGGATAGGCAATTTTGCCTCCCAGCGCAAGACTGAATTATCTTCCATTTCATATCGAGGGAGGTTTTCCTGATTGTACGATAATGCAACCGTTTGCACAAGGGGGTAAAAAGAGGAATATCCCAAGGCCTCTCAAGAGTTCCCTTCTCTCCTGAAAATTGGGATACCGGTGCAAAATCGCCCCCCAGTGAGGGCTTTGTTTCTCCCTTGCCTCTGCAGCTATAATTAGGATGGGCGAAAGCACCCAGCGAAGCCGATTCCGATCAATGAAGGAGATAACCATGCGATTGCGACGCAAGCCCCAAGCCCAACAGATGGTACGGAAGCACCCCAGAGTGATTCTGGATCCTGAACGGGTCCGTGGATACTGGAAAGCTTTTTTCGGAAATAACCACCCCCTTTTCCTGGAACTAGGCACCGGCAAAGGGCAGTTTCTGTCTCGGGCCTGCCAACAACATACGGAAATCAACTGGATTGGTGTAGAACGGATCGAAGAAGTCCTCCTCCATGCCCTTCAGAAAGCCGATGAAACGGGCTGTGGTGGCAATCTTCGTTTCCTTTGGCTCGATGCCAAAAAACTGGACGAGGTCTTTGCCGAAGGAGAGGTAGACCGCATCCATCTCCATTTTAGTGACCCCTGGCCTAAAAAGCGTCATGCCAAACGGCGGCTTACCGATCGCCGCTTCCTTGAGCAATACCGACGTATGCTGAAAAAAGACGGCTTTCTGCAGCTAAAAACAGATAATGAAGACCTTTTCAACTTTTCTCTGGAGGAATTGGCCAAAGGTGGCTTTCAAGTGACAGACAGCACCTCAGATCTGTACGACAGTTCCTTTGACCAAGAGAATATCCCCACAGAGTATGAGGAGAAATTCACCTCTCAGGGTATGCCGATCCACTTTCTTCGAGCCCGACACATGTAAGCCGACTCTCCTATTGACTTTTATTTCAAAACCGCTATAATATAGGTTTGTATGGCTCCACGTGTTCCTTTCTTGGGGGAACGTGAGGATAGCTTAAGCAAAGAACGGTGATGGAATCACCCTCACTGATCCGCCCTGCAGGGGCCGCGGCTGCATTCCCCTGCAGGTGTCCTGCTTTTCGCCGCTATCCGGAAAGTGCGGGCAAGTCGGCGGATCAGCCATACCCTGTTGTTTGCAACCTTCATTTTGCAAATTTGAAAGGAGCAGGTTTACTATGGCACGTTATACCGGACCTCGTTGGAAACTGAGCCGCCGTCTGGGGATCTCCCTCTCCGGCACCGGCAAGGAGCTAAAGCGCCCTTACCCGCCGGGACAACACGGTGCAAACCAACGGCGCAAACTCTCCGAATTCGGCATCCAATTGCAGGAAAAACAAAAATTGCGTTTCATGTACGGCCTGAACGAAAAACAATTCCGTACACTATTTGATAAAGCCGGCAAAATGAAAGGGGTTCATGGTGAAAATTTCATGAAGCTCCTGGAAGCGCGCCTGGACAACGTGGTGTACCGCCTCGGCTTGGCACGTACCCGCTCCCAAGCCCGCCAGTTGGTGGTTCACGGCCACGTCACCGTCAACGGCAAGAAACTGGACCGTCCGTCTTACCATGTGCAGATCGGTGATGTCATCGGCTTGCGGGAGAAGAGCCGCAACCTGGGTATCGTCAAAGAAGCCCTGGAAGAGCGCACCTACATGCCAGAGTACTTGTCTTTTGACGATAACAAAGTAGAAGGTACCTTCTCCCGTCTGCCGGAACGGGATGAACTGCCTGCCGAAGTCAACGAGCGTCTAATCGTTGAATTCTACAGCCGTTAATCGGCTTCCCTTCAACTAAACAAAAAAAACCCCTTCCTGTTGCGGGAAGGGGTTTTTTTATCTGCGCTTCGATGATAAAGGAAACCCGCTTGATGAACGAGTAATGGTGGTTACTTATTAAAACCCAAGGCGGGTGATAAGATCTCTGCTCGTTACTCTCCCCCCAACCTGACGATTCGAAGAGAAGCGTTGACAATTGGGGCACAATCGATGGATTCTACTAACACATCCGTGCTGGTACCACTCTTCTCCCGCTTCTTCAAAAAGCAAAATGACCGCCCTCGAGTTAAAAGCAACGATATCCTAGCGCTATTTTTCAAGAATCCTCCATAGACCACGATTTGTTCACAAAAAAAAGCTGCTTGTTCAGCAGCGTGATAAACCTACTCTTTTATCCCAGCTTTACCTTAGCAAATTTCCGTTTTCCTACCTGGACGACCATCCCGTCGGAAAGTTGGATTTGTGCATCGACATCAGTCACTTTTTCTTCGTCGACTTTGACCGCCCCCTGCTTTACCATGCGGCGAGCTTCTCCATTGGAGGGAACCAGTCCCAATCGAGAGAGAAGATAGACCACCCATAGACGGCCACCCTCCAAGTCAGAAGTGGCGATTTCCACCTCAGGGATATCTTGGGGTAGTGCTCGTTGCTGAAAAACCCGTTTAAAGCCGGCTTCCGCCTCTTCCGCACGTTCTCGGCCGTGGTACATCTCCACCAAACGGCGAGCAAGACCCATCTTCGCATCCCGCGGATGGAGGGTGCCCTTTTTCACCTCGTTCTGAATTTGGTTCAGCTCTTCGATGGGCAGATCTGTCACCAGCTCATAGTACTTCAGCATGAGATCGTCGGGGACTGACATCGCTTTTCCGTATATTTCTCCAGCGGGTTCGTTGATCCCGATGTAGTTGCCCAGGCTTTTAGACATTTTCTTAACACCGTCGAGTCCCTCCAAGAGCGGCATCGTAAGGATCACTTGTTCTTCCATCCCGTATTGGCCTTGAAGCTGGCGCCCCATTAGGAGGTTGAAAGTCTGGTCGGTCCCTCCCAGTTCGATATCGCTCTCTAAGGCGACGGAATCGTAGCCCTGCATCAGAGGATAGAAAAATTCATGGACACTGATCGCCTGACCGCTATGGTAGCGTTTGGAAAAGTCATCCCGCTCCAGCATCCGTGCCACTGTGGTCTTGGCGGCCAGATCCACCACCGCAGCGAAGTCCAGCGGAGAAAGCCAACGGCTGTTAAAGTGGATTTCCGTCTTCTCCCGGTCCAAGATCTTAAACAACTGATCGGCATAGCTTTTGGCGTTTTCCTTCACTTCGTCCTCAGTCAGTTGTTTTCGAGTTTCCGACTTCCCTGTGGGATCGCCGATCCGCCCGGTAAAATCCCCGATCACCAATTGAACGAGGTGGCCCATGTTCTGAAACTGCCGCAATTTGTTGAGTACCACCGTGTGGCCGATATGAATATCCGGAGCAGAGGGATCCAATCCCAGTTTCACTTTCAGAGGTTTTCCCGTCTCCACCGCCCGGCGCACCTTCTTTGCCAGATCCGCCTCCGGGATGATTTCAGCGGCTCCTCGTCGGATCACCTCCAGCTGGTGTTCCACTTCTTTTTGGACTTCTGATGTCATTTCCTGTTCCTTCTCCATCTTACCCACCTCACCTCTTCCTGCTCATTTCCCCTACCTTTAGTAAAAAAAGCGGGAATTCCATAAAATAACCCCGTCCCCAAAAAAGGGACGGGGAAGATTTCACCCGCGGTACCACCCTTGTTGAAAGCTACACGCTTTCCGCTCGTCACATAACGGGAAAGGGCTCCCGTCGTCCACCCACCATGGGGGGAACGAAGCTCCCAGGTTGTAATTCGTCCGTGCGGGGCCGCTGGTTTGCACCGTCCACCAGCTCTCTGTTTGTACCCTTACCCGGCTACTTAGACCTGTTCGTCGCCGTTCGTTCATTTGATTGACCCGGTCCAGCCGGGAACTCGATACTGCGATATCTCCATCTTACCCAATAACCGGGGGGTTATCAAGGCTATGGCTCGTCTTCCTTCGTCCAACAACCATGAATTTTCCCGCCTGCGCCGTTTCTGGCGCGGCCTGTTTCGAGGCGTCCTCCTGTTGTCCATCGTGCTCCCTCTTCTCTTTCTGGCCGGTGTGGGCGGGTTAGCAGGTTATTTCGCATCTCTGGCTAAAAAGGAGCCGGTCCGAAGCCGGTCTCAATTCACCCAACAGCTGGACAACCTCAGTCAGACCAGCCACGCTTTCTTTCGTGACGGTACACCGATCGGAGCACTTCGCTCCGAAGCCGACCGCCGGATGGTCCGGTTAGATGAAATCAGCCCTCACCTCATTCAGGCCTTTTTGGCCGCTGAGGACAAGGACTTTTACCGCCATCCGGGTATATCCCCCCGCGGAATCCTTCGAGCGGCCCGGGACAATCTAAGCCGCCAGCGGGTCGCCAGCGGCGGTAGTACCATCACGCAGCAACTGGTAAAAAACATGGTGCTGCAAAACCGGGAGAAGGTATTGGAACGGAAGCTGAAAGAAGGGTTGATCGCCTTGCGTTTGGAGCGGGTATTCACCAAGGATGAGATCCTCACCTTCTATCTGAACAGCTTATATTTCGGCAAAGGGTCCCACCGGCGCAACATGCTGGGGGTAGAGGCAGCCTCCCGGGGAATCTTCGGGAGGAACACCCGACATCTCACCCTTGCCCAGTCTGCCTATCTGGCCGGAATGATCCAACGACCAGCTGCTTACGACCCTTATCGTTCCGATACATTCGCCGCTGGGAAACGACGGATGAAAACCGTCCTGAACCGGATGTTGAAAAACGGTCAGATCACTCCTGCAACCTATGAGGAAGCGCTGGCCTCCAACCTAGAGGATACTTTAGTCAAGCCCCACCGGGAAAGTGCTTACCACCGGCACCCCTTCCTCATGGCAGCGGTAGAGGAAGAGGCCGCCAAACGGCTGATGGATGCCGACGGACTCAATCCATCGGAACTTTCTGCCCAGGGCCTGTACCGAACCACTCTGGAACAGTACAGAAAACGAATCTTGACCGGCGGCTTGCGGGTCGAAACCACTTTGGACAACCGCTTAGATGCAGCCGTCAACAAAACCGCGGCGAATCCACACCTCTTTGCCAAGCCGATCACCTATACCGTTCGTTACGGCTCAAAGAACCATGTCGTAAAAAATGCCCCAGAAGAAGTAGGAGCAGTCCTACTCGACGTAAAAACCGGGGGAATTCTCGCTTTCGTCGGGGGCCGAAACTTTGAGACTGCCCAGACGAATCACGCCCTATCCGCCCGCCGTCAGCCCGGTTCCACCATCAAGCCCCTTCTTGACTACGGACCGGCCCTGGATCAAGGCATGATCACCCCAGGAACAGTCCTGGTAGACGAACCTCTCACCGTCAAGATCGGAAATGGGGAGACGAAAACCTACAAAAACCAAAACGAAGCATACCAGGGTCCCGTAACCGCCCGTCATGCCCTCAAATGGTCCCTTAACATTCCCTCCATCAAACTTCTGCGGAAACTCGGAAAAAAAGAGGCCTTCCGCTATCTGGAGGCCATGGACTTCCCCATCCATCCCAGGGACGGCGAAGCCTCTGCAATCGGCGGTTTCACCCGTGGTTTCACTGTGGCGGAAATGGTCGGAGGTTATGCCATGCTGGCTCGGGGCGGTATCTGGGAGCCACCGCATCTGGTCGAGAAGATCACCGACGGAAAGGGCCGAGTTTTGTATGAACACCGCCCCTCTCCAAAACGAATCCTTTCTCCAGAAGGGGCTTTTCTTACCGTTGACATGCTGCGGGATGTCATAAAGTCCGGAACTGGCCGCCGGGTGGGTTCACGGATGCCAGGCTATGACCTAGCCGGAAAAACCGGTACCACCCAAAACGGCCATGATCTCTGGTTCATCGGCACCACTCCCCAGGTCGCACTCGGCGTCTGGATCGGTTATGACATCAACCATCCTCTCCCCGATAGCCGGCGGGCCAAGGATGTCTGGTCCCGTCTCTTCCGTTCAACACTCCGGACCCGACCGGAGTTATTCCCGAAGGGAGAAGCCTTCCTCCCCCCCGAGACTCTGGAGCAAGTCGAGCTCTGCACCGTGTCCGGACAAAAGGCGACCGAGAATTGCCGGAAGGCCGGGGAAGGTAAAACGGATTGGGTACGGAAGGGGGAAGAACCGGAAGACCTGTGCTCCCTCCATGCTGTCGCCGACATCGTCCATGGAGGAGATAAGGACTATCTGGCCGACTCCCGCACTCCCGCCGATTTTGTGCTCCAACAGTCGGGGGTCCAGTTCCCACCGGATTCCTCCGAAGCTCGTTGGTATCCCGGAAAACAACTGCCGACAGAAACGGACCCCAGAGAAAGCCAAGGTATTCCCGACCCTCCCCGGGTGTTTGCCACTCCCGCTCCCGACGGCATCCGCCTCACCTGGTTCCATTCCGGAAAGGAATCCCTTGTCGGATTTCGGATTTATCGGGACGGCTCGCATATCCAAAGTATCCCATCTGGACAGCCGACTCGCTGGAATGGGCCGCCGGGAAACTATGCCGTAACCGCTGTCGATGTGGCCGGACTGGAGTCAAAACAGGCCGTCCCGCCTGCAATGACTCCCCTTCCTTCCACTCCCGCCGGACTGACCGTTTCCCATTCAGCAGGCGTGACCCAACTGAGCTGGCATGACGTTGTCGGCACCGATCAGTACCGTATCTATTCCGCTTCCAAACCCGACGGCCCCTATCAACTGATAGGCCAATCCAGCCGTCCGACCGCTGCCTTCTCCACCGGCGATTCTAACCGCTGGTACCGGGTTACCTCCGTTAACCCCCAGGGTGAATCTCCGCCTTCCAAGCCTGCAAGCTAACCAATACCTTAAAGGGTTTACAACGGCGCCCCTTTAAAACTTTCCACTTGTGTGCGGATCGCTTGTTCCGTTGGGAGGCGTTCGATACTCGATGCACCGAAAAATCCGGCAACCCCCTCGGTTTTCTCTAGAATGAGGCGAACATCTTCCGGTTCAGCGATCGGGCCTCCGTGACAGAGGATCAGAATCTTGGGGTTTACCTCTCTGGCTGCATCAGCCATTGCCTGGATGCGGACTGCCGCATCCTCTAGGGTCATCGTCGTTTCGGCACCGATCGAACCTTTCGCTGTCAGTCCCATATGCGGAACCAACACGTCAGCCCCTGCCTGTGCCATCGCCACAGCTTCTTCTTCGTTAAAAACATAGGGGCATGTCAACAGATTTAATTCCCGGGCTTGCCGAATCAATTCCACTTCCTTGTCATACCCCATCCCGGTTTCCTCCAGGTTCTTTCGGAAAAACCCGTCGATCAAACCGACCGTGGGAAAGTTCTGGACGCCTGCGAAGCCCAATTCCTTCAATTGCCGCAGAAAAACCGGCATCTGGCGGAAAGGATCTGTTCCGCATACCCCAGCCAAGACCGGTGTATGCTTCACCACCGGGAGGACTTCCGACGCCATGTCTGTGACAATCGCGTTCGCGTCCCCGTAGGGCATCAATCCGGCCAGAGACCCCCGTCCGGCCATTCGGTAGCGCCCGGAATTATAAATAATAATGAGGTCTGCCCCGCCGGCTTCGGCAAACTTAGCGGAAATACCCGTTCCCGCCCCGCAGCCGATAATCGGGTGTCCTTGTTTCACTGAATCCATCAGTCGGCTTACAATCGCCTTCCTTGCCACCGAGACACCGCCTCCTTTGTATATGGATCGCTATTGGCAACCACCCGGTTTAGATGAAATATGCGATCAGAGGTTACTCGCTGTCCTCCGCGATCAATTCCAATAGTTTATCCGCCATCGCATCGGAGAAAGCCTGGTCATTGATATTCAGATCCAACTCGTAAATCGGCAGGTCCTTTCGGATATGGCGTTTGATACTATCAAACAAAGCCTCATCCGCTTCCGGCCACCAAAATTCTTTACCGGGAGCATCGAGGGCGGAAATGCCCTTTAACGGCAAAAATACAGCAGTCGGGCCGGTGGACCGATTCACCTTTTCCGCAAAAATACGACCCAGCGCCTCGTTCTCCTCGGGAGTGGTACGGATCAAGGTAATATTGGGATTCCACTGATACAAAATCCGGTCCCGCAAATCCTCGGGCACCGTGTCCAATCCCCAAAAATTCACCATATCCAAACATCCCGGGGCAGCCACTTGTGGAATTCCCCATTCAGCGGCTGCATCCATTCGCTGGGGACCTGCAGACAGAACCCCGCCTACCAGCTCATCCGCCAGTTCGGTGGTGGTGATATCCAGCATCCCCGTTATGTATCCTTCTCGAACCAAAGTCTCCATCGTTCGACCACCGGTTCCCGTCGCATGGAATACCAGGACCTCATACCCGTTTTTCTCCAGCGAATCCTTACACTGGTTGACAGAGGTGGTCGTATTCCCGAACATGGAGGCCGTAATTAAGGATTTCCCCACTTTTGGGGGTGGCTCAGTCTCCAGCATACCGACCAGTGCACCGACTGCATTAGCGTAGATCCGGGCGCTGAACATATTGACCCCCGACACGTCAAGAATGGAAGGGAACATCACCACATCGGTAATGCCTACATAGGGTTGGGTATCACCGGAGGCAACCGTGCTGACCATCACTTTCGGGGCCCCCAACGGGAGCTCCCTCAGTGCAGCCGTTCCGATCACGGTTCCGTTGGAACCACCCATGGAGATCCCTGCATCGATCACCCCTTCCTGGTACAGGTCTCTCATGATAAGGGCGATGCCACGGGTCATGACACTCATGGCTAGGGATTTGTCCCCTTTTTCCTTGAGTTCCCTCAATTCAACCCCGCTCGCCTTCGCCACTTCCTCTGCCGAAATGTCAGGCCGAAAATGAGGTTCACCAAGGATGCCCGTATCGATGACAAAAGCCTTGTGCCCCCTCTTCTCAATCTCTTGCTTCACATACGCATAATCCTTCCCCTTTGTATCCAGGGCGCCAATGACAGCCACTGTTTTCGACATCGACTCACCTCTTTTTCAAAGCAATTTTTTCTTTCATGATTGCAACGACATTTTACCATTAATTAACCCTTGTTTTGTCGATTTCTCTCGAAATCAACTCCTCCCCCAGTTGAATCATCCCAGTGCTGCTCACCCAAAACAACGCCCCTCTTTGATCCCCCCACCCTATCCTTGAGCACGGTCGATTCGGAAAGCGAGACCAACACAAAAAAGCCCGGGGCTCTGGACCCCAAGCTTTGTTCGATTCGATTCAATCTTCCATCGTGGACAGGTCCCCCGTCGGCAAATCCAGTTCCCAGGCTTTCAGCACCCGTCGCATGATTTTTCCGGAACGGGTCTTGGGTAGTTTATCCTTGAACTCGATCTCCCTGGGGGCAGCATGGGCAGCCAACCCTTCCTTGACGAAAACGCGGATCTGTTCTTTCAGCTCATCGGAAGGCTCATGCCCTTTGCGCAGAGAGATGAAGGCCTTGATGATCTCACCGCGTACCGGGTCGGGTTTGCCGATAACACCAGCCTCGGCGATGGCTGGGTGTTCCACCAGTTTGCTTTCCACTTCGAAGGGACCGACCCGCTCCCCAGACGTATTGATCACATCATCGATCCGCCCCTGGAACCAGAAATAACCGTCCTCGTCCCTATAGGCAGAATCACCGGAAATGTACCAGCCGGGGATCCGGAAGTATTCGCTGTACTTCGCCTCATTCTTCCAGATCTTCCGCATCATCGACGGCCACGGGGTACGAATGGCCAAGTTGCCCATCCGCATAGGGGGCAGCTCATTTCCCTGATCGTCGATGATCGCCGCCTTTACTCCAGGGAAGGGTTTCCCCATTGAACCGGGTTTCACTTCCATCGCGGGGTAATTGGAAATCAGGATCCCACCGGTCTCCGTCATCCACCAGTTGTCATGAATCCGTTTGCCGTAGGTCTCCAATCCCCAGCGGACCACCTCGGGATTTAGAGGTTCACCCACACTCAACAGGTGGCGAAGCTTGGACAGATCAAACTGTTTCACCACATCGGCTCCGGCGCCCATCAGCATCCGGAAAGCCGTCGGTGCGCTGTACCAAACGGTAACCCCATTCTTTTCCAGCGTCCCGTACCAGTCTTCGGGGCTGAAACGTCCGCCCCGGATCACATTGGTCACACCATTCAGCCAAGGGGCGAAAATACCATAAGAAGTCCCCGTCACCCAGCCCGGGTCTGCCGTGCACCAGTAAATGTCGTCTTCTTTTAGATCCAGTACCCATTTTCCTGTCTGGTAATGTTGGAGCATGGCGTTGTGTACGTGGAAAACCCCTTTCGGTTTCCCTGTCGAACCAGATGTGTAGTGGATCAGCATCCCATCTTCCCGATCCACCCACTCCATCTCCAGTTCCGTCGATGCTTCCGCCATCTCCTTCCTAAAGCTGCAAAAGCCCTCTTCTAACTGGTAGAAGCCCTCATCCAACTCCCCTTCACCGACAAGGATGATATGTTTGAGGGCAGGTAGCTCTTTGTGGGGGACACGAGAGAGGAGTTGAGGTGTAGTCACGAGGGCGACGGCTTCACTGTCCTCCAGGCGATCTCTTATCGCCGCCTCCATAAAAGCTTCAAAGAGAGGACCTGCGATCGCCCCCACTTTCAGGATACCGAGGAAACTAAAATAAAGTTCCGGTGTGCGGGGCATGAAGATGAAGACACGGTCACCCTTCTGAATTCCTAGCTTTTTGAGCACATTGCCAAAACGGTCGGACTGCTCTTTCATCTCTCGGAACGAATACCGCTCTTCCCGTTTCGGATCGGAGTAAAGAAGGGCGGTTTTATCCCCCTTGCCCGAATCGACATGCCGGTCGATCGCTTCGTAAGCTGCATTCACCTTCCCCGTCTCATACCAGGAAAAGGCCTTTTCCATATCTCTCCAATCGAAATTTTCACAGGCTTTTGCGTAGGATTTCATGTTATGGCCTTCAGTCATCACTTTGATCGGTTCCGTTTCCTTCATTTCGGATGCCCTCCTCTGACAGCTTTTCAGCTTATAAATCGGTCCTGCCGTAGGTGGGAAGCCCGGAAATCAGGGGTCCCCCGACTGACTTTTCGGGAAAAAGGCGTTGAAAACGCCTTCATTACCGGCTAAACGATGGACTGACGGCTGGGAAAGGCTCCAATGCCCTCTCCAAAGCATCACGCGTGTCCAAACGGAAATGCGAGTGCCCAAACCTCTCCGACCGTTTTCTTCCGGGTCGAAAAAAGATGCTCCGAATGTTACTGCACTCTTCTGTTTAATTGTAACAAAAAAGCTGCAGGCTTGCGAATCGTTCCGATATTCACCTTATTTTGTCCATTTGCCCCCAAGGGTCCCAGCCGCCTATAATGAGAGAGCAGACAGGAAAGGGTTGGCCCCGAGGGACATCCTTGTCGATGGAGGTGAAAGCAGCCGCATGGAGCATAAGAAGCGGGCTTACAGCGAGACGTTGGAGACAGAGGAAGGCGAATTGGTGGTGGAAGGCCCTGTCCCGCCCGAAACCTTGGAAAGGTACCCCTTTCACCCTGGATTGGTTGCCTTCCGTCCCTCTGAGGACCAACGGGAAGCCATTATCGGCATCTCCCGGCTTCCCGAAGGACGGATTGTAATCGTGCGAACCGAGGATACGATCGTCGGCTACGCCACATACCTTTACCCCGACCCGATGGAGCACTGGTCCAAGGCTCAGATGGACAACCTGCTGGAACTGGGAGCCATCGAGGTCGCTGCTCCCTACCGCAAATACGGAGCTGCCAAGACGTTGTTGCGCGTATCTTTCCGTGATCCCTCCATGGAAAACTACATTGTGATTTCGACCGAATATTATTGGCATTGGGATCTGAGGGGAACAGGCCTCACCGTCTGGCAATATCGGGACGTCATGGAGAAGGTCATGGGCAGTGCGGGGCTGGAGTGGTTTGCCACCGACGATCCGGAAATTACCGCCCACCCGGCCAACTGCCTGATGGCCCGTATCGGGCAAAATGTTTCAACGGCATCTATCGAAAAATTCGATGCCCTCCGCTTCCGTAACCGGTATCTGTACTAGTTCCCGCACTCGTTGGAAGGAAGCGTCGGTGTACGGCTTCGGCCTTTATCCTCCGATGGAGGAGCTCGGACCAGTAGCCGATGCGACGATCTGCCGCGACCGGGTGTCTAATTGAAGGCAAAGGGGGGATTTTTCCATGTTGGTTGAACAAATCATGCATCGGGCTGTCCATACCCTTCCACCTGAGCTGCCGATCAGAGAAGCCATCCAATTGGCACGAGAACACCGGGTTCGTCATCTTCCCGTCGTTGAAGACGGTCGGCTCATCGGACTGGTAAGCGACCAAGATCTCCGGGCTGCTTCCCTATCAGAGCTGGGTCCCTCTGAGGTTTGGGAACGATCGTCTCAACCCGTCTCAACCATAATGGCCCGCAGAGTGATATCCATCCATCCCCTGGACTTCGTGGAGGACGCCGCCCGTCTCCTTTATGAAAATCGAATCGGCTGCCTGCCCGTCTTGCGGGGGAACGAGCTGGTCGGCATCCTCACGGAAACGGATATTTTGTACCGGCTGGTGGAAATCTTTGGAGTCCATCGACCCAGCCAGCACTTCGAAGTGGAAGTAGAGGACAAGATCGGCATCTTAGCCCGGGTATCCCGGATTTTCGGTGATCACCGGATCAATATACACAGCGTATTGGTGGAACGTGGAGACGATCCCCGCCAACTTAAACTGGTCTATCGCGTTCAGGCCAAAGACCTGAGGGGTGTGGTGAAAAGTATGAAAGCAGCCGGATATCGAGTGGTCTGGCCCCATAAGGAGCCTCGATTCAGGGAGAAAGGTCCCCGATGAATGACCGCTCCCTCCTCATCCATAGCGACGATTTCTTAACCTATCGTTTTAGCGACACCCACCCCTTCAACAATCGGCGGTTGGAATTGACACTGGATTTAATCCGTTCCTTGGACCTCCTTTCTGACGAGGAATTGATCGCTCCTCGCCCAGCTAATGACAACGATCTGTCCCTCGTCCATGACCCGGATTTCATCGAAACAGTAAAACAGGCGGATAGCGGAAACCTCCCGATCGAACGATTGGAGTCGTATGGCCTCTCCACCGAGGATAATCCGGTTTTCCCCGGGATCCATGACGCTTCCGCTCTCGTCGTCGGCGGTACCTTGACAGCGGCGAAAGCTGTCATGTCTGGACAGGCCGACCACGCCCTCAACTTATCCGGTGGATTGCACCACGCCCTTCGCGGCAAGGCGTCGGGTTTCTGCATTTATAATGATGCTTCCGTAGCTATTGCCTGGATGCGAAAAGCCTATGACGCTCGGGTGATGTACATCGACACCGATGCCCATCACGGGGATGGCGTCCAATGGTCTTTCTATAATGATCCTAATGTGCTCACGCTGTCGATCCATGAGACAGGCCGCTACCTATTCCCGGGAACCGGCCATGTCTATGAACGGGGCCACGACATCGGCCTCGGCTCTTCCATCAACGTTCCATTGGATGCGTTTACAGAGGACGCTTCCTTTTTAGATACCCTCCACCGTGTGGTACCGGAGGTAGCACGGCACTTTAAGCCTGACGTCATCTTGTCCCAGAACGGCTGCGATGCTCACCACTACGACCCGTTGACCCACCTTTCCGGTACGATGCGGCTATACCGGGAAATCCCGAAATTGGTCCATGAACTGGCCCACGAATGGTGTGATGGCCGCTGGATCGCCGTCGGAGGGGGAGGGTACGATATCTGGCGAGTTGTTCCGAGGGCCTGGACCTATCTCTGGGCAGAGCTCTCCCACCGTCCCCTGGATAAGACCTCCTTACCCAAAGCCTGGCTGGAGCGCTGGAAGAAAGAAAGTCCCGTCGACCTTCCCGCCACCCTCCACGATCCAGACGGTCTCTTTGACCCCATTCCTCGTCGGGAAGAGATTACACAGAAGAACGCCTTAATCGTGAACCAGGTATTGCAATTTTTCGAGTGATCCTTTCTATAAGAAAAAGGCAACGCCCGCCAACATCACGGACGTTGCCTTTTTTTGGAGGGAGGGATGATTGCTATGAGGATTGTTTCCTCCGCCGGCTGTACATATCTAACCAGACAGCAAAAATCAGCACACTTCCCTTGACAATATACTGCCAAAAGCTCTCCATATTCATAATGCTCATCCCATTGTCCAAGGAGGCCATGACCAGGGCTCCGATCACCGCTCCAAAAATCGTGCCCGCTCCTCCCATGAGGCTGGTTCCGCCAATAACACAGGCAGCGATCGCGTCCAATTCATACATGGTCCCCGCCCCGATCGTGGCGGCATTGACACGGGAGGTTAACACAATTCCCGTGATGGAAGCGAGCAGGCCGCTGAGAACAAAAACCCACATAATCCGTTTACGGACATGGATCCCCGATAGTCGGGCTGCATCCTGGTTTCCTCCGATGGCATACACATGCCGGCCAAACCGGGTTTTTTTCGCAATGAATGTGAACAAAACCGCCAGCATCAATACCAAAACGATGGGGAAGGGAATCCCTTTGTAACTGTTCATCACACCGACAAACGTACCAACCAACGCAACCGTCAACAAAACCTTTCCGACATCGAGAGCAAGCGGATCCAGAGCTAACCCGTAACCCTTTCGTGAACGACGCCGATTCCACGTGCTGAAAGCGGCCACCACCGTTACGAGTGCTGCCAATCCCCATCCGATCTCCATGGGAAGGTAAGAAGAACCGATCGATTTGAAGCTGTCGGACAAGGGTGCGATGGTGGACCCTTCGGTGATTCCCATGAGAAGCCCCCGAAACGCCATCATCCCCCCCAGCGTAACAATAAACGCCGGTACTGCTTGGTAAGCGACCCACCATCCCTGAAACAGTCCAATCAACACACCGACGAGCATCGTGACCAACACCGCCGGAACCGTATCCCAGTCATACCATACCTGGAGAATGGCAGCGACACCGCCGGTCAAACCGACGACAGAACCGACGGATAAATCGATATGGCCCGCCACGATAACCAGGAGCACCCCAATCGCCAGAATCGAGGTTACCGACATCTGTAAAAAGAGATTGGAGAGATTGCGCGGAGATAAGAAATATTCATTGGACAGCGAAAAAAGAACCCAAATACCCAACAATGCAGCGATCATCGTATAGGCCCGCAAGTCCATTTTTCCTATCAAGGCCAATCGTGTCTTTTTGACGGGGGTGTGGGAATCGGATTCAACACCCTGATTTTGCACATTGACGTCCATACCCTCAACGACCTCCTGTAGCAGCATGCATGATTTTTTCCTGTGTGGCTTCTTCCCTCGACCACTCGGCGGTGATACGCCCTTCATACATGACGTAAATTCGATCACTCATCCCGAGGATTTCCGGGAGTTCGGAGGAAACCATCAAGATCGAAACACCTTCAGCGGCCAGCCGGTTCATGATCTGATAGATTTCAAATTTGGCCCCGACATCGATCCCCCGAGTCGGTTCATCCAAAATCAACAGTCGCGGATGAGTCATCAGCCATTTACCCAGCACGACTTTTTGCTGGTTTCCTCCACTCAGCGTTCCCACTGTCGTTTCCATGGATGGTGTTTTAACGCGAAGCTCCTCAGAAGATTGTTGCACTCGATGAATCTCTTCATTGTCCCGCAGCACCCCAAACCGGTGCAGATGATCCAAATGAGCCAGGGATGTATTGGTTTTGACATCCATCCCTAGCACCAACCCCGTGCGCTTCCGATCCTCTGTCACGAAAGCCAACCCATGGCGAATCGCATCTTTGGGAGAACGGATCCGTATTTTTTTCCCATCCATCCGGACTTCACCTGTGCTTTTCCCTGGATAGGCACCGAACAGACTTGCGACCAATTCTGTCCTCCCAGCTCCCATCAACCCGGCAATGCCGACAATCTCCCCCCTTCTTACGTCAAGAGAAACATCTCGGATCCTTTCTTTTCCATCCACAGGATTGTAAACCGTATAATCGCGAACGGTTAAAACCTCATCCCCTGGGCTTCTCTTTGTCTCCGGAAAACGGTCGGTCAGTTCCCGCCCCACCATATGGGCAATCACCTGGGCTTCTGACAATTCATGGGCCGGATAGGTTCCAACTGTTTTTCCATCCCGCAATATGGTGATGGAATCCGAAATTTCGAAAACCTCATCCAACTTGTGCGAAATGTAGATACAGGTCACACCCCGCTCCTTCAACTGCTGCAAAAGCCGCATTAAAACCTGCACTTCCGTCTCGGTCAAAGCGGCCGTCGGTTCATCCAAGAGAAGGATATCCGCCTTTTTAGAAATCGCCTTGGCGATCTCGACCAGCTGCTGTTGTCCGATACCGAGGTCACCGACCGTTTCTTCCGGCCCAACCTCTTTCATCCCAACTTCCTGCAACAACCGGTTGGCTTCCCGAAACACACGGTCCCTATCTACCATAGGACCGATCGTCGGCTCAGCGCCGAGGAAAATATTTTCGCCGACGGTCATTCCCTTAACCAATGCTAGCTCTTGGTGGATAATAGCAATTCCCGCCTTTTCGGCATCTCGAATCCCGGAAAACGCTCGCTCCTGACCATTAATCCGAATGGCACCGTCAAAGGTTCCTGCTGGATACAAACCACTCAAAACTTTAATCAACGTGGATTTTCCCGCCCCATTTTCTCCACACAGAGCGTGAATCTCTCCTTTTTTAACACGTAGATTAACACGATCCAAAGCTTTGACACCGGGAAACGTTTTACTGACATCCTTCATTTCCAAAGCGTAAACCATCGCCGGTCCCCCCTCTCTCCGTGAATAAAGCGGGGCAGGTCTTATGGGCCTGCCCCCCCTTTGGTATTATCCTTTTTTCGGCCACTTGCTCTTGGGAACGTTCTTGTACACTTTTTTCATGGGATGATAGCCGTCCTTGATAATCGTGTCGGCCATATTTTCCTTCGTCACGGCGATAGGCTCCAGCAATATCGAGGGAACATCCATTTTCCCGTTATTCACTTTTGCATCCGGCTTCGGCTTTTTCCCTTTCCCCATCTCGACGGCAACTTCAGCCACCTTATCTGCCAGCTTTTTAATCGGCTTATATACGGTCATGGTCTGTGTTCCTTCGACCACCCGCTGACATGCGGCCAATTCAGCGTCTTGTCCGGAGACAGGGACTTTACCGGCTAACCCTTGGGCTGCTAATGCGCGGATAGCCCCACCAGCTGTTCCATCATTGGCAGCCAGTACCGCATCAATGTCGTTCTCATTGGCCGTCAATGCATTTTCCATGTTCTTCAAGGCTACTTCCGGTGTCCATTCTTTGGTCCACTGATCGTAGACAATATCGATTTTTCCTTTCTTTACCATAGGCTTCAACACGTTCATCTGGCCTTTCTTGAAGAGGTGGGCGTTGTTATCCGTATCCGCCCCTTCAATTAGAGCGTATTTTCCTTTGGGTACGATTTTCGTAATCGCTTCCGCTTGCATTTCTCCGACCCGTTCGTTGTCGAAGGAGACGTATAGATCCACGTCAGCATTACGGATCAAACGATCGTACGAAATGACGGGAATGTCTGCTTGGTGGGCTTTGTCCACGATGGCCGCTGCCGCTTCGGCATTATGGGGTACCACCACCAATACATCGACCCCTTGCGTAATCAGGTTTTCTACCTGAGAAAGCTGGACGGCGTCATCACCGTTGGCTGCCTGAACTTTCACTTTGGCACCTAGCTTTTCTGCCTTCTTTACAAGCAGATCACGATCTCGTTGCCATCGCTCCTCTTGCAGGGTATCCATCGAAAAGCCGATGACCACCTCATCATCGGAGCCCTTACTCGCGCCACCTCCGGAGCTGCAAGCAGATGCGATGACACTGAAAAGAAGTGCAATTCCCATTAAAATGGCCCAACGTCTATGTCTTCTCATCGGTATTGCCCCCTTTGTAAAGAGATTTGCAATCGCTTTCAATTAAGAATGTACCATTCCTAAAGGGGTCACCGGCGTGTAAATGCCTTCACTTTTTTTGAAATTGCTTCACTCTTTTGCACTCTCCCCTCCGAATCCTGTATCTCGATAAAGCAACACAGATGGGTAGCACTTTTTTGTTATTCCCTATCCGATCTTGCACATCTTTCGGCGTAGTCCAACCTTACGTGAGAGAATAGCGGCTCGGTGGAACTCCTGTCACCTTTTTGAACACACGGCTGAAATAATTCGGATCATGGTATCCCACCGCAAAACAGATCTCTTTCAGGCTCAATTCTCCCTCTCCAATCAGTTGTTTGGCCTTTTCGATTCGGACATGGGTCAAATAGTCAATAAAGGTGATTCCACATTCTTCTTTCATTAATTTGCTGAAATAATACGGCGTCATCTTCACATGCTCCGCCACGGACTCCAATGTCAGTTGGTCAGGATAATGCTCCCGGATATAGGCCTTTGCCCGTTCCAGTCGTTTCTGTAGCCGGGACCGTCTTTGATTTCGTACACCATGGACCAATGCCAGCAAATACTGGCGGCCCAATTCGCGCAGTTCCCCGATCGTCTCCGAGCTTCGCAGCCGTTCCCACTCCAATCCGTCTGTTCCGGGGCCACTCATTCCCCGGTGCAGGAGGATCAGCAGTTCCATCAACCGGTTGCGGCAATCGTTCACCTTTCCCTTTGTTTCCAAAATGACCTTCTGAAAATACCGATCATACCGGTACAACAATTGTTCGGCATCCGCTTCGCCCACCGCCTCCAGAACTTCTTTCTCAGCATCCAGCAAGGCCGCCCGGCCGGTGGCTACTTCACCGGATAAATCCTCAAACAACGCATACCTCGCAGGTAAGCCAGGGTCCCGGGAAGCCATCAAGGCTTCGAAATAAGACCTCCGCATCCCTTCCACTTTTCCCGAAACCGTTCCCGCACCGATGAACAATTCCTGATTCACCGTCTGTCTCAAGACCTGCACCATATGTCTGACGATACCGAGAATCCGTGCTTTGGCTGAAGGGCCCCCCGATCCCTCCAGTTCTTCCCAAACCACGAATACCGGAATCTGCCTACCCGTCATGGGCCCAACGAAACAACGGGAGTCTTCCTGCTTCACACGATCTTTGATGATCTCACAGGTTTGGCGAAGCTCTTCCATCGATGGATTTTCTTCTTTACCCGGCAAAAGGGAAATAACGAAAGCGAAACCGGCACCGATGCGAACTTGCAACAACCGAGATAATTCCTCCCAACTGATATCGGACACGCGATCCAGCAAGAGGGACGCCACCAATTCCGTCTCCACCAAAGGTTGTACACGCATCCATTTATCCTTTAAATCCAATTCCGTTTCTCGGCGGGACCGTTCCGTTTCGATTTCTCGAATGATTCGTTCGATCGCCTCTGCAACTTCCTTTTTAGACGCGGGCTTCAAAATATATTCCTTCACCCCTAGCCGCATGGCTTCTCGGGCGTACTGAAAATGGTCATAGGCTGTGATCATAATAAAATGAGTGTCCGGCTTTTGACGGCGGATTTCCCGGACGGCCTCGATCCCGTCGATGCCGGGCATTTTGATATCCATCATGACAATATCCGGCTGTTTTTCTTCTGTCTGACGAATGGCAACTCGGCCATTTTCCGCTTCCCCCACTACCTGAACCCGGTTAGGGAGAAGACGTTGAATCATGACCTGCATCGCCTCTCTTTCAATCGGTTCGTCATCCGCTATGAGCAACGAGTACATGGTGATCGCTCCCTTCATCCGGATAAAAAGGCATACGGAGGCGGACGAGCGTTCCCTTCTCCTCCTCTGATTCAATCGTCATCACATCGTCTCGGGAATAAAACAGACAGAGACGCTTCAACACGTTTTGGACCCCCAGCCCGGTTGAATGCCCGGATGGACGAACGTTTCCTTCCGTTGCCGGATGCAATAAGCGGTGGACCGTTTCCGCATCCATCCCTTTCCCATTGTCTTTGATTTCCACCACCACATCTTCATGCTTTCGGTAGATGCGAACACCGATCTCCGCTCCCGATTCACAATCCTCCACCCCGTGTATGAAGGCATTTTCTACCAGTGGTTGCAGGGTAAGAACGGGAAGGATGTGGGAAAGGCACGACTCTTCCACTTCCATGGACATCTGGACCCGATCCCGGAAGCGCGCCTTTTGGATGGCGAAATAATGCTGGACATGCTGAGCATCTTCTCTCAGAGCAACCGGGCGATCCATCCTTCTCAAATTGTAACGGAACATGCGGGAGACCGATTCGATCAGTCCACTTGCCTGTTCCGCCCCCTCCAAGTAGGCCAATTTGGAAATGGTATTAAGCGTGTTAAACAAAAAATGGGGATGGATCTGGCTCTGCAATGCTTTCAGTTCCATTTCTTTCAACAGGTTTTGGACTTCGAGGTTTTTCACCCGCTGTTGTTGTAACGCCTTTTCCAGAGCAGCTTTTTCTTTCATTTCCTGGATCAGTTCTTTCAACCGCTGGCGCATTCGGTTGAAGGTTTCAGCCAGATAATAGATTTCATCCCGACTTTTCACCTGGATGTCCTTACCGTCCAGGTTTCCACGGGAAATCTGTTTAGCCTCTCGGACTAACCGTTCGATCGGACGGGTGATCCCACCCGCAAACCCGTAAGTAAACAATCCCGCTGTCAACAGAATGGAGATAAAAATAGCTGTGCTCATTGACTGCAACTGTCGGTTTCGTTCCACCATCCCGGCATAAAAAGGATAATATTGGGTCAATTCACTATCGATTAGATCCTGTGTCGTCTGAAGAATGAACTGGGAAAGCTGTGCAGCTTGCTCGTAATGATAGGCCGATTGCGCATCATCATTCAGCCCTGAATAGCTCAATGCCAAGTCAGACTCTTTCAAAAAATTACGAATCATGTTGGAGTAATTACCTAACAATATATAATTCTTCTGATGCTGAATTTCCGGCACCAGACGTTCCTGTAGATCCAGCAGTTTTTCTCGGCGAAGTTGGTAGATCGTTCGGGTGTTCGGGGATTTTTCGTTTAGATTGGTGTTCAAAGCCTGTAAAACCTGGTCGGTTTGTTGCGAGACGTCATTCAACAACAAGAAGCGCTTAAAATTCCGGTTATATTCCTCTACGGATTGCTGACTGCTGTCATATAGAACATAAGCCACTCCGTAAAGCAAGAGGATCACACAGAGAAAGAATGCCCACAATTTCGTTCGGAGGCGGATCACGGCGTCTCCTCCTTTTTCCGAAGGTCGTCCGATGTCTGCAACCGGACAGAGGTATGCATGTCTCGGTTCGGTTGCTTTCCTTTCAGGAGAGCCAGCATCGATGTCACGGAGCGATATCCCATTTCATAGGGCTGCTGGACAACAACCACCTCTAACTTCCCTTCTTCCAGGTACCGCAGCGTCTGGGGAAGATCATCGAAGGCCATGATCACGACTTCTCCGATTTTCCCCCTTTCATCGGCCACTTCCACCAGACCGGAAGCATCGGATGCGCTGGTTCCGAAAAAACCCTTTACATCGGGATGAGCGTTGAAAATCTCCCCCGCTTTTTGGGAGGTCTTCTTCAATAAATGGGTCTCTTCCACCGCCACAATCCGAATCTTGGAGTGCTGACGAACGGCATCTTTGAACCCCTCAATCCGTTGTTTCATATTGTTTACTTTCTCACTGCTCGTGACGATCCCAACGTCGCCCTCTCCTCCCATCGCCTCCGCCATCTTTTCTCCTGCCAGATATCCGGCCCGATAGTTGTCCGTACCGACATAGGCGTATCGCTTGCTTCCCTTTATATCCGAATCCACCGTCAGCACTTGGATACCCCGATCCACTGCTTTGTTAATAACGGGAGTAAAATCTTGGTCAGTCAGCCCCTGAGTAATAATGCCATCTACCTGCGAGGCAACAGCCCTTTCGATCAATCCGACATGTTCTTCGATATTGGGACGTGCCGGGGCCTCAAACTCAATGACGACATCGTGGTCTGCGGCCGCTGCCCTCGCTCCTTTCTCCACTTCCTTCCAATAGAGACTGCCCATCTCTTGGGAAATAAACACCAAGTGGAACTCTGGGTGATGGTGGATCGGTTTTCGATCCTGTGGCTTGTCCGCTTGTATGGCTTCTTGTGAAAAATAGACAGCGAAGCCCAAGGATACTGCCAACATCGTGACCGTGAGCACCAACAATCCTCTTCTGACCATGACCCGATCCCCCCGAATGCCAGCTGTGTAGAAATCGCACTTTTTCCAGTATTCCGCTCCTTTAATTATATCCAAACACGCGTGGTCGTCTAAATTGAAACATATTCCAAGGGTGGGAGAACGGGAATAAACACCACTCCCCCTGCCGGTACCCTTCGGCAGGGGGAGTGTATAATCGGATGGCTTAACACCCATAACAAAGCTTTTTTCCCGGACTTCAACCCTCTGCCAATTTGAGAAATTGAAGGTCGGGATTTTCTTCTTCCAGTGTAGACAGGTAGAACTCCGAAGTGAACAAAACCACCAACCGATCACGTGAGTCTTTGACACAACGGGTATGGCCACGGTAGACGAGACGGGAAGGATCCGCCACTTCCCCTTTCAACCAACGGGCGAAGCGGAAGGGCATTCGGTCAAGGATCAAGTCAACCCCATACTCGTTTTTCATTCGATACTCAAATACTTGAAATTGCAATTCCCCGACGGCACCGATATAAATCTCATCCATTCCTTCAAGGAATGTACGGTACCGCTGGATCGCCCCTTCTTCCACCAGTTGAACAAGCCCCTTCTGGAATTGTTTGTAGCGCATGGCGTTTTTGTTGGAAACCCGCAAGAAGTGTTCCGGTGGAAACTGAGGCAGCCGTTCAAAACGGAAGCGCCCCCTTTCGCACAGGGTATCCCCCACCTGAAAGTGGCCCGGGTCAAAGAGGCCAACCACATCACCAGCGTAAGCCTCCTCCACAGCAGAGCGGTCCTGAGCCATAAATTGCTGGGGTAGGGCCAACTTAATCCCTTTTCCCGTTCGCACATGATTCACCGTCATCCCACGCTCATAACGACCGGAACAAATGCGAAGGAAGGCGATTCGGTCACGGTGAGCCGGGTTCATATTGGCTTGAATTTTAAAAACAAACCCGGAAAAACGCTCGTCTTCCGGATTGATAGATCCCTGATCCGAAGAGCGGGGGCCTGGGGAGGGAGCTAGGTCGAGGAACGTATCCAGAAAAGTCTCGACACCAAAGTTCGTGATGGCACTTCCAAAGAAAACGGGTGTCAGCTTCCCGTTTCGTACCGCTTCCATATCAAAAGGGTCACCGGCAATGTCGAGCAGCTCAATCTCTTCCTCCAGCCGGTCAGCGAGAACATCTCCCACTTCCTGGCGGATGCGGCTATCTCCAGCCCCCTCCGTATCGATCTTCCGTGCCTCGGCTCCCCGTTCATAACGGATCAGCCGTCGATTGTCCCGATCATAGACGCCGCAGAAATCAGCTCCCATGCCGACAGGCCAGTTCATCGGGCATGAACGCATACCGAGAACCTCCTCAATCTCTTCCAGGAGCTCAAGGGGATCTTTCCCCTGCCGGTCCAGCTTGTTGACGAAAGTAAAAACCGGAATCCCCCGCATCCGGCAAGCCTCGAAAAGTTTGATCGTCTGAGGTTCCACCCCTTTGGCGCAATCGATTAACATCACGGCGCTATCCGCTGCAGCCAGGGTTCGATAGGTGTCTTCACTAAAATCCTGGTGTCCGGGAGTGTCCAGGATGTTAACATGGCAATCTCGGTAACGGAATTCCAGCACACTGGATGTAACCGAGATTCCCCGTTTTTTTTCAATTTCCATCCAATCGGATGCGGCATGTTTACTCGCCTTTCGTCCTTTCACCGTACCGGCTTCCCGGATTGCTCCACCGAAGAGAAGGAGTTTTTCCGTCAATGTGGTCTTGCCGGCGTCGGGGTGTGAGATGATAGCAAAGGTGCGCCGCCGCCCGACCTGATCCGAATATCGTCCCATGATCCGTTCCTTTCTGTCGCGAAATCTTCCACCACTATACCATACCCGGTCTCCCCCATCACGGTTTCCTTTTCTTAGAAAAGGTTCATTCAAAAAAAGCCCGCACCGACAAACTGCCAGTGCCAGGCTTTTCCTTTCCTTATCAGGTACGGAGCAACTTTCGATACACCCGTAAATAAAGCCATGCAAAACAGAGGGCCAAGATCAGCAGGTCGACCCAAAAAACAAACGGGATCAAAAAAGCAATCTCCACCACTGTCGCTAGGGCAAAAAACTGAAGGTACATCACCCATTTGTTCCCCTTCGTAATCGAACGTCCGGGAATCTCCACCCCTAAACCGATGAGATAAAAACAAACATAGGCGATGATCGCTTCGGAAAGCAATGGTAATTTCCCCGGATCGATAACGACCTGCAACGACAAGACCAATGCGGCCAGTATCCACAGTAGGATCCCATGGGCGATATCGAGACTTAGGCGTTCCAGCAACCGGAGAACGGGGAAATACTCCAGGTGATGACGCTTTGTCAAGGAAAACTCCAAACGGAGATTGTAAAAGCCCAACAAAGAAATGAAGAAAGAAAAGTAGAGAAGGTCGTCTTTTCCGCCCAAATGTTCGGAGGACCCCAGCCAATCCTCTAGAAAAAGGGTGTTGATACTGGAGAAAATAAAGACGATGATCCCCACACCCAGAAGCTTGTTGATGTATTCGGGATCGCGAATCAATCGAACCATTTGCATACGCACTAAAGTAGACAGGCGGCTGGGTGGATTGAAGAGCTTTCCTGTCACGGAAGCAAACCAACCCGTAAAGGGAACATAGGTCGAGGAATTGTGCTCTCTCCCGTCAATCAACATGCCTTTTATCACTACAGGATAAAAGAGGCTTGCAACCAGGCAGCCGGATAGAAGCAAAATATCGAGCACCAGATAAACGTCCCCCACCACAACAGGCCCGATCAAACCGGTTCCCACGAAAATTTGCATCAACATGGCGAAACCAAATATGGAAACGGACCAGGTGACCGCATTGATCTTGACTTTATTCGCAAACGGGATAAAAAGATCGAGAAAAACACGGATAAAATTAATCGCCTGCAGACGGAGATAAAGCATCAAAACCTCCATCCCACTGGCACCATAATGCAAAAGGGTAAGGGAAACAACCCCGATTTCCACAAAAAAAGAAACCGAAATCCCTGAACACAAGAAATGATAGAGAAAGATCTTCCGAACAGTGATCGGTACATGGCGGAGAAAACCCATTATCCGATTAGAGGTTTCGTACAATTGCGTGGTACTAAACAAAAATAACAGGTCCATGATGATATGCAAAGCCAAGTAGACTCCGATCACGGTCCCAGGATCGACATTGAATGTACCTAAAACAAGGGACAGGATCAAAAACAGAACTAAAGCAAACAAAAAGTGCTGAGCAACCTCTTTCCACTGCAGCCCCTTCGGTTCACTTTCGTCCATTGCTTTTCGATAAAGTTTTCGATAGATCGCGAAGTCCATGATCCATTCTATCCCCAATCAAAATCTCTGATTTGCCCGTCCTCCAACACATACCGTTTGCTAGTGGTTTTCATCGCATACTGAGCGATGTGGGTCGTAAACAGGGATGACTGGCCTTCTCTCTGTCGTCGATCGAAAACCGCGATGACGTAATTGACTGCATCGCTGTCCAACCCTTCAAAAATCTCATCACATACGAGAAGCTTCGGCCTGAAGAGCAGAGCACCGATCAGTTGGATTTTCTTTTTTGTACCAAAGGATAGACCTGAGAAAAGCGAATCCATCTCCCTTGACACCTGAAGATCATCGCTCCATTGCTGAATGAGGGCTGTCGCTTCCTCTTTGGGAAGCTGATATATTTCCTGAACGAAGGAGAAGTATTCCCTCGGTGTAAACAGATTTAAAAAATCTTGATGATCAGAAGAAATGAATGCAGAGGTGTTTCGTATATGGATGCGATCCGTCAACGGATGTCCATCAATTCGCACTTCCCCCTGGTCAGCCTGGAGAAAGCCCAGGATACAATTTAAAAAAACGCTTTTTCCCACCCCGTTTTTCCCAAAAAGAACCGCGGTGGTACCTTCATGTAACTCGAAATGCAGATCACGCAACACTATTTTGTTCCCAAAACTTTTCCTCAATTGATTGGCATAAACAAGTGGCAAGTCGTTTGACATGGTGTTACCCTGCCTTTATTATAAAAAGTGGGTAAAGCTAAAGGCGACTTCATGTTTTAGTGAAGTGCTATTTCGTCTTTTTCCCTAGGACTCGTTGACGTTAATCCACGTCGCCCAACGTGTAACAATAACGGTCAGCGAGTCTTTAAATTAAGCCTGCACTTTTAAGTGCATCATAGATGGCGCCCAAAGCGCTCGTGTTCTTAACCAACCACCAGGTCAGGTGGACCCAGCCTTTTGCCTTCGCAGCCATGAAGCTGTCGTAGACGCTTCTTGCCCCTTTTTTGATGGCTGCAATAGCCTTGGGACCATATTTCTTAATGGCGGAAACGACTTTTTTCGCTTTAAAAATCCAGCCCATTTTTCTACCTCCCCCGCCTTTAACTTTACCCAATAAAATCCTATCATTTCGTTCAATCTATCGTCAATAGTAATGGTTTTGCGCTTTTACGCAAGGGTCCTCTATTTTAACAACATAAAATGATCCTCCTATAGAGATTTTCCTCCTGCTTCTGAACGAACACCTTCGCCTTTCTATAAATGATGGACTGCTCTCTGTTGTACCATCGAAGAAAAGCCCGCTGTCAGCGGGCTTTTCTTTGATGGCAGGGGGCTTAGTGGCGAGCACTGGGTAAGAAAACAAGGGCTTCCACAAGTACCCCGCCCGATGTAAATGGCGTCCCTATCGAGCATTGCGCTAGAAACGGACACACTCCTCACTGTTCACGCTACAGTTTCCTCTCCTTTCGCTGTTTTCTGTCGGATAAGGCGTTTGCACTTGGATGATTCCTTTTTGAATCGCACGCATCACGGCTCCTAACCGTGTGGATGTTCCCATTTTTCGCATGATGGTCGTGATATGGTACTCCACCGTTCTTTGGGGCATGCCCAAGAGATCAGCGATTTCTTTATTGGCTTTTTCCTGAGAGATGAGTTCAATGATCTTCGTATCCGTTTCACTCAAAATTTGATTGGTCCTGTTGTTTTCCATACAGACCCTCCTATCTGATCATTGCTCTTCCGAAGACATCATCGCCATAACCAGCCTCCCCAATAACCCGATCGCTACCAGTACGGCAGAAGCGTATAGCAATACCTTCGGCTCTCCATCTAAGGCTAGTTTGGTTAAAAGGTATCCGATAACACCGATTCCGGTTAAAGCTTCAAACACTTTTTTCATTCTCTTTCCACCCCTTGATTAATCGTGAAAACAATACTATTATATAGTAAACTATCCCTTTTATCAAATTAAATTTCTATCGAAAAATAAAATGGGTCTCTATTTAAATAAAAAAAGCCCGTCATCCGATAACCGGACGGACTTTTTTCTCTTCCTTTACTGAGCGCTTTTCGCTTGTCTTCTGTTCAGCATCTCTTGCACAATCCCGTTGGATCGCCGGGCAGAGGCTACGGCAAAGTCGGCGAAGTTGATATCGGCGCTATGATCGGCCCGGTCGGACATGGACCGAATGACCACATAAGGGATGCGATGAAGGTGGCAAACATGGGCGACAGCCGCCCCTTCCATCTCAACACAAACTCCACCCAGGGAGTCTCTTAATGCACGGACCGCATCAGCGTTAGCGATAAACTGATCCCCCGAGAGGATCTTTCCTTTGAGGACTTTACCTCCGGTCCACCCCGCGGCTGCTTCCTCAGCCAGACGAATCCATTTCCGGTCAGCTTTGAAAATCGACGTCTCCTGAAAGGGGATCGTACCTTTCGGCAACCCGAGGGCGGTTGCATCCACGTCATGTTGCTGACAGGCGGTGGAGACGACGATATCCCCGATGTCCAGGGAAGGATCTAGAGCACCCGCTACCCCGGTGAAAATTACCGCCTCCACCCCATACTCCCGGATGAGATTCTGGGTGCAGACAGCAGCGTTTACTTTGCCGACACCGGATTGACAGACCACTACTTCGGTCTCGTTCAACCGTCCCGTCGTATAGGTGATATCGGCAAGCTCTCTGGTCGCTTCTATTTCCATCTCCTCAAGAAAAAGAGCGATCTCTTCCGCCATCGCTCCAATTAAACCGATCGGTCTTTGCATTTCTGTCTCCCCTCATTGGCTCTATCCGGCCTTAAAATTCCTTCAGCCGAGTAGAGTCAGCCAGTTCGAGCCTGTATTGCAGGAGAACCCGGTTGTCTTCAATACTCTCGTCATTCATATACTTGGTCAACAGACGCATCGCCACCGCTCCGATATCGTACATGGGAACAGCAACCGTCGATAAAAGCGGTCGCACTTGGGCAGCCAGAGGAATGTTGTCAAAACCGATCACGGATACATCCTCCGGAATCTTTCGACCCAGGTCCTGGGCAGCGTGAATAACACCGACAGCCATCTCGTCATTGACGGCGAAAATAGCTGTGGGAGGATGGTTGGAGGAGAGGAGTTCCTCTGCAGCCTTTACTCCCGAGTCGTAGCGAAGGTTACCTAGACGTACGAGGTTTTCGTCTATGTTCAGTCCTGCTTCTTCCATTGCCTCTTTATACCCCTGGTAACGAGGGTAACCGATGATCGGATCATCGAGGGGGCCACCGACTAAACCGATCCGGTCATGACCTTCCTTGATCAAGACCTGCGTCGCATCCTTGGCCGCCTGAACTTGGTCAATCGTAACAAAAGGGCGTTCCTCATCGACGTCATCCCTCGTCCCAGCCAAGACGATTGGGACCTGAGCACCAGCAAAGATCTCCCGATGTTCCTCCGTCACTTCCCCCCCAAGAAAAAGAAGCCCGTCCACCTGCTTCTCTAGCAGGGCTTCGATCAATTGAAGTTCTTTATCCTTTTTGAGGTCGGAATTGCACAAGATAATGTTGTAATGATACATATTGGCAATATCTTCAATCCCCCGCGTCAGTTCGGCGAAGAACGCGTACGAGATATCCGGGATTACCACACCCACGGTGGTCGTTTTTTTGCTCGCCAGGCCACGGGCGACAGCATTAGGACGATAACCCATTCGTCGGATCGTTTCCAGCACTTTTTTACGGGTAACGGGTTTTACATTCGGGTTCCCGTTGACAACACGGGATACCGTCGCCATGGACACACCAGCTTCACGAGCGACATCGTAGATCGTAATCGTTTCCTTTTTTTTCCCCATCTTTTCCACACCTAATTTCCGTAGTTCGTTTTTCATAGGGCTGCTACGAGACTGGTTCTTATAAGGATATTACAAACGAAAACCATTTGCAAAGGGATACATAAGCAGCTCCTCAAGGCTTGGGAATCATTGGTGATCTGTTCCAGTACGAATCGTATCCTTCATAGGATATCCACGGAAAACAAAAAAGAACCGGTTTCACCAAACCGGTTCCTTTGATTTCCAAGTTATTCAAACGACAGGTGTTTCTTCGGATTTTTTGAAAAGCCCAGTAGAACGCATCTCGTTCATAAAGGTCTCGAACTGAGGGATATCAATCTGTTGGTTGGCATCCGAAAGGGCCACCGACGGATCAGGGTGGACTTCCAGCATCAGGCCGTCCGCTCCCGCTGCCAGTGCAGCTTTGGCCACAGGCAACTGGATATCCCGCCGCCCCGTGGAATGGGTAATGTCCACGAAAACCGGAAGGTGGCTCTCCTGTTTGAGAAGGGGAACTGCCGAAATATCGAGGGTATTACGCGTCCATTTCTCATAGGTACGAATGCCTCGTTCACACAACATCACTTGGGTGTTTCCTTTGGAAGCGATGTATTCAGCGGCAAAAAGGAACTCTTCCACAGTCGCCGACATTCCCCGTTTGAGAAAAACGGGCAATTTGGCGTCACCGGCGGCTTTCAATAGTTCAAAGTTTTGCATGTTGCGGGCACCGATCTGGACGATATCCACATAGCGGGCAGCCCGTTCCATATCGGCCGGGTTGACAATCTCACTGATCACTTTAAGGCCGTATTTATCCGCCGCCTGGCGCAGGATCGACAGACCGGTTTCACCGAGGCCCTGAAAGTCATAGGGGGAAGTACGCGGTTTGAATGCACCGCCCCTTAATAACTTCAAACCCTGTTCTTTGAGAGAGCGGGCCACCTGGAATACCTGTTCTTCCGTCTCTACCGAGCAAGGGCCCGCAATCAACGTTTTACGACCATCGCCGATGACGACATCTCCTACGTGAACCACTGTATCCTCGGGGTGCCGTTTGCGGCTGACCAGAAGGGCTTTTTTATGATCCTTCTGCTGTAGATCGAGGGAAGCTTTGAAGATCTGTTTGAACAAGTGACGGATCGTATCATTATCAAAGGGACCGGGATTAGCCTCCACAATACGGTCCAGCATATCTCTCTCCCGCACGGGATCAAATCGGTTAACCCCCTGGGCCTTTTTCACATCGCCGATTTGCTGGGCCAGCTCTGCACGGCGGCTCAGGAGTTCCAAGAGCTGGGTGTTGATCCCGTCGACCTGTTCCCGCAGCTTGTTCAATTCCTGACTCATATCTCACAACTCCCCTCTTCCGAAATTTTAACGCTTATTATAACCGAGTTCGATAAACCTGTCACCGTTTTTTTTCGGAAATGGCAAGGGGATGGAAAAAAGATCCAACCTGTTAGAAAAAAGGGGCCCGTTTCCTCTGTGTTGAAACGGGCTCAGTGTATCGCCGGAGTCGCTGCCATTTTGTCAAACCAGCGGGAAATGTTTTTTTCATTATCCGGAAAATCGAAGATTTCCACCCGAGGTTTCTCCCCCGTTGTCAGGATTATGGAAGCGGGAAAAGAACCCTTCTCCACGCCACCCTTCCCTTCGACCTCCAAAGGAATTCCAGCTGATGTTAGCAAGGTGCGGAAAGTTTCGTTGTCAGGTACTTTGACGAAGACCAGCCGCTTGATCTGCTTCACCCAGTCATTTTTTGTTTCGGCCAAGGCGGGGATGGCGCTAGGATAAACCCAGGCGGTATCCATCTCCATCTTTTCTCCAAGATTTCGCGGTCGCATCACTTTGATATAGCCGCTATCCGGAATATGAAGTTTTTCCTTTTGGGTGGCCAGCACCATCACTTCCCGATGAGACGTCCTCGGGTCGACGGGAACCGAAGAGGTACCTTGGGACCCTGCCTGTTCTCCGTCGACGGAGACAGGGCGATGGTCCAACAAAGACGGGCCGAATGTGACGAAAAAGAGGATGGCTGTATAGACAGCCGCCCATTTGATAAGGTTGTTTATTACTGTGGCAGGGCGACCCGGATCTCTGTGACTCCGGATTTCCTCCAGGGACCGAACGAGGGTGATCATCTCGGCTAGGCTCTGTCGGCAGAGATCACACTCAGCCACATGTTTTCGCAAGCGCTCATGCCCCTCGTTGTCGATCTCCTGGTCTACGTAGAGTTGGATCAATCGATCCATATCCCTGCAAGACATTCGCCGATCCCCTTACTTTTTGGAGAGTCGTTCCTTCAGCATCTTCCGAGCACGGAACAGCTGAGTTTTTACCGTCCCCTCAGGGATGTCCAACGCTTCACTGATTTCGGTGTAGGAATATCCACGGAAATGACGGAGGAGGACTACCCGCCGGTAGATATCGGGCAGTTCCTGAATCTCTTCCTTCACCCGTTCCAGCATCAACCGTTGTTCCACCTGTTCTTCAACGGACAGCCTATCCACAGAATGAGGGGGCTCTGATTGTATAAACGCGTCTTCCAGTGCGACCAGTTTCAAGCTTTTTTTCCGTTTTTGATCTCGGAATCGATTCGTCATCATCGTACGGAGCCATGCTTTCAGGGATTTCTCATATACGTATTTATTGGATTTTCGGTGAGCTTGCCAGATCGTTTCTTGCATCAGGTCTTTAGCGTCTTCCGTGTTACCTGTCAGTCGGTAGGCGATGTGGTACAGGTAACGCCGATGCTGTTCCAGACGTGCCAAAAATTCATCCGTCATCGATTTTCGCGGCGTATCTTCCACACTCATATGTACCTCCTGCTCCATCGGCTCGAACCTTTTGTTCGTGCCGAAAATTGTATAGCAAACAAATTCGTTTCACTTCATGTTTTATGGACAGCAATCCTATGTCTCAGGAGAACACGTCCGAAAAAAAAGCACAACCCACCCAATCCTGGATGGATCGTCCCAATGTCCCATATACTCTTGATTCCTTTATAAAATAAACGAATTTGCAGTTAATCGCTAAGAAGAACCACACCGGCCGCTACCATTAGAATCCCAGCCATTTTAGCAAAGGTTACCGACTCACCAAAAATAAACACCGAAAGGATAAAAGCCAATACCGGAAAACTGCCAACTACTGGCATCACCTGGCCTACTTCCCCGAACTGAAGCGCTTTAAAATAAAAATATTGGGCAAATAGGACTCCAAACACCCCGCCAAGCAGAATATAGACAAGGGATTTCCCATCAGGTACCCCCCACCCTGCCCCCCGGGTGCTAAACAGCAGGTAAACCGACACGAGAAGTGCTGTTACCGATGCCCGCAAAAACAGGGCCATTGTCGGTTCCGTCCGGGCAAGACCCAACTTTTCGAAGATGGGAGCAACACCAAAGCTAAAAGCCGCCAGCAATGCATAGATGATTTCCCTGTTCATGCCAGCCTCCCGTCCGATTCCGTAGTTTGTCCCATGTATATGTGACAAGCCCCCTCGATAGACATCAAGGACAAAAAAAGCACCCCGTTCTCGGGGTGCGGTTCGGTCTGGTTAAGACTTCAATTTAGCGGCTGTTCTTTCACTGATTTTTTCCAGCTTCCTGCCCGCTTTCTCTTTTGCTCCTTCCACCGTAGAAGCCACTTCTTTCACGGTGTCAACGGTGGATTCACGGATGTCGATCCATCGGTCAGTTGCAGCGTCTTTCACTTCGACTGCTTTGCGGGAGACCTGTTCGCTCTGGTCACGTAGGTTATCCCGGGCGGTCTCCAAACCCTTGTAAAGGTCCTTACGGGTTTCTCGCCCTGACTTCGGAGCCAACAAGAGGGCGGCTGTAGCACCGATCACTCCACCAATCACCGCTCCGATGAAAAGGTCTTTCCCGTTCACACCGCTATTTTTACCCATCGACCCATCTCCTTTTTTTTATTTTACTCGAGTGACGCTTTTCTTATTAGACCGCTTGTCGGACCGCCATTTTCGGAACATGTCCAAACCGGAGCTGACAAGCGCACTTACGTTGCTAAGGCGTTCCTTCTGGATGACAGCAGTTTTGGTGAGAGTCGATGATAATTCCTGTAGCCCGTGACCCACGCTGTCCACCGTCTGGAACAGAGCATTTGTCTTTTGGCTCTTCGCTTGGAGATCTGCCAGAAGCCGATTGGTTTCGTCAAGGGTGGACTTAGTACGGTTGATCACTTCCTCCACCTGAGGCTTCATCTCCTCCAGCGTTCGATCCACTGAGTCCAACGTATGGTTCACTTTATTTAGGGATCTCACCAGAGCGACCACAAGTGTGACAAATGCGGTAGCGGCTACAGCCGCACTGATTTGGATGACCAAGGGTTCCCCTCCTCCATAGTTTGCCTTTACCCACGCTTCCATGCATTAAAACGCTGGAAAACCTGCATGGAGTTTTAAACCTCTGCCATATTGCTACCTTTCGTCGGCGTACCCCAAGGGGTACATTCCTGGTACACGGACAGGAAGCTTTCCTTCCGCTCGGGCACGGCCGGCAATAACACGGGCAGCAGCCCGCATCGATACCGGTTGGGAACTGTAAAGGGCAAGATAGGTCTTCACCCCGCTGGCCGCCATCAAATCATAAGGTGTATCCAACCCTAGGACGATTAGAGGTTTTCCCGTCTTTTTCAGTTCAGCAGCCAACTTCGCCTGGGCATCATTCACCCGCCACTGGAAAGCTCCTAGTATCACCACGTCAGCGGAAGCGGCATCGTGCACCAGCTGTTGGACCTCTTCAGGCTTCGGTTGCATGGAAATGGATCGGACTCCGGTTTGGAATCCTTCCCCCTTCAGCGCTTTCCCCAGTTCTTCTGCACCGGTGGGAGAGACGGCCAATATCTCCCCCGATAAACGGGGATCCAAGGGTAGGACCCCCCGCTCATTCCGCACGGGGGTAATCGCCATTTGCGCCGCCTGGGCAGCCCATTTCCGATTCTCCGGTGTATTCACCTTCCCGGCCATTTGATCCGTTCGGCTCTTCGGTTGATGCAAAATGGCATGTTCACCCAATTTTTTGGCCTTTAACCGCAGAATTCGCTGTAGGGAGTGGTCAATCCTTTTTTCCGAGATCTCTCCTTTTTTTACAGCATCGATGACAGCGTGAATCGATTGTTGTTGCCGAGTGAGATCGTGACAGACGAGAACAATGTCTGCACCGGCTTTTACCGCCCGTACCGCAGCTTCCGCTGAACCGAAGTTCTCGACAATCGCCCCCATTTCCATATCGTCGGTCATGATGACTCCGTCATAACCCAGCTTCTCTCGCAACAGACCGGTTAACACTTTTTTTGACAAGGTTCCTGGGAGACCTGGCGTATCATCGATGGACGGAAAGGTAATGTGCGCCGACATGACTGCGTCCACCCCCTCCCTGATCGCCGACTTGAAGGGAACCAGTTCAACTCGGTTCAATCGGGAGAAGGGATGATCCACTGTCGGCATATCGACGTGGGAATCCATGGACGTATCGCCGTGTCCGGGGAAATGTTTGATGACAGATAATACATTCCCTTCTCTGTAGCCCCGTAGATTAGCCTTTGCCATAACCGAGGTGAGGGATGGATCTCCAGAAAAAGAACGGACACCGATGATGGGGTTGGCTGGGTTATTATTTACATCCAGAGAAGGAGCTAAATTCATGTTGATCCCCATCGCCCGCAGTTCTTCTCCGATCACTCTACCCGCTTGATAAGCCAATTCCTCGTCGCGAGCAGCTCCTAAAGCCATATTACCCGGAAAGTTTGTCACCCCTTCCCGGATACGGGCCACTTTTCCCCCCTCCTGATCCACAGAGACGAAGAGAGGAATTTGCGGCGAAACAGCCAAAGCCGTGTCCTGTAATTGATTGGTCAAATGCCCCACCTGTCGGGGGGTTCCGATATTACGATCAAATAGAATGATGCCGCCCACATGATCTTTACGGATAAGAATGTTCGCCTGTCGATTCATTTCGCGGGCTGGCCGATCCCCATTCTGGAAACCGACGATAAACATCTGGCCCACCTTTTCCTCGAGCGTCATCTGTTCGATTTTCTGGTCGATCCAATCTTTCCCTTTTACATCCGGCTGGTCCCTTAAGTTTATAACAGCAGGGTCGGATGAAGGCAAACTAACCAGAAAGAGACACAACAAAATCAAAGTCAAACCCTTCCCCGCCGGGAAGTTCTTCAATTCATACCACTCCTTATTTTCTCTCCGAAGAATCATAGCTTTTTCATTATAACGTACAATGACGGTTCATCTTCAGTATAAACGGGGGATTTCAGTAATCGCCAAGGGTTTGTCATATTTTCGAATCTTCAGTCGTGTGGTATGAGCCTTCCCTTCTCGGTATAATGGGGGAGGACAAAAACCCATGAGGTGATTATTTTGGAGGACAAGAAAACGATCGTGGTCCTGGAAGGGGATCAGACCGGCCAGGAGCTCCTGGAAGAATCACTCCGGGTACTCGCACCCGAAGTGATCGGTTTCGATATCGATTTTAAACACTTCGATCTGAGTCTGGAAAATCGGCGCAACACAAAGAACGAAGTGGTCTTTGAAGCTGCCCGTGCCATGAAAGAAGGAGGATACGGACTGAAGGCAGCCACCATCACCCCTGAAGAAAAAGGAGATGTAGGCAGCCCCAACGCTATCCTTCGCAAGGAAATCGACGGGAAAGTGATCATCCGAACCGGCCGCCGGATCCCCGGAGTCGTTCCGATCGCCGGCACCTTCGCCCCCATCTCCGTGATTCGAATGGCAGTTGGTGACGCTTACGGTGCCAAAGAATGGCGAGAGGGGGAAGGGGTCAACGAGGTTTCTTACCGGACGGAAGCGATCGACCGTAAGACTTGCCGTGCCGTCGCCGAATATACCTTTCGACACGCCAAAAAAACCCGCGCCAAGGTCTTTGGCGGACCCAAGTATACCGTAAGCCCGATCTATGAGGGAATGTTGAAAGAAGAGATGGACGAAGCCAGCAAACGTTACCCCGATGTCCCTTATGAACCGCAACTGATCGATGCAACCTATGCGCTCCTTCTCAACAACCACGGTGACCCGCTGGTCATTCCTGCCCTCAATCGGGACGGCGACTGCCTAAGCGACATGGTCCTGCAACTTTTCGGCTCCATCGCCGGTTCCGAGTCCATTCTGATGAGTTTTGACGAAGACTTTAACCCGCAGGTAATTATGGCGGAAGCCCCCCACGGTACAGCACCCGGCCTCTTCGGCAAAAATATCGCCAACCCGATGGCGATGATCCTGGCCAGTGCCTCCCTTCTCTCCCATCTGGAACACCCTCAAGCCCCCGCGGCTTCCCGCGCCATTTACGAAGCGACCATCGAAACGGTGAAGGAAGGGACCCGTACAGCCGACCTGGGCGGAAGCTCAACCACCTCCGATTTCACCAATGAAATCATCGACAAGATCCAGACCAAACTGGAAGTGTGGACGAGCCTGCAGATGTAATAAGTAGGAGAAATCCCGTGCTGCCACGGGGTTTTTTTTTGCAAAAAAGTTTCTGTGTTTTCTTCATGCATATATCAACGGTAAACATTTCCCTGTATAATGTCCCTATTCCAAACCATACATAGGAAGGAGGACCTCTGTGTCTTTCAAAGAGTTGCGACCCTTGGAGAAGATCCTGTACCGAGCTCCCGAGGGATTTCTGCTTGCCGGCCTTACGGGATTAGGCTATTTTGCCGCCTACCTGAGTGAAATCGGTTACAAATCCTATTTTAAGATTCCTTCCATGTTTATCGAAATCAGTATCAACTCAGTCATCTTGGCTGTCTGCCTGCTTATCTTCATGCTGTTGATCGCTTATCTATCCATTTCGATGACGGGATTTCAACGGTATGGGAAAATCATTTTCGCTCTATTAATTCCCGCCGGGGTCGCTGTCATCATCGGGATGAAATTGGGCTTCACCTTTCAGGGAGACCGGCTTTGGCCCTATTTTCTGGCCTTCACAGCCCACGCTCTCCTATTATTTCTCTTTTTTCATTTCGCCCAGAAGAGGACACGCGCTTCCACCAGTACTGCCGTGGTTTTGCTCCTTGTTCTGGTCGTGTCCGTAGCCGTCACCAGCGGGCACATCATTGCGAAAAACCAGTCGTATTTCCTGGTATCGGACGGCCCCAACCCCCTTGTCGTGGTGGATACCTACAAAGACGCCCTGATCGTTGCCCCCTTCAATCCCGAAACCGGTACCATAAAGCCCTCCTATCATTTTCTTCACCTGGAATCCGGGATGAATGAAAAGCTGAAGTTCAAGATGAAAGCAGTTGGCCCCTTAAAAGTGGTGCCTTAAATCTACCCTACTTACGTGACGTCGCCCACGGCTAAACCCGTGGGCTTCTCGGATCATTGGGTACGGCAACCCGCTACCCTCTCCCGAAGGCTCCGCCCGAGCCTAAAAAAGGGAAAGTTCTAACTGTCCCATCGTGGGTTGTGGGGCATAGCCCATCGCTCGATGAAGGATATTTCGCGCCGCGTTGATGTCCCGATCTTCTGTATAGCCACAGCTACAGGAATGAACACGAATCGAAAGATCCTTTTTCACGATCTGACCGCATTCCGAACATGCTTGAGACGTGTTGTAAGGATCGACCAACTTCACTTCTTTACCGGCCCATTCTGCCTTGTAAGTGGTAAAGTCAATCAATTGTCTCCATGCGGCATCCGCAATCTTCTTTGCTAAGGGACGGTTCTTCACCATCCCTTTTACGTTCAGCTTTTCAAACGCGATGAGATCATAGCGATCCACGAGGGAGCGGCTGATTTTGTGAGCAAGATCCTTTCGCTGGTTGGCCACTCGTTCATGTGCCTTCGCTAACCATGCCACCGCTTTCCTTCGACGATGGGACCCTTTTTTCCGACGGGAAACGGTCCGTTGCCACCGTTTGATATCCCGTAGTCCCTTTTCCAAAAAGCGCATCGCCGGGAAGAACTCCCTGTCAGAAGTGATGGCAAAATGTTTCACGCCCAGGTCAATACCCACCTGCTTTCTGCTGAAAGGGATCGGAGAAGGTGCCACCTCACAGGTCACCATCACATAGTAGCGACCATTCTTTCGCTTAATGACCAGTGTTTTGGGACTCCCATTCATATGGCGGTGCATCTTCACCCGGACGTCTCCGATTTTGGGAACCCGAATGAACTTCCCCTGGAACATCGACGCTTTTGCTTGGGGATAGGAAAGGGAGTCGAACCGATTTTTCCCTTGAAAGCGGGGAAACCCTGGCTTTTCTCCTCGTTTTATACGACGGAAAAAATGTTGAAAAGCCAGGTCGAGGCGCTTCGCTACTTGCTGAAGGACCTGGGAGTGAACCTGTTTAAATGCGGGGATTTCCTTTTTCAACGAAGGAAGTTCGGTGGCTTGCTTATGATAGCTCAAGGAGAGACCTCGTCTCTTATAAGCGAAGCGACGTTGTTCCAGCATGGCATTGTATAGCCATCGGCACATGCCCAGACCCCACTCAATCTTCTCCCTTTGCTCGGTGGTGGGCACTAACTTGAATTTATAGGTACGGATCACTGAATCACCTCCTTTTAACCATATTCTACCTTGGAATTGTCGGACTTGCGAGAGGGGGGGCAAGCCCTCCCTCGTCCGACGCTCGCTTTCATCCCAACTCTAAAGGGCTGGGTTTTCCCGCTCGCATTCTATAAAAACCGCCTGCTCCCTTCTGTCCTGGGAACAGGCGGTCTTTCATGCCGGAAGATGCAAGGAGCTTTGTCCATCAACAAGAGGGTAAGGTGCGCCTGCGTAGTTCCTGGCGAAGAAAGGCCAGAAAAAGATCCATGGCCTTGGTCCGGAAAGAGGTGGCCCTAGTTAGTGTGTAGAAATGACGCCGCATCGGAACATCCTGCACCCGGAGGGAGCAGAGAGTGCCGAGGAGCAGCTCTTTCCGGATGGACCAAGAAGAGAGTACCGCGATCCCTAGCCCTGTTTCCACCGATTCTTTGATGACCTGAGTACTGCCGAATTCCAGAATGGTATCCGGTGTGAGTTCAGCACCCCGGAACAGCCGATCCGCAGCTTCTCGGGTTCCGGAACCGGGTTCCCGTAGAATCCACCGTTCCCCTCTCAGCTCACTGGCCTTGACCTCCTTCTGCTCTGCTAGGGGGTGATTGGAAGGAACGACAAGGACCAATTCATCATCCGCAACGGGTTTCATCTCCAGTTGGGGATGGGACAGTTCCCCTTCCACGATGCCGATATCCATCTCCCTGCGAACGACCCCCTCTCCGATTCGTTTCGTATTATGAATGGTCACTTTGGGGTCAATCTGTTCATACCGTGTACAAAACGAGGAGAGGATCCGTGGCAGCACATATTCCCCGAAGGTGTAACTCGCCCCAATGGAGAGAGGGCCGCTGGCGGAATGGGTCAAGTCCTGGATCAATCGCTCCATTCGGGCATATTGGTTCAATATCTCTAACCCCTCACGGAGTAGAATCTCCCCTGCAGGGGTCAATTGGACTGATTTGTTATTCCGTTCCAGCAACCGAGTATGGTACCGGTTTTCCAGGGAGCGGATCTGTTGGCTTACCGCTGGCTGGGTCATATGCAATTCCTCCGCCGCCCGGGAGAAATGACGGGTTTTGGCGACGGTGATGAAAACACGTAGACTCTGTTCCAACGCATACACCTCCCGTGCCGAACCATTATAAGCAATACTAATTGATAGTATAATATAAATCAATTTTCCTTATTTAAAAACCCGGAGTAAACTGGAATCAAAGGGGGTTAACGACCCATGAAGGCACCCTCGGTAAGAATCAGCAGAGGGGAAAAACCGAATTCCTCTCTAACGATTGGTTTACTGCTAACCTTTTCCCTGGCTGGTACCGCTTTTTTATTGGCGGAATTACCAGGTGTCCAAGTAGTGGGCCCCTTAATCACGGCCATTTTTCTGGCCGCTCTCTGGACTCATGCAATGGGATGCCCCGCACAGGCAAAAGCGGGGATTCAATTTTCATCCAAAATACTCTTGCGTACGGCTATCATCCTATACGGGTTCCGACTCGATATGATCCAAGTGCTCACCATGGGACCGGGATTACTCCTGGGAGATATCGCCGTAGTCTTTCTGGGAGTAACCACGGTTTGGGTGTTTGCCCGCTGGCTGAAGGCGGAGCCCACCCTCGCCTTTTTACTGGGTGCTGGAACGGGGATTTGCGGGGCGGCGGCCATCGCTGCCGTCTCCCCGATCATTCAGGCGAAAGATGATGATACGGCTACTGGAGTCGGAATGATCGCCCTGACAGGTACGTTGTTTACACTGGCCTACACCGCTTTACGGCCTTTCCTGCCCTTTTCTTCGGAACAGTACGCCATCTGGGCCGGGCTCAGCCTCCATGAACTGGCACACGTAGCAGCTGCTGCGTCTCCGGCGGGCTCCGGCGGCATGGCCGTTTCCCTCCTGACAAAGATGGGGCGCGTTTTGCTTCTCATTCCTTTCTGCCTTTTCCTCCTCCTGTGGAACAAACTGAGACAAGGTCGAAGAGAGGGGTCATTCCGTGTGGAATTTCCTTGGTTTCTCGTTGGCTTTCTAGCAACCAGCCTCCTCGGGTCCCTATACCCTTTGCCTGAACCTTTCTCCCAAGGGGTAATCCATTTAGGTACCTTTTTGCTGACGGTGGCCATGGCAGGGTTGGGATTTACCATTCACCTTCACTCGCTGAGGAAAAAAGGGCTACGCGCCCTTGGTGCCCTACTGGCCGGCTCCCTTCTCCTCTCTCTGACAGCTGCCTGGTTGGCAACCCTTTAAAAAGGAGCAAAAGGTCCGCCGAACAGCGGGCCTTTTGTTCGGAAAGCGAATGTATAAAGACATCAGACGGAAATCCCGTTAAAATAAAGGGAACATCGACAATTCCCCCGCAAAGCTATCCTGCCTGGGGAATCATGAAGGGTTGAACCAGGTAACAGCATAGGAGAAAGCAGGGGATATCCATGACAGACAACTCAAGGAAGAATGTAGAGTGGATGACAGTGGAAATTCGGGGTTGCCTGGGTCATATCTTATACCTACAGGTAGAAGGAGACTCCGCCGGACCCCTCCGTGCCAAGGTAAAAAAGAGAGGAATGTGGGATTGGGAAATTTACCTAGAATCAGAACTTTCCGCAGGGGGCAGGATGACCAGGGGTTGGATGTTATTCGGAAGGGAAATCTTCAAAGATCGGGCGATCGAAGAGGCGCGTATGCTCCTCCTCCACAGTCTTGAGCGCGGAGACCTGCCTTCCCGGCCCACCGCCCTTAACCGCCGTTACCCATTTGCACGTTTCCGACTTTTCGCCAAAGGAGGCAGATGACCATCGATGTCGACAAGTTGCTGCGAGAGACTTTCGGCCCCAGTACAGATACTCATTCAGCAGTCAAGGTAGAGGATGATGTGGATCAAGTCGTTTGTCTTCACTACCGGGAAGATATCGATGTCACCCAGACTTCCGTCAAACCCACCTTCCAGGAGGAAGAAGTATTTTTAAGGCCTATAGGGAAATCCTCACACCCTGGGATAAGAGCAGGAAAATGCCCGGTCTGCAATAAAGTATATTTTCTTCTGGTCCCATAAAAAAAGCCGGGTTTCCCCGGCCTTTTTCGTGTGCGTATGTAAGCAGGTCAGCGGGCGACCGCCTGTTCACCCTTAGCTTCTTTCCAACCGTTATCGATTCCGATGACCACCTCTTCCAGCGTCATCTGATCTTCCAAATACAACTGAATCAATTCATAGACCACATCTGTCTTCTCTTCCGGATATTCAACAGCTTTCAACATTTCATTAAGGGGATCATAAGACCGGGAAAGGATTTGCACACTGCCGGAATTAAGCACCTCTTCCAATTGGACGGTCTTTTGGTAGACCTCTTTGATAGTACGCAAAACGATCGCCATCAGATTTTTCTTTTGCTCGTCCATGGATTCCATCCTTTCTGGAAAAAGTTGATCAAAAAAATAGTGAAGCCTTTGACACTATGATGAAAATTATGCCATCCATAAATAATGGCAACAAGGTATTTCTATTGTAACCCCTAAACAAAAAAATAGAAAAGCGTTTTTTCACAGAAAAAGGCCCCGAAACTGTCGGCGCTGGGGATCGATAACGAAAAAGGGGGTGATTTCCTCCCATCAAAAAAGAGCCTCCCGGCTCTTAGAAATTATCGCTTGCCCTTTGGCACATTCTTTTTTCCCTGGAGCATATCCATGCCCATTTGAGGATTTTTCTTCACGGAGTCGGCAAAGTTCTCCAACTCCTTCGCATCCACGTCGGCCTGGGTCACCTTCATCAAGTATTGTAATACCGCACTCATTCCGCCGCGCTCATTGGCCCGCTTCGCACCCTCCAGTATTTGGTTGAGTTGTTTCTCTGTCAAGACGTTATGACCCAGGATGTTGTTAATCAGCTGGGTCATCTCCTTCGTTGAAGGCCCTTTGCCCGCCATGTGCACATCCCTCCGGGTTTCGGATCATTCCCTTCAACATATGTTCCCGGCGGATCGACGGGACGGGCAAATGCCCGTTCTTTTTTGATTTGGGCATTTTGGGCCCCGTACCATTTCCTGATCTGGGCCGATACTCAGGCAGGGAATATTTCTTGTGAATAAGCTGAATAGGAAACCATCACGCGGTTGGAAGATTCGTGACGAAAGGATGAAGTGAGTGTTTAAACCCACCTGTCGTTCAGGTGCCCCTGGCCCGTACGAATTCGGTAGTGAACCGGATGAGATGCAGCGGCTCCTCCTGTTTCTTCTCATCATCCCCACGATCTTTTGGTATGCCGGAGCCTTGGATGATATCTAGACGCTTGACCATTTTGCCTGACCGAGATATCCGCCTGTACACTTCAAACGCCCTTAGCATAATTTGTACCAACACATGAGGGAGGGGGCCGAGGCTCGGACAGTTGCGACAGCTCTTCTTGTTGGTACTGTCACACAGTCTCTTTCTGGAGTGCGGTAATCGCAACTCCCTTCCCTGGCGTTTCCTTCCGTCCTCAATCTTGAAAGGGGGGAAAATCATGTCCGGTTATGGCTACGGTTATGGCTTTGGTCTTCGCCGCCTTCTGATCTTCCTATTGGTCATCGCCACCATCTTCGCCCTGATCTGCTAAATCCCTCCGAGGAACCTAAACTTCCAACTGCACCCTTTATTAGGGGGGAATGTTCGACGATCTTCCGGAAACTACCCGAAAGGAGGTGGGATTCATGGGCTACGGTTACGGATATGGTTTCGGCCTTCGCCGCCTTCTGATCTTCCTGTTGGTTATCGCAACCATCTTCGCCCTCGTCTGTTAGTAGAGGGGTCTCCATGACTCCGACTGAAAACTGCAGATTCATTCCGATGTAAAAGCCATATGAATCCGCAGTTTTCCATTCTTTCAACTAAGACCGAAACTTGCCTCCACAATCACCACTTTTTCAACCTAAGGAGGGGTATTCATGAGCTATGGATATGGGTATGGCTTCGGCCTTCGCCGCCTTCTGATCTTCCTGTTGGTTATCGCTACCATCTTTGCTTTGGTCTGCTATTAAGCCCCGACGTGGGCCTTCCCGTCCCTGTTGCCCCGGGAGGGGCTTTTTTTTGGCAAAAGCAACCCTTCCGCTAGGCAGGCTACTACCTACTTCTTCAGGGTGTACGGAGGGCCTCCGCTAAGGCGCTCTTCTTGATGTGCCAATGGGAAGTGTTCCATACCGGTTCCCGGTTTTTAACCAGGATCGTTTGGGGAGACTGGTGCTTCACTCCGAGGTCCTCGGCAATTCGATTGGAGACATCCCGGGACTCGATCACCTTGATCTGTATGTAATCCACCTCTTCACTCGGAGAGTCGGCAGTGTAGGCTTGACATTCTTTCCAAGCATCCGCACTAACCGGGCATCGGGTACTGTGTTTCATGACCAACACCAGACGTTCATTGGATCGTTCCAGGATTTCTTTCCACTCATTCTCGGTCGTAATTTCTTTCCATTGAGCCAACGTTTTCACTCCTTCACTGTTAAAACCCATTAAATGTCTTTTGTAAATCGACAGCCTCCTGGACAGCAGAAGAATTCAACCGAACCGGGAAACAATCGTTACCGTCTCGTATTATCATATCTTATTTTACCCTTCGCTTCAGCCTGAATGACAAAACAAAAACCCCTGAGGGGGTTCAGAGATGCTGCAACCTTGGTTTGGGATTTTTCTTATTCATCAGGCTGACCAAAAGATTGTATTCTTCCAAAAGCATTAGTTCAAAAAATTTCATCTCCTGCCGGAGTTTCCTGTTCTCTCGAAGGAGATCCCCCAATTGGGTCTGCCCCTCCTGAATCGTGTTTTCTAGTTGACGAATCTTTTCTTTCAGAGCCATTTGTTCCTGCTCTAGTTCTAACCACTTTTTTGGCCGTGTTGAGTGAGTCGTCATTTCTTCACGTCGTCCGACTAATCTTTTCCATCGATTTAAACAATCATCCTCACTTCTTACCATTTTGTTCGCGACAAAAGCAAACGTCTGACCTCGCGGGAATCCCTTTTTTTTGCAGGAAGCCACCAGGGAAAGTAGCTTCCTGTCCTCCTCGGTAGTCCAGGCACGGGACAAGCTATGCACCCTCTTCCTGTTGCCGACTGTAAGGTTATTTTATGAATTCGTCTCTTGTTTCGTATCCACCGCTGTCCCGCTTTTCTCATAATCCACTTTCTCCGTACCGAACTCTTCTCCCTCCGGCATTTCCTCTTTCATTGAACGGGCGGTCTCCAACATCTTCACCAGGGTGGAATAACGATCCTTGATTTCTGTCTGGAAATTTTGGAACGCTTCCCATTCCTCTTTCAACCGTCGGTTTTCCTGGGCGATATCACGTAGAGCTCGTTCTTTCGCCTTCCGATCTACTTCCAGACGATGAAGATGCTCCCGGCTCTTCCGATACTCATCCTCGAAGGTTTTCAAATAACGAACCACATCTTTTAGAGAAAAGGGAGGCTCTTGTTTTCGTTTTAGCTGGCTGACCACCCGCTGTTTTTTCGCCATCTGGAATGCTTCCGCTTCTCTCTTTCGTACCACAGCGTTCCAGCGAAAACCGCAGGCCCCGGGAGTTCGACCGATTTTTCGGGACACTTTCTCAAAGGCATCCAGTTGATTGCCTCCCTCACGGACCGCTTGCAGAACCGTCTCGGCCAGCAGCTGATCCTCCTCATCTGTCCAACAACGCCCTTTCATCCCGACCCCTCCTTTAACCCAATCTATCGTGAGATGTGCGGTAATACGAGTAGGTGATGGTCGATCTGCCTTTCGAGGTTATTTTATGGCACAGCCCAGCAAGTGTGCCTGTTATTCACAGATTTGTTTATGCTATGTTCAAAGTCACAGGAACCATAAAGACATTGACTCCTTGGTTTCGACACGCGGTAAGGTGGTATTGGTTCTTCGTACGGAAATAGTTTCCATGCCAATGCGAACGGTTTCCCTATTTCATCATGTCCGATAAAATAGAAGTATCGACCATTGAAATTCGAAAGGAGTTATCCAGTGAACCAATTGAATATTCACGAAATCGGTGAAATCATACGTAAAATCAGAAAAGAACGCGGGTTTCGACTGGAAGATTTAGCAGACGTGAACATTTCCCCCGCTACAATCAGCAATATTGAGCGGGGTGTCGCTCATGTTAAGCAGGATAAGCTGATTTATTTGTTAGAAAAGTTAGACATTTCCATGGACATGCTTCCGCAAATTTTGCAACGGGAACAACAAGAGCAAAAAGACCTCAAATTTCGCCTAACAGCGGCAGAATCTCTGGAGCGAATGGGACAGTCGGAGCAGGCGCTTGTTCTGCTCAACGATATGGAACTGGCCGATAACCATCTTTACGCCCCCACATGGCATTGGTTAAGAGGGGGTTGCTATTTATTTCTGAGAAAACTTCAAAAAGCGGAAAGGGAACTATCCACTGCCGTTCGGCTTTCAAGTCAGAATCAGCCAACCAAAACGGACAACATCGAAGCCTATAGTTTCAGTGACCTAAGTTTGGTCAGCTATTATCAGAATGATTTGCAACAAGCGATCTACTACGTTGAAAGGGGGTTAGAGGCCTATACACCCGAGGGCGGACGAAAGGTCGTGAAATACCTATTGCTTCGGAACAAAGCCATTTATCTGGAGCGCTTGGGGAGGATTGTTGAGGCTCTGACCGTAGTACAGGATGTATGGAACGAGCTGGCACAGATCGAACAGGAGGAGACCGTTCTAACTTTTTATTGGCTGAGAGCCGAATTGCTTAGGAAAAGCGGTTCGTTGGAAGAAGCGATCCAATATGCTCAGGAGGGAATCGATCGAGCCGGTCTTAACTACGATTACAAAATGACCTTTGATTTATGGAGTGTCCTTGGCAGTATTTATACCACTCAGCAGGATTGGGAAAAAGCGGAGACTTGCTTTAACATCGCTATGGGGATCCCCAAAAAATTAGTCAGCGAAAACCGGTTTATCCGAAATTTGATCCACTTAGGGCGTTTATACATGGAGCAAAAAAAATGGGATCAAGCAGAACAACAATTGACCCTGTCCATTCGTGAAGCAGAAAAGTCAGATTCCGCCGCTTACCTGACGGATGCTTTGCTCGCCGCCGGAAAACTCTACTATTTACAGGGAGAGACAGAGAAGGCTATCCCCCACTACCGTCGAGCAGCCGAAATAGCCCAAAGACGTCGATACAAAGAAAAAGAGTATCAAGCATGGTACCACTTAGCCAAATGCTGGAGAGAGAATAACGAACAGGAATTCAGACATTGCACAGAAAATATGTATAGAGTACAAGACGAGAGATATAAAGAAAAAGAAGCGGGTGATTTTCATGAAGGTTGGTAAGCTATTCATCATCACCACCCTGACCCTGTCCATTTTCGGTCTACTGACCGGTATTTGGACCCATACTTCCCCTCAACCTGACACAGTTCATGTCATAGAATTGGCGGATAGTGAGCCAGGACGTTAATCAAATAGACGTTGTTCGATATAAAAAGCCGAGGTTCATGAACGCCCCCCGGCCTAACAACGTTTCATATCACCGCTTTCGGAAGCAGAGTCTACCCATCGACAATTTCAGGCTCTTCGCTTCCGATTTTCATTTTTCAAACCTTCGGCTCCTCAACAAAACTGGGGAAGCGGGCAGATTCCAAGCCCCAATCTTGACACCTTTCCCGGCTCCACTCGAGCAGGCTCCTCGGGCAGTTCCCTCAGACACCCGTGAAGCCATTCAATCACCTTGGCTACATCCACCTCGTCTCTGAGGGGGAGAGAGGGTGTGAGGTAACCGATTGCCGTCACGGCCAATTTACGGGCTCCCCTCACCTTGCCTCGTTCTAATTGATGCATGATCGCAGCCACTTGAATCAGGCCATGGTAGAAATCGTTATGTCGCTCAGTCTGCCATAGCTCTTCCAGCACTTCGTGGGCCTCCCAATATTCTCCCGCATGGTAGCGGCGAAAAAAATCAAGATAGAGAGGCTGGTACTTCCGGTATACGGTCATGACAATTCTCCCCTCCAACACATCCCATACACTTCCCAAATGATTCCCTGACCAGGTAAGTCCCCCGCTTCCTTGGCCCAAGAATGAGGAACCCCGAATCACTCATCCGTCAATAAGCATACGGCTTTTTTTAAAGATAGGTTTGAACCGATGAGATGCCGGGAAAAGTCGAAATACAAACAAAAAAGAAAAGACCAGGCAACTACCTGGCCACATGAAAGAGGGTCAAGATTAAGGAGTTAAGAAGCGTGGTAGCGTGACATGCTCCCGTCTCCAAACGGGAGCTTTTCGCTTCATTGAGCGAACTCTCCACGATGGCTTCGTCAAAGCCTCAGCAAGGAGGTCAACCTCGCTGACAAATTCATTATACCACAATGTTCGAAATTTGTCGATGTATGGCTTTATTTTTTTTGAACATTTGCTTTACATATTTCAACAAGATGCTGGCGGTATTTCATCTTTGATTTCCGCCAGTTACCCCTTGGACCAAACCCGCCGGATCACTTCGGCGAAGGCGGGTTTAGCCCGATTTTCCCGCTTTTGGGCACGCATAGCACGCTTGAACTGATTCCGCGCTCGACTTCCGGCGTTGTTAACCAAAGCTGTCTGCAAATGGTCAGTCTCGATCCCATCTTCGCAGATCCGGGTTACCAATTTGGCAAACAGCTCATAGAACCGGATATCCTCCATGGGGTAGCGAACAGCGATCTCAAGGTGAAGAAGCGCCTGTCGGGCTCGATTCGTCCGAGTGTATATCTCTGCTAGTAGAACATGGGCAAAGGCATCCTGCGGGTTGATCGCTAATCCGTTGAGAAGATGGGTTTCAGCCATGGCCAATTTTTCTTCCTGGAACAGCAGAAAATGGCCGAGCTCCCTGTAGGCCAAGCTACTATCCGGATGCTCCTCCAACGCCCGCATATAAGCAGCTCTGGCTTCCGCCACCTTTCCCATTCTCTTCAGAATCTCTGCATTCAACATTAGGCCTTCCCCGTGGAAGGGATCATGTTCCAACAGTTCTTCAACGGCATTCAAAGCCTCAGCAAATTTCTTTTTTTCGAGCTTATTGCGTACCAATTCATAACATTGCGTCAGATTGGCGTCCATTTCCGCATCCCTGGGATACGGGAGTCGCTTTTCCGGGTATGAGGCTTCCATCTTTTCCACCGTCCCCGATCCGGTCATCTCGATTCCCCCTTCTCTTACTTCCATGCAGGAAAACCTTTGAGGCACCGATCCATCACCGATTTGATTTTATCGTATTCGACATATTTTGTCACGTTTTTTCGACAAGATACGCATGAATAAAGGCGGAGTCAGACACTCCGCCTTTCATCGTTTGTATATCCTCAGCCCGTTACGTAGTACTGATCCGCGGCTTTTGCATACGGATACGGGTAATGTAGTCCGTCTCATAATATTCCAGTTCATCCCTAAGGACTTCGAAGTGCTTAGACAGGCTGAAGGTGATTTTCTTGAGGGAGTCGGGCGGTTCCTGCCGGAATTGAATGGCGTCATGATTGGTGTAGGAGTATCGGCCGTCCTCTTCGTAGACCTCGTTTTTGGGATAGTAGAAATTATGGATACAGGTGTGAACGATCTCATTCAGCACCCTTTCCGCGAAATCTTCGTTGAACTTGGCCCTTCGCAGGACAAGGCTCACCTTTTCATATCCCTGTTCACAAGAGACCAAAAGACGCCTGAGGTCCGACAGATAATCTTTCAGATATTGTTTCTGTCCCTCCCCATTCTCCCCTTCTTCCAACAAATTTTGGATATTCGTGGAATTCAGGAACTCCTCCAACACCTGGTTCGTCTCCGACAGCTTATTCCGGGTCAGTTTACACAGATCTTTCGTTTGCTCATGAGGCATGCCCTTTGAGTACCCCCTTGAATTTACAACCTGGCTCTCGGAAATCCATTGCCAGTATAGCATGCTTCTAGAAAAAGCGTCGACTCCCCCCTGCCTGGATACAGTCCTTCCTATCCTTCTCTTCCCTCTCTTTCTCCAGAACTCTCTTTTATACCGCAGTTCCGATTTTCGCATACCGCTACAATCCCTCGGAAAAAACGGGAAACAGACTCTGTCAAGAATTCCGCTCCCCGTTTCTGGGCCTCCTTTAGAGGGACAGGGCCCGGTACAAGGGTATATACCGCTTGAATTCCCTCCTCTTCCAACCTGTGCGCACCTTCACCGATGAAACCGGTGAAAGCGATGGCGGGTGTTCGGTACCGGACGGCAAGACGACCCACTCCGACAGGGGCTTTACCGCGCAAAGATTGACTGTCAATCTGCCCCTCTCCGGTAATGATCAGGTCGGCTGTGGCAATTTTCTGCTCCAGATGGATCCGATCTGCCAACAGGTTAAAACCGGACTGAAGGAGAGCCCCGCACGCGGCAACCAGCGCTGCTCCCAGTCCACCCGCCGCTCCCCCGCCTGCCTGCGTGCCAACGTCGCTTCCGACCGCCGTCCCCAGGAGACGGGCATAGTTTTCCATTCCTCTCTCCAGCCTCTCTACCATTCCGGGATCAGCCCCTTTCTGGGGCCCAAAAATCCTCGCCGCTCCCGCGGGACCGAGCAGAGGATTGTCTACGTCCACGGCGGCGATGATCCTCGTTTCCCAAAGCCGGGAATCTAAACGAGAGAGATCGATCTGAAAGACTTGTTCCAGGGCCTGTCCTCCAAGGAGAACTTCTCGCCCATCCTTGTCCAAAATACGACCACCAAGAGCCTGGAGAAAACCAATCCCTCCATCCACTACGGCACTCCCCCCCAAACCGATCAGGATTTCCTTCGGTTTCAGATCGAGAGCAGCACGGAGGAGTTCTCCGGTACCCCGGGAAGTGGCTACCCAAGGGTTTCGCTTCTCTTCCGGTATCAGGGGGAGACCCGAGGCAGCAGCCGCTTCCATCACGATGGTTCCACCAGGCAAGACTCCCAAAATCGATTCTACCGGATCCCCCAATGGCCCTGTCACCCTTCGGATTATTTTTTTACCTCCCTGTACAGCTAGGAAGGCATCAACGGTACCCTCCCCTCCATCCGCAAGAGCCACCTGTTCGATTACAGCATGGGGCAAAACCCGCCGAATGCCCTTCTGAATCGCTTGACCCGCTTCGGTGCTCGTCATGCTTCCCTTGAATGAATCGGGGGCCACTAGTATTTTCACGTTTTTCTCTCTCCCTTCCGCACCGGGAATCCTTGGAGGCCGATCCGCTAAAACCATATTGGCCCCGCCGTAGGAAACGGGGGGCCGGTTAAAACCGATTCGGTCAATGATAGGGCGGACGATGATGGTGTTTGATCGCCTGCTCAATAATTTCGCTCAGATCCTCCCGGTTCAACAATCGAATATCCGGGACGATCACTTCAGATTCCAGCTCCTCCTTCCGGAGTAGCTCGTACAGATCAGGGGAGACAGTCAGAACCAGGGTGGAGAGTTTCATCGTTTCCACGGCCATCACCTCTCAGGGAGAGAATGGGATCCGACGTGCAATTTGCGATGTCCCTTTCTTCTTATATTATGATTCGACCACTCCCCCTATTGTCAATCCGAGACACCCAAAAGCAAAAAAGGCGGGGGTTATCGCCCCCCACCCAGCAAGACAGCGTGATCCACTTTGAGACATCGGTCCATAACGACAGTCAACCCAGCTTTCTCCGCAATAGAAGCGGCTTCTTTGTTCACGATTCCCGACTGGAACCAGAGAACCTTGACTCCGGCGGCAACAGCGTCTTCAGCAACGGGAAGACAGTGTTCACTACGTCGAAAGACGTCGACAATATCGACGGGCTCAGGGATGTCCTGCACCGATGCGTAGGGCTCCTCTCCCAGCACCGGGCCCTTCAGAGAAGGGTTGACCGGAAAAATACGATAGCCTGCCTCCTGCAGGGCTTGGGCGATCATGTGGCTGGTGCGATCCTTTTTGTCGGAAAGTCCGACTACCGCAATGTTCTTTGCTTCTTTTAATAGGCGACGGATCTCTTCATGGCTTGGATTTCCGTGCATGGATGTTCACTCCTCTGCGGTAGAGATAAATTTTTATCGATCCCCGACCAGATCTTTAACTGATCGACACGCTCTCCTCCCCAGGGCGAATATCGGAGGGAATGAAAGATCGCAGGACATCTTCCAAGGAATAGACGGCTCCTCTGCCGTCCTTGTATACGACATGGCAGCGGTCAAACTGAACAGGGGACTCCAGCCCTGCCGATGCAGCAATGCGGAAGAGACCCTTCCTTAAGGCGAGAATGTAATTGGTCACCCGAAACTTCTTTTCTTCCACCACTAGGGCCCGTTGCAGCTTGGGATCCGTCGTAGCTACTCCTACGGGGCATTGATTCGTATGGCACCGTAGAGCCTGGATGCACCCGACGCTAATCATGAATCCGCGAGCAATATTGACCAGGTCTGCCCCCATCCCGAGGGCGACTGCGATCCGGTCAGACGTGACCAATTTCCCTGACGCAATTAATTTCACCTGATCTCGCACGCCATACTCCCGTAGCACAGTATCAGTAATCATGAGTGCAGACTTATTAGGCAAACCCACTCCGTCAGCCAAATCTTGGAAGGAGGCACCCGTGCCCCCTTCTGAACCATCCACCGTAATGAAATCAGGGCCCCGGCCCGTTTTTTTCATTTCGTGAGCCAATTCCGCAACCGGCCCCCATCCGCCGACGACAATTTTGATCCCTGTCGGCTTTCCGGTATAATCTCGAATTTTCGAAAGGAAATCCAGCATAGACGGCACGTCATGAAATTCTGAGAACCGGTTAGGACTGTCGATAGTTTCCCATGGTTTCACCTGGCGAATTGAGGCAATTTCAGGGGAGACCTTCTTACCGTCCACGTGACCCCCACGGATCTTAGCCCCTTGTCCCATCTTCAGTTCAAAAGCCCGGACTTGCGGGAGCTGGGCTTTTCGTTTCAGCTCATCCCAATCAAAACGCCCTAAATGATCCCGGACACCGAACAAACCAGGGCCAATTTGCATGATAATCTCCGTATTCCCTTTTAAATGGTAGGGAGTCAGCCCCCCCTCACCAGTGTTCATCCAGGTTCCCCCAGCCTTACCTAGACCCAGAGAGAGCGCGGTCAAGGCATGATCGCCTAATGCTCCGTAGCTCATGGCCGACATCCCGATCAACCCTTTTAACCGCCAGGGCTCCCGACAATTTTCACCCAGGACCACCACATCGGAATCCGCGAGAAGGTATGGATTTTGTTTCTTTTCTTCTCGCTTCTCTTTACGAGAGAAAAGGCCCTCCTGTTGGATTTGGTACCTTTCTGTCGTGACGGGTGAACGATTGTCCATTCGTTGTTCCTGTTCCTGCAGGGGAAGCATGGCATTGGCGATATACCAACCCTCTTCTTCGAAATCCCGCACCGAGCCGTAACCGATCTTATCGGAAAGATATTTCCCCCGCTTCACAACGGATTCATATTCCCGACGAGAAAATGGCATTCCTTCGTTATCATTTAAAAAGAGATACTGACGAAGCTCCGGACCGATCTTCTCCAGAAAATAGCGGACCTTTCCCAACAGCGGAAAATTACGCAGGACAGAGTGCTCCGACTGTTGGCGATCGAACAGATAAAGATAGCCGAAAATAAGCAGGGGAACGATCACGGCGATAACCAAAAAGAGTTCCAATCCAACAGCCACATTCCAAATTTCTTTCACTGGACGGCCTCCTTTGTCGAATCCCCTACTCTCTTTATCTTCCCCTTTTATACATAGACAAACGAGAGCAATGAGTCCTGTTGTATAACCTCCTTCAGGCATTTAAACAACGTGATGTTCATCGTGAGCCAAACGCCCGGGCATAGGGGCGGGGTAAGATAGGGTCATAACCAAGGGCGAGGGCGGCTTCGTTAGCCCAATAAGGGTTCCTCAACATCCCTCGCCCAATGGCGACCATATCCGCCTGCTCGTTACGGATCACCATCTCAGCTACGTTTGGGTCATCCAGCCGACCCACTGCGATCACCGGCACATCGACAGCCATCCGTACCGCTTCGGCAAAAGGAACCTGGTATCCTGGGGAAGAGGATCGGACCGGTGCTGGTGCGGATGGCGTTTCCCCTCCGGAGCTGAGATCAAAGGCATCCACCCCCATCTCCCGGAACAGAAGGGCTCGCTCTATGGTCTCTTCCAAGTCGTAACCTCCATCGGCGTATTCGACGGCAGAAAGGCGCATCAATAGAGGCATCCCCGCTGGAATATTCCTTCGTACCGCCCGGATTACTTCAGCTGCGAACTTATTCGGTTCCCCATATTCATCCGTTCGTTTGTTGGAAAAACGGGAGATGAATTGATGAATCAAATAACCGTGGGCTCCATGAATCTCTACCGTGTCTACCCCCGCAAGTACAGCCCTTTCCGCTCCCCGAACGAAGAGCTCCACCATCGCTTCCACTTCGTCCCGGCTCATCTCATGGGGAACTCTGAACTTTTCACTAAAAGGAACCGCAGACGGCGCTACAGGACAAAGGCTGTCCGATTCCGCCTTGCGTCCGGCATGAGCAAGCTGGATTCCGACAGCGGCGCCGTATTCTTTGCAGCCATTGACGATTCGACGGAAAGACGGGATGTGCTCATCAGACCAAAGGCCCAAGTCCCTGTCGGTGATTCGCCCGTCGGGATGGATATCGGTCATCTCCATCATAATGAGGCCCGTGCCCCCGATGGCGCGAGAAATATAATGGACATAATGCCATTCACCGGGTCGACCGTCCCGTGTCTCCACGCTATACTGGCACATCGGGGACATCATGATCCGGTTTTTTATCGTAAGGTCTCTTAATGTCATCGGTTCAAACAACCCTGGCATTAGTCCATCCTCTCCTATCCTGTTTCTTGGTTTGCCATTCCCCAAACTGCTTCCATGTATTCCATCCGCTAACGACACTTAAACCTGTCGGATTTTTCAAGCTTCAAGCTCCATAAAAAGAACCACTCACCAGATTGGGGAGCGGATCTGAAATCATGCGAGAGTCATCGCTTTCCAGGCTGAAAGAATTGTAGAAAGGTACGACCAAATTCAGCGAGGGAAAACTCCCCTTTTACTTGGTCGTAGTAAGCCCCCTTCACCCTTTCAATTAACCACATGGGAATTCGTCTTCCTTCCAGATAGGGGTAAAACATTCGGTAACCTTGAACCAAGTGGTCCCAGCGTCCATCATCCCCGGGCTTTCCATATTCGGAAACATCAAGAAGCTTGGCACGACCGTCCTGAAGGAGGACATTCTTCAGATGGATATCCCGAGGGTTAAGCCCGATTTTTCGGACATAGCGACGAGCTTCTTCCACTTCCTCGATAATTGTACCGGGGATGACCACCCCTTGAACTAAACAGTCGTAGAGGGTTAATCCCGGTTCATAACTCATAACCAGGAACCGGTCATCCACACCATAACAGGCTGGAAAGTACGGAGAATTACCCAGCTTACGGTAAACATCATATTCATCATCACGGGCTTCCTGGCGACCTTCCGTGTATACCTTGAAAACAATCTGAGGCAGAGAAGGAGAGCGGACGACTACAGCATCCGTTCCTGTCCCCACTACCTCAAGCCCCTCGGGGATGAACTGAACAGTGACCGGCTGGTTGTCGGGTTTGGGTGAAATTTCCACTTGGGAAAGCAATGGCTTAATCGGTTCCCAGAACATCGGGTTCCCCCTCGTGATATAAAAAGACCTTTACCCAGGGCAAAGGCCTGATTCAACCGCAGTACACCCCTCTTTAAACCAAGATACGTCAGAGAGGGGTCCCCAATTCCCCTTCACTATACTTTCGGGTGACCCACTTGTCAATGGACGGGCTTTTTCTCTTTAATCAACCGGCTGCATTTCCAGCCTCCCTGTCACATAACCTCCATAGAAAGCGGGTTATCCGCCTTTTTTTCGGGGAAAGTACATAGAGTCGGAAGGGATCGATGCCCCTTGCATAGAACAAAGATTCCCGTGAGAATCAAAAGGGAGGTATTTTTATGAAGGATTTTGTAAAAAAAGGAATGGCCGCCGGTCTAGGCCTCGCTGTCATCAGCAAGGAACGAGCGGAAAAGGCGGTTAATGAACTAGTTAAACGGGGAGAACTTGCCCCCTCTGCCTCCCGGGAACTGCTGGATAAACTGATCACCCGCGGTGAGCAAGAACGGGAAGAACTAGATTCACTCCTTCGAGAACGAGTAAAAAAAATCCTGGGGGAGATGGAGGTAGCGACACAGGAGGATATCCGCCGCCTGGAGCAGCACATCCGCTTGCTCGAAAATCAACTTTCCGAGACGAAAGTTTCGTCCGCCGGATCTAGCGGAGAGTCAAACTGACTGGAAAGAGAAGCGGCTTGACTTGTTCAAGCCGTTCTTTTTTGCAAAGGAGTGCTCGTCATTGATCGGGAAAAAAATGCGGAACCTAAATCGTTACCGCGAGATCGCTTCCACTTTTGCCAAACACGGCTTCGGTTTTCTCCTCGACGAAATGGGTTTGTTCACCCGCCTCTCTATGCCCCGGGACACGGATAAAGAGGCGATCCATCAGGATCCGGCCTCTATGGGTCGTCATATACGAAAGGCATTGGAAGAGCTGGGTCCTACATTCGTTAAGTTGGGACAGGTGGCCAGTACCCGATCCGACCTGCTGCCGGAGGGTGTAATCAAGGAACTGGAGAAGCTGCACGATCATGTGAAACCCCTCCCCTTCGCTGATGTAAAGGGCGTGTTGGAAAGAGAACTGGGGGAAGTGAGCCGTCACTTCGCCAATATCGAAGAAAAGCCCTTGGCCGCGGCATCGATCGGTCAGGTGCACAAAGCTGTGCTTCATCATGGAGACACGGTCGCCGTCAAGATTCAACGTCCGGGAATTTCATCCGTGATCGAAAAAGACATTAATATCCTGAAGGATTTGGCCGTTATGGCGGAACATCGTCTGGAATGGGCGGAGCGGCATCAGGTGAGCAGCGTAGTAGACGAACTTGCCCGCTCTGTACGGGAAGAGTTAGATTATTCAACCGAGGCTCGCCACACAGATAAGATCCGCAATCAATTCAAGGATGACCCCCATATCCATATCCCTCATATCTACTGGGACCTCACCACTCATAAGGTACTCACTCTGGAGTTCATTCACGGGGTGAAATTGAACCAGCTAGAAATATTGGAAGAGATGGGATTCGACAGGAAGATTCTAGCGGAACGCCTCGTGGAGAGCCTCTTCCGGCAGATCTTGATCGAAGGTTTCTTTCACGGCGACCCCCATCCCGGAAATGTTTTTGCCCAGCCGGGCAACCGGATAGCCTATATCGATTTTGGTATGGTAGGTAGGTTAACCCCCCGCATGCAGGATCACTTTGCCTCGATGGTGATCGCCATGATGCAGCGTAACACGGACGCCATGGTCAGGGCGATCCTTCGTATGGGGCTGGTTCCTGAAGATGTTGATCGACAGCAACTATGGCTGGATATGGATGAATTGAAGGATAAGTATTATGACATCTCCATCTCCGACATCAATCTCGGAGAAGCGGTAAACGACCTCTTCGATGTCGCTTACCGCCACCGGGTGCGTATCCCGACAGATCTAACCCTGCTTGGCAAGACCATGGTCACCTTGGAAAGCCTGGTAAAAAAACTGGACCCCGAAATCAATGTCACCCGAATCACCCAACCTTTCGGGGAAGAACTGATCCGGGAACGCTACAACCCCAAGCGGATGGCCGCCTCCGCATGGACGAGCCTGCTCGACTATAGTGAGACACTGGCAGAACTGCCCCGGCAACTGAAGGAACTGACAGAAAACCTAAAAAAAGGCCGGGTCCAAGTGGATGTCGGCGTTCCCCGGCTTAACGTCTTCCTCAGAAAGCTGGACCAAATCGTCAACCGCCTCTCCTATAGCATCGTTCTCCTTTCTTTCAGCATTATCATGTGCGGCCTGATCATCGGTTCTTCCCTCACACGTCAGAATACCTTACTCTGGAAAGTCCCTGCGATCGAGATCGGGTTTTTCATCGCCTCCTTCATGCTCTTTTGGCTCATCTACTCCATTATCAAATCCGGCAGATTATAAAAAAGCCCCACTTTCAATGAAAAACCGTCCCTTCCTCCAAAGGGCCGGCTTTTTTTTCGAAAAGAAGGCCTTTTTATTAACCCCCGTTCTTTTGGGTAAGATACCCACTAAACGAATTCGGAGGGATGTACGATGCAATGGATATGGCAGGCGATCTCAATCGTATTGGTCGGTACCGTATTATTACGGGTTGCCGGACGCAAAACGATCTCCCAGATGACCCTCTCACAAACCGTCTTAATGATTTCGATCGGAACGCTCCTGATTCAGCCGGTCAGCGGTCATGGACTAGGGGTCACTTTCCTTGTCGCCTCTATCCTGGTGATTTCCCTACTGATCATTGAATATTTACAGCTCAAATCTGATACCACGGAAAGCTTAATTACAGGCAAGGCGGTCATGGTAATCCAAAACGGCCAATTGCAAACGGATAACTTAAAAAAGCTCCGACTGACGGTGGATCAACTGGAAACACGACTAAGACAAAACAGCGTTACAAAATTCACGGATGTCAAGTGGGCTACCCTGGAGCCGAGCGGTCAACTGGGATATGAATTGATGGACCAAGCAAAACCGGCAACCAAAGGGGATTTGAACCAACTTCTCCAAACGATCCAGAGCCAGCTTCAACCCGTTCCTGCTCAGATGAACCCCACTCAGCCCACACCCAACCTTGCCAGTCAAACGAACAACAACCAGACAGGTCATGATATATTTGCCGAAGTAACCCAGAAAAATGACACTGACCATGGAAACTTGCAATAAAAAAACCGACAGGGAACTTCCATCGCCCCTGTCGGCCTTATTCCATAGGAGTGCCATCTTCCCGCAGGTAGTGATCAAACCAGTTCAAAATCTCACGGTCCCGTACTTGAGCCCGGTTGGTTAGGTAGTGGTTGCCGCCGGGAACCAGCACCAACCGGTGTTCATAACCCAGATCGACCATCCTTTCCGCCAACCTTTTTGAGTGTTCCGGCGAGACGGTATGATCATCCAAGCCGTGGAGGATCAAAAGGGGGACACGCAGCTCGTCCGCCCAGTTAATGGCGGAACGGATCTGGTATTCTTTGGAATCCAGGAGCGGATCCCCAACCAGCCTGGAAAGCGGGTTACGGAAAACATCGCCGCTCTGCTCATACAGCAGGCTCAGATCGGCCACCCCGCCCACTGTGGCAGCTGCTTGAACATCCACACCCTCCTTCAGGGCCATATATGTCATCATGCCGCCTCGGGAAAAGCCCAACATCACTTTTTTGTTCTGATCGACATAGGGGAGACGGTCAGCAAGAGGGAACAGATTGAGTACATCTTTCACATCTTCCCCTGCCATGCTAAGATGACCTGCACTTCCGGGAGCTCCTCTGTATTGGGAAGCGATGACTACATACTTGTTGGCTGACAGCTTGGCCAAATATTTCAGCGTCCGAGCGGTGACATGGGCCGTGTCAACAATCCCCCCACGGTTATAAATAATGGCCGGCAACTTCTCAGTGTGATTTTTCGGTTTGCAGAGAAAGCCAGCCACACGGACCCCCTCACTCAGGTAAACGATCCGATATACGTCCACTTGATCCGAATAACGACTTTTCAAATTTAACCGTTCTTTTTCTAGGATCTTCCCGTTTGTGCTGCGAAAAGGGTCGACGACCTTGTCCCGTTGCAACTCGTCGGCAGCCCCCTTCGCCATGTTTTCCGCCTCCCGGGTTTTTCCCTCTCCTTCCGAAAGCGTCACCCATGCCGATATGCCCGCTAACAAGAAGAAGACCAACAATCCGAGTCCTACGCGTTTCAAGTTGCTACCGCCTTCCTTTTTTTCAGTACCGGTTTCCTCCAAGTTCCATCCTGACATAGGTTTTTATATTCTAACATGGTAAACTTCTCATTTTAAAAAAACAACCGACCGGAGGTTATAGGTCCTCTCGGTTATCGAAACCCTGAAAAAGCCGGACACACGGGGTGTCCGGCTCAATTATCGAGTTCTCTTACGAATTGAGATTTATCCGTGAACCTTTAACCGTTGCTCCTCCCGAAGGTGGCGGGCGGCCTCCACCATGTTACGCAAGGCAGGAACCACCTCATCCCGTGTACGCGTCTTCAACCCACAGTCCGGATTAATCCAGAACAGACTAGGTTCAAGAACACGCAGGGCGCGCCGGACAGATTCAGCCATTTCTTCCACCGGGGGGACACGGGGGCTATGGATGTCGTAAACCCCGAGCCCAATTCCTTTATCATAGGTATGGGTTTCAAAGGCTTCAATCAACTCTCCATGACTACGGGAGGTCTCAATCGAGATCACGTCAGCATCCATCTCCCGAATCGCCTCCAAAATATCATGAAAATCACTGTAACACATGTGTGTGTGAACCTGGGTCTCTGCTACCGTTCCCGAAACCGCCAGCCGGAAAGAGGAGATAGCCCAGTCCAGGTAGGTCTTTTGCTCCTCCGACTTCAGGGGCAACCCTTCACGGAGTGCCGGCTCATCCATTTGGATCATGCCGATCCCAGCGGCTTCCAATGCCTTTACTTCCGCCTTTAAGGCAAGAGCCACCTGACGGGCTACCTCCTGGCGCGGGAGATCGTCTCGTACAAACGACCAATTAAGGATCGTCACCGGGCCCGTCAACATCCCCTTTACCGGCCTTGAAGTTAGACTCTGTGCGTAGACGACCTCTTCTACTGTCATCGCTTCCCGGAACTCGACATCGCCAAAGAGGATCGGGGGTTTGACACACCGAGAACCGTAGGATTGGACCCAACCGTAGCGAGTAAAAGCAAAACCGTCTAATTTTTCACCGAAATACTCCACCATGTCCGTACGTTCAAACTCTCCATGTACCAATACATCCAGATCTAGCTCCTCCTGGATATGGATCCAATCGGCGATTTCTTTTTTTACAAATTCCCGGTACCGGGCATCGGACCAATCCCCTCTGCGCCATTTTAGGCGGGCTCCACGAACTTCTCGAGTTTGGGGCAGGCTCCCGATGGTAGTTGTCGGAAACAGAGGGAGACGGAAGCGCTCCTGCTGGATGCGACGTCGTTCCGGGTAGGGGGTGTCTCGCCACGTATCCAATTCGGTAACCTGACGGACAGCCTCCCTCACTTCCGGCCGGGTGCGTAACTCGGATCGGGCCAATCCATGAAGAGCGTCCCGGGCCGCCTGAAGCCCCTCCTCGACCATTTCCTTTCTTTCACAGAGGGCACGGGTGAGAAGGGTCGTTTCCTCTAGTTTTTCTTCCGCAAAAGAGAGCGCCCGTTTCAAAACTGGAGGCAGCTCCTCTTCCTTCCCGACTGAGACCGGGACGTGAATCAAGCTACAGGAAGGCTGAATCCACCATCCGCTACATGCCCCTAGCGAACGAAGTTCCCCTTCCAGGAAGTCTAGCTCCTGGGGCAGATCCCCACGCCAAATGTTACGCCCATCGAGAATGCCGACTCCCATTACCTTGTTCTCTGGAAAGCCGAATCGACGGAGGGAGTGGAGGTTCCCCTCTCTCCCTGCCTGGAAGTCGAGGCCAATCCCCGCTACAGGTAGACGAGCTACATCCTGATAATGCTCAATCGAACCAAAATAGGTTTGAAGCATGATTCGAACCCCCGAAACCGATCGAGCCAACTCCTGATAGACTTCCTCGACGGCTTCCATCTCCCCATGAGGGTGGGTGAGAACCAAGGCGGGTTCATCCACCTGAACCCATTCCACCCCTGCATCCTCTAATTCCCGCAGAACCTTGGCATAAAGAGGTACCAACTTTTTCAGCACTCCTGGAAGATCAGCCGGTTTAAAACCCTTCGACAGTTTGGCAAAGGTGTAAGGGCCGAGCAAGACGGGTTTTCCCTCGATGCCCAGTTCTTCCTTCGCTTCTCTCCAGGCGGTCAGGGGTTTATTCTCGGTAAGAACCGGCTCGGCCTCCCCCCATTCCGGTACGATGTAGTGGTAGTTGGTGTTAAACCATTTCGTCATTTCACAAGCTGCTTTTCCCTCAGCCCCCCGGGCCATCGAAAAATAGGTGTTCAGGGAAACTGGCCCTTCTCGGTGCTGAAATCGCTCAGGGATCAGGCCGAACATCACCGCTGTATCCAACACATGGTCATACAGAGTGAAGTCACCGACCGGAACCCGGTTCACCCCAGCATCGGCCTGTTTTTTTATATGTTCTAGTCGGATTCGCTTCATCGCGGGCAAAAAATCCTTTTCTTCCGTTTTCCCGGCCCAGAAATCCTCCAACACTCTTTTCCATTCACGTTCCGCCCCGATCCGGGGGAAACCCAAATTGCTGCTTTCGATCTTCATAGCGGCCACGCTCCCTCCAAGGAAATAAAAAAGACATCCCACGCCTTTCAACAGACAGGTGGACATGTCTAACCGGGCCGCTTCGTGCGACGAATTCTCCAGTGGATCATTCCAACACCTCCCTATCTACCGTAGGTCAAACAGTGTCGTTGGAACAGGCAGGTCTCCTGGCTCCAGGTTCATCATCTGCTGCCCGCCTTCCCGGCCGTGCTTGGCCAGTGGCTGATGGGCAGCGACTTCCCTGTCACAGTGGCGGGACCGCGCCGGAATCACACCGGCTTCCCTTTTCAACCTCTCCTCAGTGGGAGGGGTACCTGTCCCCGCGATATACAATTGAACCTTTCGGTTATAAAATAACGTTCCCATGGATGGGAGCTCAAGTCAAGATGTTTATTATTGGGGTGGACATTTTTTCGTTCCATTTCGTCAATTTTTGCGTTACCCTAAAAGAGGATCAATCGGAAGCTCCCGCCTCTCCTTTTGGGTCCGGACTCCGATTCGACCGCCCAAGGAGGATGGATGAGTATGGATAACAAACAGTTGCATCAAAAGGTGATCCAAGTGAAGGAAATGCAGGAATCAGGGGTCCTTCGGTTTGAACAACCCAACCCCATCGCCGACTCTCTCTCCCGGGTTCGTTTCGATGAGACTGGTCAGGTCGATCCCAAGACGGTAGATCCGAATGTCAAAGCCCTGCTCACCCTTGTCGAATTATATTAACCGGAGGAAGCCAACGGCATCGACCGACCACCGGAGGCCTCACGGGGCCTCTTCCTTATATGTCCAAAGGTGGACAGAAGGAGCGGATGGATGAAGACAAACCGATACACCTTTATAGGCCTGCTCGTACTTTCCCTCTGTTTGCTAGCTGGCTGTGTAGACGCTGATATGCATATCACAGTCCATGCCGACGGCTCTGGGGTTTACCGGCTAAAAATGCTGACTAACCCCTTGCTGACGGAGAAGCTGCAACCTATCCGGAAAAAGGCAGAGGCCAAAGGATATCAAATCAGGGATCTGAAAAAAGGAAACCAAACCGGTTGGATAGCGGAAAAACGTGTCTCCAACATCGCCGATGACCCACCAGCCAGGGATCTTCTGGAAGAGATTTCTCCCGGAGGAAAAGAAGCAGGCCTTCTTCCCTCTCTTCCTGACAAGAAGCAGGGCCCGCTAAAGGTGGTTAACGGCTTTTTCAACACATCGATCACGTTCAAAGAAAATCTAAATTTGAAACGCCTTTCGACGGATGACCCCTTGGGGAAAAACTTGATCGACCAAATGAACCTCAATCTCAAGCTCACCCTTCCCTTGGAACCCGAAGCACATAATGCCGATAACGTCTCCGCCGATGGCAAGACGTTGACCTGGAACCTGAAACCAGGCGAATCAAACCCGGTCCGTGTTCAAATGCAGGTCCCCAATCCGGTCGGCTGGGGAATCCTCCTCCTCACTCTGCTGATCATCACGGTGATCGCTTTCTGGCTAATACGGCGATCCCGCCGCCGACATGTCCGCTGATGAAGGATCAGCGGCTCCCTTTCCTTTCTCTTCCTTTCCTTTCGTGTTCTTTGGACATGATGAGATAAACCCTCTGAACGTGTCTTCCACCTCTTTGTGGGTGCTGAACCTTTGAGGAAAGGGAATTCGGCTTTACACGTATAAAATTGACCGGAATCCTTCCGGAATATATCATATGTAAAAAAAGAAAACCTGGATACCAAAAAGCGGGGTATGACCTATCAACCAGTCACGAATGACACGAGTGAAGGAAAAGAAGAAAAAGAAACTGTGGCTGCGAATCTTCTTGTCCCTCCTCATCATTGGAGTCCTTGCATCCGGTTATTTTATCTACCAGGTCTTTGGTGCCGTAGACCAATCCTATGATCCTCTCAATCGAAAGAAATCCGACAAAAGGGATAAGGAAGTCACGATGGATGAGCCTTTTACGGTCCTTCTGGTCGGAACTGATGTTAAGTCTGCGAAAGCGAAGAATTGGCGTTCCGACACCATGATCGTCGCTGCCGTGAATCCGAAAAAGAAATCGATCAAGATGGTCAGCGTCCCTAGGGACACCTATGCTGAAATCGCCAACTCTAACGGGGTAAAAACCAAACTGAACGCGGCTCCCTACTATGGAACCCAGAACCGTGTCGGCCCCATGACCAATACAGTGCAAACGTTGGAAAACTATCTCAACATCCCGATCGATTACTACGTAAAAATCAATTTCAGCGGATTCATCCAGGTCGTCGATGCCCTCGGGGGAGTGGACGTAGACGTTCCTTTCAATTTCAACATGCGACTCTTCTACAAATGGTATACGTTTAAGCAAGGCCCTACCCATCTAGACGGTCACGAAGCCTTGGCCTACGTCCGAATGCGGAAATCGGATCCACGGGGAGACGCCGGTCGAAACGAGCGCCAGCGCGAAGTGGTGCAAAACTTGATGAGTCAAGCCGTCAGTCTCAACTCCGTATCCAAGATCGACGATGTCCTGAAGGCTGTCGGAGACAATGTCAGTCACAATATGAAAGTCAGTGAGATGTACAAACTGCAATCCACCTACCGGAGTATCCCTAAAGACCGAACGGAAACCCTGAAAGTCCAGGGATACGATTCCAAGGATAATCCTCAGGGAATCTGGTACCACTATATCAATGACAACGAACGACTGCGGATCAGTCATATTCTCCAAAAAGAACTTGAATTGCCACTTGAAACCCTGGACGGTCAGAAGTTCCAAGGACAAAGCCCGGCGGAAGAAGGAGCCGACCAGACAGAGGGAACTCCCGAAAGGGGAAACGGTACCGGATCCACCCCCCAAAACGGAACTAACAACGGAACCAACAACGGAACCCAAAACGGGACAACAGGGGGATCCTCCGGTTCGCCCGGCTACTGAATCTCACCGCTCCAGAGGAGCGGTTTTTTTCTGGGTTCATATCCGGAGTTTTAAGCCAATACCTACCTATAGGCCTAACAGCCTATCCATATAGCCGAAAAGCCCCTGTTTTAATTTGGGCCTTCGGTTGATTGTGCAGTCAGCATCCGCCGATTAAACTGAAAATAGAACATTTCAGACTCATTTTTCTTTTTTTCTTCTATCCCTTCAATGAATGTCCATCAGGGTTGCCTGAGCAAAAGGAGTGGGAGCATGCGGTTCAAAGTTCGTGTCTGGCGAATACTAAAGACCCATCAGCGGATTCAGGTCCTCCAATACCGGGCCAATACCGCCCGTAGAACGGAAACACCAACCCTACCCTAACCCAAAGGCTTAGGAACACCCATTCGCTGTTCCAGGAAAGCCAGCACGGACACTCGGAACCGCTTTGGCGGTTAACCACCTGTCCACTTCCACCAATAAAAACCGTTTTAAAAACCGGCTGTGAGAGCAGTCGGCTTTTTAATTGCACGTCAAAGAAGCATTGAAGCAACTCAAAATAAGCTCAGTTGGATCGGCGCTTCACTCTGGTGCTCCTTGTCATTAGTGTCCACCGGGTGAACCGCGCCCGCTATCGGAGGAACCCGAGAGAGGAGACCGGCTTTTTCAGCAAGTCTTTTTACTTTTTCTGTTACGTGGCAACGATACTCTTCTGGTGCATAAGCCCCCTCGTACAGGCGGACCAAATGGGGATACAACCGAGGGAAAGCTGGTTGTATCTGGCGGAAAAACCAATCCTTCACCTCGGGTTTCAAGCGCAAGACAGATGGGAGGAGAAAGCCAGCCCCTTGTTTTGCTGCTTCCTGAATAACTTCCTCCAGCTGCTCATCGCTATCGGTAAGAAAGGGCATAATCGGTGCCAGGAAGACCCCGGCAGGGATCCCTGCCTCCGTCAACTCTCGTACCATACGAAGCCGTTGACGGGGATGGGGAGAGGAAGGCTCTGTTTTTTTCCACACCTCTTCATCCAGTGTACTGATGCTGACGTTAATGGAATGAATCCGCATGGTGGATAAGAGATCTCGATCCCGCAAAATCAGAGGGGACCGGGTGGTGATGCCGACCGGAATTCCATATTCCCGCAGGACTTCCAGGAGCGACCGGGTAATCCCCAGTTTCCCCTCTACTTGTTGATACGGATCGGTAGCCGTTCCAATCGCGATACCGCCTCCCTTCCACTTACCGCGTTTCAATTCCGACCGGAGGACTTCCGCTGCATCCCGTTTCACGATGATATTGTTGCGGAAGCTGTCGTCGGTATGAAACCCAAGCCAGGTATGGGTGGCTCTCGCGTAACAGAAATGACATCCGTGACCGCATCCCCGGTAAGGGTTGATCGACCAATCAAAAGGCATCCGTTCTTCCGTCACCCGGTTTAAAACCGATTTTGGTTTGGCGGGGAACCACCGGTCTGGCTGTACCCCGTTCTTCATCCTCCCCACCCCCTCCACCCGGAACATTTGTTCTCTATTCTATCACAGGGAACGGGTGGATACCAGATTTACCTTGCCCTCTGCACCTCCTGATAATACGTATCCAAAAGGGCCCGTGCAGCTAAACTGAGATAACGTTCCTTGAGGTAAACAAAGACTAGTGTACGCGTCGGATGGGAATCGATAGGGAGATACAGGGGCTTAGGCTGAGCATGGTGCCGAACCACCATATTCGGAACTAGGGTGACGCCAAGTCCGTGGGCTACAAGAGATTGTGCCGTTTCAATACTGCTTGTCTCGTAAATGATCTGTGGCTGGAACCCGCTCTCCGCACACAATTCCAATACGACCCGGCGAAAGCCAAACCCTCTTTTCAGCAAAATAAAGGGAGCGCCCGAACAGACTGACAAGGAGAGGTTGCCATCTTCCTGGAGGGGGTGGTCTTGAAAGTGATGGGAAGCAGGCTTCACCAGCTGACGAACCGTCTCCGACATCCATTCCTTCTCCGTCCGCGGTAATGCAAGCAGCAGAGGCTCCGTAAACATCCCTCGGGTCGTCAAGCGGGAATCTTCGATTGGCAAAGATAAAATGGAGAGATCCACCATCCCTCTTGCCGTCAAATCTTCCAACTTATCCGGAGACTCCTCGATCAAGCGCACCCGGACCTGAGGATAACGCACCCCAAATGCCTGGAGAAGAGGCGGTAAAACATGACCGCCAGTGATTGCGGGGGCACCAATCGTTAATTCTCGCCTCATCCCCTCACTTCGCTCATTCATTTCCCGTTCCAGATCATCACGCATTCGCAAAATCTTCTCCGCATGATCCAAAAAACGAACCCCATCCGGCGTCGGAACCACTTCCCCATGTCCTCGGACAAACAAACGGACGCCAAGCTTTCGCTCCAATGATTTAATCTGTTGACTTAAAGAAGGTTGAGCGATATGAAGGCTGGCTGCCGCCTTGGTAAAGCTCTTCTTCCGACAAACTTCCACTGCATACTCCATCAGACGCATCTCCATATACCCCTCACCTCCATAGGTTATACCTATCGACCTTATATATTATATATCTTAGACAAATAAACGGTTATCCGCTACCATAGTCTCATTAGCACGCTTCAACCGATTCGTCCAAAGAGAACATTTGGCAGTAGCGCCGTTCTGAAAGTTTGCTACAATAGGAACAATATATTTTTTTCGCAGCCGCACAATCGGCACCGATATCTGAACGACGAGGTGAGAGAAAAGTGAAACCACGCACCCTGTTTGAAAAAGTATGGGACCGGCACGTGATTGCCCAGGAGGAAGGAAAACCAGCTATTCTCTACATCGATCTGCACCTGATCCACGAAGTAACCTCTCCTCAGGCGTTCGAAGGTCTTCGGCTCCATGGACGCCAAGTCCGCAGGCCCGATTTGACTGTGGCGACGATGGACCATAATGTCCCCACCACCGACCGCTCCCTACCTGTTACTGACGCTACTTCCGCAGCTCAGATGGACACCCTGGCCAAAAATTGTCGAGAATTCGGTATTCAATTGTATGATCTGGATCATCCAGAACAAGGGATTGTTCATGTCATCGGACCCGAGCAGGGGCTTACCCTTCCGGGAAAAACCATCGTCTGTGGGGATAGTCATACCTCTACTCACGGTGCTTTCGGAGCCCTCGCTTTCGGAATCGGGACCTCTGAGGTGGAACACGTGCTAGCCACCCAGTGTCTCCAACAGTTGAAACCCCGAACCATGGAAGTGCGTATCGACGGAAAACTCCGTCCCGGAGTCACTGCTAAAGACGTCATCCTCGCCGTCATCGCTAAAATCGGAACCGACGGGGCAACCGGTACCGTCATCGAGTATACCGGAGAGGCAATCCGCAGTATGTCGATGGAAGAACGGATGACTATCTGCAACATGTCCATTGAAGCAGGAGCCCGTGCCGGGATGGTTGCTCCCGATGAAACCACCTTCGCCTATCTGGAAGGGAAACGGTTTGCCCCTCAGGGAGAAGCCTTTGAACAGGCTAAAGCAGACTGGCGAGAGCTAGCCACTGACGAAGGGGCCGTCTTTGACGAGCAGGTGTTCCTGGACGCTTCTGCAATCGCTCCACAGGTCACTTGGGGCACCAGTCCCGGTATGGGAATCGAAGTAACCGGCCAAATCCCCGATCCTGATGATTTCCAAACCGAAACGGAACGCAAATCAGCCCGACGCGCTCTGGAATACATGGGCCTTACTCCCGGTACGCCGATCACCGATATCGAAGTGGACCGTGTATTCATCGGTTCCTGCACCAACTCCCGCTTGGAAGACCTGCGAGCTGCGGCCAGTGTGGTCCGAAACCGACAGGTATCCCCCCATGTCCGGGCGATGGTCGTCCCGGGTTCTCAGCAAGTGAAACAATCGGCAGAAAAAGAAGGGTTGCACCAGGTATTCATGGATGCTGGCTTTGAGTGGCGAGAATCCGGTTGCAGCATGTGTCTGGCCATGAATGCTGACACCCTCTCGGACAAAGAGCGCTGTGCCTCCACCTCTAACCGTAACTTCGAAGGGCGGCAGGGGCGGGGGGGACGAACCCACCTAGTCAGCCCGATGATGGCCGCTGCCGCCGCTGTAGAAGGCCGCTTCATCGATATCCGCAACTGGAATCTTGAAGACTGAGGAGGATTATAATGGAACCTTTGACCCAGCATACCGGACGTGTCGTTCCCCTGGACCGTGCCAACGTGGATACAGACCAAATCATCCCTAAGCAGTTTCTGAAAAGAATCGAGCGAACAGGATTCGGCCAATTCCTCTTTTACAACTGGCGTTTTGATTCCGAAGGAAACCCTGATCCAAGCTTCGAATTAAATCAGGAACGCTACGTAGGGGCCTCCATTCTTGTGGCCGGGGTCAATTTCGGGTGCGGTTCCTCCCGTGAGCACGCCCCCTGGGCCCTCCTTGACCATGGGATCCGTGTGGTGATCGCCCCTACTTTCGCCGACATCTTTTACAACAACTGTTTTAAAAACGGAATCCTTCCCCTGAAATTACCCCCTGCTACCGTCGATCAACTCTTCGCCCGTATTGCCGAAGGTGCGACGGAAACCCTTACCGTGAATCTGGAGAAATGCCAGGTTCAGGACGGACAGGGCTTCTCCGCCAGCTTCGAAGTAGAACCTTATCGGCGGCACTGTCTCCTGCACGGCCTGGACGACATCGCCATCACTTTGCAGAAAGAGGACCAAATCGCGGATTACGAAGCCAATCGCCCTGCGTATTACCGGACCTCCGTGGAAGCCTGAAAACGGCATTTCCTTCAAACGTGCAAAACCATCTATCGCCGGACCCAGGGGTCCGGCTTTTTTGAGGGAAATGCATTGTCAGATAACCTGACATAAAATTTGTCCTAACCCTTCCCTTTTCTGTATATTGGGAATATACTTGTTCATGGGACCCGTTTCTGAATAGATTGGTATCGTTCCAGTTATTTTAATCAGTACCCCCTTATCGATCACCAGACTCGAAGGACGGAGGTCCGCCCATGATCCGAGATATCGAAACTCCTGCGATGTGCTGGAGCGAGTACGATCCGTTGAAAAGAGTGGTGCTCTGCCCGCCTCGCCATCTCCGAATCGATCAGGTCATCAATGAAGTACAGGCCCGATTCCAAGAAGAGGGCATCAACACCAACCTAGCGGAAGCACAACACCGGAATTTGGTGGAAACCTTGCGCCGTTACGGTATCGATGTGATCCTCCTGGAGCCCGACCCCGCTTTCGCTGACCAAGTGTTTACCCGGGACATCGGCTTCACTCTCGGCTCCCGCCTTTTTGTCTCGAACATGGAAGAGGACATCCGCAAAGGGGAAGAACGGATTTTTACCGATTGGTTAATCCGTTCCCACATCCCATTCCACCTGATTCGCTCCGGTAGCATTGAAGGCGGGGACGTCATGATCGACCGAGAAACGATCTGGGTAGGAGACAGTGGCCGCACCTCCCGCCAAGCGGTGGAGGAACTGAGTAAGGAACTTCCCGGCATGGAGATTATCCCGCTGGCCTTCCCGGCGAAATTCCTTCACCTCGACTGTGTCTTCAACGTCCTTTCTCCTCGAGAAGCCCTTATTTACCCTCAGGCCTTTCAGCCGGAGGATCTAAAGCAGCTTTCCGCTCGGTACGAGTTGATTGAAGTGGAAAGAAAGGAGCAGTTCACCCTAGGGACCAATATTCTCTCCTTGGGCAACCGAACCCTATTAAGCCTACCGATCAATTCCCGTGTCAACGAAACGATGCGGCGTCAGGGCTTCCATGTCGTCGAAGTTGATCTGTCAGAGATCATCAAGTCGGGCGGTGCCTTCCGCTGCTCCACCCTGCCCCTTGTACGGGAAGTCACGGATGAAAGATAACAGAGAGCGCAAAGCGGCCGGTCATTGCCGGCCGCTTTTACTATGGATCAGCTGTCCTTCCCTTTCACCTTCTTCCGTCCGCGTCCGAGTATCCTTCGTGCAGCCACCCATGTCTCTTGTTCGATCATCCCCAGTTGATGAAGTTCATCCAATTCCTCTTCCAACAATTCCAGATCTCCCAAGGTATCCCCCGTATAGATGAAAGTCCCGAACCGGTTCAATAGGGCTCGTACATCTGCCACCGTTCGAATCTCTTTCTCCACATTCTTCCCTCCCGGTCTTCCATTCCTCACTCCGATAGAAAGCCTCCCCCTCCTTATGTTAAAATGAAAAGAACTTTTACACAAAAGGGTGTGACCCATGCCCTACTCCCATTTTATCCCAATCAAAAAGATCGAGGGCGAATTGTTGGTTTCTCAGAAGCGGAACCGACTCGGCTTCACACTAACGACCAAAGAGCTCATTTTCCAAAAACCCCACGTCTCGTATCAAATTTTTCTTTCGGATACCCTGGGGATTGTCCCCTTCAAACTAAAAAAAGATCCCGCCTTGTTGCATATCGCAGCGGATTCCGGAACCCTTCCCCGCTTTTCCAGCCAGTACTACCGAATCTCCGCCAGCCGGGTGTTTGTCGTCAACCGAAGCGGCTCCTATGAACGAGGGGCCACCGATCTCCTGGCGCCCCTCAATGACCGCTTTATCCAGCATATCCAACGACACGCGGATTTCACCGCTATTCCCACTCGATAACCCGTAGGACTCTCCTCGTGATTGACAGCGAATATCTCCATCAGTAAAGGTAGGCAATAGTGAATTATGCCGTTTTACCTGGTTGAATTTTTTTCATTGTTTTTTCTGGAAAAATGAATAATTATATTGACAACGCCAAAGGGCTCTTTTAGTTCATCGGGCTATTACTTTTTTAAGCCATATCAGGTATCTAAGGTTACTCAAGACTCCTCACGTCTCTTCTCTTGAGATATTTCCAATCTTGTTTGAAACATCTCCCAAGTTCATGCTAATTAACCGAAATTATAATTATACCTGACTACCTATTTGATTCCAACATTGATTAATAGACGATAAACGCAATAAACAATGAAAAACGGTCGTAATGGGGTGGAAAAGCCCTAATTAATGAATAGTCCGAATTTGACAAAAATTATTCAAATTCTTATATTTGTGACATGACTTACTCAAGGAGGTGGATTCATCATGATGATCAAAGTGCGTAAAGGAGCTAGCATCGCTGGCGTTTTGGGAGCTCTGCCGGGTTAAGGGATTGTTTAATGGGGGAATCGACATGTCGATTCCCCCAACCATTTTATTTAAGGAGCTATCTTATGAAACCAAAATTTAAAGAGACCATCCCCGTTTTCTGTTGGGGGGATAAGATACAAATCGGTGAAGAAGACGGTGTAGCGGGTATGATTGATGACCCTAACGGTAGTGTCACGCTGATGATTGAAGCCATGAATGGAAAAAACGATTTAGACGAAATTGTAAGAATGGTTCGTGGTCAGTTTCCTGAGATATCAAGGGAAGAGATTATCCATGCCATCCAAGCGTTAAATGAAGAGGGTTATATTGAGGATTCTTCTATAAAACCAGACAAACTCCTGGATTATGATTTGGAACGTTATAAGGCTAACATTAACTTCTTTTCTTTATTTACCTCCGCCAACGAAAGTAAATATGAAATCCAGGAAAGACTGAATAACTGTAAAGTGTCCCTGCTCGGGATCGGCGGATTGGGGAGCCAAATTCTCTATCATTTGGCTGCCTTAGGGTTTCATAACATCAAAGCTCTTGACTTTGATCGGCTTGAATTGAGCAACTTCAATCGCCAATTGCTTTATTCGGAATCTCATATCGGTCAATTAAAAACCGAGATGGCCTTTCAGCGAATCCAACAATTTAACCCGAACGTCCATTTGTCCATCACGAACTGTAAAATTGAAAGCTCCGAAGATGTCTTCCAGCATATTGATGGAACAGAATATGTCATCTGTGTCGCTGATCGCCCTACTCTCCATATTCAAGACTGGGTAAATGAGGCTATAGTCAAGGCTCGGTTACCTATGGTTTCAGGGGGAGTCATGAACACCCGTGGCCGTTTTTACAGTATGATCCCCGGACAAACAGGATGTGTCCAATGTCACGTCGATTCCAAAAAGAAAGCAGATCCTAGTCTAGATAACCACCTGAAATATATGGAGAAAATCGATTTTCAGCGCAAAAACGCAGCGATTAGCCCCAATGTAGCGATATTGGCTGGTTCGATCGTCAATGAGTTATTTAAGTTAGTCACCGGTCTCGACAAACCCCTCGCATTAGGAAAAATGATGGAAATCAATTTCTTTACGTTAGGTGTGAAAGAAATATCTTCTTGGGATAAGCAGCCAAACTGCCCTGTATGCGGGTCGGCTCAAAGAGATTATAAAAAGAGGATTACAGAGAAAGGTAGCGAAAGAATCAGGGTATGAGAAGTACTTGTTGGTATACAAGAACAGAAAGGTGTCATGCTTATGCGATTCCCCGAGGTTTTTAAAAACAAAAATTACGTGAAAGTCTTAATCGCTATGTCCATAAGCAAACTCGGGGATTCCTTTTTTTTAATTGCTTTACCGCTCCTTGTGTATGATTTAACAAAATCACCTGGTTTAATGGCTTTAGCTTTTGTGCTAGAGGTTGCCCCTCAAGTTCTTTTTAGCCTTTTAGGAGGAGCCCTCGCTGATCAGATCAGTAAAAAAAAGATTATGATCTTGGGAGATATGGTTTCCGCCCTGTTGATTGTAAGTATTCCATTGGCGTATCACTTTCAATTCCTTGAAATATGGATGATATACGTGGTGATTTTTTGTTTAGCAAGTGTCAGTGCATTTTATCACCCAAGTTTTGAATCCGTCGTTCCAGAGGTCTTACAGGATAAAAACCTTGTCCAAGGAAATTCCCTTTTTAAGCTTTCAGAGACCCTAACCACTTTTGCCGGGCCATCCATCGCAGGTTTCCTCATCGCAATGATGGGGGTCGCTCATGTATTATATATAGACAGCGTATCTTTCTTTTTATCGGGGATCTGTATCTCCTTTGTTAAATTAAAAGCGATTGAAAAACGAACTAAAATGCCGTCCATCATCAAGCCGATTAAAGAAGGGCTCCGTTATGTATTTAAGACCAAGGTAATCCTCACTGGAACCTTTCTCATTTTCCTGATCAATGTTGGTTATGGAGCTGTCGAAGCGCTGTTTATGTTTTACCTCAAAGATTATCTAAGGTTACAAGCTACAGATATCGGTATTATCTTCTCCTGCCAAACTATCGGCTCTCTTATCGCTGTTTACTTGGCAAATAAGCTCAACTCATATTCCAGAGGAAGGATTATCATATTTGCTGGGGTCATGATTGGTTTAGGTCAGGTTTTGTTAGTAGCCTCTCAATCCTTTATCATCGGACTGGTTATTTGTCGGATGATCATCTTGGGTTCGGTTACTTTATTGGCAATCAACTGGTTTACTCTAAGACAGGAGATTGTACCTCGAAACCTGTTGGGACGTGTGGTCAGTTCCACGCGGATGGTCGCTTTTTTAGCACTCCCTATCAGTGGCTCCATCGCCGGCTCATTAGCTGAGTTCACAAGTGTTTTAACCATCTTCCTTACCGCAGGGATTTTGGTTGTAATCTTTTCTCTCCTGGGCCTGAAGAGTGTCCTAAATACCTACGAAAAGATTACACAACCGGACGCCACGCAAGCCTTGGCGGAGAAAGGATAAAAAAAGGCTTCTGTGTCAGCAGAAGCCCTCATTTTTTCTCCAGCCATTGATTCACTTGTGAATAAGGTATCTGATCAGAAATAGAGGTATAGGTACCGTGATGGTATAACTCTTCTGATATTTTCCGTACATGAGCGAGTACCGCGCGAATCGGTCCCGAGCCCATACTGACTCGTGATACTCCCAATTTTTCTAACTGGGATGTGTCAGGGGATTGAGGCCCTGCTAACAGATTTAAGGGACCGCGAATACCAGTCACAAGCTCCTTAATCATTGATGGCTCGTAAACACCTGGGACAAAAGCACAATCTGCACCTGCTTCGATATAGACATTGGCTCGACGAATCGCTTGATTCAATCGATCCTCCCGATCCCCTATACTCAACCAGTACAAATCGATTCTCGCATTAATAACAAGGGGGAAATTCATCCTATCCGCAAGCCTGCGTATCGCATCAATTTTGTTTGCTTGAACCTGTAAGTCTTCTAGCTTGTTATCCGCCAATCCATCCTCGATGTTAATTCCTACAGCCCCACAATCGATGACCCCCCGCACCGTGTCTAGAATTTGATCGATTCCTGGACCATAACCCCCTACAATATCTGCCGTTACCGGTACCTTCACGCTGTCAACCATTCGTCGGGTATAGGCGAGTAGCTGTTCTCTAGGTATGTATTCACCGTCCGGATATCCTAAGGACGCCGCAATCCCGGCACTTGTGGTGCCAATCGCTGAAAAGCCGGTCTGTTCATAGATGATTGCACTTACAGCATCCCAGGCATTCGGCAGGACCAATATTTCCGGTTGTAAATGAAGATCACGAAAATATCTAGCTTGTTTATGTCTATCCATCGCTTCTTATCCCCCCATGATTGTTATTCCTTTTACAGTGGCATTCAACAAATACGCCGCTTTTTATCGATTTCCTGTTTGGAAACCTCAAGATAACCAGAGCCCCCGCTGGTAACAACGGGGATTTTGGCTTCATATGAAAGATACAAACTTTATTTGATGAAGGACCAGCAATCGTGGGCTTTCCTTTCATAAACATAACGATATCGGGGAATCCCCTACCCATTTTATGGAGGGAGGTTGGAAAGTTGGACAATAATTTTAAAAAGGATCTTCAAAAGTTAAGCATTGATAATTTCCAGGCAGGAAAGGCGACGCCTTGGGAGAATCAAGGCGTCCATGTTTCTGGTGAAGCCCATTGCCACCACTGTCATCATTGCCACAGTTACCACTGTCATCACTGCCATTACCACTGTCATCACTGTCACAGTTACCACTGTCATCATTGCCACAGTTGGCATTGTCATCATTGCCACCATTGCCATGGTTGTTAGCCTGGTCGCATCTGATGTGGTAGGATCAGAAAGCTGTTGATAAGGATCAGGGTTTCTGAGGGGCTACCCCTGTACAGTGAGTTTTTGAGCTGGCAGGGGTTTTCTTAATGAGGAATGAGCAGTAAACATGGGGACATAAGATATCAGAGTGATGGTGTCGTGGGTAAGAAAACTTCTGAAAGGAGGGTCGGATATGGCACGTTTAAACCCCTGGATGCGTCTCAAAGTGAAAGGGGACACCTTTTACTTACCCGATCCAAACGGTGGCGTGTATTTTCGGAACAACTCCGTCTCGTTCCGCATAGAAGGCAGAACGATTCATCAGTGGGTTGAAAAAATGATACCGGTGCTTAACGGGGAATACACGTTGGAGGAATTAACGGAAGGATTGCCGGACCCCTACCGGGATCGAGTGTATGAAATCGCAGAAACGTTGTACGACAACGGATTTGTTCGGGATGTCAGCCAAGATCGTCCGCATCATTTGGCAGATACGGTGCGTAAAAAGTATGCTTCCCAAATGGAATTTTTGGATCATTTCAATGGCTCGGGCGGATACCATTTTCAGTCCTATCGCCAACGCAACATTTTGGCAATCGGCTGCGGCCCTTTTTTTGTCTCATTAGTTGCGGCATTGCTGGAATCCGGATTGCCCCAGTTCCACATGCTCATCACGGATTCGATGCCGACCCATCGGCAACGGTTGGAGGAATTAGTCAACCATGTCCACGAAACGGATCCAGAGGTGGAACTGAAGGAGATTACCCTGAAGAAAAGGAGGCGTCCGTGGCGAGAGGTTGTGCAGCCCTACGATGCGGTATTATATGTCACGCAAGAGGACGATGTCGAAGAATTGCGGGAGCTGCATAAGGCTTGTCGGGATGAAAAGAAGGTTTTTATCCCTGCCCTGTGTCTCCAGCAGGTGGGAATAGCAGGTCCCCTGGTCCATCCCGCCTCTGACGGATGTTGGGAGTCGGCGTGGCGCCGCATCCACCGGTCCGCGCTCTGCAAAGATCCGCAGTTACACACCTTCTCTTCCACAGCGGAAGCGATGTTGGCCAATGTCATGGTGTTTGAATGGTTCAAAACCGCGACAGGCGTGACCCAACCCGAACTAAATAACCGCTTTTTTCTACTCGACTTGGAGACGATGGAAGGTAACTGGCACGCTTTTATGCCCCATCCGCTGGTAACTGGACAGGCAAAAGCCGAATGGGTTGAGGATCTCGACTCTTTATTCAAAGAAGATTTACGCCGACATGAGTCCGATGAATGGCTCTCGACTTTCCACTTGTTAACATCAGAAAAATCAGGAATTTTCCATCTTTGGGAGGAGGGAGATTTAAAGCAACTTCCATTGGCTCAGTGTCGGGTGCAAGTGGCTGACCCGCTGTCAGAGGGGCCAGCCGAGTTGTTATCGGACATTGTTTGTACCGGTCTGACACATGAGGAAGCGCGGCGGGAAGCAGGCTTGACCGGGATTGAAGCGTATATGTCCCGATTAGCCGAGCCATTCTTAGAGGACCGGTTGGCTCAGCCACTAGCGTTTGTTGGTGTCGGAGCAGGGAGAACGATGGCGGGAGGGGTTTGCCGCGGGTTGCAAAAGTGTTTGCTCGAGGAGCTGAGCGAGGAGGCGAATCAGAAGCCTACCGTCTTCCCAGTACAGTTGGGTACGGTGGAGGATGAACGTTGCCGGTTTTATTTGCAGGCATTGACCACGATGCAAGGTGAACCGAAGCTTGGATTGGGAAAGAAAGTATCCGGCTTTCCGGTAGTATGGGTTGGGCTCGGGGACTATTGGTATGGCAATGCGGGTCTAAATACGACTTTGGCGTTACGAAAGGCGTTGCAACAGACACTCTCGATAGTGCAAAACCAAGCGACAGGTCACTCCGTGCGAGCCTTGGAGGTATCAACGGTACTTCTAAAAGAAGAAAGTACGCAAACCCTTGTGATTCCCTCATGCAAAGAGGCAGGTCAATCGGAACTCTTACAAACCGCTCTACAGATCTTGAAACGAAACCAGAAGCGATTGATGGTCTTTGAGCTGGTACAAGAGCCGTTTTTGAAGGAGAAACAGATAGACGTGGTCGGCGTGTTGCTTCGAAGGGAGGAGTCCCAGTGAGCAGCATGGTGGCAGTTGTTGGAGAGGGACTGTTAGCGGACTTCGTGTTTGGAAAACTATCCACCGAGTACCAGGTCATTCGCTGGAACGATTGGACAGCAGTAGAGGCGGAAAAAGCGGACTTGGCTTTGGTACTGCACGATTCCTGGGACCCTTCCGTTCATCACCAGGCGGAAGAGGTGATTCGGGGAGCCGGCATCCCTTGGCTGCGCGGCTTTGTTTCCTTCGGAGAAGGAGTGGTCGGACCGTTGGTTCGTCCAGGAACACCAGGATGCTCCCGATGTGCGGACACTCGACTCCTCGTTGCCGGACCCGACTCACAAAAGAGGTCGCGACTGCAACAGAAACTGGCAGCTCAAGGGGGAATCGTCCGTGATCCATGGTCTTCACGTACGGCTCTTTTACAAATGGCCTACTTACTGGATACAGAAGCACGGAAGGTAATACAAGGCAGTCGGTCCCATTTGGATGAGGGTGTCTTTATCATCCACCTGAAAACCCTTGGGATCTCTCGTCACTTCTTTTTGCCTGACCCGTTGTGTTCAGTTTGCAGCCGACTGCCTGACGATTCTTCAGCTGCATCCAGTATTCACCTGCAACCGAGTCCGAAGGTCAGTCGTAACCGTTACCGCTCTCGCTCCATCAAGGATCTGAAGGACATTCTGGTCAAAGACTATCTAGATCATCGAACCGGCATTTTGAACGGGAAAATGCATGATCTGGCCTCAACCTTCGCCGATGCGGGTGTAAAGTTACCGTTGTTTGCGGGAGATGAAGGAACAGGTGGACGGACTCATTCCTATACAGATAGTGAATGTACGGCTATTTTGGAAGGACTGGAGCGCTACTGCGGTTTAGAACCTCGAGGCAAGCGGATAACGATCCATGATCGTTACCAAAATCTGAGGGATCAAGCGCTAAACCCCCTAAAGGTCGGGGTGCACGCAAAGGAACAATATGACCAACCCCATTTTCCGTTCAAACCCTTTGATCCCGACCGTCCGATCCATTGGGCATGGGGTTATTCATTGTTACAAGAGCGGCCTATTCTGGTTCCAAAATCCCTCGCTTATTTCGGCCCGTGTGGAGGGGAAAGCTTTGTCTTTGAAACTTCCAATGGATGCGCCTTAGGAGGAACGTTGGAGGAAGCCATTTTCTACGGCCTTTTAGAAGTCGTGGAACGCGACTCATTCTTGATGACTTGGTACGCCCAGTTGCCTGTGCCGAGATTGGATCCGGCTTCCGCCGATGACCGGGAACTGCAGTTAATGATCGATCGGTTCCAAACCGTGACAGGGTATCATCTCAGCTTCTTTAATACGACGATGGAAAACAGCATTCCCAGCGTGTGGGTCGTAGCACAAAACCAAACGTTGCAGGGAGCTCACCTTATCTGTGCAGCTGGGGCTCATCTCGACCCTATACGAGCGGTAAAAAGTGCAATCCATGAATTGTCTAGCACGATGGTGATGATAAATAAGCAATATGAGGCAAAGAAGGAAAAAGTGAAGCTCATGTTCCACGATTCGTCCCTCGTTCGGCAGATGGAGGATCATTCCTTACTGTACGGTTTACCGAAAGCCCAGGAGCGTCTGCAATTTTTGCTGGATAAAAACCGCCCGTTGAGAAGGTTTGACGAGGAATTCAAGCGGACAACTCAACATAGGGATCTCACAAAAGATCTCAAGAATATCCTTCAAAGGTTCTATCAGTTGAACCTGGATGTGATTGTGGTAAACCAGACAACGCCGGAAATCCATCGAAACGGTCTCTTTTGCGTGAAAGTGCTGATCCCGGGGATGTTGCCGATGACCTTCGGGCACCACCTGATCCGCTTAGAAGGGCTGGAAAGGGTATTGAGGGTACCGGTGGAACTCGGATATACCAAACAGCCCCTGACCTTGGATCAGCTCAATCCGCATCCGCATCCGTTTCCATAAGCCGTGATCGGGAGGGGACAGGATGAGTCTGGAAGCATTTCTTCACCAGTTGCATTTTGAGATTTCCAAGACCCAACCACCTGACTGGGAGGTGGACTGGGAAGACGCACCTTTGCCGTATAAACTCTACCGGGGATTGCCTGTAATCCCGCTCTCTTCGGAAGTACCGCTGACGCTTAAAGAAAGGGAAACGCCCGTAAAGCCTGCCCTTCGAGAAATCAGTCATTTTCTTTGGTATGTATTTGGGGTTACGCAATGCTTCCAGTCATTCCATCCCCTAAATCCCAGGGAACAAAAGATCCCCATGTACCGACGGTTTGTCCCCTCCGGGGGGGCTCTGTATCCGAATGAACTGTACGTGTATTTGAAAATCGAGGATCTCCCCCACGGGATCTACCACTATGATGGAGCCCATCACCGTTTGGTGTTGATACGCAAAGGTAATTTTGATTCTTATCTGACCCGGACTCTCGGTAATCGGTGTGACGTATCCGCTTGTTTTGCCTTGGCTTTTGTGTCCGTCATGTTTTGGAAAAATTTCTTTAAATACAAATACTTGGCTTACCGTCTGCAAGGGTTAGATACGGGAGTGTTGATCGGACAGTTGCTAGAAGTGGCGAGACGTTTTGGGTTCGCCTCAGGGGTGTACTTCCAATTTCTTGATCGGGCTGTTCATCACTTGCTCGGGCTGACCGAACGGGAGGAAAGCGTGTACGCGATGATTCCACTATCGGCAGAGGAGGGAATCACTTGGTTTGCTGACAGGAATCATCGAGGAGCGGTCTCTGCCACAGAATTATGCGAGGAGATAACTTTAGTCCGGCATGATTATGAGGTTCGCTCGAAGCGGATCAGAGAATATCAGATGTTAACCAGGATAAATGAAGCATCCCTATTTGAATCAACGTCAGCATTTCGAACGGTAAACAGTGAAAAAAACAGAAGCCAAAAAGGCCAGATAGTGGCTCTGCCCCATGTAAACCGGTTGTCGTATGATCTAGCACAAGCCTGCCGAAAACGGATTTCACCGGGTACAGACTTTGTTTTGGAGAAGATGGGCCAAGGACAATTAGCTTCGCTGTTGCGAGAGGCGACGGCTTCCTTCTTGTATCGGAACGATTTGGATGAGGCGCTGGAGGATTCTATGCCCCGTGTCTCATTGGTCGGATGTTTGTATGGAGTGGAAGGCATCCCGGATGGGGCTTATTCCTATGACAGGACCGATCATGCATTGCGGCGAGTCCGTTCCGAGGATCAAAGACCCCGACTTCAGCAGGAAATGTCCCAGCACACTGTAAACCTGTCTCAAGTACCCCTCTGCCTGCATGTAGCAGGGGACCGGAATCACCTTAAAAGGGCATTGGGGTACCGAGGGTATCGCATCCAACAGATGGAGGCTGGGATGCTTGTGCAACGTTTACTCCTGGTAGCGTCCGCCCTTGGGATGGGAGGGCACCCTCTGCTTGACTTTCATACAAATTCCTGTGATGAATTGTACAAAATAGATTCTCAAGGGAAAACCACCCTGATCCAAATCCCCATCGGACCCTATCGTCTTCGCCCGTGGTTGCAGGCGAGTTTACATCGTTAGGGGTACCCCTCAGTGGTCGTAGGAATGACCATCATCATTTATCGGTCTCCTTCCTTCGTTATATAAGCTGGTATATGATTAAACCGAGGTGAATGCTGATGAGGAAATGGGCTTGGAATGCGATAGGTATCGGGCTAATGATGTCGTTGATGGTGGCTGGATGTGCTTCTGGCAAAGATCAAAGTGAGTCACAGAAAAACATAGATCATGGGGAGATGGAGCAGGAAGAGAGCGGACAAAGGTACTCCCCTTTGTGATAAATGTTCAATAGCCGATGTATGAACGTCCAAAAAGCCGACGGGAATCCCGTCGGCTTTTTGCTGTTTATCGGACGACGATACTCACATGCGGGCAGCCGGACCGCGAGATGGAAATAACATACAATTCCAAACGGGGATTTTTCCCTTGTCAAGTCAGCAGAATAGTTATTGACCGATCAAAAACCAGCATGGTGGAGGGATAAAACCTTGGAAAAACAGGAAAAAGAAATGCAGCGAAAAATCCGCGAAGAAGTCTCGCAAGAGGTATCGGTGGAATTATCTTCCCTTCGAAACCAATTGAAATCGTTAGAGGGGCAACTGAGCAGTCTTCAAACCGGCTCCCAGCAGCAGCAAGGAGCATCACAGGCTCAGCAAAACACTCAGCAGGGCCAAATCGGATCCAGTCAGCAGGTGACCAATCAACTTCTTTCACAGATCCAACAATTTAGTAACCAAGCTCAACAACAATATCAACAATCGGATAATCAACTTCGTAGTTCTATTCAACAAGCCCTTCAAGCTTTAAACAAAGCTTCCCAGTATATTCAAACCAACCAAATCGTTAATCAAGTGAATCAAATCGCAAGCCAGACTCAACAGCAACTGCAACAAATGATTCAACAGCAAGGACAACAAGGGCAACAAGGACAACAGGGACAAGGACAAATGATGCAAGGGGGCCAAACTCCCCAACAAATGCAAGGCGTTCAATCTCAGACTCAACCCCAACAAGGAGCACAGCAGGGACAAGCTCCAAATTTCCAACCCACCCAACAAAAGGTTTATTCGAACTAAACCTTAGTGTGGCTTCCAACAAGGCGAGTTTTTGTCCAAGTCAACTCCGATAAAAATCTTATAAGCCTATCGGAAATATTCCGATAGGCTTTTTCCCACGAAAAATCCCCCTAAAGCAGTAACGTTCACAGGAGTTCCCCTATCTGCTTTAAGAGGTGTATATCCGTTGTTTTTTCTTATTCCTCCGCAACCCTGCGCGGACGTATCACCGGATATGCTCGGTACAGGGCCGGAGCTATGGTAGAAGCCACGACGACTTTGGCGAGATCTCCGGGGATAAATGGCAGAACGCCTGTACTAACAGCAGTTCCCCAGCCGAGCCCAGCCATAAAATGGAGCCAGCCTACCCCACAAGCGAAAATGATCACGCTCCCGAAACCCAAGTGGATCGGTATCAGCTTCCAGAACCGGAGGTTTGGGGCTATCCTCTCCGTCATCCAACCGATTAAGAAAGCTGCGATGGGCCAGCTCCAGATAAAACCCGCCGTGGGACCGATCAGTGCTCCCAACCCACCTTTCCAGCCTGAAAGAACTGGGGCACCGACAGCAGCAAGCAGGATTAACAATCCCATACTGGCCGCCCCTTTGCGCGCACCCAACACAGAACCGGCAAGCATCACGATCAGGGTCTGCAGGGTAATCGGTACCATGGGTAGCGGGATGGAGATCTGTCCCGCTACCGCTGTCATGGCAGCGAACAGAGAAACCAACATCATATCACGAACAGATAACGCCTTCCTGGACAATTCCACTCCACCTCTTCCCGTTTCATCAACCGTAACCAGCATAAAAAATCCGGTCAACGATTGTCAACCGAACCCTTTATTTGGTTAACGATATGCCTTCAGGACCCTTCACTTCTTTAGGTCGAGTAGCTTCTTCACATAGACGGGAAGCTTAAAACACCCCTCCAGCACATCCCGGTTTACATAACGGGTATCTCGATCTTGTAGGCGCTCCCCCACGACCGAGGCCATCGGATCAACTTGTTTAGAGGCGAGAGTGAAGCTCCATATCCCTCCTGGATAGGTGGGAACAGTGGCGAGATAGGTTCGTACGAAGGGAAACAGTTCTCTCAGCGAATCATGGACTCTCTTCATCACATCCGGGTGGAAGACGGGAGATTCACTCTGGCACACCATCATCCCGTCCTCTTTTAACGCCCGATGGACAGCCCGATAAAAAGGCTTCTCAAATAATACCGCAGCCGGTCCCACTGGATCGGAAGAGTCAACAGCTATAACATCGTATTGCGACTCCTGGCGTTCCACAAAGGCCGCCCCGTCCTCGTAGTGAAAACGGATGCGTGGATTGGGATCCCCCCCTGAGATTTCCGGCAGGTGTGTGAGACTCACTTCCACCACCTTGGGGTCGATCTCTACCATATCCACCCTTTCGACAGAAGGGTATTTGACCGCTTCCCCAGCAGCCCCGCAATCTCCGCCCCCGATCAGGCATACCTGTTCTGGATGCGGATGAGTTGCCAGGGGAATATGCGTAATCATCTCGTTATAGATAAATGCGTCCCGCTCTGTCGTTTGGACGATTCCATCCAAAACGAGGGCTTTCCCGAATCCATCCGTCTCCACTACTGCGACTTCCTGAAAAGCGGAGGTTTCCCGGTAAAGGATGCGATTTACCTTCCAGTTCGCCCGGAATCCGAAACGATCTTCGGGGTCAGACAACCAGAGAGCCCCATCCCATTCAACCATGCCTTTTCCCGTCGCTTGTCTGTTCATATGTGCCCTCCCCGTTTTTTGTCATTTCATTTTAGCACATCCTCATTTTCATCCGAATACAGGATAGCCCGAACATCGCCGTTTCCCCGCCATACAATGAAACGAACAAGTTGAACACCCACCAGAGGAGGAAAGGTGTATGGACCCTGTGAACCGGGCGGAGGCAACCCTGCACCGCTTCGTATGAGAAAACCCCAAGGGAAACGCGGTGAAGTCCACTCTCTCGCCTCCCTCCATCCTGCCAATAGCTTTGTCCCGATCATCCGCCGCGTCCGGAGCAGCGTGGTCTCGATATCTGCCCTTGAGGACTCCCGAGCCGTCGCCCAGGGTTTCTGGCAGCGGTTTATGTCCGAGATGCAGCCCCCATCACAAGACCCGGCCAACAGGCAATTCGGCTCCGGATTCGTCATCTCTCCCCAAGGACATATCCTGACAAACCAGCACGTCATCCGCCGTGCCTCCAAGATCCGGGTATCCTTCTACGGCGGAAAACGCCCCCTGGTCGGCGATGTCGTCTGGGAGGACCCGCAACGGGATCTCGCCGTCCTGAAAGTAAGGACCTCCTCCCCCCTTAAACCTCTGATGCTCGGTTCCTCACGGACGACGGAAGTGGGGGAATGGGCGATCGCGATCGGCAATCCCCTCGGCTTAAATCATTCGGTCACCCTCGGGGTGATCAGCGGCAAGGACCGTCCCCTGTCCCTGGAAGATCGCTTCTTCGGCCGGGTCATCCAGACCGATGCCGCCATCAACCCGGGGAACAGCGGCGGACCGCTCCTGAATATTTTCGGGCAGGCCATTGGAATCAATACATTAGTTGTTTATCCTTCCCAGAGCATCAGCTTCGCCATCCCCATTGACGAAGTAAAACCCATGATCCGCTCCTTTCTCGAGCGTGGTTAAAAGCCTCTCCTGTGGGGAGCGGCTTTTTTGTGAAAAACCCTTTAAGCGTAGATCGGAGTTACGAGATACGAGTACTAGAAGACCACCGCCTTTTGCATCGATCCCCCATGAATCTCCAAGAAAGCGGATCCGGCTTCTTCTAGAATGGTTTCCAGCTCGTCCTCCGGCTGAAGTGAAAATACCACTTGAAAACAGCGTCGGGTTTTTTCAGTCACCCGGGTTCGTCGAGAGTCGACATAGGGGCTTCCGAAAGGCCCTCGTTCATCCCGAAGCAGCAGTTTTCCCTCCATAGAAACCTCCCGACCGTTAATTCCCTCGTAGCGATCTGTCGCGTTCCCAACAGTGCAGACGATAGGGGAGTGTATTTGATTACCATCATAACTACCGAAGGGAATATGGGTCTTAAGTGAGAAGAAATTATTCTGATCAACAGCACTATTGACGCCGAATAGGTCTTCTCCCTTCAGGATACGACGAAGAAGGGCTTCCGCTGAAGGACGGTAGCGAGTGGGGGAAACCCCCAATTTTTTGAAGGCATCCCGCCAATGTTGAATTTCCGATAGCTGGGATATTTGCGCTACTTCGATCTCCTCTCTCAACTTATCCACCAGACGGATGCATTTTTCACGTAGATCAGGGGAGGAAGTAATGACCGTACAATGATCAAAGGACAACACACCTAGTTTTAACATGGGTAAGCGTTCCTTCAGCACCGGATCCATGGAAATAACGGGAAACAAGTTACTCACACTCCTCCGAAAATTGGCTACAAGGTCAACGTACCATCTGTCGTTACATTCATTTTATCCCGGTAGCACTCTTTTAATATTTATTCGAGACGCTCTTCTGTAGCCTCTTCAGTGGTCCATTATACTCCGATAAGAAGTGGTTGCTTCCACGCTCCACTTATATAGATATTTAGGGAATTTATGTTTTTATTTCAATTCCCTTCTTTTTTAGATTCTCCCCACTTTTCAAAAATAGTATAAGCCACCGCAAAAACATTAGATAAAATCAAAACAGCACCGAAAGTCAACACAATATCATCAATTATATAATCTAATATATAAATATGAATCACCAACAGAAGAAGGCTCAATAAAAAATCCGATATAAACTTCACTTTTTTATTGACTATTTTCTCCGAGAAAATTTCATAAACAACCCCAATTGATAAACCCTCAAATACATAGAAAAGCATCCCAATCCCAAACCAAATCATCCCCCATACCGACTTGACTTCGATACCTGGAACGACCACCTCCACAACGGAAAAGACTCCAATCAATGCAAGGACAGGTATTGAAATAATGATGATTCCCAAAAAAGTAACACCTGCTAGGGCAAACAACCTATCTCCAATTCCTATACTTTTTACCCATCTCATCCACCTCTCATTAATGTTGACTCGATGAACATAATTTATCTTTATAATTATATTTTACCAAAAGGTAAACCTCCAATTTAGCCGAAGATGTTTCTATCTACTTTTTTGAGGTTGACCTGTTTGAACAACATGAAAGTCATGATCTTTATTTTTCTAGCTATAGCCCTAACAACTGGTACGATCCTACATTTCACCAACCAGCCCAATGAAGAGAAAACCACCCCCAAAACAGAGGTTCAAGCAGACAAACCGGACAAACCGAAATTGGCCGACATCGTACAACCTGAGCTGTATGGACCCACTGGAGCCGTTTATGACATCGATGTCACCTACGATATGGAGGGTCACCGGATCAAAGGGGACTTGTCTGTCCGCTTTCTCAATAATACGGAGAAGACCCTCAAGGAGATTCACTTCAATGTGTGGGGGAACGACAAAACCTTCCGCAAAAACGGCGGAGGCGTGATCGTGGATCAGGTAAAGGTGAACCAAGAGTTATCCACTTTCGACATGGAAAAGGAAACGGATCTTGTTATCTCGGGACTCTCTCTAAAACCCAATCGGCAATACTCCGTGGACATGAAATTTACCGTCCACGTTCCCAAACAGCAAAATCGCTTCGGCTGGGATGGAACCACCGTCTCTCTTGGGAACTGGTTCCCCATCCTAGGTGTTTATGAAAAAGGAACGGGCTGGGATATCGATCCCTATTATCAGGAGGGAGACTCCTTCTACTCCCTGAATAGTGACTTCAATGTCACAGTGACCACCGACAAATCCCTGAAAATCGCTACTACCGGCATCTCAGTTGGAGAACCAAAGGTGAATGGGCAAACAGCGGTTCATCAGTTTAAAGCTGAAAATGTCCGTGATTTTGCGATGCAGATGGATCCTACCTATAAGGTGAAAAGTAAAAAAGTGGATGATGTAACGGTTAACCTATACTATTTGGAGAAACATACGCCCTACGTCAATCAACTGCTCTCCGACGGCGTCGGAAGCATGAATTTATTCGAAGAAAAGTTCGGCGACTATCCTTGGCCGGAACTTGACATTGTCACCATGCACGGCTGGTTCGGGGGGATGGAGTACCCGCAGTTAGTGATGATTTCCGTCACTGACAAGACCCAAAATTACCTATCGATGATCACGGCTCACGAAGTCGCCCACCAGTGGTTTTACGGGGTTGTCGGAAATAATCAATATGACGAACCCTGGCTGGATGAATCACCCACTCATTTTGCCGCTCTGCTTTATGAAGAAAAACTAAATCAATTGGACTCGGTGGTACCTGTTCCCAAAGGAAAATATCGACTTAATTCCTCCATCTCTGTTTATGACACCGGTCATCCACAGGCCCCACAGATGTTCCATCACATGATATATATGTACGGGGGACGTACCATCAACGACTTACGCAAGGAGTTAGGGCACAAAACCTTCTATCGCGCCGTGAAGACCTATGTAAAACAATACCGATTCGGTGTGGCCACTACAGAGGATTTCATACAAACCATGGAGAAGGAGAGTGAAAGGGATTTGTCCGTTTTTTTCAAGAATCACCGGGTACTCCCGTCTCACTAAACGAACAGAAAAAAGAGTCAAAGACAACCAAGAAAATGAAAGCTGCTGACAAAAGTTAGCAGTTCGGATACGATCTGCATCGCTGCCGTTCCATTTGCGGCATTCATCATAAAACTCACTCTCCAAGCCAACCAAACCTAAGCTTGAATCCATCGGCCCATTTGATCAATTGCTTTAAAGAGATACAAAATCCAGTCTCCCTATTTTGTATTAAGATAACGGTAAAAGGCAAACCTCACTCAAAAGTAAGTCACCAGTTAAAAGCCGCTCTTGCAGGGAGCGGCTTTTTTTGTCCATATCGAGAATTTGCAGTCCATTACTTCGTCCCTTTTGTCCCGAACTCAACAACATGGGCTTTTACATGAACGTCAATCGGTATGCGGCTGAAGTGTTTGTCCCAGTCTTTTTTTTCTTTCATCCACATCTGGGGATAAGCGATGCTCAGCTGTTTACCAAATCCCGCCACATCCACTTTCAATTGTTTTTGGGTCTTATTCAACGCCTTATCCACCACGAGTTTGATTTGTTTTTCCGTCGCTTTCTCCGCTTTTTTCAGCAACTTCTCAAAGGCATTTCCTGGAACGAGCCAATCCTCTCCCAATCGGCCTTGCGTTTCAATGTTGACAGTAAAACGCAGCTTCCCTCCTTTAATTTCCGGAAGGATTTGGGTCTTGTACGATTGAATTTCGTAATCGATCAGCTCCTTCGATCGTTCTTCTACCCCTTCAATGACCCCTTCTTCTCCCTTTCCTGTCAGCCAGTTGATTCCCTGAATTTCCTCTTCATCGAGCCAGCCGGCTAGCCGTTTCGTCTTTCCCTTGATCACCGCAGCTCCGCTTATTTTCACTTCTCTATGGTCCGGCACCACTTGTTGCAGCAAAAAACTGCTCTCTTCCACCATTTTTTGGGATACATCTTTTAGTTTCATCACGGGAGCCATTCGGAAAGAACGATCGACGTTTTCCGAAAGGTCCGATAGATGAATCGCCGGCAAATCTTCGATGGGGGGGACAATATTGAGAACATCTCGTCCTTTCCCTGTGGCAACCATCACTTTGACTGTTCTCCTCACCGATTGATCCCGCAGAAATAAATTAAGCAGTCGGTGTAGACCAAAGGATCGAGCCGCATCCTCACCAATCACAATCACCTTGATATGCTGACCAAAGGGCGGGCGATCGATTCGCATTGACTGGTAATCCCGGGCGATCATATACAGTGTGTCGCCCTCGCTCGTCTGATTGTAAAAAGCAGATTTTTGTGCCCCTCCCCCTCTTTCCCCGCCACCAATCACCTCTGGAACGATATATTGCTGGGTCAAGGTCACCCGGTGTCTCCTTCCTCCTCGTTGTTCCACCGCTTCTTCTCTGTCCTCCGGGTGATCTGGCTTGTCAATCGCTTCACCCACCAAGATGCCGAGATCTTCGACCTCCACGCGGTCCCAGCACCCCGGGAGGATAGGGAGGAAACAGAGAAGCAGTAATAGGGATACTTTCTTAACGTGCGGAACTTTGTTCACGGATTTTCCTCCTTATAAACACGACGCACCAAAGAATAGCCGGTACGACCCCCGCTAAAAAATAAGCCGCATAACCCAGATAATCCCCAAACGTAAATAACTCCGTTAAATCTTGCGGAAGCATCGCCCCGATATAAATCGCAGGCAACAGTCCGTAGGTCCAATACTGATGGTTTTTCCTTACCAATTGGCCCATCCCTAAAGCTGCAAAATAGTAAAACAGGACAAATGTAGTAAAGATTTCAATTGTCCACATCGTGATAAAGAAAGTCTCAAATCGCTCGAAGAAGGCCGCGGGAAACTCGACAGCTCGGGTCATCTCCATTGTGGGCCACGTCATTGTCCTTAGGTCTTCCGTCCCAAAGGAGCCGATGGCCACCAATACCAGCGCCGTATAGAAGATAAGAGGGATACTGATCCCGATGAAAACGGATCGGGTCGCGAGAACCGGCTTTTTCATAAACGCTGTCAGGAGCAGCATAATTTCAAATCCCGAATAGGAAAGAGCGGTAGCCTTCAATCCCTTGATCAACGGCGTCACGCCACGTCCGAGAACAGGCCTCAAGTTATCCAGCTCAAAATTCTGTAAGCTGAGGACGATCACCAGCACAAAAATAATCATCGTCAGGGGCAGCAGAAACTGAAACAGGCGCACCATCGGATTGATACCGCCGATCACCAAGTAAGTGCTAACGCTCAAAAAGCTGATAATCAGCACTTCGATCGGTGTCTGTTCCAGCAAAAAGACATGGAGCACCTCCGCCAGCGACCGCGCTTGATACCCCGCCTCCCCGACAAAATACAGGATCATAATCCCGCTAAACAACCACCCTAAAAATTTTCCCGCGATTTTTTGATTAAATTGATAAAACGTCTGATCGGGGTATTTCCGTGACAAAGCCGCAAGCATGTATCCGAGGATCAGGGAGATGACTCCACCAAGAATCACATCGATCCAAGCATCTGGTGTTCCCGTTTCATCGGTTGCCACCCGTGCCAATGTCAGGATACCCGTCCCAAAAATCATACTGATGATGGTAACCGTTGCTTGCAACGAGGAAATTCGGTCTTCAGCACGAATCTGCATCCCTTTAGCCCTCCTCTATGGGATCAAGCCGGCTCTTCATGCGGGCCTCCTCTTCCGGATCCAAGAGTTTGGGACGCCTTTTCATCCGAAACAGCGGCATCCGATAGAAAAAATCCTTCCAATCCCGCGGACGATAGGGAGCTAAGGGACTGGTGTAATGGACGCCAAAACTCTTTAATTTGACCAGATGGATACTGACCATGAGGAAAAACAAGATAATTCCGTACAACCCCAGCACAGCAGCCGTAAACATGGCGAGAAAACGCAGCATCCGCAAGGAAATTCCTGCCCCGTATTGGGGGACGGCAAAGGAAGCCACCGCGGTGCTCGCCACCACAATGACCATGACCGGACTGACAATACCTGCTGTTACCGCCGCCTCCCCGATCACCAACCCCCCCACAATCCCGACCGCTTGCCCGATTTGTTTTGGCAAACGGAGACCGGCTTCCCGCAATACCTCGATCATAACTTCCATCATGAATGCTTCGATAAAGGAAGGAAACGGCACTCCTTCCCTGGTTGCAGCGATTGATATCACCAGTTTGGTTGGGATCAGTCCCTGGTGGTAGGAAACGAGAGCAATATAAAGGGCGGGCAAAAATAATGTAATTAACGTTGCACCAAAGCGCATCAGCCGGATCAGCGTACCGATCAGCCACCGCTCATAATAATCTTCCGGCGCTTGAAGCAGCATGGAAAACGTGACCGGGACGATCAATACCGAAGGCGTCCCGTCCAGCAATATGGCCACTCTTCCCTCCATCAGAGCCGCCATGACCCGATCGGGACGCTCTGTATTCTGCACTTGAGGGAAGGGGGATAAATAGTTATCCTCAATCAACTGCTCGATAAAACCCGATTCCTGCAAGTCGTCGATATCGATCCTTTCGACGCGGCGCTTTACTTCGTTGACTAAATCCCCGTTGGCGATTCCTCTGATATAAACCACGCTTAATTGATGCTTGGAGCGGCGCCCAATCTGGTAGTTGACCATGGTGAAATCCGGGTCTTTGATTCGGCGTCGAAGAAGAACGATGTTTTGATTCAGGCTCTCAACAAATCCGTCTCGCGGTCCCCGCACCACGGATTCTGTAATCGGCTCTTCGGGAGTCCGCGTTTTCCAGCCGGGTGTGAGATAAACCAACACCTGCTCGCTTCCTTCGATCAACAGGATGGTATTCCCCGACAAGACCTCCAAGATGCAATCGTCTAAGGTATCGACCTCTTTATCTTTATGGATCCTCACGATGCTTTCCATTTCGTCCTTCAACCTGGAAACGTCCTCAAAATCTTCCGGAACGTCCGTTTCCGTCGATGGAGACATCAGCGGTTTTAACAGGTGTTCCTGCACAGCGGTCGTATCCGATAACCCGCTGACATAAATCACCGCTGCTCGAATCCTCGTCTTTCTTACCATAAATTCGTGGATTACTACATCAGGAGCGTGACCAATCGCCTGACGGATCTCCTGCAGATTATGGCTCAGTTCACTGGTTAATAATCCGTGCTTCTCACCTTGTTTCTCGCCTTTTCCATCGGTTCGGGATCGCTTTCTCTTCGCTTTTCTGTTGTTCCATCGGACCACGTTTCATCTCCACCTTCACTAGCGGATCCAAGCAAAAAATTTTGCGATCCCGTAAGGAATGATCCATGCGACTAAAGCCCCCAGCCAAATATCCCATGTCGGGATATGGGAAAGAATCATCTTCCACATATTTACCTCCGTTCCACTTTAATGTAACCGGTGGGATAATCGCCTATTCTTTCCGGCTGGAACGACATCATTAAAAAAAGACCGCCCCAAATAGGGTCGGCCGGTGACACGAATGGTGTTTTAGTCGTGGTCGTCCAGTTTCGCTTCAGCATTGCATTTATTGTCATTCCACCAAGGCTCCTGGCAACGTAAACGAACCCGATATTTGCCTCCATTATCCGTGATTCCCCGCTTAATCGTTCCTTTATCTTTCACTGTGCCACCTGCAACTTTTTGACCATTACCCCTATACACGTCATAGCCTACATTGAGGTTATTTTTCGTGGTTACCGTCAAAGTCATATGGTTCCCGCCGCTGCCACTGGGATTGAGCCAATTTGAATACACGGGGCCACTACCGGTCAGATAGACCCATACGTGTGCAGCATACGCCGCTCCAGCATAGGAACCCATCAGCACTACACCGAGCACAAGGGCCGTCAGCGTCATCTTCATTCTTTTCACTACTCATACCTCCTTTTCTTGTCTTTACTCACTTCGTTGATAAAATTTAAATTCCTTCAATGATTTCCCTTTTCAGGCAAACAGAATAAATTCCTTCCCTATACCTAAAAACGCCCGGAAAGGGATCCTCTCCAGGCGTTCCTTATTTTTATTTCTGCCTCTATACCGTAGTCGTTTTAATGACCCTCTGGGTTTTCCACCTTATGCCCATAATGTTGTTTGACGTTTTCCACAGAGTCCCCGTCAATGAGATAGTCACCATGGGGTGTGCTGAGGGTAATGAGCCGTTGCTCCAGATCAAAGGTCGTATCCCCTAAATGGATCTCATACATCTCACCAGATGCAGTCGTGATAATTAATTCGCCCCATTGTTTTAATCGTTCTTGCACGGATTCCATTTTCATTTGTAGACACCTCTAGTATAAGGGTTGTTTAAGCCTCCAGCTACAAATGTAGTGTTTCAAGTGCCCCCTTCAATTATTCCAAAGGTGCCCTTTCTTTTACCGGCCATCTACTGATCGTGATTCCACCACCATCTGAAAACCCATTTTTTCGTAATTAGGCGATTACCCCTTACCCCATCGACGAATGTCCCATAAACTATCAGGCATCCGCCAATAAGGAAAGGAGGGTAAAGTGACAACAATGGATTTTTCCATGGATCCTCACTTTGATGCTTGGGATATATCGCAGTACGGTTGCAGAAGGATCTGTCGGTATGTCCCTGTCTGTTATTGGGTCCACTATCCCTACCCCCGACGCGTCTGCCGTTGGACCTTGCGTTGTGCTTGGTATTGCCCACCCAGAAGGCGCCCCTGGGAAAGACCTGGAAGGCCTGTATGGCCTGGAAGGCCCGGAAGACCTGGAAGGCCCGGAAGACCTGGAAGACCTGGAAGGCCCAGTGGAGAGTAACACCTCTGGAAAATATACGCCCCCTTTCCGATCCATCATCAAAGCCACCCTTAGGTGGCTTGATTTGTTTTTACGAACGATGAGCCCTTCTCTTTTTTAAGCGGTTTCCGGCCACCCTTGATTTTCTCCGTTGTTCTCCCTTTCTTTTTCCGGCGCCGTCTTCCTTCGCAAGGACAGGTCATAATCATCTCTCCATTTCTATGGAGCTTTGGATAGGGGACGAATGGTTTGCGGAGTAAAACCGGCTAAAGCCTTGGCGTACCGAAAAGGTCCAGACATGATTTCACCCATGATCTTGGTGTCTCTCATCCGATGTAGACTATACCAGGAGTATTTTTTGTTAATCTCCAATATCCAAACGTTTTTGTTCCGGTCGATTACGAGATCGATCGCTACATCCCCATAATGACCTTGGTAAACGCGATCCAGCGCACCGCATACTTCGCAACAGACCTTGCCGACTTGTCGTTCCAGCACCCCAGCTTGTTCTAAATTGAGCTGGTAGATCTGACTCAGCGCCTTACGGGCATATTGCAATTTTTCCAGATTGGCCAGGTTCGTAATGACACTTCCCTTTTTGGCAAACCTGGCGATCATCCCTTTGCAAATCCACTGCTCCTGGCTGTTCTTCTGCATATACGCCCGAAAATCAACCCTCCTATCCCCATGCTTCATTTCAACTGCCTGCTGGATCAAATAGGTTTTTTGATTTCTCAGCCGGTTTAACAGCTGAATCGCTTGCTCCTTGGGGAGGACCGACGTTTTGTTCTGCCCTCTTAACAAGAACCGATACTTGTCTGCTATTTTTTTGACATGAATGACCCCCCATCCCTGGGAACCCATTGCCGGCTTCAGATAAGCGCTGTTTCCGAAGTGGGTTAAAAAACGATCCAATTGTTGAATCCGACCGTTCAATTCTTCCGTGTGGGGAAGGTGTTTCTTTGCCTCCGGATCCCGTTGCATGATCTTCCATAAATCGAGTTTGTGGAAAAAATGATGATTAAAAATACGGTGCTCTCCGATAACTTTAACCAAATCAACATACGTAGCATTGGGGATGCGGATTCTTTTATAAACGGAGCCCGGATACGGGAAAACGCCTTTCACCCAGCGGGAAAGTCCCGGGGGACGCGAGGGATCGTAGTAGTATCCTTTAATCGTGCGAGTTGCCGTGTTGATCGAATCCGCAGAACAGAGATAGATTAATCCCTGAATGGTCTCATATCCGGAGAGCCGACGGATGAATCGGTTTAACTTCTGGGGAGTCATGCCTTCCCGATTCCGGAATGCGATATAGCCGATTACCGGACCGATATGAATCTCTCGGTCATGGATTCGGACTTCATAGGGAAGATGAGCGGGAATCGTAAACCGATCTTTAAAACTAAGGGGTAAGCCTAGATGATCCATCGCCAGACCCGGGTCCGGCTGGATTCTCATTTCTCGGTTCCACGCACCGAAATGAACGGTGGTCGTCGGGGCCGTCAGGTTATGCTGGTGAATAAATCGGGGATGTAAACGTACCGTATCCGTTCCTTTTCGCCGAGCCCATCGGATCTGCACGGGGGAAGTTCCTCCTTGTTTGCCTGGATCATTTCCCGATTATTTGTATGCAGTTGACCCTGCCCTGCCTTAGTCATTTATCTTGGAAGCCGCAAAAACTAGGTATTTAACTAAAAAAATAGACTGAACCCTATTTTCATCACCCTTTCGCTCACCCCTCATAACGTGTCTTTGAAGAGACCACCCAAAGGGGGAAAGACAAATGGGCAGAGCTGCTGCTTGCTGTCCCTGTCTAGCACTGGCAGGGGAGTTTGTGGGAAGAAGAGTGCAGGTTCGCTCCGTTGGGAACGTTGTTGCAGTGGGAGTGTTGCAACCCATCGCACCCGGAGCCCGCGTAATCACGCTGGTGCAAGGCGGGCGAAGGACAAACATTTGCTGCGATAATATCTTTTCAGTCCGGGCAAATCCGTAAGCAAAGAAATGGGCCTGTCCCACCTTCACCCATAACAAAGCGCGCCCAACCGGGTTGGTTGGGCGCCTTGTTCTATGATCGATGTCCATGCTTTTGCCGCCTGCGTTTTTTCTTCGTCAGGTAAGCGGCATATTGCAAGGGGCGGGAATAGTAGGTTCGAATCAACATGGGATTCTCGGATTCTTCGATCAACTGCGTAGAGGGAAAACCGTTCACCTCGATGATCCATGGCTTTCCTTCTCTGTCGACACCGAAGTCCACCGTTATCTCGCCCAGATGTCCGATCTGCCGTTCTAAATGTGCCGCCGTTTGGGTCCCGACCTTCTGCAACTTCTCGATAATCCCTTCATGGCGGGATTCCTCGAATCCGGATTGTTTTAAAACCTCTGGAATCCTTTCCATGTGGGATAAGTGGTTGGTCAGGTGAACGTCTGGATAGGATACCTTGGCGAACCCACCGGTCCCCCTCCACCGTCCGGTACCGTCTTTTTGTACAAAGAACCGGATCTCCGCAAGCTGCTTTTTCACTGGAAGAAGGGGAATCTCCCGTTGCATGATACAAGGAGCCCCACCTACCAACGAACGCAATTTTGCTTCGAATGAATGTCGGTCTTTGAACGAATACGCAGGCGTATTGGATCCTGTATGAATATGAAATACAGCCGGACCTCGGCTTACTTTGTACACCCGCTTTCCTTTATAGCCGTTGCGCGGTTTGACAAACCAGGAAGAACCCGGATTCAAGAGCGCCCGAAGACGCCTGTTTTCAAGAGGAACCGTAAAGGGCAGATAGGGTCTTACCGGCGAAGCGTGCAGAATTTTATAAACCACCCATTTGTCAAAACGGTTTTTTACATTAAAAACGAAACCCTTTCCAATCTCCCGTTCCAACCTCCGGCAAGCACGGGTTTTTGTTGTGAATCGCTTGTTGATCACACAGGAGGGAAACGGGATGGTTCGCTTCACCCATTTCTTTCCCCTTCGACACAATCCTCGGATCACTTTCCGCTCCCAATCCACTCCCTTGTAAGTAAAAGCAAACAACTTTCCTTCCCGGCCCGGATTGTATTTTAGATATTTTTGCAAATAATTTCTTTGGGATATTCCGCTTTTCACCAGGAAGCCTATAAGATCCGTTGCCATAATCTCACCTCGCCATAGAATATGACGAAGCGTTATTAAGGATTGGACCCTTGCCAGCAGGCAAGTTCAATTGGGTAGATTCTCCCCAAAAACGAAGGGTAGACGCCTGCCGTGCCGGGCCACTTCCGTTGACATAAGGTGTTGGGTAGTTGATCTTAGGAGGGGATATGTATGACATGGTTAGAGTTGTTTGTACTCATTCTGGCATCCTACCGCCTTACCCATTTGTTGGTTTACGATACGATCACCTCAGGGCTTCGTTCCCTTTTTATCGACGTCGAGTATGTGCGGGATTCTTCCGATGAACTGGTTAAAAGTTTTACATTTAAAGGGGAAGGATGGCGGAAAAGAGCAGGGATGATCGTCAGCTGTCATTGGTGTGCAGGAATTTGGAGTTCAGCCGTGATCATCGGCCTTTATTCTTTCTTTCCGGGTACATTTGTGATTTGGTTGATTCTCGCAGTAGCCGGGGCTGCCGCTGTGATGGAAGATTGGATGTCAGAGTAGACACAAAAAACCGGAAGGCACGATCCGATCCTTCCAGTTGGTTTCACCATTCCCTTACTCCTTTTTTTGTTCCCGCATCCCTTCGATCAGCACCCGAACCACTTCCGGGCGAGAAAACTCCGGCGGAGGGGTGATACCCTTTTTTAGCATCCCTCTCACCTTGGTTCCGGATAGGATGACATGCTCTGATTCCGGATGGGGACAGGTCTTGTAGGAGGCCATACCGTTACAGCTCCGGCAGTAGAAGCTATGCTCGAAAAAGAGGGGGACAATCCCCAACTCATCGGGACGGAAGGAACGGAAAATCCGTTGAGCGTCGTAGGTACCGTAATAGTCCCCCACCCCGGCATGGTCTCTTCCGACGATGAAATGGGTACAGCCGTAGTTTTTACGCACCAAGGCGTGGAAAATGGCCTCTCGTGGCCCCGCGTACCGCATCGCTGCAGGAAATACTCCCAAAAAAACACGTTCTTTCGGATAATATCCCGCTAGAATCGCTTCATAGCTCTTCATCCGGACATCTGCGGGGATATCATCCGCCTTTGTCTCCCCCACTAGAGGATGGAGGAACAGACCGTCTACCATTTCCAGGGCGGATTTCTGGATATATTCGTGGGCGCGATGGACAGGATTTCGAGTTTGAAAACCCACCACTTGCTCCCACCCGCGTTCTTCAAAAGCTCGGCGGGTCGCCTGCGGTTCAAAGAGACGGCAGTTAAATTGCCCATGATCCGGGAGTCGAAGCAGACGGACAGGGCCCCCCACAACCAAAGGGGACTCTCTTAACAATCGGGAGACTCCCGGGTGTGCAGCATCCCGTGTCCGAAACACCGCCTCCGCTTCCCTCCCGGGGTCGATCCGATAAAGGCTCTCCACCTCGATTACACCGTAAATAAACCCATCCGGCCCTTTGAGGGCGGCTTCCGTCCCCTCACGGACGGAAGCCGCCAACTCCTTATCCACCGGCAAGGTGATCGGCAGACTCCAGACTGTGCCATCGGCCAGCCTCATCTCGTCCCTAACCGCCAAATAATCCTCCTGGTTCATAAAGCCCGTCAACGGTGAAAAAACCCCCGTCCCGATACATTCCAGATCCGATAAGTTCCGGAGGGAGAGCATCAACGTCGGCAATGTCTCCGCCCGCTTTAATTCTTCCGCCTGCTCCTTTTCACCATATCTCCGGTCGACCAAAACCCCGCCGTGGGGTCGGACAGCCATAGGATACCCTCCCACTTTCAGTGATGAAGAGTCGGAATCAATCTTCCTCCTCCTGTTTGGATGGATGCAACCCACATTCCGTTTTGCCGAATCCAGACCACCGTCCTGCCCGGATATCTTCCCCAGGACGGACAGGGCGGGTACACGGAATACAGCCGATGCTGGGGTACATCCGGTCGTGCAAGGGGTTATGAGGAATGTTCCTCTCCTGAATATACCTCCAGACCTCGTCGGAAGTACGATAGGCTAGCGGATTAATCTTAACCAGCCCGAATTGGTGATCCCACTCCACCACCTCCGCCTTCCCCCGACTGGGAGCCTGTTCACGCCGGATACCTGTAATCCAGGCCGTGCGGCCTTTCAAGAAACGGCGCAAAGGCTCGACCTTCCGTACCAGACAGCAGGAATGAGGCTCTCGCTTCCATAGTTCATCGCCCCACAGTTGGGCCTGACGTTCCAACGTATATGCAGGGGTAACACGGATAAAAGAGACTCCACAGGAACCCGCCAAACGGTCCCGGGTCTCATAGGTCTCCGGAAATAACAGATCCGTATCCAAATAAAAGATCGGGACGGTTTGCTCCGGATCGATCCGGGAGAGACGGTAAACCAGGGAGACATCTTCATAACCGAAGCTGCAAGCCAACGCCATCTCCGATCCGAACTCCCCCACCGCCCACTTCAGGATCGAGTCAGGATCTGCTTCTTTTAGCCGGATTGCCGCTTCGGCTACCTGTTCCCGGCTCCATTCCGCCGCCTTGGCGTCATTTCCGGACTTGGTTTCTTCGAACATCAACGATCCCCCCTCCCCTCCTTCCATATTCTGAAAACGCCCAACCGGTCACCCCGTTTCACAAAAAAGGACGCTGTCAAATCAGTTTATGGTGCTTCTGAACATCTGAGTATACAGACAGGCAAAACCGCCCCTATACAGGGACGGTTTTTTTTAGGCTTCAGACTTGAACCTCAGCAGGTTCTCGCCAAGGGCTGCACCGACTTTCCAAGCGCGTGCCATGGCTTGCTTTAAAATGTCTTCCACCTTGTCGGGATATTGATTCATGCCTTCAACGTGAATCGTCTCCACATCGCTGATACCGAGAAAATTGAGCAAGGTGGTCAGGTAACGACCACTGAAGTCCATCGCGTCAGCGGGCGCCTGGCTGTAAACACCACCGGTCGCATGAATGTGAACAGCTCTTTTTCCCTGAAGCAGTCCTACCGGTCCCGCCTCTGTATATTGGAAGGTCTTTCCGGCGATACAGACGGTGTCAATGTACGCTTTCAGCACCGGAGGAAGGCTGAAGTTCCACATCGGGGAAACGAAGACATAGCGGTCGGCGGAGATAAATTGATCCGTCAATTCTGCGATACGGGAAACCTTTGACCGTTCCTCCCCAGTGAGCGAATCAAAGGAGGCACCAGCCGCCAGCTTTCCCCAGGCCGCCATCACATCAGCATCCAGGAAAGGAATCTCCTCACGGTATAAGTCCAGGTGAGTGATTGGATCCTTCGGATGGTTTTCCCGGTAGGCACGGATCAGTTGGCTCCCTGTTTTCAGACCGTAAGAGTCCGCTTCCGCTTTCGGATTAGCGGTAATATAGAGCAATTTACCCATGAGATCTCACCCTTTTTTCGTATTTGGATTTAACTATACATTATATTGTCGCTTACATATTTAAAGTTAATTCAACCACTTACCTTTGTCAAGTGGTTTTTCTCTGGCCCCAGGTATTTGGTACAATGAGAATGATGGATATTTCCCATTCCACAAAAAAGGAGCCTGGATATGGAATTGGTTGTCTATCTGGCTGGACAGATTCATGACGATTGGCGCCAACAACTGCGGCAAAAAGCGGAAGAGCGAGGTCTTCCACTTATCTTTAAAGGCCCCCAAGAAGATCACGACCGCTCAGACTCCATCGGCGAACGAATCAAAGGAGAACAGCCAAATAAGGAATATCGGGATCACACAGCATCCGAGGTGAACAACCTTCGCACCCGAATTTGGATGGAAAAAGCCGATGTCGTCCTCGCCTTGTTTGGGGATCAATACCGTCAGTGGAATACCGCCCTGGACGCCGGTGCTGCCATTCAGGCAGGAAAACCCCTGATCTTGGTTCGTCCCGCGGAACTGATCCACCCCCTGAAAGAACTTGCCCAGCGGGCTCAGGTGGTGGTAGAATCTCCTGAACAGGCCCTAGATGCCCTTGCTTATGTTTTGGAGTAATTCCCTATATACAAAAAGGCCGCCGGATCCTCTACGAGTCCGGCGGCCTGTCCTTTTCCCATCAAAAAAACGCGGCATCTCCTAGAGCCGCGCTCTCACTCCTCGTGACCTAAGGTGGCGGGTTGATTATCGAAAACGATATAATCAACGTCGAGATTATAGAGAACGGTATCCTTCCCAGTCTGTTGATCCCGCACCAGCATAAAATCTCTTCCCACCTGCCGTAGAACACCGGTAAATACCTTGGCATTCCACTGAGGGTTATTTTCGAAAGTCATGTAGACCGTGATCAACTTGCCGATGTTTCTCGACATCAGATCCTCACTGTAATACCTCGTTCGCTGCTGCTGGGACGTAAACCCGCCGTAGGCGGCCATTCCCGGCTGGTTCCAGTACAATTCAACCCCTCCTTAATAGACTCTGGGACATTCTCCTGGCGATGGGTGATAAAAGCAGTGGCTTTTGTAACGTCCACTGTGCGTCTGGTTAAACCAGGTAGCCGGGCAATTCCCTGGCGGCCTGAAGAACCAGAGAGAATACCGACCTGGGTCAAAACGGGCTCCATCAACCACTCGCTGAGCTAGGCGAATCTCCCGACTCCGTGCCTGTTTGTAGAAATAGGGGCGCTGCACCGCCTCAAACCCGCCCGGGGATTGGAAAATCATGTCCCGCAGTGAACGTAGGGCATCAAAATCGAGGCAATCAGAACGAACTCGGTTCACCCCCACATTTCCCACGAGCAACATCCCCAGTTCGCCGTCCCCTTCCGCCTCCGCCCTCATCAACCTCGCCAGGAGCTTAATATCTTTGCTGTTCGTCTTAATGACGGCCATCGAACCACCTCGCAGGATAAACTTATTCACCTACCAGGTAAAAAAGAAGCAATAAAAAAACCGGCAGGTCGCCGGTAAAGAGCATCTGTCAGACCCGGTACGCGACCCGTCCGTTGACAATAGTCATGACCGCGCGGGCTTCCAAGAGGGTATCCGGTTCCCCGCTGAGAAGATCCCGATCAAAAACGGAAAGGTCTGCCCATTTACCCGGACCAACCGTACCCCGTTCCCTCTCTTCCCCAACACTGCGGGCACCTCCTACGGTAAAGAGACGGAGTGCTTCCAGGAGGGTGATCTTTTGCTCCGGGAGCCAGCCGGGATGCTCCGGATCCGATGGATCCCGGCGGGTGACGGCGGCGTGGATTCCCAGCAAGGGATCGATCGGCTCAATCGGGGCATCGCTTCCGCCTCCGCAAGGAATCCCCGCTTCCAACAGAGTACGCCAAGCGTAAGCGAAGGAAAGCCGCTCATTCCCCACCCGTTCGGTGATCCAAGGAAAATCGCTGACCACGAATCGGGGCTGGATATCGAGGACCATTGGTAACCGTTGCAGGCGCTCCATCAAGCCCCGGTTAAGAATCTGAGCGTGGATCAGCCGATCAGGCATAAACCGGCCTGAAAGAGGGATGGCCTCCAGCGCCCGAACCACCTGTTCCGCTGCCCCGTCCCCAATGGCATGAACCGCGACAGGCATCCCGTGTTCTCGGGCTTCTCGCACCAGCCCATTCATTTCCTCCCCCGTGTGGATAGCCATCCCGCAAGTGGAAGGGTCATCGGTATACGGCTCAGCCAACCACGCGGTCCGACCACCGATGGAACCGTCGGCAAAGATCTTCGCGGCACCGATTCGAAACCATTCATCCCCATCCCCGGCGGTTAGGCCGGCATCCCTCAATTCTTCCAAGAAGGGATGGTAAATTAAATGGTGGGTGCGAAGAAGGGTCCCCTCCTGAGTCAACTCCCGATATATTCGGGTTAAGTCCCTTACACTTCCTGCATCCCTCAGGTCTTCAGTGTGCACGGCGGTCAGCCCTCTGGCCAGAGCCCCCGATGCAGCTGTGCGGGCCAGCTCCTTTTTCTCCGCAAACGTGAGGGGCGGAAGAGCTTCCCGGAAAGGCAAGGAAGCATTCTCATAGACAAGACCGTTCAGCTGACCCCGAGCATCCCGGCCGAAAGCTCCTTCAGCGGGATCTGGTGCATCCAGTGTAAGGCCCGCCGCCTCGATCGCCCGGGAATTGACCGCCTGGACATGGTAACAAACCCGGGTCAGCATCACCGGGTGACCGGGGGCGACCCGATCCAGTTCCTCCCGCGTCAGAGGCGTCCCTTCCATCATCCTGTTTTCGTCCCAGTTTAACCCCAGCACCCATTGGCCCGACGGTGTTCTCTCCACCCGTTCCCGTAAAGCCTGAAGCACCCCTTCCTTGGAAGTAAGACCCGTAAAGTCCAACAGAGACAGTTTCATGCCATAAGCCATCAAGTGGAGGTGATTATCCGTCAGCCCCGGGCAAGCAAATCCTCCTTCCAGATCGATGATTTCCACTGCTGGACGACCAAACTGAAGGAGGATCTCTTTGGTCGACCCTAGACCCCGAATCCGTCCCCCCTCGGTGTAAACGGCTTCCACGAAAGGTCTCTCCTTCTCCAGCGTAACAATACGGCCATTGGCAAAAATCCGTTTCTCCATGGCTGAACCCTTTCTGCTCTCAAAATTGTGGTGATTGGATTGGATACCAGCTTTCCCCCATCGTATTCTTCCTCTCCGCCGGAAACAACCCTCTCTTCCGAAGCCCCACCGCTACTGGATCATCCAGTAGGTGGTAAAATCATTATTCGATGTTTTAGCCTAGCGATGTTGGTGGTACATAAAGAGTAGGTTTTATTAAATCGATGTTTAGGAGGGCTTTCCCATTTTCCAACAAACAGATGTAATGAATCAACTAGTGATCCCGATGGCGGCCGATTTTCTCCTATTTGTCTTAAAAGCCGGGGTGATCACCCTCTTGGCCACCTGGTTTTTCAAAAAAACCATCGTTCCGTTACTGAATAAAAGAGAAACGCAAACCACACCCGAATAAGCGATAAACCCCCTCATCGGAGGGGGTTTTCCCTTTTTACTGGTTCTTCCGTTCCAGTAAGGTAACACTTTCTACCTGAGAGGTTTGGGGAAACATGTCCACCGGCTGAACGGAACGGATGGCATATCCGCCTCTTGCCAGTCGGTTACAGTCTTTTGCCAGCGTAGAAGGATTGCAGGAAACATAGACGAACCGGGGCACTTCCGCTCGGAGCAGAGCGTCCATAAAATCCTCTCCAAGCCCGGTACGTGGCGGGTCTGCTACGACCACATCCGGTCGAAAGCCTTGATCCGCCCAACGGGGCAGAAGTTCTTCCGCGGCTCCCAGAACATATTCCGCATGGTCGATCCTGTTCATAGCGGCATTCTCCCGTGCATCAGTGATCGCTTCCGGCACGATATCCATCCCGATGACGCGTGCCGCATGGCCTGCCAGCCATAGACCGATCGTTCCCGCACCGCAATAGGCATCGACTACCGTCTCCCTACCGCTCAGTCCTGCGACGTTCAACACCGTATCATAGAGGCGTACGGTCTGGGACGGATTCAATTGGAAGAAGGCGGGAGCCGACAAACGGAAGGTAAGCTTTCCTAGCCCTTCGGTAATCTTTTCTTCTCCCCATAAAACACGGCTTTTTTCCCCAAAGACCAGCGAGGTACGATGAGGGTTGTGGTTAACGATGAAACTGGACACCCCTGGCAACCGTCGGTGCAGTTCTTTGACCAGTGCATCTTCTTTAGGCAACGGATCCTCCCGGCTAATCAAGACCAGTTGCGCCTCCTTCGTAGCTATACCGACCCTTACTACTAGATGGCGGACGGCCCCCCTGTGCTTTTTCTCGTTGTATAAGGGAATAGACAGATCTTGCAGCACTTGCCGAACGATATCCAGTATCCGGTCCGTTTCCGGATGTTGAACCAAACACCCCTTCATATCCACGAGATGATGGGATCCGGGGGTATACATCCCCATCACCACTCCACCCGCCTGACGACGTACGGGCAATTGAGCCTTGTTGCGGTAAGTCCAAGGTTCTTCCATGCCGATGGTCTCCCGGATCGTCGGCATTTCCTGCTTTGCATATCGGGAGAAGGCCTCCTCCACCAGTTCTCGTTTCAACCTCAGTTGCATGGGATAGTCGATATGCTGAAGCTGGCACCCGCCACATTGTTGGTAGATGGGGCAGGGGGGCTTTACCCGATGAGAGGAAGGCTTCTTGAGTCGAAGGATCTCCCCCCGAGCATATTTCTTTTGAACCTCGGTAATACGGGTGGTTACATACTCTCCTGGGATCGCTCCATCGACGAATACAACCTGCTTCCGGTAAAATCCCACTCCCTCCCCGTTGATTCCGAGGCGGCGGATCGGCAAGCCGATCACTTCTCCCTTTTTTAGTTGCATTGGGCTCATGAGTCATCCTCTTCTTATCGTTAAAAGTCGCTTGTCCTATTGTACCTGAAGAGAAGAGGATTCCCAAATGCGCTTTTAGAGCAGGAGTTTTAGCGAAAAAAAACGAAAGGGAGTGGGATGAGAGAGGAGGACGATGATGGCTGGTGAAACTCGACAACACGAATCCATGATCGCCACGGAAGTCCTGGAGACGATCGCCGCCGTGGCAGCCATGGAAACGAAAGGTGTAACCGGAATGAGTGGCGGGCTAGTCGACGGCGTAACCCGGCGGTTCAGTCGGGGGGATCACCCCATGGGAGTCGAAGTACGCAGCGACGAAGGGAAAGTGACCCTTCACTTGCGGGTGACCGTAGCCTATGGGGAAAATATTCCCGAAGTAGGGAACCGCGCCATATATAGAGTGTCAGAGGCAATCCGCGACATGACCGGCATCCGGCCGGATGATATCCGCCTTCGTGTTGAAGGAGTGACTCTTCCAGAGGAACAGGAAGAGTCGACGGAGAATGAGGAATAACATCCGACGGAGACGGGTATAAAACCTATACCGTTGCGCTAGTCCCCCCATATAAACCCGGCCAGGCCGGGTTCTTTTTTATAATCGGGCGCTTATACCGCGCTCCCCGCTTCCAGCCTCACCGCTTCCTCCACGGTCGAGCTGCCGTGAACGGGACGGTCAGTGAGACAGGAAACCTCCAGACCCAACTCCGCCAGTAGAACACCCCGATAGAGGGGATCCCAACGGCGTAGGATGAAGGCAACACCACTCCCATCGGTGACGCGGGAGATGCCGGTTTCTCCGACGGGGAGCCCAATGGCCTGCAGACGGCGTTTCAACCCTTCAGCATCTCCCTCATCCAAATGCTGTGCCGTCTCCAAATAGATGAAGCGGCTACCACCTGAATGTTGGGAGGGAAGAAGCAGCGTTTCTTCAGAAGGGATGAATTTGGATGGCGGCAAACAGTAAAGATTACACAAATCCTCCACGACTGCACTCGCAGTCGGCTCTTCCCCCGCTCCTTGACCGACAAGCGTGATATCCTGAACCACATCCGCCTCCAAATGGATCGCATTGTAGATGCCGTCCACCGAGGATAGGGAATGGGTGAGAGGAAGGAGGGCCGGGCCCACTGCGAGAGAGACGGGCCCTTTTTCTCCGTACTGCTCCCCTCGGGCCAAAAGCTTAACAGCGTAGCCCAACCGTCGAGCGAGAACCAGCTCCCCAGGGGTGATCTCTCGAATACCTTCTCGGGGTATCTCGGTGACAGGTACTTCCGCATCAAAGGAGAGGCGGGCAAGGATAGCCAGTTTATAGGCCGCATCAAAGCCGTCGACATCGGAGGTGGGGTCTGCTTCCGCGTATCCGAGTTTCTGTGCCTCCGCCAGCACTTCATCGAAGGGAGTACCCTTCGATGCCATCTCGGTCAGGATGTAGTTCGTGGTCCCGTTCAAGATACCGGTGATGCGGTGGATCCGGTTGGATTTCAGTAAATGCCGCATTGTGCCTAACACGGGAATACCGCCCCCCACACTGGCTTCGTAGAGAAGCTGGACTCCTCGGCTTCTGGCTAGCCGTTCCAGCTCGCTCCCATGCTTGGCGAGTAATTCTTTGTTGGCGGTGACCACATGGCACCCCGCCTCAAAGGCACGCTCAATAAAGCTGCGTGCTGGTTCTAAGCCACCAATCGCCTCCACCACTACCTGAATCCCAGCCTCCAGCACCTGTTGAAAATCGGTTGTGAGCAGCGATTGGGCATCCTCCGCCTGCCTTTTTTTGTCCGGATCCTGGACGAGTATTTTTTTCACTTCGAACAAGGTATCCGTCCGTTTTAGGATGACATCCTGGTTGCTCTTCAGTGCCTTGAAGACACCTGTTCCGACGGTCCCCATGCCCAATAGGCCCACACCGATCCGTTCCACTTCCATTCCCCCTTCTGATAATAAAAAAAGCCCCCTCGGATAAGGAGGGGACTGTCCGTTTACCGGCTAAGCCGGGTTCCCGCTCCTTATCTCTCAGCGCTTACACGCTGCAGGATTTGGCACCATGTCTACAGACGTCACTCAATGACCTGCAGACGGGTTGCCGGGTTTCATCGGGCCAGTCCCTCCACCACTCTGGATAAGAAATCGCATATATCCATCCGTTTTCAATTGTAATTAGTCAATATTATGGTACAGGGTGAACCTTTCTGTCAAATGGTTTTTTTTCCTAAACCGGCAGCGGGCGAACGTTCAGCCACGCGGTTTCTCAGTACACCCAAACCGTCGATGGACAACTCCACCGTATCTCCTGGCTCCAACCACGGGTGAACCTTCGTCCCCAGTTCTAGGATGCATCCGGTCCCTACTGTCCCCGAGCCGATCAGATCCCCCGGGTATAGCGTACAATCCCGCGAAGCCCGCTCTACCATGTCAGCGAAGGAGAATGTCAGGTCGACGGTATTGCCCCGGGACAACTCCCGTCCGTTGACACGGGCAGTCATGGTCAGGTCCCAACGGTCATTCTGGCGCCGGCTTTCCAGCTCATCCTTCGTTACCAGCCAGGGGCCGACAGACGTAGCGAAATCCTTCCCTTTAGCAGGTCCCAGGCCCACTTTCATCTCTCGGGCCTGCAGGTCCCTGGCGCTCCAGTCGTTCAGGATCATAAAACCGATGATATAGTCCCCCGCTTTCTCCGCCGGGATATCCCGCCCTTCCCGGCCAATTACACAAGCTATTTCCAGCTCATAGTCGAGAGCACGGGTGTCACGGGGCCGAACAACCTCCTCGTCCGGCCCGAGGATCGAATGGGGGTTGGAAAAGTAAAAGGCCGGAAATTCATACCACTCGGGAACCATATCCAGCCCCCTCCGGGCCCGGGCCGTTTTTACATGTTGCTCAAAAGCGTAGAAATCCCGAAAAGAGCGCGGATTGGGCAGAGGAGCCGCTAACCGGACTTCGGCAAGAGATAAGGCGACTGGTTCCCCTTCCACCTTCAATGCTGCTGGATCCCTGCCAGATACCGCATCGACCGTCCGGCTCAATTCAGACATCCCTTCTTCCCCCGCCTCCAGTAGTTCCCTCATCGACAAAGGAAGAACGCGAGAAATAGGCACACCCTGCTCCAGGGCTGCCCACTCCTGGGCAAACCCGATATCCACAACGTAGTCCCCTTCGATCCATCCCACCCGTCCCCCGGCTGGTTCACCGAAGGTACTGACGGTCAGTTCCGTATCTTTGATGATATAGGTCACTAATTTCATCCCATGCCTCCTTAAAGCCTGGCTTGGGTGGCAAACCCCCACGCCGGTGATTCTTAAGGTTTACATTCGCCGGTATTTAGAGCCAACCCTTTTTCCCATACTAAAAAGCCCTCCCGTATGGAAGGGATTTTGGGACTACAAGACGGAGTCCAGGACAGCCTCACGGCGAATCCGCAGGCTTTCATGGACGATTCGGTCCGCCGCTTCCGGGGAGGCCAATTCCTCCAAGCGGCGTGCCATCGTCCTCCGTTCCTCCGGGTGAGCCAGTAAAGCGGCTGCCTCTTTACAAACCGTTTCTGGACGGACAGTGAGGGCACCTCCATTCCGGATTAGATAATCCCGGTTGGCCTCTTCTTGGCCGGGTAGCGCATCGAAAAGCAGCATGGGTAAGCCCTTGTTCATCGCCTCCGTCACAGTCAAACCACCCGGCTTAGTGACCAAAAGATCAGCCGCGTCCATCAGCAAAGGCATATCGTCTCGATATCGAAGAATATGGATACCGTTTTCCCCGTCAAATCGGGCCGTAAGTTCCCTGTAGAGCTTCTCATTCTTCCCGGTAAGTACCCAGATCCGGGCCGGTGGTTTTAAACGGGAAAGTTCGTCTACCAAACGCGGCAACGGTCCATATCCCAACCCGCCTCCCATCACCAGCACCATGGGCTCATCCTTAGAAACCCCAGCTTGAATACGTGCCCGGATCTGAGAATTTCGCTTATGAAAGGCCGAGGCACTGGGGATACCTGCCTCCAGGATGCGACAGCCGGTTTGCCACATCAGGCGCTTTTGTTCCCGTTCATTCACCAGACGACGAGGGATACACAAAAGATCAGGTGCTTGGGCGAACCACATCGCATGAACTTCATAATCCGTCACCACACCGGTAGTAGGCAGCCCTCTCCAACAAGCTGGGAGCATTAAAAATCCGAAAGGATGAGTACTGATAATCCGGGTGGGGTGAAAGCGTTCCAGAAGGTGATTCAACTTTTTGCGGATCATCCAACCCGTTTTCTCGATAAACTCGGAGGAAACATACCGAATAAAACGGGAATGAGACGTACGGTCATATAAAAAGGTGTACAAGGACGGAAATCTCATCATCATCCGGATGTATCCAGACTGGAGGAAAGGATGAAAGGTACCCGGAACCAATTCCAACAAATCAACAGCCAGCGCCTCTGTGTCTGGCATATTCCTACAACGAGACACCAACGCGTGGGCCGCGGCGTTATGCCCCGTTCCGAAGCCCATCGTCAGAATCAAAACGCGTTCCAATTTGATCCCTCCCGCCTTACTGTCTTTTCATTATGACGGATTTAAACGGAAAAAACCCACAGGACTTCACACGATTTAACAAAAAATTAACCCTGCATAGGGCCCATATTCCATTTTTCCCCCAATCCATCCCATGTAGCATTGAAGCCAATTGGAAATATATACCTTTCCGAAATAGGACAGAGGAAAGGCCCCAAAAAACAGGGCCTGAAGGTTAAAACGCCGTTTATTTTCGGCGGGCCAATTCCTCTTCGGCCATCCGGATCATTTCCTTTACCATTTGTCCCCCGACAGGTCCGCCTAAACGGCCCGCCTCCTCCGTTGTCAGATCCCCATTATACCCCGTTTGATAAGGAATTCCCGCTTCACGGGCCATTTCCACTTTCATCGTTTCGGGATCTTGGGGAGCCATCCCCGATTGCTGGCTCATCACTTGCTTCTTCAGACGTTCTACCCCGTCCCGCGCTTCGGGAACCAGCAACTGTCGGCGTCGTCTCCTCGCCATTCCCATTCACCCCCTCTAAGATATCATTCCCAGAGGACTCGGTCACTGTTCCGCCAAAAAAAGGAGCATACGATTATTCGCATGCTCCGGTGTTTCACTTGATTTAATTGGTAAAGATGTGGTTCCCGATTTTGGTGATTTGCGGGCGGGTCCAGATCCATTTGCTGGTGGCGGTATCTGGATTGAAGTAGAACATCGCCCCTTGAGAAGGATCCCATCCTTTAACCGCAGCTTTAGCAGCTTTATAGGACTCCGATTTCGGATTCAACCAGATCTGCCCGTCATCCACTGCGGTGAAGGCGCCTTTTTCCATGATGACACCTTTAGCGGTATTCGGGTACTTGGAAGATTCCATCCGGTTCAAAATGACAGATGCAACAGCCACTTTCCCTTTAAAGGATTCGCCGCGGGCTTCACCATGTACAGCACGGGCAATCCAATTCACGTCCTGCTGACTGACAGAAGCTTTTTTGGATGCCCCGGATTTAGCCGGCTTCGCTTTCCCCGTTGCCTTCTTCAACTGACTCCAGGTTTGCGGACCCGAAATCCCGTCAATGCGAAGGTCGTTTGCTTTTTGGTATTGAATCACGGCTTTTTCAGTCTCCAGACCGTAAATGCCGTCCAATTTAATTTGGTAACCCAGCTTGATCAGCCGGTTTTGCAGATCCCAGACATCACCATTTTGACTCCCATAGTGAATCTGGGTCGGTGCCGCCGCTTCCGCTTGCTGGGAGCCAAAAGGAAGCACGGAACCAATTGCTGCCACAGCAAAAGCAGCACTTAAAGCCAATACTTGCTTTTTCATGGCACATCCTCCTTAGAGCCTCCGAGGTTAGTTGTCGGGTTCGGGCTAAGGATCCCGGCTGCGGCAGCAGCTTCACCCCTCTATCTGATTATCCCCCGTACCTGTAAGTCATTTTTTTACAGGATTCGGCTAATTTCACAATGTCCATTATATATAGGTCTTCCGACCTACCTCAACACTCAATGATTGTAACTTAAGGAAAACAATTCCTAATCCAAAACAAAAAAACGCAACGACTGAAAGCCGCTGCGTCGGATGAATCATTACTTGGCAGATTGGTAACGCTTGTTGACTTCATCCCAATTGACCACGTTCCAGAAAGCTTTGATGTATTCAGGACGTTTGTTTTGGTATTTCAGGTAGTAAGCGTGCTCCCACACATCCAGGCCCAAGATCGGTGTATGTCCGTCTGTGAGAGGGCTGTCTTGGTTCAAGGTGTTGGTGATGGCGAGGCCGCCTTCTTTTTTGACTACCAACCAAGCCCAGCCGCTACCAAAACGACCGACGGCTTCGTTGGAGAACTGTTCCTTGAACTTCTCAAAACTTCCGAAGGTATCGTTGATTGCTGAGGCCAGTTCGCCGGTGGGTTCACCGCCGCCGTTCGGACTGAGGATTTGCCAAAAGAGCGAGTGGTTTACGTGGCCTCCCCCATTGTTCCGAACCGCAGTTCGGATTTCCTCGGGAACTTGGTTCAAACCAGCGATCAAGTTATCCACGGACTTGCTTTGTAGCTCCGCATGACCCTCCAGAGCAGCGTTCAGTTTATCCACATACGTTTTGTGGTGACGTCCGTGGTGAATTTCCATCGTTTGGGCATCAATATGAGGTTCCAGAGCGTCCGTCGGATAAGGGAGTGCGGGCAGTTCAAATTTTGCCATCAAAAAACCCTCCTCGAGTATGTAGGTGCTGGGAGATGACGGCTTTCCAATCTAATAGAAAGCCCGTCTCCCATGCGTTTCCCGTTTTTATTATGCAGAAAACATCCAGGAATATCAATAAAGCTGTTAAAAAGATTGCCGCTCTTTACGATTGAGAAGCACCAGGCTCCGGTTGTCCTTCGGTTTGCTCTTCCTCCCGGCGGCGCTCCTCTTCTTCCAACGCATCGATGACACCGGTCAGCTCCGTCACATCATTCAGGATATAATCAGCATTGAGCTGTTCAAATTTCGCTCGGGCTTTTTCCCCGGTAAGGCCAGTAAGCGTTACAGCGAAATCACATCCCATATCCCGGGCAGCCAACAGGTCAGCAACTGAATCCCCGACGACCAGCACTCGGTCCCCATCAGGGAGGGGCAGACGAGCAGCGACACTTTTAGCGTCGGAAGCATCCCGTCCATAGAAAGCTTTCAAATAAGTAAATGGCTTGGGTTTCCCTAAAGGAGCGTAATCCTGGTAAACCTCCTCCGCCTGCTGAACGTCACTCGCTGTCACGATCCGATTGGAATCAAACGCGGACCAAAGGTCGAGCGCAGCTAGCGGAACCTCTGTCTCCACCGCCGGTCGGCCGGTACCGATGCCCAGAGCAATGCCGCGGCTGGCGAGATTATCCAGCACTTCCCGGATGGCTGAGGGTTCTGCGAGGGGGATCTCCTGCTCGAGAAAACCCTTTTTTTCCGGGAAGAGAGCCGCTTTTCTCTCCACTTTTTCAAATAGTTCCCGTCCCAAATACCATTCCTGGTACACTTCTCTGCCTAACTTCCAGAGTGTTCCTCCGTGGGAGAAGGAAGTGGTGCGTACTTCTGACCACCGGTAGGCCAGTTGATCCAAACTTTCCAGAAGGTCCGCTTCTTCTTCTAGATCTTGCAGAGATTTGACGATTCCGCCAAAATCCGGTTCGTAAGCAATTCCTTCGCTTCGCACCATCTCACCGATTTGAACAAGTGCTTTCCGACCGAGGGGGCGCTGCAAAATCTCCTCCACCGTGGCGGACTGTTTTTCGTGCAAGAGGTACAAGAGACGCTGGAGCTGGTAGCCAAATAGGAGGCTGACCATATCCCAGTTGGAATTCATCCCACGGGATTTGAGCCACTCGAGGACCTGGTCTTCATCCATCACGGTTTGCCGAATACGAAGGATTTCCTCTTCCGGAGGGTTCGGATTAAACGATTCTCCAGCCAGTCCGAGGCCCCCTTCGCTGTACAGCAATTCCCATACGGAGAGCGTTGTTGTGTCAAAGCAGCGTTTCTCACTCAAAAGCACCCCGTCCACATCGAACAAGATCACCTGATACATCTTCCTGTACCTCCCCCGTTTGTTTCTTCCTAAAAGAATAAGGACATTACCCTATTACTTTATCAGAGGATGGGGGAAAGCCCAAACGGATCAACGAACAGGGAAAAACAGGAATTTAGCAAAAGACATACAAACAGCCGGATTTGAGAGGTTAATGTCCGATAAACCCTCCCTTCCGGCTGTTTTCCAGTGATTTCGTTTTCTGATCACGCGGGTGCCCCGCCACCAGCTCCCCACAATATCTCGCGCAACCGCTGTACCCGATATTCCCAATCCCCTTTCCAGCCTTCTTCCCGGGCTAATTTAGCCAGGTAGAGGGCCTCCTCATACTGGCCTTCCTCTTCCCTGATCGATACCAGATAATCGTACCCCAGGTGTTCCGGTAATTCTCCGGTAAAGGGGTCATTCTGATAGGCCCTGAGTGCTACCGGTACATATTGGATCTGGAGCTGACAATACTCAACCACCCGGTCTAACGCCTGGATATCCATTTCGCGGAAACTGTAGAATTTCCGGATTTGTTCACCGAAATGTTCATGGAGGCTGAGGAATTTTTGCGCTTTGAAATGCCGGTGCATCATGGGGTCCGGGTGTGCCCGTTTGGCTTTCTCATATTCCGTCTTCGCATTTTGGTAAATATCCGCCTCTTGGGCTGTCAGGCACATTTCGAACCGGCAATTTTCATCTTCATAGTTGAATTTGGCCACATAGGGCAGATGAGTCGGGTCTTCGGTGTTCTCCCACGCCCGGGTGATCACGATTTTTTCTTTTTTCCGGGGCGGAATTTTGGGCAAATCCAACATCTTCTCATGTCCCCCCAACGACTAGAATCGATCATGACAAGTTCTTGGGAGACTTTTTCCCTGTCGAACCCTTCTTCTAAACGATACCGGGAACGGAACAAAATGAACAGACCTACCACGGGCAGAAGTTCAACCAGTGGTCCGAATCTCGATGCAAAGAGCCGAAATATCGTCCCTGCGGCACTCAGACTGGGAAAGGTCCTGGAGCCAATTTACCGTTCTATCAAAATTGGACGAAAATCTTTTCATAGGAGAGGGGAGAAGATCGAAAAGACCGTCGCTAAAGAAAAAGAATGAATCCCCCTGTTTGAAGGGGATTTCCCCTTGTTGGAAGGACGTTCCTTCAAAGACCCCCAAAAACATTCCCGGGGCACTCACCAGGCCGTTATGCTTCAAGGTCGATGCGAGAAAATAGTTGATTCCCCCCGCTGAATAAGTAAGAACCTTCCTCCTGAAATCCAACTCAAATGCGATCGCAGCGATAAAATACTCATCAGCCAAATACGGCAGGCAGGCATTGTTTACCCAACCCAATTTCTCTGCTAGGGTGAGATTCTTTTTCGAGGCCTGCTCAAATAACACCCGCAGAGCGGAAGATTGCAAAGCCGTGGCTACACCATGCCCCATGATATCGTAGAGGTACCCGGACAACACGCTTTGCTCCTCATCCCAGTAAAAATCGTAGCTATCGCCGCTAATGAAAGCGTAGGGAATGTAGAGCGGTTCGATTCGAAACCGTTCATTGTCTATGCGGGAAGGAAGCATCGCCCGCTGCACTTTGGCAGCTAAGGCCATATCCTGCTTGGCCTGCACGCGGAGGGTCACATCTGTCTGGAGGCCGATATAGTAAACGAGATCTCCTTTTTCATCGGTAACGGGGTTAATCTTCAGTTCGTTCCAAAAAAGGGATCCGTTTTTACGGCGGTTGAGAAGAATCGTCGTGATCGATTGCCCGTTATGGATCGCTTCCCGGAGTTTATGGACAGCTTGCCGATCGGTGTTTTCACTTTGCAGGAATCGACAATTCTTTCCGATCACATCTTCGGGTGTGTATCCGGTCAATTCCGTGAAACCAGGATTAACATACACAATCGGATTATCTGGTAGGCGTGGATCCGTTATACAAACACCGGCGGACATGTTCTCGATCGCCAAGGCAAATTGGTTGTCCAGGAGCAGTTCCAATCCCGACACCTTCTTCCCGTGCCCGCTTGCGGGATGATTGTAAGACAATTCAATTCCTTCAGATAAAAAATCCTTTTTTATGGCCTGCCGCCATCCCGATCCAGCTTTGTCTTTATCATACCACATTTTTCGCGCCTTCCCCGGCTCCCAAACGCAAAAATCAACAAAAAACAAGGACAAAAATAAACGAGAATGACCCTTCTCCGGGTTTCCGTTTGCTTCAGTTGCCCGCGCTTTTTCCCCTATTTAAGAAGGAACCGCGCCCGCTTGGGAGAAAAGGTATAGAACAAAGATTTCTTATAGGAAAGGGGCGCGACCCAATGCCGTTTCAACAACACGATGGTGACAAGCACACCCCGGAAGAAACGGAAACACTATACACCCTGAAAGAAGCGGCCCGAATGCTCCATGTGAGCGAACAGGCTCTCCGCCAGGCCATCGAGGAAGGAATCTTCCGAGGAGTGGAGAAAAACGGGAAAGACTTGCTCCCCGAAACAGAGTTGGACCGAGCTAGACAACTTCTTGAACAGAACCACTTGGCCCAGACCGTCGAAGAAATGGTTGAACCCGAACCGGAGGAAGCTTCTTTCACAAAAGTAGATACGACCCAGCGGGAAAAAGAAGCTCAGGACATTCATGAGATCATCCCCCTGGACCCCCAGGAAGGCCGAAAGGATACATCCGATTGGAACCAGAAATGGAGAGCCGCCTTTGAGCGAATTACTGAACAGATTCGAAAGATCCGGATAAAGAAGCCTCTATCCCGCACCCGGGTGAACGAATGGGTGGAAGGATTCTTCCGCCTGATCGAATCCAAGAAAAAGAAAGAAGTACAGGAGGAGTTTGAAAAACGGGAAGTCAGCCTAAAACTGGGCTTTATAACAGGGAAGAACGAAATGTTCTGCGATTTTTGCGAAGTGAACGACCACTTTTACCCCGGGGCTATTTTCGCCGACATCTATGTAGATGGCGCCCTTAAGTGGATGATGTGCCCCAATTGCCTCAACTATTGTCGGCAACAGGCTAATGGCTCGATGGAACATAATGTACGTGCGCGGTTTAACCAACTGGCCCACCGATTGGAACGGGAAGCCCGCCGTGCACGGCAGCTTGCTGCTGCGGAGGATTTCCGGGTCCCTCATCCCCATGAATGGGAGGCCTGGGAAACCGCATCCCTCGCCATGCAGGAAGTAGCCACTTCTCATTATCCTATCGATGGATTCGGGGAAGAAAACTCCGACTCTGATAGCGACGAGATGGTTGACGAGACGGAACAGGAGGGCCCTTCGAAATAGGCACGGGAAATAACGAAACGCAAAAGAAGAGAGCGACTTCCTAAAGGAAGACGCTCTCTTCTTTCATCGATCGATCCCCCTCAAACTACTTGGTTAATTCCACCCGGCTATAATCATTAGGGCCAACCTTGTGTCGAATGAGTTGTTTCACTTCAGGTTTCTCCAAAACAAGGGTGTTGTAGTAGTAGACAGGAAAGATCGGCATTTCGTCAAAAAGGATTTTTTCCGCTTTTGCTAAATACGCCGTCCGTTTGGCGTCGTCCCCTTCTCGAAAGGCCATTTGTAAGAGCTTATCGTATTCCTCGTTACTCCAGTTGGTCCGGTTGACAGGATGATCGGTCTGAAAACTCTCCAGATAGTTGTAAGGATCGTTATAATCCGCTAAAAAGCTGGAACGGGAGAACTGATAATTTTTCGAACGTTGGTTTTCGAAAAAGACTTTAGATTCCTGGCTCCGCAATTGGATGGAAACCCCCAGATGTTTCCGATACATCTCCTGTAGGGCTTCCGCCTCTGCTTTGTTCTTGTCGTTGTTACTGAAGAGGAGGGTCACCTTCGGAAGCTCGTCCCACCCTTCTTCTTTCATCCCCTCTTTTAAGAGCTTCTTAGCCTCATCGAACTGGGCGTCCTCCATCCGGTCCCCCGCCATAGCCCGGAAATCTCCCTGCCGGGTTTCCGTCCCGGGCACGACAAAGGCCAAAGCCGCTTTTTCCTTTCCCTGGATCACCTGATCTACGATTGCCTGCCGCTCGACGGCAAGCCCGAAGGCTTGGCGAATCTTTCGGTTGGTAAAGGGCTTCTTTTCGATATTAAAACGGAAGAATTCCAGCCCTGAACCTGGAATCACTCTTACTTCTCCTTTTCTGAGCAGATCCCCCTTTAATTCCGGCGGGATCGAGGTGTCATACAGCATATGGAAATCCCCGGACCGATACTGTTGGTAAGCGGTCGCTGCGTCGCCGGACATGGCCCAGTCGATTCCGTCCAACTTTACCGTGCTCGCGTTCCAGTAATGGTCGTTCTTAGCCACTCTTATCGTGTTGTCGTGTTTCCACTCCTTCATCTTGAAAGGCCCATTGGAAATATAGGTCTTAGCATCTCCGTACAGATTCTTCTCCTTCTTCGCCCCCTCTTTATAAACAGGGAAATAAACTGTGTAGCAAACCAGCTGTTCAAAGAAGGGGGTGGGCTGTCCCAGCTTCACCTCCAGAGTCCGGTCATCTACCGCCGTCACTCCCACCTCATCGGCGTCTGCTTTTCCCACATTATAAGCTTCGGCATTTTTAATGAAATAAAGAAGAAAAGAGGCCGGAGACCCCGTCTTTGGATCGAGTACCCGCTTCCAGGCATACTCGAAATCCCCGGCAGTCACCGGGTCACCATTGGACCATTTCAATCCTTCTCGCAGGATGAATGTATAGGTTGTTTTATCGGGAGATACCTTCACTTTCTCCGCTGCGGCCGGTTGAGGTTTGTTGTTTTCATCCAGGCGAAGGAGCCCTTCAAACAAGGAATTGGTCACGTCCATCGAATTGAACTCGAAAGCCAACGCCGGATCCAGAGAACTGGGTTCCCTTTCGACATTCAATTTCAGCACCTTTCTTTGGACGTTGGCTGCATCCTCCCCCCCTCCGGTGCAGGCTGTGACAATCAGAACCAAAGCCAGCAAAAATACGGTACCCATCCGGAAACCATTCTTCATCCTTCATCCCTCCCAGCAAGGTGAACAGATGAAAGAGATTTCCATGAGCGCAGAGTAAATTCCTCTCTTCAAATGGCGAGAACCCTTTAAAGACAATAAAAGGACGCCAAAGGGAGCGGGATGATTCATTTTCGCTCCCGTCATCTCCCCCTGCTTGAATCGGATTGAAGATATTCTTCAAAGGTCAGTCCGCTGTCGGTGACAGCCCGCGCCCATTCTTCCCCGAGATAGCGAAGATGCCAAGGCTCGTAGATGTACCCGGTAATCGCTTCCTTCCCCTGTGGGTAACGGATGATAAAACCGAAGTCGGGGGCGTGCCGGGCTACCCACCGGCCCTCTGGCGTTTCACCGAAATCCTGGAGAAGGTGGCAACCGACGGAGCGGCTGGTCACATCCATTGCCAACCCTGTCTGATGTTCGCTTTTCCCCGGTCGTGCACTCTCCCGATTGGCCTCTGCTTCCCCCACCCGATTCACATGGGCAAGAAAGATTTTTTCCTGGGTTTCATAAGAGCGATATCCCGACAAAGCAAACAGTTCCAATCCTTTTGCATCCGCTGCCGCGAAAAGCCGCTCTAATGCCTCAGCCGCCTCCCGCCGCAACTTTTTTTTCGGGTGATCCCCCTCAAATGAAAACCGGACCGACGGAACCGTCAACCCCTGGGGGATGAAGCCCTCAGGCAACGGGTTCTGCTTGTTCACCAACACCTGTAGGCTATGCCAATCGGTCATCGATTCTCCCTCCCTCCTTCTCGAAACGGTCTTCTTCTCCCGCATCAATATGCCCTTCCTCAACTGTGTGGTTGTCACGTCTGTATCCCTTTTTCGTGTCATTACGGGCGATTCCTCCAAGCTCCCGAAGAGACATAAACCTGAAGCAACAAACTGCACAACAAAAGGGCCTTCACAAAAAGGCCCCACAAGAGAGATCATTAGCAGTCGTAGCCATAGCCACAACCGCCGCCGCCATAACCGTTATCGACCAAAGCGAAGATGGTGGCGATCACCAACAGGAACAGCAGCAGACGGCGCAAACCAAACCCGTAACCTCCACTCATTTATTATCATTCCTCCCTTTTGCTGTTTTCCTTAACTAGCATACGATTGACAAGTTATTTTGGACAGGTACCGATATCATGCAACGGACGCCTGTTTTAACCACAAAAAAAGCCATGGCACAGAGCCATCGCTTACCCATTATTCACCCTTATCTTCCTTGTCAGGGCGTTCTCTCACCACGAGCTCTAGAAGATCCCTTACCGGCCGCAAATAAGCCTCCGACAGAGGCACCCCGTCCCAATGAAGTTCCCCTTCATCCATCAACGTTCTTAAATTCCTACCGTTCCCCCTGGGCATCACCGCATCCGTCCGCCCCAGCAGGTAATCCACTGAGACATCCAGTACATCAGCCAGCCGGGTAAGCATATCATTGGACGGGGTACTGTATCCATTCTCGTAATTGGAAATCGTGCCGGTCGTGGTATTGCATTGTTCCGCCAGGCGCTTTTGCGACATTCTTTTTCCCTTCCTCGCCGAACGGAGTCGTTCGGAAAGCATAAAAACAGCCCCCCAACCACACAAGTACAAATATGTTGTACCTATAGTGTAATACAGAATCGGTTCAAATGGGAGAGAGGCCGATAAATTACAAGATATTCATATTTTCCTGTTGAATTGCAAATGATTTGATCGTATAGTAGGAATAGGAAATATGAGATTCTTGTAATTTAGAGAGAGGTGACCACCATGATGGACAGACCCCTTCGCCACGTTCGTAAGAAAAAAGGGTACACCCAGGCTGAAGTCGCTCGCATGCTCGGCCTCAAAAGTATTCAACGAATTTCCAACTGGGAAAACAGCGTCTCTGATCCTCCTTTGAAACTGGCCGTCCAGCTGTTAAAAATCCTAGGCGAGGATGTCCACTACCTGTTCTTCGGCGACCAACCCGACCCCGGGCTTTCCGGGGAAAACCGACGGCATGTTCGGCGGATGAACCATTTTTAACCGAAAAGGAGGCAGCATCTCATGAAAGTAAAGGTCCTCGACTGGTTGATGAAGGATAAGACCCGCCGCCTGCTCATCTTGATTCTAAAAAGCAACCCGAAAGCCCGGCAACCGAAATCCTCCCCATAAAAAACCCGTCAGGCGGGTATCAACCGTATCCGGCGTTATCTTTCACTCCTATTTTTCCGCTCCGATTTCAGAATTAGCCGGCTGAAAGCCCACGGTTTCAATCGTGGATGAAAGGCGTCGTTGCTCGATACCCCCTGCTTTTAGGGGGTGAACGCGAAAGTGAAAGGAGTGACATCCCGACGGTTGCGTCAGGAATTTCCTCATATCCGCCATTTGCAGAGTCTTTGGACTCGCTCTTTTTTGTCAGTAAAAGGTTTCCAGTGACACAATCAAGCGTTATGTGGAGGAGCAAAACACAAGGGGGTGATGAAATGCCCACTATCACACTGCGGCTAGAGCTGTTTAAGCCAACGGAAGCGAAACAAACCATGTATCAGCAAATGACTGCGATCAATACCGAATTTGCCAATTGGCTCCTCCTACATCCCGAGGTCAACCAGGCAACCAGCAAGATTTTTAAAAATTTCTCCATGAAGCGCTTCCCGTCTGCGGTGGTGAATCAAACGATTCGCGAAGTGAAGTCCCAGAAGAAAAAGCAACGAGCGAAAGCATTTCGCAAGATGTGGTGTGGCTTCAATAATCAAAATGTCAAGGTAGAAAAAAGCGGAGCTTTCTATACGGGGTCCTTTCCTACACTCGAAATAAGGATTGGCGTCCCTGTGGTCACACGTCCCTTTCAGCAAGCGTGGTTAGAGAAGATCGTGAATGGGTCGGTGAAATTGGAGCGGCAAAGCTCTATCAAAAGAAGCGGAAATGGTATATGGCTCTCCCCATCACATGGGAAGTGGAAGCGACTGCAAAGAAAAAAGTAATGGGGATTGATTTAGGACTTCGCTACCTCGCTGTCAGTAGCGTGGGGACAAAATCACTGTTTTTCAAAGGAAGTCCTTGTGCCTTTGTTCGGCGCTCCTTTTTCTCGCGAAGGAGAAAACTCGGAAAGAACAAGAAGCTACAAGCAATCCATCAATCCAAGAACAAAGAATTCCGCTGGATGAAGAACCTGAATCATCAAATCAGCCGTCAGTTGGTCAACTTTGCGATCACCCACGGTGTGGGAACGATCCGCATGGAAGACCTGACGGATATCCGTAACCGAGCCAAGTCAAAAAAAGATCCCGGAAGAAGCCTGCATTCATGGGCATTCTATCAACTGAAATCGTTTATTCAATATAAGGCGGAAATGGCGGGAATCCGCTTTGAAGAAGTGAATCCCGAATACACGAGCCAGACCTGTAAATGTGGACACAGGGAGAAGCGGAACCGACAGGGTCTTGGTTTTCAGTGTAGGAAATGCGGCTACGATTGCCATGCCGATCTAAACGGAGCCATGAATATTGGAAAAGCGATATCGGGCCTTGCTTCCTAGCGTACTGGTAACAGGTACGCCGCCCATGTGGGTACACTTCTAACTGCATGGGACGGGCTGATGAGACAGCCCTCAACTTGGGAGTTGTTCGAAGCAGAAATGGACTGAGAACGCTAACTACCCAAGAATCCCACGCCTTCAGGCGTGTGGAGTCTCAAACCCTGTAGGGGGATTCCTCCTACTTTTTTCTTTTTTTCCTGAAGAGGTCCAGATGATGTTCAAAGAAGGCAAGGCAGCGATTGTAGCATTCGAGTATCCATTGACAAAAACCAGAATGGGGACGGATCATCGTTTGCTACCCCTTTTCCCAGATCGGTTCTCCATAAAAACCCACCTCTGTTTCTATTAATCTATGCGAGGGCAGCTAAAAGGGTGTGGGGCGATGAAGATCAAAATACCCGGATTCGACAAAAAACAGGTGCTCCAATGGAACACCTGTCTCATAAGGGGGTGACACCCCTTATTTAATCCCCTGCTTGATCAGGTCACTCGAAATGTTCGTGATTCTCTCTTCTTTTTGGTCATCGATCGCTTTTCGCAGCTCGCTGTCATATTCGACAACGCCCCTGATATGCTCATCTGTGGGTTCGAAAATATCCATTTCCACTATTTTATGTTTAAACGGCCGGTTGGTCTGGTGGGGATGATTATTCCCATCCCACAGCTTATATTTCACCTTATAATGTTTGAAACGGGCAAAGTTCGTCAAAGCCGCTAGCTTGTACTCTGCCATATTCTTGTTATGAATCTTTTCAATTTTCCCTGGTAGAAGGGTTTCAATACCTTCGGAGCTCGTGGTTTTTTCCGTGTACTCCCCGACAAATTTGAGATTGATGACATCTTTGACGTTGAAACCTGCCTCGCCGCCGGTTTTCCAAGCCATCTCAGCTGTGGTTGTTTTGGTAATTTTATATTCTTTCGCTCGTTGGAACTCAGACAAGTACTCTGTAAAGCGAAAAACATCATTCACATAGGTTCTTTCCATCATCCGGGCGCAATTGGTGAAATAATTTTCCTTCGCACTTTGATCCCCCTGGAGAGTGGAGCTGTCACAATTTCCTCTGCCATAAAACCATCCCAGCTCGGGATCATTGGCAGGCGTATCATTGGGGTCGGATATCCACCCATCCGCCGCATACACAGACACAGGCGTGAATAAAAACACCGATACGAGACAAAGCACCAACGCCGTTGAAAAAAGCACACCTTTCTTTCTCATGGCTCTTTCCTTTTTTATATATTTTCAATTTATAGTAATTTAGATTTGGCAAAAAACAGGTGCCCATACTGAACACCTGTTTTAACTTCTTATTTAATCCCCTGCTTGATCAGATTACTGGAAATGTTCGTGATTCTACCTTCTTTTTGGTCATCGATCGCTTTTCGCAGCTCGCTGTCATACTCGACAACACCCCTAATATGTTCATCCGTGGGCTCGAAAATATCCATTTCCACAATTTTATGTTTAAACGGTCGGTTGGTCTGGTGGGGATGATTATTCCCATCCCACAGTTTATATTTCACCTTATAATGTTTGAAACGGGCAAAGTTAGTCAAGGCCGCTAGCTTGTATTCCGCCATATTTAGGTTATGAATCTTTTCTATTTTCCCTGGCAAAGTCGTTTCTATACTTTCAGAAATTGTTGTTTTTTCTGTATACTCCCCGACAAATTTGAGATTAATGACATCTTTGATGTTTAAGCCTGCCTCGCCGCCGGTTTTCCACGCCATCTCAGCAGTAGTTGATTTGGTAATTTTATATTCTTTCGCTCGTTGGAACTCGGACATATATTCCGTAAAACGAAAAACATCATTCACATAGGTTCTTTCCATCATCCGGGCGCAATTGGTGAAATAGTTTTCCTTCGCACTTTGATCCCCTTGGAGAGCAGAGCTGTCACAATTTCCCCTGCCAAAGAAAAAACCTAAGTCAGGATCATTGGCAGGCGTGTCATTGGGATCGGATATCCATCCATCCGCCGCATACGTAGACGCAGGGGTGAATAAAAACATCGATACGAGACAAAGTACCAACGCCGTTGAAAATAGCACACCTTGCTTTCTCATGGCTCTCTCCTTTGTTTTGTCATAGAAAGTGTACTCATTAAGCCGATATACCCTTTGATCGCCCTTCTTGTTTGCCTCCCCCCATTCTTCATTTTAGTAGACTTTCTATTTAAAACAATTGCATAATAATCCACCCAAATCAATGGATTTTTCCTTACACCTACCTTACATTTGCGTAAGGTTTAAAGGGGTCGGTGGAGGCGCTCGATACGGATACCCATCCGTAAAGGCTTCCTAAACTAAACCCGCCTTTTTAAATAACCGTATTTCCTTGGACAAAGAGTGGAGTGTATAATGGCTTCATCTGCAAAGAAATGAGGAATGAATAAGTGGTCTTAAAGGAGATTCGGCGATCAGCAAGGGAATCACTGGTTGGAAAATGGGGATCAGCAATCGGCAGTGTACTGATCGTATTTGCCTTAGCTTTTTTCCTCCCCGGGATATTCTTTTACGAGGATACCCCGAGAAATGATGCGTTGATGACGATTTGGTTGATTTTGGTCTATAGCCCCTTCGTTTTGGGATTAGCGCGGGTTTTCTTGCATATCGCGCGGAATCAAACGCCAAAGGGTGCCCTTTTTTCCTACTTGACCAATGGGCAACGGTATCTCAAAAGTGTTTGGTTCTATGTCTTGCAGTCGATTTATCTGTTTTTGTGGACCTTACTGCTGGTGATCCCCGGGATTATCAAAGGGTACTCTTATGCGATGACCAGTTATATTCTAGTGGACCATCCGGAGTACTCCGTGAATCAGGCGATTACCAAAAGTCGTGAGCTCATGAACGGGTACAAATGGAAACTGTTTCTCCTTCAACTGAGCTTTATCGGCTGGTTCTTTTTATCTCTCCTCACTTTCGGGATCGGGTTTATTTGGCTGGCCCCCTACTATCAGGCGGCAGGCGCCCAATTCTACTTGACGATTACGGGAAAGAGGGAGACAGCCTAGGGCTGACACAGCTCGCAACTGATAAAAACACAGGCCTCAACCGGTGAATCGGTTGAGGCCTGTGTTTTTTGTGATGGGAGGTGGTTGAATACGAATAGATGGGGCTTAAACTGCTATAATGACTGGAGTGTTCCAACTCTTTAAAAATCAAAAAAGCCAGGTGATCCTCCTTGCGTCGTTCATTAACTATGTGGATAGCAATCCTAACCTTCCTATTCATCCTCGGTTTTTTGGAGTTCACGGGGGTGATATGGCACAACGATTGGTTTGCTCGAAAGTATGAAATTAAAGGGCTGGATGTTTCTCATCATCAAGGTGAGATTGATTAGAAAACGGTTCAAGAAACCAACGACTTCCCCTTTGTGTACATGAAAGCGACCGAGGGGCACGATTTCGTGGATCACCGCTTTGAAACCAACTGGAGAGAAGCACAAGCAGAGGGTTTCCTCACTGGGGCTTATCATTTCTTTTCGATGAGAAGTTCAGGGAACGAACAAGCAGAAAACTTTATTCAAACCGTACCGAAACAGCTAGACATCCTACCGCCGGTCATCGACATTGAGATCCATTTAAATCATGATCCAAAGCAAGTCAGACAGGAATTGCGGAAACTCGCTCTAAAAATGGAAGAATATTATGAGAAGAAACCCATCCTCTACGTGACGTATGATACCTATGAACGCTATGTAAAAGGTCATTTCACGAAATATGATCTCTGGATCCGAGACATCTATAAGCCTCCAACCTTGGAGAACCGTAGTTGGCTACTTTGGCAATACAGTAACCGCGGGAGAATCGACGGAATTGATGGCTATGTCGATATCAACGCCTTCTACGGAAATAGAGAAGCTTTCAATCGAAAATTTCACAGGGATCACTGACTACAACCAAACGAAGGGGCTACATCATTGGAACCAAAGCATAGCCACCCATGGAAGTTAAACGAATCGGAAGCGATAAGGCTTCAGAAAGAATGGGCCTCTAAAGTGATCAAGGAAGACCAACTAAACGATGTACAGTACGTGGCCGGTGTCGATGTTGCTTATGATCCGCATTCGGAGAAACTATGTGCTGCGGTGGTCGTCCTCGATACCGAATCCCTTCAAATTGTCGAAACCGCAATCGCAGATGATCAGGGACACTTTCCTTATATCCCCGGTCTGTTTTCATTCCGGGAAATCCCACCTATCACGCAAGCTTTAAAGAAGCTCAACACCACCCCTGATCTCATCGTTTGCGATGGCCAAGGGATCGCACATCCAAGGCGATTTGGCTTAGCCAGCCACTTAGGTGTGTTGTTTGATGTGCCGACGATTGGCTGTGGAAAAACCAAGCTCATTGGCGAAGCAAAGGAACCCGGAAAAACCAGGGGCGACTATGCACCCCTGGTCGATGACGGTGAAGTGATCGGCAACGTCTTGCGAACGCAGGACCGCGTCAAACCGATCTACATTTCCATCGGTCATCGCATATCCTTATCAACAGCTTGTGATTGGATAATCAAGCTGTCTCCCCGCTACCGCTTGCCTGAGACCACCCGGCAAGTAGATCAAGTGGTCCGCAGAGCTTTGGCCGGTTTACGGTAAAGGCTTTTTGTCTTCAAATATCAAACGACCCTCCAGCTCACGTTCAGCTTCTTCGAATAATTGTTTGAATTTCTCAGCATACTCCCCTAAGGTGTCTTTTGATTCGCTGAAATTTACCCATTCGATTTTTAACGGTAAGTCGACACAGCCATAAAGCGTCTAGGTTTCTACCATAGTAATCTGGTAGCTGCAACTCTCTAGTCAATATGTCATGCAATTGCTCGACACCCTTTATCTCTCTTCCATCCAACAACAATCTTTTCATTGACAAACACTCCAACATTTATAGTCTACCAATGGACGCTGAAAACACATGTTTTTTCCTCATATTAGAAGGTTACTTTCTAGGTGGCCCAATCCTTTCCCAAGTACGATTTGATTCTTGTGTAGGTGGTAAACGATCATCTCCTGGCTCTATGGTTACCTGTCGAGGGTTCAAAATCTTTTCCCCTCCGGGGCCTCTCTCTTCGTATTCGCCTGGATGGTTCGGTTTTTCTCCGGGCTTTTGGCTCATACGGATACCTCCTTTTAAAAGATGTCCTACCTTGTTGTTCGTTCGTTGGCAACATATATTTTTGTCCCTATCCAAGGCGAAAATCCGCTCCCACAAAAGGAGCGGATTTTTCATGGCTTTATATAGACGATTTGTTCTGAGTGATCCACTTTGTAAACGGGTCGATATGTACCGATTCGGAAGAAGTTCATTGAATGAATGGCATTCCTTTATCAGGCAATTCATCAATATACCTTTCCATTTTTCGAAATATCATTTGTGAAGAGACATGTTAATTAATCCCGGCATACAAGTTACCATCTTTTCGATCTTTTGGCCGGAAAGAGGCTTCGATGTCGTTCTATAGTGATTATTGCTAGTAGGAATTTAAAAGTGATAATTTTCCAAGACATCAATTTTGTTTGCATTCAGTACATCAGCTACATAAATAACTGTTTCAACTGTGTAAGGGTGGCCATGAACTTGTAATTCAAGGTATAAAATGTTATTCTCTACCCAATAACTCCACCAATTCCATGGACGGTTATCCATTGCGTATAACCAGGAATCTAACTCCCAAACATCCTCCGAGTAATTAATATTAGAATCAGAAAACTGAACAAACCATTTTGGCAAAGTAACCTTCCAAAATTCTAGAGTTAAATCACCTTCGCTAATTTTCCCCTTTTTCACCTTATCATTGACTTGAAAGTATCTATCAAACAAACTTAAAAAACGTTTTTTCCTTTCTTCAAATACACATTTGTCAAACTCCAACTTTATTGTTATTCCCATCTTTGCTTGACTCTTTACGTTTTGGTTTTCATGAAAGCTTCTATAGTCATCTATAAGTTAACCCCCCAAGAAAACTAGTTATTTTGACAACAAATACCCTTCTGTTTAATGAGCAAAAGTTGCATTGGTTAATTCGTTGTGTATCACTCCTTAAACTAATCCATCGAGTTTTTTCCTAACTTCTTGGTCAATGAGATCAGAAACAAAAGCATGGCCGCCCAGAACAGAAGGTCCATCATCCATTCAAACACGAAATACATCCAATCCTTTTCATAAAGAAGTCGAAGTAAATTAGATCGCGGGGACATGAGGTGTGCCCAAACCAGTATTATATATTTGATTCCAAATAAGAAAGTACTGGAGGTCAGAGCCCAGAATCCAATGTTCGTTAATGACGACACCTTCTCTTCCGAACGAAATAGGAACATAAGAGCCAATACAAAATAGAGTAATATTACGAATTGAAAACCCAGTAAAGTATTGAATTCAATGGGGATAAATGCAAGCCTTATATCAAATTCATACGGAGGTTCCGATTTTGAATACAGGAACACCAAAGACAAAGAGTAAATCCCAAGCAGATAAATGGATAATGACAGAAAACCAAATCCAAGCGTTCGTCGGTTCACGTTTATCCTCTTTTCTTTTTTAAGATATCCTTCTCCAAAAAATTCGTTGAAATAATCCCTACCGTTAACAACCCAATATCTTTCAGCTTCAGGAACCTCTCTTAAAAAATTATTCTCTATTCCTAACCAACCTTCTGGTACATAATGTTCAAAGGAAGCAGGCTCAGTAAACATGGATATTAACCTTTTTGTGTCAAAGTCTACAAATAGCGAAGGGCTTAAATCCATCATTTCTTCTAAATCATTTGTTGTCTCACAAACCTCTTTTACCATTTTTGACATACTATGAGTATCAACTTGATGTTTTCCTATATAATTCAAAAAAACACCCGCTGTTTCTTCATTTACAATGCCTATGTTAAACCGACCAGAGAAATCATAAAGATCAATTTTATGGCCCTTTTTTATAAATTCTTCCCCTAGCTTAATCTGATCTAAAAACCAATAACCTTTATCAGTTATATACCAGCTCCATCTTTTTTTATATGTTACTCCAACAATAATTTCTTGAGGAAACACTGGCTTTTCCATAATACTCATCCTTTCTTTATGAAAAGGGGTCTATCCTTTTCTAAGAAAAGTAGACCCCTTTTTGCGATTTATCTTATTCTTCCATTAACACTATATTATTCTATCCACTTAGCCCAAGGTGGTGGTAATTCAAATGATTCCCCAGGTGTCGTTTCGTCAACTATTTTAGGTGCTGCTCCACCTTGATTCAATGGATTAGTTTTGGAATTTCCTTGCGGAATAGCATACTCTCTAATCATATCATCAAACCACTTAGGAATATCCCATTCAAAAATCTGATCATTTCCACCACGTTTAGCCTTAAAGTACTCAGCATGTTCAGTGGTACCAGTACTGATATTTAGATTCGCCTTTTCGATGTAGTGCCCATCCACCTCAACACCAGATATGGGGTTCCCACCAGCAAACGCATACCGGTTCATGGGTCCATGGACAGGTTCATATCCGCCAGAGCCCCGTTGTACATATCCCGGGTCAGGAAGCGGTTGTTGCCGGGGTCATAGTCCCTAAAGCCCATGTCGTACTTCCCGGTGGATGGATCCCAGCGTTTGCTGTTGAACTGGTAGACGTTGTAGGGCTCTTTCGTCGGGTCCTGGGCGTCGGGCTTATCCACCCCGGTGAACTCGTCCTCATCGTTCTTCCCATAGGCGGTGTAGCCGTAGGTGGCACGGCTGTCGCCATTTTCGTCGGTGAGGACTTCCACGTCGGTGTGGGGATTGTAGCCGTAGTGAGTCTTCCTTCGTCCCGTCGCTGTTGTGTTTCACCATCGACAGGCGTTCGCCCCAGGGGCTGTAGTGGTAAGACTTCTGGATCTCGCCGGCTACATCCTAACGGTTCCGATCATAGTTGGAGATAAGGCGTTATAAAAAAGGCGGTTACCTTTTTAATCATCAGATAACCGTCCACTTAAAACTATGTTATTTTTCCGATTTTATATCTTTAACGTAGTCAATCGCTTTTTTTAAAAAACTCCGGATCAACCTTTTTTCCCCACCCCCCACAATCGGTGACTGGGGATTTTAAAAATGGAGATATATCGGGCACTGGAATATTGTTTTTCGTTAATATCTTCCCTACTTCCAGCGTAGGTTCCAGCGTTAATTCAGAAATAAAAGCCCCCGCATCATTCCATATTCCAATATGAATAACTTCATCTAGTAATGTTGTTAAGTCCTCTTGCTGCGATAAAGGAAGATAGCTGTACCCGAAATGTTTGGCATTTAGGGTGGGGTCATCATCGTCTGGTAACAGGTTTGTAACCCTTACGTCCCAATCGCTATTATCTTTCATGAATGTCCACAATTCTTGGATAAAGTGATCCATTACATCGTTTTTAACCTTCCATTCCTCGCAAACCTTTTCTAAACAAGTGATGCCGAACGCCACACGCCCTCGAATCGATACAGTTGATAAAACTTTTGCGTAATCCATGTTTCCCCTCCATTATTAAAGAAAAGCGGTTACCTAAGCAGATAACCGCTTTTTTCTTTTTTATTACTCAGAAATAATATTGAATCTGGATGAAGGTACTGTAACTTGACAGTTGGCACACCTTGGAAATGGCGTAGGAGAAGGTTTTCTAAATACTTCGGTATACACATCCAGATTAACTGAGTTTGCTCCATCCAATAACGCAGCATTACAAGCCCTAAATTCTGCACAGTTACTAGGCGGTTTCCCGTGATCCGCACCAGGAGCTAAGTTAATTCTTTCAGCCAGACTAGAATGAATTTCATCAGGTTCGTCAAGGTATCTTCCACTTACTTTAGTCCAATATTGACCTGTTGTTCGATCTACTGCCGTTGATACAGCTCCTATCTTGCTATATTTCCGTTTAGACAGCTCCCCTTTTAACTGTTCTCTTTTAGCCTGGTTTGCCCTAATTGCAATGGCTCTACTATCCCCATTACCCCTAGCAAAAAATTGCAAATCCATTTTAAGGGATCCGCTATATTTGCTTTCCTTGGCTACGGCAGAAGAACCACGAATAGCTGATTTGGCTCCGCTAACACCCGCTTTGATCCCTTTTCCGGCAAGCCCTAAGATCTTCCCGCCGAAAACATCCAATGCGGTCCAAGCAACCGCCTCAGCATACTCTCCTCCCGATACCTCTTCACCCGAACTATAGTCCTCTCCAGTAAGGGTGGTATAAATATCTCCAAATAAGGTGCTAAATTCTTGCTCGGCAGATTCGGTCGTACTTTGTTGTTCCGTTTGTGAATTCCAATGCCCATCCAACTCTACCATGGAAATCGGATTCCCGCCAGCAAAGGCATACCGGTTCATGGTCCAGGGGTTCGTCCCCAGATTCATATCCGCCATCGCCCCGTTGTACATATCCCGGGTCAGGAAGCGGTTGTTACCGGGGTCATAGTCCCTAAAGCCCATGTCGTACTTCCCGGTGGATGGATCCCAGCGTTTGCTGTTGAACCGGTAGACGTTGTAGGGCTCTTTCGTCGGGTCCTGGGCGTCGGGCTTATCCACCCCGGTGAACTCGTCCTCGTCGTTCTTTCCGTAGGCAGTGTAGCCGTAGGTGGCACGACTGTCGCCGTTCTCGTCGGTGAGGACTTCCACGTCGGTGTGGGGGTTGTAGCCGTAGTAGGAGTCTTCCTTCGTCCCGTCGCTGTTGTGTTTTACCATCGACAGGCGCTCGCCCCAGGGGCTGTAGTGGTAAGACTTCTGGATTTCTCCGGCTACATCCTCGGAGATTACTTCTCCACTGAGACCGAGGTAGTTCAGGTTCGTGGTTTTGGTGCCTTCGGTGCGGCTGGTGGTGCGGTCCATCGGGTCGTAGGTGTAGCTGGTTTTCTTCGTCGACCCATCGTCTTGCAGTTTACTGTGTTCCGTCACCCGGTCGAAGCCGTCGTAGGTGTACTTCTCGATCTGCTTCCCGGCGGCGGTAACGCTGTTCAGGCGACCGAAAGGATCGTAGTTGTAGGTGGCCGTGGTGCTCCCAGTAGTGGCGGTCAGGAGACGGTTCCGGTCGTAATTGTACGTGGTCGTCGTACCCTCTACCGTCTGCTGGATCACGTTGCCGTTGGCGTCGTGTTCGTAGGTTTCGATCTTGGCGTTGTCGCCGGTTTTCTCGTATTTCGTCACCCGGTCCCGAGGGTCATAGGTGTAGGTCAGGGTGCTGTTGATCAGGGCCTGGGTGTCGGCGTTCCGTTGTTGCAGGACGTCCTTGACCCGGTGGCCGTTCGCGTTGTAATCGATCGTGTGCTCGTTGATGAGCGTGCCGTTGGACTTTTTCTCCACCTGGTGCTTTAAGAGACCATCCAGGTAGTAGGTGTAGTCGACGGTGTTGCCGTTCTCCTTGGTTTCCTTCAGTTTCTGTCCCCTCGGGGTGTAGGTGAAGGAGGTGGTCTTCGGATTGGCATCCGTCGGGGACTCTTTGTTGATCACCTGGCTCACCAAGCCCCGCACGTTGTAGGTGTATTCGCTCACCTCATCGTCGTGGGTGCGGGCTTTCGGGTTCCCGTTGGCGTTGTTAAAGAATAACACTCTTTCCTTGACCGGAAACAATACCACAATGCTATAATAAAGATAAAAGAAGTAAGCCGTAGGAGGTTATTTCATGTTAACTGGTACAGATCCAAATAGCAAAAAAGCACTAGAGATTCTATCTAAAGGAGGAGCGCTTAAAGATATACTACAGTTAAATATTGAAATGCACCATGCAAAAATGCTTATACGTTATTTTGAACATATGAAAAATATTCAACACCTTCCTATAGAAATGCAGGAAAAATTTAAAGATTTGGGGTTTAAATCTCTGTTGTTAGGACATTTAATCGACCAAAAAAATTGGGATGATCTTAAATTAATACTAAACGATATTGAACCGGATATAGAAAGATCAGAGTTATACAAGATAGTTAAACGATAAAAAGAAAACCGGCTACTAAAACAGTAGCCGGTTTTTGTAATCATTTTAAATCAAATGTTCTATCAAAAGTCATTCCAGGATTTACAGAAGTAGAATTTGACGCTCTCTGATAACTTATCCTCAAACTACTAAAGCCTTGATTTTTTGCATCTTGTCTAGCCATGCGGATTAACTGTAGAAATTCGTTCTGCCCAACTTGGTTTTTCACATAGTCTCCTTTGGGATATAATGCTACATCTTTCAACCACAATTGATTTCCTTTAATTTTCACTTCTGACATTGCTTCAAGGGGGATTTCTTTTCCACTTTTTGTTATGTTATATTCATGATAAAAAATGTCGCCATCAAGCTTTCTAAAATCAGCGAGTTTAGCAGAATACTTGGCCCCTCTTCCAGCACCAGAAGCAAATCCAAGGACACCATCACCTTTGGGGCCAGGAGCAAGCATCTCTAAAGCAAAAGCAAGAGAAAAAGCGAACTGTTTATATTCAGAGGGATGTACCAGTCCATCTTTATGACCCGTTCCAACCAAAGTATTGTACGTAAAATGATCGGGAACGTCGTTCGAAGCCGGTGCATTATTTACTTTTTCCCTAAATTCAGGCTCTCTCTCATACTTCAGGGCAAACATCTTTTCGGGCTCTACTTCTTTTCCTCGGCCCTCAGTTGTGTAGTAATGCTCCGTTGCGTACATGTAGTCTTCTACTGGTTCACTACTACTCCCATATACCCCATCCTTATCCGGAACATGCCCATCCAACTCTACCATGGAAATCGGATTCCCGCCAGCAAAGGCATACCGGTTCATTGTCCAGGGGTTCGTCCCCAGATTCATATCCGCCAGAGCCCCGTTGTACATATCCCGGGTCAGGAAGCGGTTATTCCCTGGGTCATAATCTCGGAAGCCCATGTCGTACTTCCCGGTGGACGGATCCCAGCGCTTGCTGTTGAACCGGTAGACGTTGTAGGGTTCTTGATCCGGCGTCTGCTGATCTGGCTTGTCCACACCGGTAAACTCATCCTCATCATTCTTCCCGTAAGCGGTGTAGCCGTAAGTAGCGCGGCTGTCACCGTTCTCGTCGGTAAGGACTTCCACGTCGGTGTGGGGGTTGTAGCCGTAGTAGGAGTCTTCCTTCGTCCCGTCGCTGTTGTGCTTCACCATCGACAGGCGTTCGCCCCAGGGGCTGTAGTGATAAGACTTCTGGATCTCGCCTGCTACATCCTCGGAGATCACTTCCCCACTCAGACCCAAATAGTTCAGGTCCGTGGTTTTGGTTCCTTCGGTGCGGCTGGTGGTGCGGTCCATTGGGTCGTAGGTGTAGCTGGTTTTCTTCGTCGACCCGTCGTCCTGCAGCTTGCTGTGTTCCGTCACCCGATCGAAGCCGTCGTAGGTGTACTTCTCGATCTGCTCCCCGGCGGCGGTAACGGTATTCAGGCGACCGAAGGGATCGTAGTTGTAGGTGGCCGTGGTCCCTCCAGTAGTGGCGGTCAGGAGACGGTTCCGGTCGTAGTTGTACGTGGTCGTGGTCCCTTCCACCGTCTGCTGGATCACGTTGCCGTTGGCGTCGTGTTCGTAGGTTTCGGTCTTGGCGTTGTCACCGGTTTTCTCGTATTTCGTCACCCGGTCCCGCGGGTCGTAGGTGTAGGTCAGGGTGCTGTTGATCAGGGCCTGGGTGTCGGCGTTCCGTTGTTGCAGGACGTCCTTGACCCGGTGGCCGTTGGCGTTGTAATCGATGGTGTGCTCGTTGATGAGCGTGCCGTTGGACTTTTTCTCCACCTGGTGCTTGAGGAGGCCGTCCAGGTAGTAGGTGTAGTCGACGGTGTTGCCGTTGTCCTTGGTTTCCTTCAGCTTCTGCCCGTTTTTGGTGTAGGTGAAGGTGGTCTCCTTCGGAGTGGCATCCGTCGGGGTCTCTTTGTTGATCACCTGGCTCACCAAGTCCCGCACGTTGTAGGTGTATTCGCTCACCTCATCGTCGTGGGTGCGGGCTTTCGGGTTGCCGTTGGCATCGTAGGTGAAGGAGGTGGTGTTCTGGACGGTGCCGTTCAGTTTTTCCTCCACCTTGGCCACTTGGTTCAGCCCGTTGTAGGTGATGGCGTAGGTGTCCGACTGGGCCCCGGAGCTGGCGTCAGTCATTTTTACCAGGTTGCCGTTGGCGTCGTATTCGTAGCCGAAGTCTTTCGCTTCGGTGTCGGTCTCGGTGCTGTTGTCCCGCACCAGCTTCACCGCGTCAGCGACCACGATCCCGTCGGCGTCGTCCTTCAGGGTGACCTTGTGAGTGTTCCCGGCTTTGAAGGCGTAGGTGCCGAGGTTTTTCCACTCGGTCTCTGAACCGGAAGCGACGTTTTGGTTCACTTCCACGGTGGTCGAGCCGCCGTCATAGTCGATGGTGTAGGGAGCGTTGGTGGCCCGATCCTTGTATTTCTGGTAGCTGACCCATACTTCGTAATCCCCGTCTTTCGGGACGTTCAGCTTCCAGGTGAAATAGTGATTGTCCGTGTCGGTGGTCGGGTAGCCCGTGTCTTTATAGTCGTACTGGTAGCTGTACCCTTGATGCCCCTCCACGTTGTTGGAGGATTTCCAGGATCTGGCGGACTCGACGTTCTGGCTGTCGGAGTTGTCCACCAGGACGACGTCTTTGCCCACGGGGATCCCGTCGTCGGATTTGGCTTTCAGTTTCCCGTCGGGGTAGTAGCTCCAGCCCATGGTCCGGCTGTTGGAACCGCCCGCACTGGTGAGGGTCCGACTCGTCTGTTTCCCCAGGGCGTTGTAATCGTAGGTGGTGGCGATGTTCCAGGGATCGACGCTCTTCTTCACCCATCCGTTGTCGAAGTAGGTGTAGGTCGTCTCGTTGCGCAGGTCGCCTCCGTCGGGGTCCTTCTGCCCTTGGGAGGGCGGAGCGCTCACTTTGACCCGGTTGCCCACTTCGTCGTAGGTGTAGATCATCTTGTCCGCTTGCCCGTACTGGGTGTCACCGGGGATGTAGGGGAAGATCGTCTCTTTGACGCGGTTCAGCTCGTCATAGACGGTCTCCTGGACGTAGTCGCCCTCCGTAGCGGTCTCCACGCCCCGAGGGGTGATGACCTGGGTCCGGTTGCCCACTTCGTCATACCGGTACTGGGTCCTGCGGTAGGTGATGGTGCCGGTGCCGTCGTCTTTGTGCGGCACTTTCGTCTCTTTGACCATCCCCCGCTCATCGTAGATGATCTCGGTTTTTGCGCCTTCTTTGTCGGTGACGGAAACCTTGTTGCCGTCGAGGTCATAGGCCGTCTGGGTGGAATAACTTTTGGCGTCGGTTTCCTTGATCACCTGGTGATTCTTATTATAGGTGATTTTGGTGGTGTAGTCCGTGGTGTCCGTGGTTTTGTTCTTTCTCGGGTCGACCACGGTAACCACGTTGCCCACGTCATCGTATTCGTAGGTAATCTTGTCCCCGTTCGCATTGGTCACGGAGGTCAGCTGATAAATGTCGTCATACCCGTAGGTGGTGACAAAGTCGTTGGGGTCGGAGGTTGTCAGGTTCCCCTTGGGCTCCGTCTGCTTCAGCAGGTTCCCCACCAGATCATAGGTGTAGGTGGTCTTCCGTTCCGGCCCGGTTGCGGTGTCTTTAGGCGCGGTGGTGGAGACCATCTGGTCGGCTTTGTCATAGGTATAGGTGGTCACCGCACCGTTGGGGGCGGTCGCCTTCGTCACGTTGTCGTTTTTGTCGTAGACCGGAGCCGGGGTGGTGATAAACGTACCCGCATCCTGGTCCTTGGGCACTTTTTGCTCCAGGGGACGACCAAAGACATCATAGGTGGTGGTGCTCTTCTTGCCTTTGGCGTCGGTGACGGAAAGGACATTACCCCGCTCGTCATAGGCGGTGGTCGTGGCATGGTTCAGGGCATCGGTGATCGTCTTGGGATACCCCGTCGGGTGGTAATCCCCGTAAGTCGTCTTGTGCCCGTTGGCATCCGTAGCCGTCAAGAGCTGCCCTGTGGCGTCATAGGTGTAGGTGGTCATGTAGTCGCCGGCCACGGTAGTGGTGGCATTGCCCATCGGGTCGGTGACGTCGGTCAGGTTGCCCGTAGCATCGTACCCGAAGGTCCACTCCCGGCCTTCCGGGGTTTGCTTCTTGATGAGATCGGCTACATAGCCTTCCAGATCCGTCTGGTAATACAACGTGGTAGCCGCCGTGCCGTTCGCATTGGCTTCCGCATCCTTCACCGTGAGCGGATAGCCGGTCTTTTTATGGTAGGTCCACGTGGTGACGGCGCCGTTGTTTTCCTTCAGTTGGGTAACGTTGTGGTCGGTGTCCCAGGTGAGCTCGGTCGTTTCTCCCTTGGCGTTAGTGGTTAACACGGGATTGCCGAATTCATTCATCCGATACCGGGTCGCCTTGTTGTTAGCGTCGGTGACGGTGGATTCGATCTCCCAGTTGCCAATGGTGGCTGAATCCGTATTTTTGACATAGTCGAAAGCGGTGTCCCCGCCCAATCGGTCCGTCAGGGTCTGGAGCCGCCATTTGTTGAGCTGGGTGGTCTCCGTGTCCGACGGCATGTAGTAGTCGAGATTGGTTGCGTTCCCACGGGGGTCGGTGATTTTCACCAACTTGGTGTTTTTGTTGGTGTTGGTGGCGTCATAGGTGAAGCCGAAGGTTTTGGCTTCTGCGGTACCGGCCCCGTCCACCATTTCCATCATCAGGCCCTTGTCACTGTAGGTGAAAGTGATTTTTCGGCCCGAGATGTCGGTGATCGACTTCATCTGATCGATGATCTTGGGGTTGGTGAGGTTGGTCCCCTGGGTTTTGGTACTGCCGTCAAAGTAGGTGTAGTCCTGCCCCTTTTCATAGTAATCCAGGGTCAGGGTCTGGCGTTTCGCCGGGTCGGTGATGTACTTCAGGAATTTAGTCGGTTTGTTTCTGGACTTGCGCTCTTCGTAGGTAAAGAGCATTTCATTGCCGTTTTTATCGACGATGGCGGACAGGAAGCCTTCCTCGTCGAAAAAGAACTGGGTCCGGTCCGGGCGGGTCATCACCCATTGACGGGTAAGATCCGTACTGCCGGTTTTTTGGAAATACAGATGAACGCCAGCGGCACTCTCATAATACTGAATGGAAGGATCGTTGGGGTCCGTCTTCAGTTCAAAGAGGTGGCTGGTCCCGTCTCCGTCGGTGAGGGTGACTTGTGTCGGGTAGTCCTGCCCTTTCGGATGCAGATCCAAGGGTGTCCCCAAGCGCATCAGGCTGGTGGCGGACATCGACCAGCCGTATCCCATGGCGGAGTCGGAGGTGTCCAAGCTGTTGTAGGTCATCCGGAGAAAGGTGGCCAGCCCCCGGCTCGGGTTGGAGAAGGCATCATAGCTGAACACCGTGTTGCCGGCATACTGGTTCACCATCACGGTGGAACCAGCACCGGTGTTTTTCCCCACATATTGGAAGAATTTTTCCAGCCCCAGCTCGTTGGACGTGGGGTCCTCCACGGTCACGTTCTGTTCCAGCCTCTCCAGATCATCCGTGGTGGATTGATCCGAAACCCATTGACCGGTGGTTTGGTTCAACATATCCCACTTCAGGACGAAGGCTTCCCGTTTGTTCCCATTATCGCTCTGGATCGGGGTTTTCACCTGAGCCTGGACAGTCACCGTCTCCCCGGGTGCGAGATCTTGAGGCAAGGCCGTCTCCAAGCGGTTCCCCGAGGTGGTTTTGTCCGTGCCGTCGGGCAAGGCCCATTTGTAGGACAATACATAATCAGTGGCACTCCAGGTGATATCCGTGGTGTTGGTCAGTGTCACCTCGACGGTGTACTGACTACCCGGTTTCATGCGGGAGGGCGTTTTTGGCGCATAGTAGGTATTGGCCGTCGTGGGATCGATGTAGGTGACCACCAGCTTGGGCCGCATCAAAGCTTCTCCTGCCGGATGGTCGGCGTCCCCGGACTCACTGCTTAGGAATAGGGCGCTGCTTCCGGATCCTTCTGTCCCGGGCTTGAGGAGGAAGCCATGGTTGGTCTTGGTCCCGGCTACCCAATCCTGCACGATATTGCCGACGCTCCAGGTGCGCCACTTTAAGTCGTTGGTGAAGCTGGAACCAGCCACGGTGTCGGTTACCGTCGTATTGTAATCCCCGCCGGCGGTTGTCCAAGCGGTGGCAGAGGAAGCATGGTTCCAGGTCGCTTCCGTCTCGACAAAGGAGCGGTCCAAGGCATGGACATTCACGTCACCGGGACCGGAGCCGTTGACCAACCACTCCCACAGATCCAGATCCGCCTCCAGGACGTCGGCGTCGGAGGGAATGCTGGAAAGGTCAAATTTCAGCACGGGCCGGGTCTTGCCGTAGGTCCCGCTTTGACCTACCTGCAACCACGGGTCCTTGAAACCGGGGTTATTGTAGGTATTGAGGTTGGTATCCGGTTTGGAACTGGACAGCGTGGTGTCCTCTGCTCCCCGAATGATCTCTTTGGTCCGACCGGCCTTCGGCAGCCGGGTGATGATGCTGTTGGACTGGAGCTCATCCTGGGAGGTTTTCACTACGATCCGGTAGTAGTAGGCGTTCCCCTCCGGATCCGGGTCATCTGCCGGGGTGGGTTCCGCCGTGGTGTCCGTGTAGGAAACGGTATTTTTGTCACGGATCGGCGCCACTAACGTGGATGTCGTCGGAGTGAAGTCTTGGTAGACACTCCGGTGCACCTGATATTCCACGAAGTCGGAGCCGGTATAGGTACTCCACTTCAGTTCAGCCCCGGTGGCATGAATTTTCGTCGGTTCCTCCAGGGTCACCCCCGGATCGCCGTAGGTCACCACCAGCTTGGGCCGGATGTGGGTCTCATCGTACCGCTCGCTAGCATAGTAGCGAGGTCCGCCCCGTTGGGTGGAGTCAGCTGGGTTCTCCGTTTTTGCCTTGAGCATCATCCCGAAGTTTTTCGTCGGGTCGTTCACCCATTCTTGGGCCAGGTTGCGGACACTGTAGGAGTGCCACGCGTGGTTAACACCCGCTTTTTTCGTCGCCCGGGCGTATTTGGTCCATCGAACAGCATCGGCGATAACCGCCTTATCGCTGACATCTCCCAACACGACTTTTTGCGTGGTTCCCGCGATAAAGGGAAGCGTGTCCAGGGTCTTCCAGACGCCCTCAGTACCTGCTGTCTGATCGACGGGGACGGTTTTTTGTCCCCCATCGTAATGAACCGTATACGGTGCGTTGGTCGCCCGATCCGATGCCGGAACATAGTGGGCTTCCACCTTGTAATCGCCGTCTTCCGTCAGGCGGGGAATCCATGTATACGTCGCACCGGTGGTGGTGTTGTTGTTGTATTGATAATCATTGTCCACCGCATATTGCGTGAGGGTGCTGCTGGATTCATACCACGTTCCGTATTCCGCCGTTTTCCCGGCTTCACCGTTGTCCACCATCTCCCGGTTATGGGCCACCTCGGAGTCGATGTCGCCTCCGGGTTGGCTCCAGCTCACCCCTGTCTGGGCGCTATCCCAGGTGACGGTGTTTTCGTCCCAAGCCTTGTTCAGGCCGTAGGCTTCCAGCTCCACATCGTTCCCATTGGTGGTGTGGGTTTGGTCGTAGTACATCTTCAGGACGGCGGAATCGAGAGCCGTGCCTGCCGGGATGCTGGAAAGATCAAACTCCACCAGCCCACGCACTTTTTGCGTGCTGGTATTCCCCACAGAAACGTAGGGCTGATCGCCAAAGTTGGAAGTGGAGCCACTGACGATATAGGCATCCTTGGCATCCGTCGGCGTGGGTTGGATGGCGATCGTAGGATCGATGGTAACGGGATATTTCCGTTTCCCACTGTGCAGCCAATCTTTGTCCGCCTTCACCGTCACGGTGATTTTGGACCCTTTCTGTTCCACGCTTTGGGTCACTTTGTTGCTGTAGACCTTCCCGTAAGGGGACTCCGGATCCTTCTTGCTGTCCGTCATGAACGGCTTCGGGATCACGAACACTACATGGCCGGTCCCTTTGGCCATAAAGGCGATGGAGCCGTTTTTCCGCTTTTTCGCCTCGACTCCACCCAGTTTCAGGGTGAAGCGATAGGTCGGATCTTTCGGTTTCTTTTTCAGGATGATCTCTTCTTTGAGAGATTCGGGAGTTATCGTATATTTCAGGTCCGTATTATCCCAGACCTCCGAAAAGGTCAAGCGATTCTTCTCTTGATCCGGGGTGAACGACTTGGCCTTCGCCCCTTCCACCCCCAGTGTAAGGTGACGTTTCTCCAACTGGAATTTGACCAGCTTATCTGCTTTCTTTCCGAAGAAACTTTGGAAGGTGTTTTTCTCGTTTTTATAGGTGAACCCGGGTTGATCTGCCCTTTCAATCCGGGTATCAATGGAATGCCAGTCGCCCTCTTTGTCCTGGTAGTTTATCGGGCTGCTGGTGATCTCTGCTTGGACGCGTCCATCTTCCAGTTCATAGAACTTGGTGTGGGCCGTCCTTTTTTTCTTGAGTTCCTTGACCCGCTTAGGCTTAGCAATCTTCTTCCCCTTAGGGACTTTATCTTTTCGGGGGAGGACATCGGTAGCTAGGGCTTCTCCCTTTTCTTCCGAGGGATCGTCCATCCCCAGGTACCCCTTCACTTTGTCCCAAAAGCCCTGTTCACCTTTCTGGGCTGGTTGCAGTTGGGGGCCTTCTGGGGTAAAAAAGTCGACGACTCGGTCAGTCCAGCTGGGTCCATCAGCCTGAGCCGGAATGGGATGCCACGTTTTTATGGCTTCTGCTGCATACAAGGGGGCAGGCTGAAGGCCGCCCATAAGGAAAATAAAGGATAAAAACAGGATACTGATCTTTCTAGTGATTCGACGATTTCGCAAACGAGCATCTCCTTTTTCTTTGTCGTAAATCTAGCTGCGAACCCTTCCGAGAAAAGAAAATCGGGTGAACCCACCGGAAAGGGAACGAAAAAACAATCGCACCAATTCCTCCCTTCGAACTAGGTATAAGGTCATACGGGAAACGAGATTCGACAAAAACCCCTAACCTCCTTCTCTTTTTTTAAATTTATTTGGATGAAAAAATCCTTAATCTATGGGTAAGAAGTTTTTATTTAGGAGTATATGGAAACATAAATAAGCCGCTTCCTTTTACCCTTCAATAAGCCCTCTATTTTCCCCTTATAATTTCCATGGTTTTGTTTTATTTAGTGATCGAATCCTTCTGGTGCTCCTGTTCGTTGAACGAGGTAAAATTATACAACCCCGTGATATAGAAAGTTTATGAGAGGCAGCCCACCAAGATCGGTCAGGTCTGGATGAAGTCGGAATCCCAACTTCACACCAAAAGGAAACCCCGGAACCCATTGATTGGGATTCCGGGGTTTCTTTTCCCGGGAAACGATCAGGCCTTTGGCGGTGGGGGTATCCCTACTCCTTACTGTCCGCCGAATCCTGTTCTTTCCCGGCTTTCTTGTCTGTTTTCTTCGCGTCTTTGCTCGTTTCTTCCTTCGGCTTCGAGCCGGAGGGCTTCTCCGTCGGTGGTGGAACCTTCAACGCTTCCCGGTCAGGAAGGGCTTTCTTCAATGCTTCGTCTTCATAGGCGTAGAAAGTGAGGCGAATTCGGATATTACCAGTAGCGGATGGGCCCTCTGCAAATTCCCAGCTTTGGACGGTAACGACCCGTTCCAGCTGGTTCAACTCCGTGAAGAGAGTGGAAAGTTTGTGGTAATCCGCCCGGATATAAAGATCCGCCCAGTACTGCTTTAAAGGCTGGTTTTCCAGATGGGGCGGCTCCTCCTTGTCCCCCGTTTTTTTGGGGTCGGGCTTTTCTGGGGTCTTCTCTCCTTTTACCTTGCCCTCGTCCAGAGGCTTCAGCTGGGAGGCGCTGTCCGCGGTACGCAGCTCCACCCATTCGGCCTGGGATTTATCCACAGCCCCCCGAAGTTTCAGGAGAAGGCGGGCCGGGTCCATATCCGTCGGCACCCGTTCCTGTAAACTTTTCAACTCCTCCTGAGTCGGTTTGGTGGGAGGCTCTGCATCAGGGGCCAGGATCTCCCGGTGTTCCGCCTGATAGGCTTTGGCGGAAGCGATCTCCTGTTTTTGGGCCACCAGATCCAAGTGTGCAGGATAGAGGAACGCCAGGGCGATGAGGCACACGGTGAGGGTACCACCTCCCCAGATCGCGAACAGGGTCCTGCCGGATTTATACCAGCCTACCGGTCGAATCTTCTTATGGCCCATCGCTGTCCCCTCCTCCATCCGTGGCGTCCTCGGCTTCAGTCCCCTGCAAGACAAAATGGAAATGGAGGAGTTGGGCTTCCTTTCCCGCTTTCTTCAAAGGGGCTTTCTCCGCACAGTTCCGTCCCAGACAGTCCAGGTATGCCTGTTCCACCCGAGGTTCTTTGTTTAAAGCCTCCAGAAAGGTCGCTGCCTCCCCCGCTGTGGGGAAAACAGCCCAACCGTCGAAACGCCGTCCCTCGGCTTTCGCCTGAAAGAGCTTCACTCCGGTAGGCAAGGCTTTCTCGATGACCTCCAGGGCCTCCGTCCAGGTAACCCGGTCCTTTGTCAGTTTTTCTACGGTATCCCGATAACGGATGGTAGGGCCGTACTGTTCCATGAAAGCTTGGCGTTCCTTCACTTTTTTCTGGGCTTCCAAATGTCCGACCATCGCTTCTTTGGCCGACTGTTCCAAGCGGTCCACCGTCTGGGCCTGCTCCATCCATAACCAGGCGGTAAAGGCAGCCAGGTGAAGGAGCCATAAGATGATAATCACAAGTCCAAAACGGAAATAACGTCGCCCCGGCGACTCCGGGGGCATCAGGTTCACCGGCTTGCCACCCCCTTCAGGGCCGCCCCCAGAGGAGCAGACAAGGCATTTCCCAGCCAGCGGGAGGAATGCAGCAGGTGTTTCTCATTCAGCAGGGCGTCAGCGCCCGGCCCTTGCCGGATCGTCACCGCTACGCGGGTTTGGAGGAAGGGGATCAGGGTAGAGAGATCCACCCCTTCCCCGGAAACCATCCATACCCGGGAGGGCTTCCAGAGTTCCCGAACAAGCCACTCAGGCTCTGCCTCCTTCAGTTTTTCGATCAGGGCCTCCCCGTAGGATTCCACCTGGGATGTCTCCGTAAGCACCGGGGCCAGCGGGTCCATGTCGGGCCGGGCTGGGTGCCCATTCAGATGGTCCTGAAGAGACAACGAAAGATAAAATCCGCCCTGCAACACCCCCTGATAGAAAAGGCTGACCTCCACCCCCATCCGGGACAGGTGGAGGACGGCGAGATGATTCAGGGTGGAATCATCCGCAAAATCCACCCACCGATAGAGGTTCATGGAAGACAGTCCCAAAGAGACGGGCTCCAGCCCGCACCAGCGGATCAGATCCACCAATTCTTCCGCATACGCCCGGGAGGTGGCTGCAACCACCACCTCTTGCTGGTCCCCATCCTGCCAGACATGGCCGAGGGGTTCGAAATCAAAGATCGGATCGTCAAAGGGAAGATCCCATTCCGGGAATACTTTTTTTTCGATCCAGCGCCGCATCCGCGCCATCCGCATCTCTGGAATCTTCCAAATTCCCGTCACTACATGCCGGTTTCCCAGGGACACGTGAACGCGGCGGGTATGCAACGGACGCCCCGCCAGGGCATCCCGAATCGAATAGATCATCTCCTCCTGCTCAACCAACTCCCTTTTCCCCGTCCAAGCCGGGAGAAGAGGGTGGGTCACTGCCTGAGTGAGCCGGACCCGGCGGAATCCCTTACGGATCTCCACCAATTTAAACAGGGAATCGGACAGTTCCATTCCCAGGGCATATCGCCGAAATAAAGGCATGAACGACTCTCCTCCACTAGGGATACAGGCATTCATCTTAAATTAAAGTTGGATGCCGGGTGAAAAAATCCTGTTAAGGAATTTCAACATTTCGCGTCCACATGAAAAATAGGTCCTTTCCCGTAGACCGAAAGACTCGGATACCGCCCCCCTATATACACCTGGGTAATTGGTGGGTTTTTCCGGGAAAAACGATACGAAAAGTCGAATCCTTTTGTGTTAACATAACTTAGGGAGTTGTCAGTCGTCCAGTCCCTCAAGCTATCACCAGGTCTAGGACTTCCCAAGCCATTTTGAAAGGAGCATGATATCAAACCCCTATCCCGCAACGTTCTAGTCATCCCTAGGGGGCATTGCCGCCAAAGAAGCTTTCGAACAAAGTGAAAGCGGATTTTTGAAGGGACCTTTCCCAGCTCAATTCATTCAACCACAGCCAATTTCCTAATAATTGCAAAGATTCGGATCCCCGAGTGAACGGGACGAAAAGAATGACGCCCCTAACATCCTGGACGTCCTCTCGCCATCGTTTCTTGGTTCCCGTTTTTTGGATCAAGGCGGATTACGATCGTTCTCGTGTACTCTATTTTCCGGAAAACCAAATCCTACATAATCGCCTTACCATTGCTGATCGACTAAAAAATCCGCACGGCTGATATTGCCGCGCGAAATCATCAAGATCCCTTTTGTTCGCTTAAGAAATTTCAACATTCACGAACACAGGAAAATTAGGTCTTATTCCATAGGCCGAAAGTCTCATAGAATGACAAACCCCTATATACGACTGGGTAATTAGGGGCTTTTTTCACAAAAACGACTTGAAAAGTCGAAACTTCTTCGAATAACATAACGTAGGGAATTGTCAGTCATACCAGCCCCTCAAGCTGACGCTGGGCCCGGACTTTCCCAAGCCATGTCGAAAGGAGCACGATATGCAATCTTTATCTCGCACGACTCTCATCACTCTTTTAGGAATCATTACCTTTCTTTTGATCTTATCCCTCCCCATTGTTCCAGCCTCTTGGGCTAAACCCTCCGCCGTGAAAGTCATGGCGGATGAAGTGAGCCACAATACCCCTTCCAAGATGAAAAAAGGGAAAATGAAAAACCTGAAGTTGAAGGAGAAAGGATCCCAGGGCATTCTTTCTATGAAAGACGAGAAGAAGCCTTCCGAGTATGTCTCCCCGGTAATCCAATCGGACTTTCCCTTCACAGATGCCGGTATTCACTGGAAAGAAGGAAACCGCAACGTCCAAGGATCTTCGGAAGAAGACTGGCTCCACTTCCAAGTTCGAACCTCGAAAGATAACAAGAAATGGAGCAAGTGGGAAACCGTTGAGGCGGATCCCAATGAATGGCGCGACAATCAGGAAACTTCGGAATTATTTAGTAACTTAATCGTCGCCGACCATGCCAACTACCTGCAATATAAAACGACCTTCCGCCCCGGTACCGATACCGACGCGGCCCTGCAGAATATCCAAGTCACCTTCCTTAACTCGGAAGACGGGGAGAAAGTGGCCGCTAAGGGATCCGTCTCTCTCGGTTCCCTGGTGACGGACAAAGCCATGGCCGCAATCGGCCGGCCTCCGGTAGTCAGCCGTGCCGAATGGGGGGCGGACGAATCGCTGCGCTATATCGACGGCGAGGAGGATTGGCCCCGGGAATACGTATCCAATGTCACCCACATGATTGTCCACCATACCGATTCCCCTAACGACGATCCCGATCCTGCCGCCCGGGTGCGGTCGATCTACTACTACCATGCTAAAACTCGGGGTTATGGAGACATTGGCTACAATGCCATCGTCGGCAGCGACGGCCGCATCTACGAGGGCCGGAAAGGGAAGGACGGGGATGTCCTAACCCCCGGCGTCGTAGGGGGTCATGCCTACTCGTTCAACTACGGCACCTTCGGCATCTCCCTGATGGGGGACTACAGCCAGAAGGAACTACCTGCCGACATGCATAAAGCCTTGATCGACATGCTGTCTTATCAGGCGGATCTCCATGGCATCGATCCGACCGCCAAACAGGATTTCGTGCGTAACTACGAGTACGACAATCCAGATATCCCGAAAACGGACCCCGACCTCGAAACCCTCACAGGTCACGGGCTGTTGCCCCGAGCCAGCACCACCTGTCCTGGGGATTACGTGAGGAACAACCTGCCCAGCATCCGTACAGAGGTTAGCAAACGCCTGGCAACGGACGACGGATCGATTGTCCTGGATAACATGGATTCCGCCCATGTGGCTGAGGGCGACTGGGTGAAGTCGACCAATGTTTCCGGATACTATGGATCCAACTACCAGGCCAATGACGAAGCCGTCTTCGGTATCGATCCGGATACCTTCACCTGGAATTTCAATCTTCCCGAAGCGGCGACCTACCAAGTGTCCGTCTACTATACCGCTGCATCCGACAGGGCCACCAACGCCCCCTACATCATCCACACAAAAAATGGTGAAGTGACGAAAACCGTCAACCAGCAGGAAAACGGCGGACAATGGGTGGATATCGGAACCTATGAATTTAACGCCGGTGCCAATAAGATTGTCCAGACCGACGACGCCGACGGGTATGTGATCGCTGACGGGATCAAGCTAAAAAAGCTGGATTCCAACCCGCAACCTTCTAAGGTGATCGTGGATAATGAGGATACCGGGTCCACTTCCTACGTCGGTACGTGGCCAAAGTCAACCAGCGTTTCCGGATACTACGGGGCCAACTATCAGCCCAATGGTCAAGGAACGGGGAGCGCTTCTTTCACCTGGAACTTCTCTCCCCCGGAAACCGGCATCTACCGTGTATCTGTCCGTTACACCTCAGCTTCCGACCGAGCCAGTGACGCCCCTTACACTGTCACTTATGCCAACGGTTCCTATACCCATGACGTGAACCAGCGTTCCGGCGGGGGCAACTGGGTGGAACTGGGCGTTTATCCCTTCGAACAGGGAAAAGCTGCTCAAGTAAAACTGACGGATGATGCCAACGGATATGTAATCGCCGACGCTGTCCAGTTTGAAAAAGTGGATGGAATGAAGGTCATCGACAACAATGACGCCAGCGCCACCCATACCGGCACCTGGAAAAGCTCCACCGCCCAGAAGACCTTCTACGGATCCAACTACCTGTACAACTACAAAGGAACCGGGGCCGACACCTTCACCTGGAACCTAAATGCTCCAGAAACCGGTTCCTATAAAATCTACGCCCGGTGGCAGCCTTACACCGACCGGGCGACGAATGCCCCCTTTACCATTCATCACAAGAGTGGACAATCCGTCAAAAAGATGGATCAACGGGACTACTCCAAGAAGGGCCAATGGATGGAACTAGGAACCTACAACTTTGATGCGGGCACCGGCAAAGTGGTCCTTTCCGACAATGCCGACGGCATCGTTGTTGCGGACGCCATCCTGATGGAACGCGTTCCCGATCAAATCGTGAGTGATAACGCCGATACCGGCAATGAGGGCATCGGCGCCTGGAAGAATTCCTCCAACTTGCCCGGCTACGAGGGAACCAACTACCAGTACGACTACAAAGGTACCGGTGACCACACCTTTACCTGGAACTTTGAGGTCGCTAAAGCAGGCTCCTACAAGGTGTACGCCAAGTACCTCTCTTACACCGACCGGGCCACCAACGCTCCCTACACCATCCATCACAGGGACGGCCAATCCGTAAAACGGGTGAATCAGCGTTCCGGTGGCGGAGAATGGGTCGAGCTGGGAACCTATAACTTTGATGCAGGCCCTGGCAAGGTGGTACTCTCCGATGATGCCGACGGTATCGTCGTCGCGGACGCCATCAAGTTGGAGCCGGCCCCGGTCACCGTCACCAGTGACAATACCGATACCGGCAATGAAGGCATCGGTGCCTGGAAGACCTCCTCCAACCTGCCCGGCTACGAGGGAACCAACTACCAGTATGATTACAAAGGCACGGGTGACCACACCTTCACCTGGAACCTGTCCATTCCCGAAGCAGGTTCCTACAAGGTGTACGTCAAGTATCTCTCTTACACCGACCGGGCCACTAATGCCCCCTACACCGTCTATCACCAAGACGGACAATCGGTAAAAGAGGTGAACCAACGATCCGGCGGAGGACAGTGGACTTACCTCGGTACCTGGAACTTTGCCCAGGGTGCTGGGAGCAAAGTGGTCCTTTCCGACAACGCCGACGGTATCGTCGTGGCCGACTCGGTCAAACTGGTCAAAGAATAATCCTGATAGACAAAAAGGCACTGCCCTCCATCGGGCAGTGCCTTTTTTGTCTTTTCTCTGAATCCGTTTTCCTATATCTTCCCCTATTCGAGACATTCGTTTTACCGCTATGATGAAGATAGTGATGTGTGTGGGCTTTTTGACTGACATGAGAGGGTCTTCGTTTCAGAAAAAAGGGAGGAGAAGGATGATTTTGAAAAAGGGGAAAAGATGGTTGACCTCTCTGTTAGTGCTGGCCCTATCCTTCGGAATGGGTGTGGTCGTACCGGAGCAGGCAGATGCCGCCTCCGCTTTCCGGGTGGAGATCAACAAAACGACTAACCAGTTGACCCTGTATAAGAACGGGGTGGTCCGAAGAACTTACCCTGTGGCCACGGGGCGAACTCCCGACCGAACACCAGAGGGAACCTTTAGGATCATCGTCAAGTTCAACAAGCCCGGCTGGAAAGGCATCCCTGGAGGTAAACCCAATAATCCGCTGGGTGCGCGATGGCTCGGCCTGCAAGTGAATGGGGACAAAGGGCGGACTTATGGGATCCATGGAACCAACCGACCGGAGTCGATCGGCTCCCACGCCTCCAACGGCTGCATCCGGATGTACAACAAAGACGTGATCGCGTTGTACAACACTGTTCCCACAGGTACCCAAGTGACAATCCGCAGATGGAGCGGCCAGCCCGGCGTGAAACCGGTCACAGGCAAGGTCATAATCACGGCGACCCGAGCCAATATCCGCTCGAAACCTTCCATGGCCGGTTCCGTGGTTGCTCAGGCGAACAAAGGGACGGTGATCCCCCTATCCGGTAAAGTGGGTAACTGGTACCAGGTGAAACTCTCCAGCGGCAAGACTGCCTACGTCCACGATTCCGTTGCTCGGAAAGCCGATTCACCGCCAACCAACCGTCGTCTAACGGTCACCGCAGAGCTGGCTAACATCCGGGAAAAACCGTCGATGGCGGGCAAGGTTCTGGAACTCGCCCCCAAGGGAACGGTTCTTAACAGCACCGGATTCAGCGGCCACTGGCACCGGATCAAGCTAAAAAGCGGTCGCACGGCCTATATTCATCAAAACGTTGTCCGATGACAGACCCTCACATCCCGCTCCCTGCCGAAAACGGTGGGGATTTTCTTTTCCTTCTCCCTCGACTCGTGTACATTGTTATTGAGACTCCACACGGCTGAAGCCGTGGGATTCTTGGGTAGTTAGCGCCCTCAGTCCATTTCTGTTTCGGACAACTCCCAAGTTCAGGGCTGTCTCATCAGCCCATCCCATGCAGTTAGAGTGTACCCACATGGGCGGAACGCCTGTTACCAGCGTTCTAGTTCCTGATCGCTCACTCTTATGGTTTTACCCAGCGGGAGAGATTCGTTCGCCGCTGGAACCCCATACCATAACGTTTTCAAGGAACCATCCACTACCAGTGGGATGAGCACCGCTCATATGTTCGATTATACTAGGAATTGGTTTATCTTGCCACCCCCAAAGGGGGTTCCGATCAACGCCGTCTTTCATCCCACGATTGAAACCGTGGGCTTTCAAACGGCAACTTACTGTAAGTGAGTAAATAGAGCTTCACCAAATTCCTAGTAGACCGCTAAGGGGATGGGATCCGATACGCTCCAACGACCAAACTCCGGCAACCTTCGAATGGATATCAAAAAAGCGTTAAAGGGGGCTTCATATGTGTAGCAATGGGGCAGACCCCCAAAACATAATCAACCGCCCCGTTAAGGAGCGGTTGAGGTTTATCCTTTATAGATATCGCCACGGTTTCCAATGGTATGAACGATCACTTGTTTTTGTTCATTATTCAATGAGAATAAGGCCCTATATGTCCCCATTCGCAGTCGAAAGATTGGCTCTCCTTTAAGCTTTTTAACATCTCCCTCAGGAGGAACCTTTCGAAGCCCTTCCAAAGCTTTAAGAACACGGATTTGCGTTTTTTTATCCTGCTTTTTGATGAATTTGGTTGCCGGCTGCTTCAAAACAAGTTCATATGTTAAGCTCACGCTTCAAGTCCTCCAAGGAGATACCCTTATCGTCCTCTTTAGATCTGGCCAGCTCTCTTTTCTCTTCTTCGGTTAAAGGCTCGTCAACTTCTTCAATCTCGTCCCACACTTTTTTAGTCGCCCGCTCCGCGAGATACTCCATGTAATCCAGCAAACTCTTTTTTTCAGAGTCAGGAATCTGCTGAAAAAGACGGTCAAATTGCTCTTTAGGAAGTGCCACAATCTCGCCTCCTTCATGTCCGCTAAGTGAAATTAGCGGCTTTCGTCCGTTAAAACCCCGGTCTTGGTAACCACTAACGTTTATATAGGCTCAGAATATCATGTCCATTAAGGTTGGTCAAATTTGTAAAAAGAAGTGTGAATAAGCCGATCCCTTTCGGTTTCCGATACGGAACATGCAACGGGAGGTCCCACTCAAAGTTACCATTCGCAACTCTGACGGGGATTTACTTTTCCCCCTCGACGGGTAGACCTGTGCGAGGTAAATTGATCATGAGCCATAAAATCATGATGCGCAACGAAATGACCGATCTCTTTTAGGGAGGGAATACGGAATGAGCGTTTACTCTTATTCAGCTGTGGCCATCAACGGGGAGGAAAAGTCCCTGTCTGATTATGAAGGGCGCGTTCTCCTGATCGTCAATACCGCCAGCAAGTGCGGGTTTACCCCGCAATATAAGGAACTGCAGGAACTCTATGAACAATACCGGGAACAGGGGTTGGAAGTGCTGGGGTTTCCGAGCAACCAATTCAGGGAGCAGGAGCCCGGCTCCCGGGAAGAGATCCAGGAATTCTGCCAGTTGAACTACGGCGTCACCTTTCCCCTGTTCGCCAAAATTGATGTAAAGGGTGAACAAGCCCACCCGCTCTTTCGCTACCTCACCCAAAACGCTCCCGGCCTTCTCACCAAAGAGGTGAAATGGAACTTCACCAAATTCCTGGTCAACCGCCAGGGGGAAGTGATCCGGCGATACGCTCCAACGACCAAACCCCGGCACATTCGAAAGGATATCGAACAAGTGTTGAAGGGGTAGGCACAAGGGTAGCTAGCCCTAAAGATGAAAAGCCGGGCTCACGATATCTTAGATTCTATGAAACAGCCGGTTTCCTGACAATAGGGGAAACCGGCTGTTTCATGGCGAGTTACTTTTTGCCGTTGGTAATCACCGCTCATCGATCAGAGACTGGACCAGACCATGAAGGTGATCCAGTTTGTCGGGAGGAAGTGTTTCCTCTTCGCCGTTTTCTTCGTCAAAGGTTTCCTTGATTAGGTCTTCCGTTAGGTTTTTCAGGCGGTACAGGATATCCCGCTGCACTTTGGGGTCGTTCATTGACAGCCTCCCTCCTTTTCCCCCTTCATTCTTTCCATCTGCTGTGGAAAAAAACGACCGCCGACGAGGCGGTCGAGGTTATTGACATACACTGGACGGGGTGCGGAAGAACTTTGTCAGCAGTCTCGACCTCCGAACGGGCGGTCGTAGAATGAACGGGTTACACGATGGACAGCATCCGGTCGAGAGCCGTTTTGGACCACTTCGTCGTCTCCGGGTCGACGGACACTTGGTTGACCACGTGGCCTTCCGCCAGGCTCTCCAGCGTCCACAGGAGGTGGGGACGGTCAATCCGGTTCATCGTCAGACAGGGGCACATCGTTTGGCTAAGCAGTTGGATGTGCTGTTCGGGATGGGTTTCGGCCAGGCGCTGAACCAGATTGACTTCGGTGCCGACGGCCCATTTGCTCCCAGCAGGGGCGTTTTCAATCGTCTTGATGATAAAACTGGTGGAGCCGTCCAGATCGGAAGCTTGCACCACATCAAAGGTGCATTCGGGGTGGACGATCACCTTCGTCTCCGGATCACGTTCCCGAAGGCGTTTGATCTGGTCGACTGTGAACTTGGTATGGACGGAGCAATGTCCTTTCCAGAGCAAGACCCTAAGGTCTTCCATCGGGCCTTTGACATCCTCCCATTCGCCGTCCACCTGGTTCCAGACGGCCATCTCTTCCAGCGGAACTCCCATGGCATAGGCGGTATTGCGTCCCAAGTGTTGATCCGGCAGGAAGAGGATCCGCTTTTTGCGGGAAAAAGCCCAATCTAGCACGCCCTTCGCATTGCTAGAGGTACAGGTGGTGCCGCCGTGACGGCCAACAAATGCCTTGATAGCGGCAGTGGAGTTGACATAGGTGACTGGGATCACGGTATCCCCCAAGTCCTCTTGGATGACCTCCCATGCCTCTTCCAGCTCATCGATATCCGCCATGTCCGCCATCGAGCAACCCGCCTTCATGTCCGGCAGGATGACCACCTGGTCATCTCTGGTCAGGATGTCCGCCGATTCGGCCATAAAATGAACGCCGCAAAAGATGATGGCTTTCGCCTGTTCCTGGCGGGCCGCGATCCGGGCCAATTCCAGGGAATCACCGGTGAAGTCGGCATAGCGGATCACATCGTCCCGTTGGTAGTGGTGGCCCATGATCACTAGATCGGTTCCCAATTGGTCTTTCGCCCGCCGAATTCTCTCGTCATATTCCTTGTCCGTCAGGTTGCGGTAGATCTCCGGCAACTGTGGGTTTTTGGTTAACAATCCCTCAGCGATCATTTATGCTTCCCCCTTATCTTTTAGGTCCAAGCTGATATCCAGGGCCGGTGCAGAATGGGTAAGCCAACCCAAAGAGATACCGTTCACCCCGGTCTGTGCCGCCGCACGAGCCGATTCCGGGGTAATGCCCCCCGATGCCTCCGTCCAGATGCGGCCATCAATCCGGCGCACTGCTTCCCTTAGTTCGCAGGGGTCCATATTGTCCAGCAAGATCGCATCCACATCCAGGGTCAAGGCTTCTTCCACCTGTTCCAAGGTATCGGCTTCCATCTCCACCTGGACCATGTGGCCCAGTTGCTCCCGAACCTTCTCCACCGCTTGGGTAAGTCCCCCTGCTGCTGCGATGTGATTGTCCTTGATCATCACGCCGTGTCCTAAACCAAAGCGGTGATTGGTACCCCCTCCTGCCCGAACAGCGGCCTTTTCCAACAGGCGTAGGCCTGGTGTCGTCTTGCGTGTGTCCAGCACCCGGCAGGAAAGGCCCTCCAGCTCATCCACCACCTGCCGGGTGACGGAAGCGATACCTGACAGGCGTTGCAGGAAATTGAGGGCCACCCGCTCCCCGGTGAGCAGGGTTCGAGTCTTGCCTGTCACCCGGGCAATGATCGTCCCTGGCGTCACCCGCTCTCCGTCAGAACAAAGTCGTTCCACCCGGACCGAGGGGTCCAGCTGCCGGTAAACCTCTTCCACGACGTCCAAACCGGCGATAACACCTTCCCCTTTGACGATAAAGAGAGCCTCTCCCTCCGCTGCTTCCGGAATCAGGGCTTCCGTGGTTAAATCTCCCTGTCCCAGGTCCTCGTTCAAAGCATCACGTATGATATCCTGAAGCCATAACGGGTTCATCCTGTCTCCCCCTTTGTGCCATTCTCCGTCTGTTTTCCCACTCCACCAGGGTTTCCGGGCAATCGGAGCGATAGTGCCCACCCCTGCTCTCCCGACGCCACAGCGCCGACTCCATCACCATTTGTGAAACAGCAATCATATTATGACATTCAACAAAGGGTTCGGGAATTTTCCGCGCCAAGGCTGATAATGCACGTAATCCATGGGCCAAACCCTGTTCGTTCCGAATGATCCCCGCATGTTCCCACATGATTCGGCGAACTTCCTCTTTCCAAGCCGCATCGTTGCACGGGTCCGTAGATAGAGCGGGAAACCTCGAAGAAGAAGGAGAACGCACCAGTTCCGGCAGGGAAGCGGCGTCTTTCGCCACCCGTCGGGCATAGACCGCCCCTTCAAGGAGCGAATTGCTGGCCAGACGGTTGGCTCCGTGAACACCGGTACATGCCGTCTCCCCCACTGCAAACAGGCGCGAAAGGCTGGTCCGACCGTAGGTGTCGGTCCATACCCCACCCATGACGAAATGGGCTGCCGGCGTAACCGGAATCCAGTCACAGGCCGGGTCGATTCCCGCCTCGCGACAGCGGCGGTAGATGGTGGGAAAACGCTTGGCAAATCCCTCTCCCAGAGAGGTGGCATTCAGGAAAACCCGTCTTCCTTCCCGCATTTCCCGATCAATCGCGCGGGATACCACATCTCGAGGAGCCAGATCCCTCCACTCATGGTACCGGGCCATGAATGCCTCCCCCCGCTCGTTGACCAACAGAGCCCCTTCGCCTCGTACCGCCTCCGAAATGAGGAACATCGGGTTGGCTTCTACCGCCAAAGCCGTGGGATGAAATTGAATAAATTCCATATCCGCCAGAGCTGCTCCTGCACGCCAAGCCATGGCCAACCCGTCTCCGGTCACAGCTGGGTCATTGGTCGTATACCGGTAGATCTGACCACAGCCCCCGGTAGCCAGCACTACCGCCCGTGCCAAGTGGAGCACTGCTCCCTTCGTCCCCGCTGCTAAAACTCCGAGACACTCCCCGTCTTCCACGACCAAATCAACAGCCTGGGTGTGGGTGACGAGGCGAATCCGGGGATGCTCTTTTATCCGACGGAGTAGCGGTCCCATGATAGCCGCGCCCGTTGCATCTCCCGCCGCATGGAGGATACGGTTGACACTGTGGGATCCTTCCCGCCCGAGTGTCCAGCCTTTCTCCCCCCGGTCAAAGGGAGTTCCCAACTGGGCCAGCCGATCTACGGCTTCCGGTCCGCCCTCCACCAGGACATCCACAGATTCTCTCCGGCATAAACCGACACCGGTACGCAACGTATCTTCTCTATGAAGAGAGGGCGAGTCCCCTTCTCCCACAGCCGCGGCGATCCCTCCCTGGGCTCGGGAAGAGTTGCCGGCTTCCGCTCGGCTCTTGGTCAGAACCGTCACCTCTCCGTTTTCCGCTAAGGTTAGAGCGGTCATCAGACCGGCGATCCCGCTCCCCACCACCACAAAGTCGGTCTCTATCCGCTTCATATATTGTGATTCCTTTCACAAAGTATTCACAAGTAAATCACTATTATTTTCTCAGCTTACAGCCATTTGTCAACTGAAATGTTTTCCTTCTGATATTTTTTTCACAAAGTTTGCCCTGAACCTCCAATTCTCGGCTATAATGGTTGTGAGAGAGATAGGAGGTGGCACGATTTGGAACACCTATATTTTGACCATGGAGCCACGACCCTGCTACGCCGTGAGGTGAAGGAGGCCATGATTTATTCCATGGACCTTTTCGGTAATCCGAGCAGCCTCCATGATGAAGGGATGCGGGCCAAGGACGAAATGGAGGCGGCCCGGGAACGGGTTGCCGGGGCCCTCGGTGCTTCCCCGCGGGAGATCCTCTTCACAGGCAGCGGGACGGAGTCCAATAACCTAGCAATCCTCGGAGTCGCCCGCCGCCACCGCAACCGGGGAAACCATATTATCACCACCCAGGTGGAACACCCGTCGGTGTTGGAAACCTGCCGGTTTCTTGAGAAAGAGGGATTCCGCATCACCCGCCTTCCTGTCGACGATTACGGAATCATCGATCCGATAGAATTAGAAAAATCCCTCACCCCGCATACCATCTTGGTCAGCGTGATGGCGGGTAACAACGAAGTGGGAAGTCTGATGCCGATTCCGGCTATTGCCTCCCTCCTTCGAGAGAAAGGGATCTTGTTTCACACGGACGCTGTCCAGTACTTTGGCAAAGTTCCCCTAGACGTCGCAAATTGGGGGGTTGATCTTCTCTCCATCGGTGGACACAAAATTAACGGGCCAAAAGGAGTGGGGGCCCTGTTTGTGCGAAAAGGGGTCCGTCTCGACCCAGTCTTCTTTGGCGGTGGACATGAGCGCGGTCTCCGTCCTGGCACCCATAACCTGTCCGGCATTATCGGCCTGGGTGTCGCGGTTCAACTAGCAGCGAAAGAAGCCGCGGAAACGGAAACACGGCTCACCCGCCTGCGTGGAAGATTATGGGATCAGATCTCTCGGGAGATCGACGGCACCCACCTGAATGGACATCCTGTAAAACGACTTCCCCACAACCTGAACATCCGATTCGAACGGGTGGAAGGACAAGCGGTCATGCTGGAACTCAACCGGGTAGGAATCGCTGTCTCCAGTGGATCCGCCTGTAGTTCCGGCAAAGGTGCTCCTTCCCATGTATTAAAGGCAATGGGGCAATCTGACGAGGAAGCCTACCAAAGTCTCCGCATCACCCTCGGGCGGGAAACCACTGAAAAAGACATCGATATCCTCACGTACCGGTTGCAGAAGATCCTTGTCGCCCTCCGCTCCCGGATCCGCTCCTGACATGGAGACCGACTGCCAACGATGGCGGTCGTTTTTTTTCGGATTTTTCCAGCTAAACCTAGGCAGAAAATCGGGGCGGATTACAGACAATCTGTTTCATCTTTGTTACACTGGACTAGATGAAGAAATATGTCGCCAGCTCGGAAAGAAAGGAGGATTGCCGAATGAAAATCACGCAGAACCCCTTTCGTCGCATGTCCCGTACACGCAAGGTAGTCATGTTCAGCCTGGCTGGAGGATTGGTATTGACCGGGTTCGTCACACCCCCGACCGTCCAAGCTCCCCAAGGCCACGAGGTGGACAGCCTCGCTGAAAATGATCAGCCCTCTGCCAAAACGGCCTCCGACAACGAGAAATCCAAGGTCTGTCTGGCCTCGGAAAAAGGCGAAGAGAACCGGGATGTCAAAGACCAAGCCCTCGATCAGCCAAAGCAACACGCAACGCAAACCGATTACCGAGTCTCTGAGAACGAATCGGCCCAGCCGCAGCCCATTCACAGTACATACTCCACCCAAAAGCTGGCCAGTCTTCCTCGGAAATCTGGTGAAAGCTCCAAGAAAACCACAGAGCCTGTGAACAAGCCCGATGATCCGCCCACGAAGGGGGAAGAGCCCTCCTCCCCGAATGACGGGAACGAGGAACCCGGTACAGAGCCGGATGACGGACAAACCGGGACCGACCCCGATCAGGGAGAGAATCCCGATAAAGGAGAAACCCCTGATCAACCGGACGAGGGGGAAATTCCCGATCAGCCGGACGAGGAAAAACCAACTCCTCAAGACCCTGAGGAAGGAGAAAACCCCGATGGCGGGACGGATGATGGCAGTAACGACAGCCAACAAGAAGAGGAACAATCCCCCGATGAGGAAGGGAACCAGCAGAGCGGCCTAAACGACCTCATCGGCGATGTCCTCACCCAATGATTTAACCCATTTTCCCCGCAAGCCGACACCGGTGAGCGGGATTTTTTCATGGGATTCCGGTAAAATAGACTTATATAAGCGAGATATCGGATCTCCACTGCTCATCCATTCACGAGGAGGCTCGACCCATTTGCCGCAAACCAAGGCTTTTCGTTTCGGTTACGCGATTCTGCTTATCTTTCTGATTATCTTTCTAGGCACCAAGATCGACTTTATCTTCCAGCCTCTCGTCGTGCTGGTGCAGACACTCTTTTTTCCTTTCCTGTTTGCCGGTATTCTTTATTATCTTTTCCGTCCGGTGGTTAACGCCCTGGAAAGGCGGAAAGTCCCTCGGGTTCTTTCGATTCTGCTGATCTATCTCCTGTTCATCGGATTGGTCACCTTGGCTGTCTTTCTTGGAGGGCCTCCGCTTTCCAAACAGGTCACCGAGCTGGTGGAAAAAGTGCCCGACTTGATCGATAATCTGAAAGTCCAACTACAGAACCTGCAAAAAAACCCCTATGTCAACAATTATCAGGAACAGTTCAGTTTGGAGAAGACGACCTCACAATTTACCCAGTACTTAAGTGACAGCTTTACTTCCATCGTGACCAACATCGCCAACTTCATCGGGATCATTACCGGGATCGTCATCGTCTTCGTCACCGTTCCTTTCATCCTCTTCTATATGCTGAAAGAAGGAGAGAAGGCTCCCCAACAGGTTTTGCGCCTCCTCCCTTCTTCCCAGCGGATGGAAGGACAGAAGATCCTGACCGATATGGACAAGGCGGTAAGTTCCTACATTCAAGGACAAGTACTGGTCAGCTTTTGTGTCGGCGTTCTCATCTACATCGGATACCTGGTCATCGGACTGGATTATTCCCTCCTGCTCGCCCTGATAGCCATGCTGACCAACATCATCCCCTTTATCGGCCCTCTTATCGGTACGATTCCGGCCGTGATTGTCGCTTTGATCGGATCCCCTTTGATGGTGTTGAAGGTTTTGCTCGTCGTCATCATCGCCCAACAGGTCGAGAGCAACTTTATCTCCCCACAAGTGATGGGGCGTACGCTGAACATCCACCCCCTGACGATCATCCTGCTTCTATTGGTGGCAGGAAGCTTAGGCGGATTCTTAGGATTGTTGCTTGCCGTGCCCACTTACGCCATCCTGAAAGTAATCGTCAGCCACACCTACCGGTTGATCCGGCTTCGCTACCACAACAAGCGGCAAGCCCTGAAACCCGAAGATTAATCAAGAAGCGGAGCCAAAGGACATCGAACAGCCGGATCCCCTGCCGGGGACCCGGTTTTTTTATATCCATTTTGAGAGGCCGAAAAAGCATCCCCTGCATAAGATGAAGCAACTTTCCACCAAGGGGGAGCCCGATGCCGAAGAAAAAAAAGGGAAGAACGAACAATAAGGAGCGACAAGCCCAGAGGCCGATCCGCAGGAAACGGATCAAGGAATCCGACCTCTTTTACAGCCAGGTCGTGGCCCCATTACGCAAGGAATTGAAACGAGCGCAACTCTCCGGAAACCACTCCGTGATCGATCAGGTGTGGGGAAAACTAAAAGAGACGCTGAAACACCACCGTATTCTGATTGCACGTGCTACCTATATCGACCGGCCATAAAAAAAGCCTCCGAAAAATCGGAGGCTTCAGCTTCTTGACTAAGTCCTTCCACAGCACGAAGGTGGGCCGGTTTCCGGCGAAGCGCCTGTTGGCCCGACCACTCAGCGGAGCTCCCGAAGGCACCGACCGTTTAGCGGACAACTCGCTTGACCCTTTGTCCGCTGATCGGGGCCGGAGGGAGCGGAGCGGACATCTTCTACATCTGTGGGAGGAACATCTGGCGCGGTCGGAAATCCGGCCCCTACCCCTGTTCTGGGTTTATCATTAGTCTCAAAGCCTCCGATTTTCGGAGGCTTCGTAGGTTCTACGAAACCATAGCCCGTTTCAGATTTTGCAGATACCGCGTCCGAACCATCGCAAAATAAATCAGTTGCAGAAGGAAAAAGGCACCGATGGTCACCAGAGACGGAACCAACACCGATTCGATGGGAAACATGTTTTGCATCGCGATGAAGGCAACCGATGTGTGGCCTACAGCTAACCCAAAGGGAACGAAGAACAGGAGAGCAATCTGGATCCCGGCGCTTCGTTTCATCTCTTCCACCGTGAGACCGATCTTGGAAATCGCCCGATATCGAAGCTGTTCCCGCTCCAAATCGGTAAATAAGCGGAAGTATAAGAAACTGCCTGCACAGACGAAGAAGATAACCGCGATGAATAAACCGACAAACAGCGTGGCCCCGTATCCTTGTTTCATCTCCGCATAAAATAAGTCAGGAGAGGAAAAAGACGGATCGAAGGTTTCGAGCTTGAGCTTTTCCTTTAACCCCTTTGCGATCTTGACCGCTTGCGGATTTGGAATTGAGTCTTTCCATTCCGGAACCGAATAGCCGATATAGGTTTCGATTTGTTGATCCTTTTTGATTTGGTCATAAAAGCGATCCGGAACGACGAATGTGAGAGGCTCCTGGTAGGCTATCACTTGCTGATCGCTTCTGTCTGCAATCGAAAGGGATTTCTTATTCAAGCGGACGTGGGAGCCGATTTTTTGCTCTGTACGGGATTTTTCCGACCTTTGATCGATGAGGAGGGCTTGCCCCGGCTCCAATGTCCGGGGCTTCTGCTTTAAGGCCTTGGCCATTTTCTGATATTGGGAAAGTTTCAGCACACCCACGATGTCGGGAAACTTGGGACTGGAAAGCTTCCCATATAGGCGATCCGCTCGCACCTTTTGGTATCGAACCCCTGCCCGATCCAGTTCTTTTTCGATGACGGCTAGATCTGACTCTCCCTTGGCCTGATTTTTCTTCGTCGTCGGATCGAAGGTGTAATCAAAGGTATACGGATAAAATTTCGCCTGGGATTCCAGCACTTCAAATTGACTTAGGAGGGCGCCGGTGGCTGAAAAGGCCACGGTGGACACCATGGTTACCAGGAAAAACATGCGGGCATTATCCTCCATCCGGTAAGTCAAATCGGATAACCAGAGCAAGCGGACTCCCCGCCTATAAAACCGGCGTCTTTTTTTCGTCAAACGAATCAGGGCAACACTGGCCTGGGTATACAGGAAATAGGTTCCCACCGTAGTCAGGCCGATAATCGGGAGCATCCATTGTTCAAACTCACCCGGATATTGATCACTAACCACAATCGCTAATCCGTAACCCCCGACCAAGCACGCCGCTGACAAGAGGGACAAGAGGATCGAGGCCTTCGGTTCTTTCTTCGGTTTTTTGCTCCCCTGCAGCAACTCGATGACCCGGTTGTTCCGCACCAGAAAAACCGTGGCCAAGGAAATGACGAAAAACATCGGGAAAAAGGAACAAACGGTCAACAACATCGCCTTGACAGGAAAATAGAAGGGAAGTTTCTTGAGCCCCAACACATCCGCTCCGACGATGAGAAATCCCTTGGAAAAGAGGAGACCCGCGACAATCCCGCCTCCGACAGACAGAGCCCCGATAAACAGATTCTCTAAGAAGACGAGTCGATTCAGCTGTCCCCGGGTCACGCCGTGGATCGTCAAGATCCCAAACTCTTTCTTTCGCACGCTGAGAAAAGCACTTACCGAATACAGCACAAAAAGAAAGGAAAACACAAAGATGATATATTCCGCAGCCTTCATCCCTTGGGCCACTGTTTTACTCATTTCGCTCTGATCGATATCGGGATGAAAGATGAACAGCGCGTAGGTAAAGAAGACCATGACAGCAAAAGCGCTACTCAAACAATAAGCTAGGTAGGAATGGAAGTTGCGGCGGACATTGTTAAACGCGAACCGAGGAAAGGTCATGGGCATTCCCTCCCATCAGGGACAGGACATCCACGATCTGCTGAAAGAAATCCTGGCGACTCTCTCCGCGATGAATTTCATTGTACAGCCGACCGTCCTTGATGAAGACCACCCGGTGGCAGTAGCTGGCTGCCAGCGGATCGTGGGTCACCATCATCATGGTGGTGCCGTCCTCGCTGTTGATCGTCTCCATCGTCTCCATCACGCTACGGGAGGACTTGGAATCCAGGTTTCCCGTCGGTTCGTCCGCCAGCAACAAAGACGGGGAATGGATGATCGCCCGGGCGATGGCGGCACGTTGAGCTTGTCCGCCGGATACTTCATAGGTCCGTTTGTCGAGGATCTCGACGATGCCCAGCTTCTTCGCCACGGCCATCAGTTTTTGCTCCATCTCCTCCAGGCTCTTTTTGTCCAGAGTGAGAGGGAGCACGATGTTTTCCCCGATGGTCAGCGTATCGAGCAGATTGAAATCCTGGAAAACAAACCCCAGGTGACGCCGACGGAACAAAGCCAGTTTCGACCCCTTCATACGGTGCGGGTTTTCCCCCTTCAAGAGGACTTCCCCCGAGGTGGGGGAATCGATGGTCGCCACCATATTCAACAAGGTGGTTTTTCCGCTTCCCGATGGGCCCATGATACCGACGAATTCCCCTCGACGAACCACCAGGTCGATATCCGTCAGGGCCCGGTATGTCACCTTGCCTCCGTACACTTTGCTCAATTTCTCCACGTTTAACATATCCATCTTTCCGCCTCCTTAACTTGAATCTGACCTTAGTGTAAAGGAGGAACAGACAGCTTCCCATCGAAGTTCCTTAAATCAAGCTTAATTAGTTGTAAGGTCCGTTCGGGCACTGAAGAAAACGATCCGGACCGCCGTTCCCTCGCCCGGCTCCGATTCCAGCTCCACATGATGGTCCAGGTGCCGGCAAACCTTCCGGACCAAATACAGACCCATCCCCGTTGATTCACTGAAGATTCGTCCATTCTCGCCGGTATAATACGGTTCAAAAACCCGCTCCACATCCTTCTTAGGGATTCCCACTCCTCGGTCCCGTACTTCCAGGACCGCATTCTTTCCCCGAAAAAAAGAAGACACCGTTACTTTCTCACCGGAGTCCGAAGAATATCGGACGGCGTTGCTGATCAATTGCTTGAGGATAAAAGCCAGCCATTTGGCATCGGACTCTACATAAACCTCCCGTTTTACCCTCAATTCGGGGTACACACGGTTTTGAATGAAGAGCCGTTTGCTTTCCTGGATCACTTCCTGAACCAGATCATAAAGACGGACGGTTTCTACATGAAAATCCCGATCAAATACATCCAACCGAGCCGTATATAGGACGGTTTCTAACCCTCGTCCGAGGCGGTCGGCTTCTTCCCGGATGCTGTCCAGCTGGGGATCGTCCTCTTGTTCCAAAATCAGATGAATTACGGACAAAGGTGTCTTCATCTGGTGGACCCATTGCGTGATAAAGGTGATCTGATCCCGTTGCTTCCGTTCATAATGATGGATCTTCTCTTTATAATGGCGGTATTGGCTCTCCAGCACCTCGTTCAACGCTTCCCCCAAGGGAGTGGGATCATCCCGACGAATCGATTCCTCCAAGGATGTGAGAGGACGCGATAGACGACGATAAAAGGCCCGATAGGCTCCATAGCGATAGAAAAAATAACCCAACAGAAACGACGTATTTAGCAGGAGAATATACAAGAGGATGGATAGATGCTGGAAACCGGCAAACCACAGGATCACTCCCGAGACGAGGAACTGAATAAAAAAGACCCCGATCAGCGGCAAGTGTTCACGAAGAAACAGCTTCACGCTTCCTCGCCCCCTTTAAAGCGATAACCTGCCCCGCGAACGGTTTCAATCGCCCCCTCATATCCCAATTCCTTTAACTTTTTCCGCACACGGGTGACATACACATTGAGGGTATTGTCATCGACAAATTGTTCATCCCACAGCTTTTCTAACAGGCGATCCCGACTGACCACTCGCATCGGCCGCTGCAGCAGAGTTTCTAAGAGTTGGGCTTCTTTTCTTCCCAACTCGACCGTCTTCCCTTGCCAAGTCAGTTCCAGCCGCTCCGGATAGAGGACGAGACCGTCATAGGAGACGGTTCGCTCCTGTGTTTTCGTCGCATAAGATCCATAAGCCCTCCGCAATTGGCTGCGGATTTTTGCAATCACGATATCGGAATCAAAAGGCTTCGGGATGTAATCGTCTGCTCCATGTTCCAAGGCCATCACCTGATCCATTTTGCTGTCCCGGGCAGAGACGAACAGGATCGGGCAAGTGGAGATGGCACGAATCTGCCGACACCAATAAAATCCGTCAAACATGGGAAGGTTGACATCCAGCAAGACCAAGTCCGGGCTCCACTGCTCGAAGTCTGCCAATACCTGGTCGAAATCCTGCACCCGGAATGTGTCATAGCCGTACCTCCGGATGTAATTCTCCAAAAGAGACGCGATCTTCGCGTCATCCTCTACAATCATAATTTTATACATCCCGGTCACCGTCCTCTTCACAAAAGTATTTCCCGTTCTTCGGGACAGGCTGCTCAGAAGAAATGATTTTTTTGCTATTATACCCTGGTCCACTCTTCCATGAGGATGGATTTATACAACAGCTGAAAAACAAAAAACCGGCTCCACCATGGAGAGCCGGTGACACCATCCTTCTATTCCGGATCCTCTATCGTTCCCCGCGACGGACCATCATGTTTCGCATCGAATCGGCCAAGGCCGGGCACGCCGCCAATCTCCGAACGGCTTCGCGGTCGTCCTTGCAATGATGGAGCAGTTCGTTTACCTTAGCTACGGTCCATTCTGGATAGGGGCGCTCCATCCATATCAGAGGCTGGTTTTCTTCCACTATCCCTTCCTGCAACACCCGGTAGTACCAACCGCTTCTCCCCGTTTCCCTCACCCGGGCGGCCAAATTCCCGATACCCCAGCGGGCGTCTAGCTTCCAACAGGGAATCCGGGTCTGGGATACCTGAATGATTGCCTCCCCAACCCTGAATGTGTCCCCGATACATACATCCGCTTCCGTCAGGCCTACTACGCTAAAATTTTCCCCAAATCCCCCTGAAGTTAGGTCCATCCGGTTCAGTTCCTTCTGCCAGCGGGGATAGTGGCTCTCTGAATAGGCGAGGACCGCTTTGTCCGGCCCGCCGTGGTTTTTCAGGTCTGCCTGGCCATCTCCTTCCAGATTGGTTTTCTCCAATCGAAGAGGGCCTGCCACCCGTTCTTTACAGATACCACTCCTCCAGGTACGATCCGGAGTTCGGTAAGCCCGAGGGCGGCCCACCTGGATGGACCGAATGAAGGGTTTACTTTGCCAGTTCATAAATCGCCTGCGCATATAGAGCCGCCGCTTTCATCAGATCCTCGACCATGATAAATTCGTCCCGTTGATGGGCCGTCTCCTCACTGCCGGGAAAGAGCGGACCGAACACGACCCCGGTGTCCAAGGCGCGGGCATAAGTTGCACCGCCGATTGACAGAGGCTTGGCCTCCTCGCCGGTCTGCTCTTCGTAGACCCGGGCCAAGGTCTGAACCAACGGATGATGGTCGTCAACGAAATGCCCTTTCTTGTTGTCCCTCACTTCCACCGAGAAGCCGAAGGGTTTTGTCGTCTCTTCCAGCAGCCCCTGGATCGAGGTCACATCCCCGGTGATCGGATACCGGATATTTAGGCCAATGCCCTGCTCACCCCCGACCTCATAACGGAAGATACCGCCGTTTACCGTCAGCGGGCCCACGCGTTCATCCTTCTGTGCCAATCCTAGCTTCTCGCCAAAGAATCCATCCGTCAATTTATCCCCGACGAAGTCGAGATATCGCTTCCCAGCATTATCGAGCTTCAGTTCCTGGAGAAATTCCGCTAGCTTTAGGGCGGCGTTTAAGCCTTTATCCGGTTCCGAACCGTGATGGGCCTTCCCTTCCAGGACCAGGGTGAGATGATCATCGGACTCCTCCGCATACCCTCGGATACGACGGGTAATCAGGTAGTCCTGATATTTTTCTTTTAGTTCAAAGACATCCCCTTCCCCAGAGAGACGGACTCGGGCCAGGTCAGGCACCATATTGAAGCGCTGTCCAGCTTCGAAAGACTCCAGCAACCATCCCTCTTCCGGGGCTTCTCCCTTTGGCACCTGACCAGTCAGGGTGAAGTCGGCCACTCCCTTTTCAGCCGTAATGATCGGGAAGTCGGCATCTGGGGTGAATCCCATATCAGGCATCTTTTCCCGTTCAAAGTAATAGTCCATGTCTCTCCAATCGGATTCCTCATCCGTACCGAAGATAAGACGCACCTTTTTGGACAGAGGCAGTCCCAGTTCCTTAATCAACTTCAGGGCGAAGAAGGCGGCCATGGCCGGTCCTTTATCATCCTGGGCACCCCGGGCGTAGAATTTTCCCTCCCGCACTTCCGGGGAGAAAGGAGGAGACGCCCAGCCATCTCCCGTAGGAACCACGTCCAAATGGGCCAGCACCCCGATCAGTTCTTCCCCGTCCCCGTATTCCAAATGGCCCGCATAGCCATCCACGTTTTTTGCGAGAAATCCTTCTTTTTCACCCAATTCCAGCATGTATGTAAGTGCCTGGGCAATCCCTTCACCAAAGGGTGCCCCTGGCCCGGCTGTGGATTCGTCCAAAACGCTTTCGATGGAACAGAGTTCCGCCAGCCGTCGAACCAGCTCCTCCTGCTGCTTCTTCATTTCATTCTGCCATTCAATCCCCATCTCGTTTCCTCCTCTACAACACGGTGTTCAGTGTCATCCATCCAGCGCCATCTCACCAGAAAAACCGCTTAAAACCCCGTTGAGCCCGCTTCTTTCAAAGCTTGAAGTACATCGTCGTGTACATGGCCGTTGGTAGCCAAGATATGTCGTACACCGAGATCATAGGGGCGGCCCAACGTATCGGTCACATGGCCCCCTGCCTCCTGAATCAGGAGCGCACCCGCGGCCAAATCCCAGGCGTTCAGCTCCAATTCCCAAAAACCCGTAAGGCGCCCCGCCGCGACACAGGCCAAGTGCAGAGCTGCTGAACCCGCCGCCCGTACATTGCGTACTTGAGGCGCAAGTTTCAGGATCGCCTCAGTATTCACCTGTCGAACTCCCCGGGCATCCGTTGGAAAGCCGGTGGCCAGCAGGCTCTCGGGCAGAGTCTTTTCCCTTGAAACCGTTATCCGCTCTCCATTGAGGAAGGCTCCCTTTCCTTTTTCCGCGGTAAACAAATCATCCTGCATCGGATCGTAGATCACCCCGGCAACCACTTCCTGGTTACGAGCGAAGGCAATCGAAACACAAAAAAAAGGGAAACCATGGACGAAGTTCGTCGTCCCATCGATGGGATCCACCACCCACAATGCTTCATAAGCCCGGTGTTCTTCCAACGCCTGTTTGGAAGCCTCCACACCGGCGGCCACTCCTTCCTCACCCAGGATGGCATGGTCCGGGTGGCGGGAGAGGATCATCTCCCGCACTAACTCCTCCGATGCTTTATCCACTTCGGTTACCAGATCGTGGGCAGATGATTTCCTATCCACCCGTTTGGAAACATATACCTTCTCTCTGATCAGTTTGCCAGCCTCTTTTGCAGCTTGGATCGCTGTTTCCAGTTCTGCCACGCAAATCCCTCCGTCCCCGCCTGAAAGATGTCCATATTACTATACCACGCAGGAAGGAACATACCCAATGAAAAGGAGAAACACAGAAAGAGGAAAACAGGAATTGCAGCGGGGTTAGCGAAATAGGGTACATCATGGCTGTCGAAAATCATCAGGAAAGGAGACTATCCATGCCTAACGTCTGGAGCCACATCCTATTCGGTCGTGCCGCCCTGAAACATTCTGGATCTCCCCTGCCCTCTGATCCCAACCCCTTTCATCTCGGGTGCCAAGGCCCTGATTTTTTGCTCTACCATCATTTTTGGCCATGGAAGCGGGGGCATGAGGTCAGCAGCCTGGGAAGCGCGATTCATCGCGATCACTGTGGGCCCTTTCTCTTAGACCTGATTGATGCTGCAGTGGAACATCCCGGTATGCGGGATTATGTATCGGGGTTTCTCACTCACTACATCCTGGACCGGCGAACCCACCCCTATATCGTGTACCGCTCGGGAGACGGAAAATACAAACACCAGAAACTGGAGGTGATCATCGATACGCTCCTTGCTGAACGGCTGGAGGGTATCCGTACTTGGAAAACCCCCGTCGTTCCTTGGATCATCATCGGTTCCCGCTTTCCCCGCCAATGGGTGGAGGTCCTACAATGGACCGCACTTAAACACTTCCCGGAAGAAGCCGGGACGATTTCCCCCGAAGATTGGAACCAAGCTTACCGAGATATGTTGAAAGCATTGCGTTTCTTTTTTGATCCCTGGGGAATCAAATGGCTTCTGACTCTGGGCTATATCTCTCCCTTCCGTTACCGACCCGTCCACGACGGCAACGACTACTTGAACGAACGGCAAACAGAATGGCTCCACCCTGCCCAGCCAGAGGAAAAACACCGAGAAAGTTTCCTCATGCTATGGGAATCCGCCCTTACAGAAGCATCCGACCTGCTTCAGCAAACACAGGCTTTCTGGAAAAGGGAGCTCTCCTTGGAAACTCTATCGACCCATATCGGTGACCTCTCCTACGACACCGGGAAACCCTCTTCTTCCGGCATGAAAAACCAGATCGCAGAACCGATCGTGTGAAGGAGGATCATCATGGAAAAGGAACAACTCGGTCAATCCAACCTGCAGGTATGCCGTGTCGGATTGGGCACTTGGGCGATGGGTGGATGGATGTGGGGCGGGGCTGATGAAAAAGAAGCGGTCGCCGCGATCCGTTACGCCCTCGACATCGGGATAAACCTGGTCGACACCGCCCCCGTCTACGGATTCGGTATTTCCGAAACGATTGTCGGCCGTGCGGTTAAAGAGTCGGGCAGACGGGAGCATACCATTCTCGCCACCAAGGCCGGGCTGGAATGGGACGGAGAGGAGCGTATCTGGCGCAACGCTTCCTCAAAACGGTTGGAAAAAGAGCTGGAGGATAGCCTGCGTCGCCTCCAGACCGACTATATCGATCTGTACCAAATCCATTGGCCTGATCCGGAAACTCCGATCGATGAAACCGCAGAAACCCTGAACCGATTTTATGAAGAAGGGAAAATCCGGGCGATCGGCGTCAGCAACTTCGACGCCGATCAAATGGAAACTTGGCTGAAAGCCGCCCCGCTCCACAGCAACCAGCCCTGCCTCAATCTGTTCCAGGATGCGTTAAAAGATACCGTTTTCCCTTACTGTGATCAGAATCAGATCGGCACGCTCACCTGGGGAACTCTGGCCCATGGTCTTCTTACAGGGAAATTTGACGAGAGCTCCTCTTTTCCTCCCGACGACCTTCGCCATCACCACCCGATGTTTCAGAAAAAACGGTTCCAGCAATATCTGACTGCCGTTTCCAAACTGAAGGACATGGCTCGGGAGAAAGGGAAGACCGTCTTGCAGTTGAGCATTCGCTGGGTATTGGATCAGCCCGGTGTCACATCCGCCCTCTGGGGCGCTCGCCGACCGGAACAGCTGAAGGAATTGAAAGGGGTCTTCGGGTGGAAACTGTCCGCTGCCGACTTGAAACAGATCGACTCCATCGTGAGGACTGCCGTTACCGACCCTCTTCTTCAAGAATCTCTCCAGGGGCCACCAGCAAAGTCGACAGTAAAAAGGTAAGAGAGAAACGGAAAAACCCGCCCCTGGGGCGGGTTGAAGATATTGACAAACCCCAGCGTAGGGGTGCGGAGCTGGATTTCCGACTCCGGGCCTGTCCGCTCCGTGTCCTCTGGCTCCAACCAGCGGCCAAAGGAAAAGCATGTGTGGCTGCAAAAAGGTTGGAGCCTCTGGATACTCCACTGGGTGGTCGGTGCCAACAGGCGCTCCGCCTGAAACCGGCCCACCTTCGCGGTGTGGAAGAACTTTTCCAGCAGTCTCAACCCGCCCGAGAGGCGGCTTTTTTAATGAAATAGCCCCTCACCCTCGGCGGGCTTTCCCCAGTTTGGACCTCACTGTTACTTGATCATTCACATCATGGTCATTAAATTCATTCACTTGTTTAGAGGCTATCGCACCAAAATCCCCGATGATGGAAGCACTTCCTGCATATTTTTGGTTATATTGGGCCGCGATGTTGATCGTGTTCCCAAAACTAACCGTTCCAGCCCCCGAAATATTGTTTTGCTCCAAAATTCCAATATTGTTGAAGGTCCCCATACCATCCTCCCTTTCCAATTCATCCGTTACCCAAACTGCTAATCCCCAGGGACAATCCCCCTTTGCCCTATCCTATGAAGGAATCTACGGAATGGCGAGGGCCGTCGGGCAAACTCCGCCAGACCCCCGACAACCAGAAAAGGGATGTTTCCCCACGCCCCCGATGGCATATTAGGCGGTATCCGCAACAGGCTTTCCTGTCGCTTCCCGAAAGCTAAGAATCAAAGCTCCCGCAAGCGGGCCTTTTCCTTGATATAATCGGCGGAACGGGCTGCGAGGGCCATCACCGTATTCGTCGGGTTGCCGCCCCCCGAGGTCACGAATGTGCTTGCGTCACAGATGAATAGGTTGGGAATATCATGGGTTTGCCCGTATGAATTAACCACGGATGTGGCGGGATCGTTCCCCATCCGGCATCCTCCCATGAGGTGGGCGGTATCCGGAACGGTAAACTCGGGGGTACCCCCGGCAGCTCGAATAATGTCGCTCATTTTGTCCACCGCATGACGGATCAGCTTCCTGTCATTTTCTCCGTAGCTGAAGGTCACCTTCGCCCGGGGCATCCCGTTTGGGTCCTTTTCTTCCGACAGGGTAATTCGGTTGTTCGGGTCGGGCAGGACTTCCCCCACCAGGGTAATCCGTCCGTAATAATTATAATCCAGCATCACTTTTTGCAAGGCTTCTCCCCATAGCGGGCCGCCCTCGGATTTGGCGATCGCAGTCGCAAAGGCCACTGGACGCGCCCCGTGGGCATGGAGGGTGTAACCCTTCACAAAATCATTTTCCGGGTCGGTGCGATAAAAGGCCTGAGTGGTTGCCAGTACAGGCGTTCCTTTGTATAGACGGATCTCCCGATCAAATTTTCCGTATACATCATGGCTGCTGTGGGGCATGAAGGCTTTGCCCACCCATCCGCTGCTGTTGGCCAATCCATCCGGAAACCGAGCATCGGCAGAATTGAACAACAGACGCGGGGTTTCTACCACATAAGCGGACAAAATCACGACCTTTGCCTTCTGTTCATAGGTTTTCCCCTGATGGAGAAAACGGACGCCCGTGGCCCTGCCTGTCCGATCCGTCAACACCTGGGTTACCATACATTGAGATAGGACTTCCGCCCCGGCCTTTATCGCCTTCGGGATATGGACAATAAGGGTGCTAAATTTCGCATCAGGCATACACCCCTGGTTGCAAAATCCCCGGTTGATACAGGGCGGGCGTCCTTCGAAAGGGGCGGACAAGATCGCCAGCGGTGCTACCACGCTTTTGATCCCCAGCTTGTCACATCCATTCTGGAACATATAAGCATTGGGGCTCAGCGGCTCCCGCTCCGGGTAAGGGTAAGGCCCGTGAAAGTTCCCCCAGGGAAAGTGTTTGGGACCGGACACCGCGATTTCCTTCTCAATCTTGTCATAATAAGGGGCGAGGTCTTCATAATCGATGGGCCAGTCTTCGCCCACTCCATCGAGGGTTCGTGACCGAAAATCGGCATCCTGGAACCGCAGGAATACACCCGTAAAATGGACAGTTCCCCCGCCGACACCCCTCCCGCTGTTGTTATGCCCCATCGTGAGAGGGTCCTTACCGTCAACAATCCGGGTCTCCTGCCAGCCGAGATTTTTCATCGTCAATTCATCGCTGGCGAAGTCCTTCTGGGGATCACGCATCGGACCCGCATCCAAAACGACCACTTTCATTCCGGCCCGGCTCAATTCATGAGCCAGCACCCCTCCTGCCGCCCCGGCACCAACAATCACGACATCCACTTCTTGGTCGCCATATTTTCTATTCATTTTCGGGCTGCGCCTCCCATGGATCCAATTGCCCCAGTTGGGTCCTTACATAACCCCTGGGGTAAGCGGGCCCTCCATAACCGATTTCAGACCAGACTGTCGGATGGGAATAACAGGCCTCTACAGAAAGGTTGAGCATTTTTTTAAAGAAAGGCACCTGGGGGACCTTCTCCCAGCCGGTATCCTGAGGAGCTTGCCCCCGGCTCACTTCAGACAGAAGGTCCTTCTGTTGCTGTCGGTCCAGTTCGGTAAAGGAACGGCCATAGGTTTTTTCCGCAGTTTGGTCCAGAGCCTTTAACCCTTTTCGGACCAATTCTCCAGCCTTCGGGACATGGGGTTCCCGCTGCCCCTCACCGATCGAAGAAGCCAGTGTCCGATCAATGTGGAATAAGACAAACCGGATCAACTCTTTTCGACTCTCCCCGGTAAGGAGAGAACAGACTGGCTGCAAAATTGCTGCCTCCCTTTTTTTCAAAAAGCGATATTCCGAAGAGGCCTCTAATCGGGAAGTAACAATCCGTTGGGTATGATCATCCCAGTGATCTTTTTCCCTCATGATGTCAAAAGACGGGTAGTGCGTTTTCCTGTCCATCCCTTCACCTCCAGTAGACCGCGACGAGACCCAATCCACTCAACGCCGTGAACATCAATGGAAGGACGATGGGGGGGCCGATCAGGAAGTTTCGCAGTTCCCATCCACCCACTCGAATCCCCACTCCGCGAAAGTGATAATAAAACCCGATCAACCCGTCGAGAATGCCAAACCACATCAAGATAAGAAAGAGGGTACTCAACCAGGAAGTCCTATAAAAAGTAAACACCATGCCCACCACAAAAAAGAGGGGAGCCGCCAATACCGGAATCCACATCGCCTTATGGTGAAAGTTCTGGCGGTAATGAAAGAATGTGACCTGGACGGTCATCATCATAAAAGCCAGACTGACAAACAAGATCAGAATACGGTCCAACGGCCAACCAGCCCAGTTCATTGTCATGCCCCTTTCCAGGAGATGATTTCTATTCATCCTTATTGGTCCCCCATCCTTATCGGATCATACGAAAAATTTCCCAAGACATACTAAGGATCGACAGACAAGCGATGGAGGGAAGACATGATTATTGAGCAGGTGGAGACGTTTCCGTTGTTTTACCGTTTGAAAGAACCCTACGGAGATGCCAACGGATATAAAGCATACCGAACGGCTTTCCTGTTTCGGGTCCGTACCCGCTCGGGGATCGAGGGGTGGGGCGAGTGTACGGATTGGCTCCCGACGTTGGAAAAAGGGTTTCGAGAGCGGATTATTCCTTACTTAGTGGGGAAAAACGCCGCCAACCGATCTCAGCTCGTCACGCATATCATGAAGTGGCATCCCCGTTCAGCAGCGGGAGTCAGCATGGCCTTGACGGAAATCGTGGCCCGATATGCCGGGTTATCCGTTTGCGACTTGTGGGGTGGCCTACAAAGGCGGAACGTTCCTGTGTATGCCTCTTTCCAATCCTATACCGACCGCCCGGACTGGATTGCCCAATCCCTGGCCATGGTGAAAAAGGCTGTGGCAGAAGGCTATCATCAGGTGAAGGTCAAGGTCGGTGGCCGTCCCTTGAAGGAGGATGATCAACATATCTCCTCCTTGGTGGACTGTCTGAGAGGAACGGATGTCGAAGTGGCCATCGATGCCAACCAAAGTTATGATGCGGCTACCGCCCTTCGATGGAACCGGTTTTTTCAACGCTGGGATCAGTGGCTGTGGTTTGAGGAACCGCTCCCCCTGGACCAGATCCGGGATTATCACCTGTTGCGCTCCCGTACCGTTATCCCCGTGGCAGGGGGAGAAAATCTTTCGGGGACCCGACAGTTTCTACCCGCGGTCAGGGAAGGTGCCTTCGATCTCCTTCAGCCGGATCTCCTTCACGTCGGGGGCGTAGATGCCTTGCGGGATACCTTACAATTAGCCCGGTACCATGGCTTGCGGGCTTCTCCTCACGCCTTTGATGGGGCCCTCTCCCGTTGGTACGCCATCCTGGCTCAAGCCTGTCTTACGCCTTGGAGCAAAATGAATCATCCATCAATTGAACCTGTTGAGTGGGATGGCATGGATAACCCCTTTTCCTCCCTCCTGTCGGTCCAGCCTGTTGCGGGTACGGTTTCCATTCCCCAAGGTCCTGGAATCGGAGCTGAATGGGATATGGAGAAACTCGAAAAATACCGCTGGGACGGATCCATTTACCGGTAAACCGCACAAAAAAACCGCCGTTATCGGCGGTTGTATGGTTTCTATTCGAGAACTTTCAGCACCTGGTAAATCAGCCACGCCATCAAAGCTGTACCAGGAAGGGTGAGAACCCAGGCATAGAGGATTTTACCGGCGATCCCCCAGCGAACGCCCTTGACCCGTTCGGCCGCCCCCACCCCGATGATGGAACCGGTAATGGTGTGCGTGGTACTGACGGGTACCCCGATCTTAGCGATCGTAGCGAGCAGGGCAGCAGCTGCCGTCTCAGCGGCGAATCCCTGAGGCGTGTCCAGGTGGTTGAGGCGCATCCCCAAGGTTTTGATTACCCGCCAGCCACCGATGGCCGTCCCGAAAGCCATGGCAAGACCGGCGGACAAGATTACCCAAAAAGGAACCTCTATCGTGTTCAAGAAGCCGCCGGATACGAGGGCCAGGGTAATGATCCCCATTGCCTTCTGGGCATCGGAAGCACCATGGCTAAAGGACATAAAGGCTGCAGATAAGATCTGAAGCGGGCGAAAAAGGCGCTTTACTTTAGATGGAGGAGAATTTCGGAATACATTTTGAATCAATTTCATCAAGAGGTATGAAAACAACGCACCAAGCAGTGGTGACACCAAAAGAGCGATCAGGACCATCAGGATCCCGTCCATCTTCAGCGCGTCTACCCCTTTAAAGGCCAGGGCAGCACCGACCAGGGAACCGATCAGGCCGTGTGAGGCGCTGACCGGCAACCCAAGGAGGGTCATGACGGTATTCCATATAATCGCCGACAGCAACGTGGCGACAATGACCAGTTGCGTGACGTCGTTCGGATCGACGATGTCTCCCCCGATTGTCTTGGCCACGGCAGTAGAAAAGAACGCACCCGCCAGATTGAGAACAGCTGCGAGCATGAGAGCTTTGGCCGGCGTTAATGCACGGGTGCCGATAACTGTGGCGATCGCATTGGCCGAGTCATTCCACCCGTTGGTAAAATCAAAGATCAGGGCCAAGACGACAACCAATACGATCAGCACTGTCGGATCAAGCATACTTCATGACCACGCTTTCCAGGACATCAGCCAGATCCTCAGCATGGTCGGTCACCTCTTCCAGCTTCTCGTACAGTTCTTTCATCTTAATCAGTTCGATCGGATCCGTCGGGTCTTCGAACAAAGAGCCGACAGACTCACGCATCAGGCGGTCACCCTGGTTTTCCAGCAGATTAATTTCAACCACGATATTTTGGATGGAGGCGAAATCCCGTTTTTCCAGGGCAATAAAAGCTTCCTGCAGGAATTCAGCCACTTTCTCCAGCAATTCCGCGAATTGCATTAAGTAAGGTGTTGTCTTTTCTACATGGCAGTATACAAACCGGGAAGCGCAGGCTTCCACACCATCGAGAACATCATCCAGTTTTACCGCCAATTCCATGATGTCTTCCCGGTCCATCGGTGTGACAAAGGTTTGGTTCAATTCCCGAAGTATAATGTGGGTGAACTCATCGCCTTTGTTCTCGAGATCTTTCAACTTCTCGGCATACGCTTCTTTGTGCTCAAGGGTCTCCACATTCTGACGGAACAATTGCATGGCTTCCACAATATTGCCGGCAGCTTCCACAAGCGTGTGGTAGAAGACCGAGTCCTTCGAACGGTTAAAAAACAAAACCGATTCCCCCTAATGATTGACGGTTTTTTTACCAAGCATTAAACCTTACTCAACCGGTTTTCATCAATCCTCCCTTATCATAATCCTTTTTGAATAGAAAGCAAACAACCTCCATCAAATTGATATAGTACCATCGACTAATTTCCTTGACAACGATGGAAAAAAAGGAAGCCCGAAGGCTTCCTGGGTCAGTAACGCTCCCGGTCTCACTGGTAGTATAACCAACCCGGTCGAACCGATGCGGGGCAAATCTCTCACCGAGCGGCAGAGTCGATACGGCCTTCTCCATCCGGGATCCCTCGGCGGTCGGGATCTGCTGCCAAGCGGCGGGTGATGGAAAACATGGCGGGGAGAAAGACTGGCAAGATCAGAACGGCTAGGAGGAAAAGCCCGATAATCACTACCGTCGCGATCTGGAGAAGTGTCAACACCCCGGATGGGTAAAGGGCCGCAAAGGTTCCTGAAAGGATGACTGCTGCAGAAAAAACGACTCCGCCTATATTTTTGGATGCCTCAATGATCGCTTCACCAGGAGTGAGATGACGGTACTCCAGGTACCGCATCATCAGAAAGATACTGTAGTCCACCCCGAGAGAAACAACCATGATCAAGGAGAAAAAGGGTACCGTCCAGGTCAAACCCGGATAACCCAGCAGGTCTGAAAAGATCAACTCTGTCGTAGTCAGCGCCGTGAAGTAGGACAGGATCAAAGAACCGATGATATACACGGTGTTCCAGAAGGAACGGAGTATCCACAAAAGGACAAGTGATATTCCGGCCAGCATCAAAAGGGCGGTCCGATTAAAATCCGAGGTGGAAATACGTTTCAAATCCCGATTTTGCGATGATATCCCACCTATACCGAATTTCCCGTCCTCATAATCCGTATTTTGAAGTTTGGCTGCAACGGTACGGTCCAGATCCGCTGCCGTCTCCATCGCACCCTCAGAGTAGGGATCCCCGTTTAGCACGATGTTCCATTGCATGGTCCGGCGATCGTCGGACATATAGGCATCCAGGGCTTTTCTGAATTCCTTTCCTTCCCGGACCTTCTTCGGGACAAAGAAAGTCCGGGAAGCATCAGAACCGGATAGATCACCCAGGTAGCCCTCTGCCTCTCTCAACCCCTTTTCAATACTCCCCAGCCCATTGGAACTAGAAGCTAGGCCGTTTTGTAATTTTGACAGATTGTCGTCCAGGGTACCAAGGCCCTGAAATAGCTTTTTCTGCCCGGTGTTTACTTTGCCGAGACCGCCTTTAATTCGACTCAAGGCTTCCGTCACCTGGGACTGGCCAGCGGTTCCTTTCTTTAATCCGGCAACCAGAGCGGCGGAACCCGTATTTAACGCGTCAAGCCCTTCCACCATCCTTTTCTGACCGGAAGTAACCCGTTTTAAACCGGCATTGACTTCGGCAAATTTCCGATTGGTGGCACCATACTCCCTGTTGAGCCTCTTAAAACCGGTATCCAACCGGTTCACTGCAGCGATCAACCCGTCGATACTGGCTTCGATCCTGCGGATATCAGGATCATTATCCATACCCGGTTTGTTCCGTAAAGCCGCAACCTGATGCTTCAAGCCGATAAGGGCGGGTTGAAGCCCCGCCACACCCATCTCGACCTTCCGATATTCACCGCCAAAGGTTTGATAGCCCTTGTACAACTCGTTATATCCGTTATGCAATCGATCCGTAGAAACGGACAGCTCCTTCATACTCCCCCGAAGGGCCGTCAAGCCGGAATGGATCTTCTCTGCCCCTGCTGCTCCCTGGTTGAATCCGGCCTGAATTTCTCTCATGGCCCGATTCACATCCCCGATCCCAGCTCGGGCGGCTTGGGTGCCGGTGATTAGCTCTCCGGCGCGGGAGAAGTCTCGGTCTCCTCCTTCCAGTCGCTGGCTCGCTTTATCCAGCCCTTTTTGAATATCACCGGCTCCTTCCCCAGCTTTTTCCAGCCCTTCTTTCGTCTGTTTCGTCTGATTCTGTACATACAGCTCCCTGATCGGCTCCCCTTTGGGACGGGTGGGTCCATAGACGGTATCCACTCCTGGAGATTGCTCCATCGCTTCCGTGATCTGGTCAATAAAAGCAAGCGACTCCTTCGAGTCGAGGGGCTGGTCATTCTTCCACACCACCTGGGCGGGCATCGTCTGACCGGGTTTGAACTCGTCGGCAACAATATCGAATCCTTTCACCGACGAATAGGACTCATCCACTTCTTCCAAGCTGTCGTAGGAAAGTTTCCCCTCGTAAAAAAAGAGGACGGGTACCGTCACGAGGGTAACGATCAAGAGGGCGGGCAAGGGGCGGCGATAGGAGAAAGCAGATAGGAAGGCCCAGATACGGCTTTCCCGGTGTCTCTTTGCCGTCTTAACCGGCCAGAACAACTTCGCCCCTATCAAGGACATAAAGACAGGCCCTAGTGTTACCAATGAGGCCCATAGAAAAAAGATCCCGATCGCGACAGCCACGCCTGCCTGATAAATGGAAAACTGCGCCAACCCAAGACAACTGAACCCGATCAATACAGCCAACCCGCTGTAAAAAACCGTTTTTCCAGCAGTCTTGTAGGTAACGACAATCGATTCCGCCACGGATTTGCGTTTATTCAATTCTTCCTTAAAGCGGGAGAAAAGCAGGATATTATAATCCGTCCCAATCCCGAATAGGACAAGAACGAGGAAAATTTGCGTAAAGTTGGCGAAAGGAAAGTCGAATTGGTCCACGAGATGAGCGACTGTTCCCAGGGAAACCACATAAGCAAAAGCGACAGTTACCAGAGAGACTAACGGTGCCACAGGCGACCGAAATACGAGAATCAAAACAATGATGATGAAGGCGACAGTGAACACTTCCGTCTTGCGTACCCCATCCAGAGTGGTACGAGCAAAGTCCTCATTGATCAGCTCGCTCCCGGTCAAGTAATGATCGACCGAAACCTTAGCAAGGGCTTTGTCCAGTCCGGTACGCACCTCCTCCACTGTCCGTTCTCCCCTGTCAACGGTGAGAGAGGCCAATACTGTACTTCTGTCTTTGGACAGAAATCGTTCTTCCAACTCCTTTTCTTTAAAATGGGTCAGCACTTCATTAACGCCGAGTTCCTTGTCTGCTTCCAGCGCTTTCAGTGTTGTTTCCACTTCTCGGAGGTGTTCCCTCGTCATTTTCCCGTCGGAATGAAAAACCGCCAGAACCGTCATTTCATTTCCACCTGACGAAGGGGTCAGCTCTTTCTCCGTCAGCTCCTCCGCCACTTGGGAGGAGTATCGGTCGGGAATTTCGGGGGTTCCCTTTTCCCGTGTCAATTCCCCTAGATCGGGCATAGTAACCAGGGCCAGGAGAGCGACTGCTGCCCAGCCCAGGAGGATAAACCATTTCAACCGAATAATCCTACGCATGATCAACCTCCCCACTCCCTATCCAATATCGCACCAGTGTAGCAATTGGATATAAAACAAAAATGAAGCAAAAATGAAAAAAAATGAAGGTTAAAAGGCTTTTCAACAACCTAATTACCTTTACTCTCCAGGGTCGAGAGGGAGAGTAAAATGCACCCCCAACCCGCCCGATTTTACCTGGTAAGCGTAGATCTCACCCCCGTGGCGATCCATGATCGACCGGCAGACGGCCAGCCCCAACCCGGTTCCGCCCCTCTCGTACCGTCGGGACGGGTCTCCCGTAAAAAAGGGCTGGAACAAATGAGGGAGATCGTTTTCAGGCACACCGACTCCATTGTCCTCAATCCGAATCCAAACCCGATCCTTCTCGGAACCTCCGACCATCACCACCATTAGATCCTTCCGCCCTCCATAACGGACCGCGTTACTGATTAGATTGGCAAAGACGCGTCGGATCATCGGTTCATAGAGGCGTATCCGCAATTTCCTCCCAAATGAATGGCTCCACTGGAATTGGTACCCTAGACCCGCCAATTCCGCTTCATACTCTTTCGCCACCGATTCGAAGAATTCCGACACCTGTACCGGCAAGAGTTCCACCTGGGGAAGCATCCCCTCATTCCGAGTAAAATCGGAAAAAGCCTTCACCAACTGGGTCATCGACTCCGCCTTACGGCGGGCCAACTGCAAGTATTCGCCCCGCTCTTCTCCCCCACGGGACTGCTGGGTGATCAACAGCTCCAGAAAGCCATTGATTGAAGTCAGCGGTGTCTTCAGGTCATGAGCGATGGCGGCCACCATGTCCACTTGTTCTCGATGGGCTCGGTGAAGGCGCTCCTCCATTTCCCCGAATCGGCGGTATAACTCCCCAATTTCATCACACCTCCCCCGTCCGGTAAGCGGGGAAAGGGAACGGCCCGGCCTCACCTCATCCAGCCTCCGATTTAGACGGGTGAGAGGACGGGTGATGGATGTATTAAAATAGAGAGCAAGCAGGATGAGCAGGCCCGCTAGAAAGACGAGCAAAAAGGTGAGTGTATCCGTCAGTGCCTGCCCCAATCCCACGTCTTTCTCGGTAACCGGCCGTTCAACCCGGATGAAAGCGACCGTCTTCCCTTCATCCCTTACCGGGTACCAACGCAGATCGGTGCTTTTTCCCTTTACCGGAGTCCGTGCCGATGCCAGGATCCTGACAGCTCCTTGATCATAGAGTCGAAGGGAAATTCCTTCCCCGCGGGATGCCCTTTCCAGGTAATCCTTCATCGCGGTTTGATTCGGATAGAACCGAGCCAACTGATCGGCAATCCGTTTCTCATGTGCCAAGTACTCTTTCCGCTGCGAGTATACCCGTTCCCAGATTTGTTCGATCACATCTAATCGGAGATAGAAGACAATCACAAAAAAAAGGATCAAGCTCAGCAGAAAAAAAAGCAGGGGAATCTTCCATTTCAACTTCATTCCCCAGCCCCCTCCCCGATGAATTTGTATCCCACTCCCCAAATCGTTTTGATCACGTCTTTGTTCAATTTTTTTCGCAGATTTTTAATATGGACCGTGACGGTGTTCATATCTCCACCAAATTCATCTTCCCATACGTGTCGGTAGACTTGTTCCCGTGACAAGACCCGGTTCGGGTTTTGCACCAGATAATGAAGAATTTGAAATTCCTTGGCGGAGAGATCTACCTTGCGACCGTCGACGAAGGCCTCATAAGTGCTCTCGTTCACGACGAGAGAAGCACTCCTCGATACCTTCAACCCACGCAAATCCTCCCGCATTCGTTCAACCCGACGGAAATGGGCTTTCACTCGTGCAGCCAGCTCCTGGACGCTAAAGGGTTTCGTCATGTAATCGTCAGCCCCGATCTCTAACCCCACAATCTTATCAATTTCCCGGTTGCGAGCACTTAAGAGCAAGATCGGTACGTGGTCCGTCTCCCGGATTCTACGGCAGGTTTCCAATCCATCAGGCTCCGGCATCATAATATCCAGAATGACGAAATCAATCCGCCGTTGCCGGAAGGCAGCCAGTGCCTCCTCCCCGGAGAAAGCGGGGATCGCTTCAAATCCCTCATATCTCAACGTCTCACCCACTAGGCGGACAATATCCCGATCATCGTCCACCACCAAAATCGTTTTATCCACCACTAATCCCCCGTTTCCCTCGGACGTATAAATTCCTTTTCTCTCGTCAAATCCTCCCTCCCATTATAACGAAATGGTTAAAAATAATGGAGGATAAGAGATTTTTTTACTGGGATGGGCACCAAACCAAATAAAAAGCCCGCGGAAGACGATCCGCAGGCTTTTTATGAATGGATGCTAGCTGCAATAAAATTGCCTTCAATGTGTAGGAACAGAACATTGAGATCAGCAATGCGGCTGGAGATATCATTCATCTCCTCCAAAAGATGATAGAATGCTTCATCGTTCTCAGCCTGATGAAGAGCTTCGAACCGATCCATGTAGATTTCTTCAAAGGCTTTAATCCGGGGAGGAATCTGGGCGCAGATTTCCTGGCATAAGAGTTCAAATTCCTGTTGCTCTCCCTCAGAGAGAGACTCGTATTCCACATAAAGCACCGGGCGGTCCACCCGGAGCCGTTCATCGTGGACCCGTTCATAGGATGGAATAGCCATCGACTTCACTCCGGTCTACCATTTCCTCTTATCATAGACCTTGACGGAGCAACAAACAAGGGGAGGGTTGTCTAGACCCGACTTCCTACTTTCCCCTCTAGTTGATGAATTTTCAGCTGGAGCATCGGTTGGTAGTTAGCTTCACAAAAGGGAAGCATCTCTTCCACCACTTCCACTGCCTTGCGTTCCTGCCCTTTTTCATCCAAAACCTGGGCATAATCCAGTCCACTGAATGGCGTCAAGAATTGAGGCGTCCAATAGGATTGGGAAAATTGAATGAGTTCCTCATCAAAGGAGTATTTGCGGAGCAAAGAGGAAACGGTCATCGCCACCACTTCCTCCTCCCACTCCGGAAGCCCTTCTTCCCCGCGATAGGCACGTGTTTTCTCTATAGAGGACCTGAATTCCACCATCGCCTCCTCTACTTTTCCCTGAGCGAGGTAGATCCGGCCCAGTTCTAGCTGTGGCCACCAAGACTCTTCCAGCTCGGTATAAGGTTTCAGGAGTTCAACCGCTTGTTCCGCATCTTTCGCGGAATGAGCGAGCAAACGGAGCGCAGTTGCCTGATTGGGTTCTTTCTCCAACCCCTTTTGAAGAGCTGTAACCGCTTTCTCTTCCGACTGGCCCGCATAGAGACGAGCCAGATAGGTGTAAGCCACCCCTCGCTCCGGATAACGCCGAACGCATTCTTCCAGGACAGCCTCTGCCTCGGTGTTCTTATCCTGCCGCTTCAGGATGAGTCCTTTCAAAAGCAAGGCTTCTTCCGCTCGACCGCTCAACTCTAAAAGCCGATCCGCACCCTGGTCTGCTTCATGCAGAAAGCCATCCCTATAAAGCTGAACCGTAAAGGCATATAGGTTTTCTGGGTAATCCCAGTCCGCCTGCAGGTTTTCTGGAATGACACGTTGACGGAATTCTTCCCGGTCGGTCCAGATCAGACGGCCCAATTCGTCAAACAGAGGGATACTCTTGTTCTCCGCCACATCCCATCCTCCCATCTTTGCTAATCGTTGATCGACCCTGATAAAGAAAAACAGTATGTACGTCCTGTGCTGAATAAGCATTCAGTGAGCTTCTTTATTAGATATATCATGTTTTAGCGGTGAAGAAAATACTACCCTTGACCCATGTTTGTCCTACCTGAGTGGACCTGATACCCTAGTCACTCTCCCAACCATAAGGCAACGAGCACCAGAGCAACCCACTTCTTAACCTATCAGGGGTCGCTCTTCCGGATGGCGATAAGGCGGTTTTACCATGCGTTTGGCTACGGCAAAAGCAATGGTCATCGGACCGAGACGACCAGCGAACATCGTGAAGATGACGAGGAATTTTCCTGTCTCCGACAGCTCCGGGGTCACCCCGAGGGAAAGGCCGACAGTACCGAATGCGGATACCGTTTCAAAAAAGACATGGAACACGTCAGAGGACTCCGTAATCGTCAGTAACATCGTCATGATGGTAACCAAGGCCATCGATGCCACCGAAACAGTTAGGGCTTTGTATATCTGACCGTGGGGAATCCTGCGACGAAAGGTGACCACATCATCATGCCCCCGAACCATCCCCCATACGGCGAGCAGAATGGCGACAAATGTAGTCGTTTTGATCCCGCCCCCCGTCGAACTCGGAGAAGCACCGATGAACATCAGTAAAATAATCAGAAACTGGGTCGCCGGGTACATAGCCGCCAAGTCGAGGGTATTAAATCCGGCGGTCCTAGGCGTTACTCCCTGAAAGAAAGCGGCCATAGCGGCATCTCCGAAGCCAAGCGCCCCCAAGGTATCGGCATTCCCCCATTCAATCACCAGGATCCCCCCCACGCCGACAACAGTTAGGCAGAGCGTCGTTACAAACACCAGCTTGGTATGGAGACTAAACCGCCTAGCATACCGATATTGGAACAGCTCCACGAGTACGACAAACCCAATCCCCCCGATAATAAACAAGCTCGCCAGGGTAAGGCTGACAATCGGATCACCGACAAAGGCGGTCATGCTACTAAAGGGACCGAATTGATCACCCATCAGATCGAAACCCGCATTATTAAAAGCAGAGATACTGTGGAAAAGAGCGTAATACAACCCCTTCAAGCCAAATTCCGGCACCCAGCGGGCGGCTAGGATCAAAAAGCCGATCCCCTCGAAAAGAGCGAAAATAATGACCATGTACTTAACCAATTGGACGACGCCGCCCAATCGGTTCTGATTGTAGGCTTCCGTGAGGATGAGCCGTTCCCGCATCCCCACCCGCTTTCCCAACAGAAGCGCGAAAAAGGTGGCAAAACCCATGAATCCAAGACCACCGACCTGAATGAGGATCATGATGACCACTTCGCCAAACGTGCTAAAGGTCGTTGCCGTATCCACCACAACCAGTCCTGTCACACAGACGGCGGATGTAGCCGTAAACAGTGCATCCGTAAACGAGAGAGCCGCCACCCCCTCCGTGGCAATCGGAAGGGACAACAAAACAGCCCCGATCAGGATGACAGTGGCAAATCCCAAGACGAGGATTTGGGGTGGTGTCAGGCGAAAAAGCTGGCGAGTAGGTGACATAATCGATTCCCTTCTTTCGGTACAATCCCTGTGTTATACTATGTTGAATGGGTTTTCTCGCCCAAGATTCCTATTCCGGACAGGAAAAAACCGGCCGCCAATTCGGCTTGATTACGATTATAATCGAGTGGGTACCCTGGAACAAGCATCACCCACAACAAGAACCAGGGGGTGATTTCTATGAGTCAGAAAAGATCACGTGTCATTCTCGGGATGTCCGGTGGTGTCGATTCATCGGTAGCCGCTCTGCTCCTTAAAGAACAAGGATACGACGTCGTCGGTTTGTTCATGAAGAACTGGGACGATACCGACGAAAGCGGCTACTGTACCGCAACGGAGGATTTCGAGGACGTCCGCCGCGTCGCCTCCCACATCGGCATCCCTTATTACTCCGTCAACTTTGAGAAAGAATACCGGGACAAGGTATTTTCGTATTTCCTGGAGGAATACCGAAATGGACGGACACCTAACCCCGATGTGATGTGCAATAAAGAGATCAAGTTCGGTGAGTTCCTTAACAAAGCTCTCCAATTGGGAGCCGACACGATCGCCACCGGTCATTACGCAAGGGTGGAGAAAGTAAACGGTCGTTTTCGCCTTCTCCGGGGTCAAGACCGCAATAAGGATCAGACCTACTTTCTCTACACATTGGGACAGGATCAATTGGCCCGGACGTTATTCCCAATCGGTCATCTAAACAAACAGGAACTGCGCCAAATCGCCGAGAAAGCGGGCCTCCCCACGGCGAAGAAAAAAGACTCTACCGGCATCTGCTTCATTGGGGAACGCGATTTCAAAGATTTTCTTTCCAGCTATCTTCCAGCCCAACCCGGAACGATCGAAACACTCTCTGGTGAGGTAAAAGGACGCCATGACGGCCTGATGTACTACACCCTAGGCCAACGCCAAGGCCTCGGCATCGGTGGCGGAGGTACCGGTGAACCGTGGTTTGTGGTCGGAAAAGACTTGGAAAGGAATGTCCTGTTGGTGGAACAAGGACATGACCACCCCGCCCATTTCTCTAACGGTCTCATCGCCGGAGATCTTCACTGGACAGACCGGATGGAACGGAGAGACCTCTTCTCCTGTACGGCTAAATTCCGTTACCGCCAAAACGATCAGGGAGTTCGGGTAGAGCCCCGTCCTGACGGAACTTGTCGCGTTCTCTTCGATGAACCTCAACGGGCCGTCACTCCCGGTCAATCCGTTGTCTTCTATGACGGCGACGAATGTCTCGGAGGCGGAATCATCGAATCCACATGGAAATAGGATATCTGAACCAAAAGTCCCGTCTGCGAACGGGATTTTTTTGCATCCGAATCCTTCCCTTCCTGATTAAAAAAACCGCTCTCCTCGAGGAGAGCGGTTTAGACTTATTCACTTACCGGTTAACAGTACGGTAATGATACGGGATGCGGATTGTTTTGCCGTCATCGTTTTTGATGCGGATATACCCTTGTGAATCGGTGTCCGTTTTACCCGTCCCTTTTACCGTGGCCGTGAAGGTTCCGGAACTTCCTTGTTCCAGCCGCATGGAGGCCGCACTGACGTCCACGTTGTTGCTGGAAGAGAAGCGATACACCTGTTTCTTATCGGAAGTGTTTTTCAGGTCCACCGTGATCGTCTTTTCCTCACCCTTTTTCACCAGGCCAAAGCTGAGGCTAGCGGGTGTTGCCATCGCCGGTGTATCCAGAGCATTAGCTACATTGATGACACCTCCGCCCACTTCCAGAGGAAGAGTCGGGCCGCCTTTGATGTTGGTACCGGTGCCGATCAACGCCGCCTTGATTTCCTGTGATGTCCAATCCGGGCGGGCATGTTTGAGGAGAGCAGCCGCTCCTGTTACATGGGGGGCTGACATGGAAGTTCCGTTGTAGGAGGAAAGGCCGCCGCCGACCACACTGGAGTAGACATTCACTCCCACTGCCGCCACATCGGGTTTCAAGGTGTAGTTGACGGTCGGGCCCCGGGAAGAGAAGGAAGCTAGCGACTTTCCGTTTTCACTGTCGAATTCTTCCAAAGCAGAAGGATCCATGGAAACAGTACTTTCGCTTCCTTTGAGGAGCCATTCACCGTCGCGCTGGGAAATCATGACCACAGGGATGGTTACCTTATCTTGCACCAGCATCGCCGAAGGGTCACCGGGAACATTGTTAACGATGATGACCCCTGTTGCTCCCTTCTGCTGAGCGTTATAGGCTTTATCGGTGAAGGGGCAATTCCCTCGTTTGATAACGGCCACTTTCCCTGTTAAATCGTCTGAAATACCGGAACAGGCCTCGCCGTTATCATCGGTTACCACGGCCAGTGGCCCACTGGTTTTCTCCCCGATTTTGCCGCCCGGATTTGCGGTGGCTATCGGTATGGACTTTTCCTGTCCGTCCACAGTCACACTTATTGGCTGCCCGATAAAATGACTATTTGCCACAGCCGCAACCGTAATCACTTTGTCAGCGGTCCCAGGAGAGCCGATGGTCATTTCGCCGGGACCACTGTTTCCCGCCGAGATCACGGTGGTCATCCCTGCATCCATCGCGGCGTTCACAATCTCCGCCAGCAAATCGAAACCAGGTTCCGCCGGCCCCCCTAGACTCAGGTTGGCCACATCCATCCCGTCCTTCACAGCAGCCTCCACGGCAGCAGCGATATGGATGCTCTCTGCTTGGCAACTATCACAAGGGAATACATTGTAGTTGCCAAGATAAGCCTTGGGAGCCACACCAGAGAGAGGCGTTTTTGTTGCTCCACTAGGATCTTTGAAACCTTCCACCCCGGCCACCGTTCCCGCCACATGGGTACCATGGCTGCCGATCGCTTGCGGAGTCGCCTCTGAATCTGGGCTGAATACCTTAGCCACGATCACTTTATTGGTCGTGTATTTCTTCCAATCGGACCTGGAAACTTTCGGATATCCTTGCGGTACTTTCAGCTTGGAATCACGGAAAAAGGGATGGGATTGGTCAATCCCGCTGTCGATAATCGCCACTTTGACGCCATCGCCCTGGTATCCCATATCCCAAAGTGGTTTGTCGGCAATAAACGCATGGCTCTTATTCATTGCCGGCTTATACCGGATGCTTTTGACGACTTTTTTGACACCCGGCCCTTTTTTCAGGACTTCAGGGTTAACGTTATTCGCTTTGACAGCGATCCCGTTCAGGGTGACGGAATAATCCTCCACGACTTTTACCTTGGACGCTTTTTTGTGCAGCCACTTTTTATAGCTGTTCTGTTTGCCGGAAAGGTATCGCTCATAAGCCTTTACTTCGGAATCCCGTACGTCAAGCTGTTCGCCCTCTGCCACCTGAGTGGCTTTCATTCCTTTGACGCCTCCGTCATAGGTGGCAACAGGTTCATCCTTCAATTGCACGAAATAATAACCGTCCCCTGAGCCCGCTTTTTCAGCTTGATCGCTGTTTGGGTCTAGGGCCTGTGCCGGCATTGCAAATCCGGACAATACGAACACGAACAACAAGGCAAAAATCCAACCACGCGGTTTTCTTCCCATGGTTCTCCCCCTCAAAATTCTTGGAAATGTCTGACGGTTATAAATACGAGGTGGGGTATTCAAAATCCTCCTCATATTAAAAATATTATCCTAAAAAAATATTTTTTTCCTTCGAATCCTCTTTCCTTCCTTCTTTTCCGACATTTTTCACAAATATATATCCATTATCGACAACATTCGATATGATAAGGGAAATACAAGAAGAGGAGGATATTTCTTGAGGAACCATTTTGATCTTCGTCCCGCAAAAAAGAGCTTCAATGATGAAGAACCGCCTGCCACTCCCCGCCATTTCCGTCGCCTTCCCCTTTGGATCTGCCTTTTCTTCCTGCTGACTCTCGGTGGTGGGGGGATATGGACCTTGTCTGCTGTTATGGGTAAGGATCCTTCTGACAGCATGGGTAAAACCAAACGGGAGGGTTCTACCGGGGAAAAATCATCCGGAAATGAAGAATGGTCTCTCCGGCTCAATCCCGGTGAGGAAGAGGAGGAAAAAGATTGGTGGGAGCCGGGTGGCAAAACCGGAGAGGACCTTGTTTCCCCGAAGCTGAATCCCCTCCCGAAGCACACCGACCGTCAGGGAGACACCCGCCAAATCCTTCATAATAACTGGCGCAACCCTGACCTCACCCGAAAGCCTTCTATTCCAGCTACCGCTTCGGTGAAAACAGCGAACCATACACCTTCTTCCTCAGCCCATTCAAGACAGCCAAAAACAGTCGTTCCTGCTCCGTCTTCCCCGGCAGCACAGCAAAACCGGAAAAAGCTTCAGTTCTCTGTCTGGTTTCCTTGGTGGAAGTCCGAGAAAACACTGAAGACCTTTCACTCTCAAAAAGAACAGATTCAAGAGGTGAATTTCCTCGGATACGATGTAACACCTGACGGAAACATCCGCTTGAAGGACGGGTTGAAAAGCGTCCATCCCAAAGCCGTTCGAATCGCCGGAAAAAGTGGGATTCGAATCATGCCCGTTCTCGGTGGCGACTATTCTCCGTCGATGCTCCATAAGCTCCTCACACATGAGAAGAAGAGAAAAGCCCTGACCAAAAACATCCTCAAACAGATAGTCGAAAACGGATATGACGGCATTGAATTACAATTTCAGCCCTTGCTGCAAAAAGACCGGGAAGAATTTTCCCTCTTCGTGGAAGAGCTAGCCACAGCCTTACACAACCAGAGAAAATGGTTGAGTGTCGCGGTTCACCCGAAGACCTCAGAACCAGGGAATTATCCTGCCCAGAAGGCCCAAGATTGGAAGCGGATCGGCCAAGCCGCAGACAGTGTGAAGATCATGGCCTGGAATTACAGTTGGAAACATCCGGGTCCTTCAGTTACTACACAATGGATCGATCAACTGCTTGCCTTCGCCAAAGAGCAGATTCCTTCTAAAAAAATTTACCTCAGCCTATCCTCCTACGGCTATATTTGGCCAGAGGAGGGCAAGCAATTTCCTCTTCTCCACAGCCAGATACCCCAATGGACCGCTGAAGGACACGCCACCCTTAACCGTCAATCGGGAGAAACCTGCTTTGTCACCCGCCAGAGCGGTCGGGAGATTTCCGGTTGTGTACCGAACGGAACCAGCCTGATCGACAAGGTTAAACAGCTTCAAGCGAAGCACCCTGACATCGGGGGTTGGTCCCTCTGGTATCTCGGCGCCGAAGATCCGGATTTTTGGAACGGATATGGGAAAAAAACGCTCCCCCCCCAAAAAAGGAAACTAAAACGCTGGTAACAAGCGTTCCGCTCATATGAGTACCCTTAACTGCATAGGACCGGAGAGTTCCCTAAAAGCCACTTCTTCTGAGCACTCCTGAGCTTAGGCGTTGTCCAAAGCAGAGATGGACTGCTGGCGCTATAACCCAAAAACCCCACGCCTTTTAGACGGGGGGAGTCTCCATCGTATTTCAATACAAAAAAGCACCGGTTTTCCGGTGCTTTTGGCGTGCCCTGGAGGATTCGAACCCCCGACCTTCTGATCCGTAGTCAGACGCTCTATCCAGCTGAGCTAAGGGCACATATGGTGCGGATGAGAGGACTTGAACCTCCACGATCATAATGATCACTAGATCCTGAATCTAGCGCGTCTGCCGATTCCGCCACATCCGCTTACCTGGAGCGGAAGATGGGATTCGAACCCACGGCCCCCACCTTGGCAAGGTGGTGCTCTACCCCTGAGCTACTTCCGCATGTCGTGTTGCTTTCTTTTGACGGCGACAATATATATCATATGACATTTGGGACGGGTAGTCAAGCTTTTTTCTTGATAAAAAATTTCCAGCACGATTAACATGTACCCTTCGCTCATTAGGTACGTGAACCCCTCGTGCTTACTAAACCCGAATAAAAAAAGCACCGGTTTTCCGGTGCTTTTGGCGTGCCCTGGAGGATTCGAACCCCCGACCTTCTGATCCGTAGTCAGACGCTCTATCCAGCTGAGCTAAGGGCACATATGGTGCGGATGAGAGGACTTGAACCTCCACGGTCATAATGACCACTAGATCCTGAATCTAGCGCGTCTGCCGATTCCGCCACATCCGCGTAAGGAAGGAAAACTTTGTACAATCCTTACGGTTCCATCAAAAATGATAAATAGGTGGAGGCGGCACCCGGATTCGAACCGGGGGTAAAGGATTTGCAGTCCTCTGCCTTACCACTTGGCTATGCCGCCTTATCTGAATGAGGATGGGACCGCTGTGGCACAATAAATCCGAAAGGAGGATCCTTGATGATCCAAGTCTCTTCATCCCTTGAAAACCTGGAAGGAAGCTTTGTTGAAATCGACCGCCTAATGAATGAAACAGGTTTTATCCTAGGAGGCGGATACGAATACGATCACGGATATTACGACAAGCCGCTCGATTGGGAGGAAAACAAGGAACACCGCGCCTATCTGCGCGTGCCTGTTACCGCCGTCGAAGGAAGTATCGGTACCCGTAAAGCCACCCTCCGGATCGGTCGCCCCTTTGTGCTAAAGCACCAATACCAAACGAAATCTGACGATCACGCCGGGGTTGGCTTAGTATCCGGGAGCTTCAACCAATTCGCCGAACCGGCTGATAAGGATGACCAAGTGGAACAAAAATGGTTGGAACGGGCCCAGTCCGAACTTCGTCAGTTGGAAGGCCAATTCCAAGGCAAGATGCAAAAGCGATAAATGGCAGGGGCGGCAGGGATCGAACCCGCATTTGAGGTTTTGGAGACCTCTGTTCTACCATTGAACTACGCCCCTACGACGCGTTGGTGCCGGCGAGAGGACTTGAACCCCCAACCTACTGATTACAAGTCAGTTGCTCTACCAGTTGAGCTACACCGGCAAAATCAATGGTGGTTCGGGACGGAATCGAACCGCCGACACGAGGATTTTCAGTCCTCTGCTCTACCGACTGAGCTACCGAACCACAAGTAATTAGCATCTTAACATACTTAGAAAAGAAGATCAAGGCAATTTGCATGAAAGGGAAAAAATGGCGGAGAGGGAGGGATTCGAACCCTCGAGACAGGTTTATGCCCGCCTACACGATTTCCAATCGTGCTCCTTCGGCCAACTCGGACACCTCTCCACAATCAAATGCCTGGCAACGTCCTACTCTCCCAGGGGCTCGCGCCCCAAGTACCATCGGCGCTGGAGGGCTTAACTGCCGTGTTCGGGATGGGAACGGGTGGGTCCCCTCCGCTGTCATCACCAGACGATTGGATTACAGGGTATGCACCCTGAAAACCGGATACGGAAGAAAAGCGTGTAGCTGGAATGAATCCAGGAGAAGTCCTCGACCGATTCGTATCCGTCAGCTGAACGCATCACTGCGCTTACACCTCGGACCGATCTACCTCGTCATCTTCAAGGGGTCTTACTCCCACAAGGGGATGGGAAATCTCATCTTGAGGGGGGCTTCGCGCTTAGATGCTTTCAGCGCTTATCCCTTCCGCACTTGGCTACCCAGCGATGCATCTGGCGACACAACT
>NZ_JBHSAP010000010.1:0-5202 GCF_042650125.1 Salinithrix halophila
CTCCCAGTCGCCACATAGACAGCGCAACATTTCCCGCTAACGGTGCAGGTTCGTTTATCTGCAACCGCTGCCCGTCCGTCTTCCACTAGTTCAGTCAGCCGGGGATGGACAAAATTTCTCTCGGGGCGTGGGATGATCCCCTGTTTATACAGCCGCAAAGCCAATTCGTTAGCCGTCAGGCGCGGACATTTCTTCAGTTCCTGTAAAACAATGGCCTGACGCCCCGCAACCGTCCCTTTGATGTTCTCGTACGACTCCCGCCGCGTTTCTTCGGTGATCCCCATCGCCGCCTCCTTTAGATCCGTTCTAATTCCTCCGCGTACAACAGGCCCCAATCGGTGTCGTAGACCAGCTTTCCATCCCAGGTGAAAACCTCCCGCACTTCGTGGGCCTTCCCCCGGATAACCACCCGGTCGCCCCGCTGAAGATATCGCATCCCCGGATGGTTCCTCATAAAGCTGATTCGCGCTGTGTAGGTGATCATTGGTCCGCCGCCTCCTTGGCTTGAAAAACTACTTTTTGAAGCTCCGTTATAATCTCTTGCGCTACGTCGGGAGATATCGCCTTTTTAATCCCGGTTCCATGCCCCTGCCGCAACAAAGCCATTACATTTATGACAACTTTCCCATTCTCGGAATAGAGCCAAATAGAACCAGAATCGTCAAACCATTCGACTGTCCCATTTATGATCTCTCGACGTTCCATTCACTCGTCCGCCTCCTCTCAAAATGCCTCCAGTTCCAGCAGTTGCTGTCGAATCTCATCAAGCCTTACCTTCAACAGCGCCACCTTCCACGAATGGCCGTTCTCTATCGCGTCCCACAACTCCATCAGGTAATAATCAAGCTCCAGCCTCAAAACAATGATCTTCTTTTCCGGGGTTCGGTCCTTGAATGCGCGAATGACATTTTCCACCGCGTCCCCCTCCCTTGAATGGGTGCCGGGGTTGTGGCCCCCGGCTGGCCGTGGTATCTTTATTGGTAGGTTAAATTTCTTGTGGCCCCCGTCTTATGCGGTGGGCTTTTTCTGTTCCTCGACAAATTCCAAGTAGTTAAGCCGCTCCTCCAGTTCTTCCTGGGACAAAGGCTTTTGGCCGTCTTCCGCCACCGTTTCAAACATCCATTCCATCTTTCTAAGCCTCCTTTGCGGTTTGGTTGATCGCTTTCCTAGCCCGCCGCTTGCTCTCCAATCCCCGATAGATCGGGACTGTACTTTCCGGCGGGTAAACATCCCATGTACCCTCATGCGTTTTCTGTGCTACTCATACCGGGATTTCCTTACCACCCCCTTTCATGGCTTCATCACATCCACCAGCACATGGAACGCGAGTTCAAAAAGGCTTTCCCGGTCTAACTCGTCAACCATTTCCGGCGGATACCCCGCCACCTTGACTGCTTCCCTAACCTCCGCCTCTGTCTCCGGGTAGATCATTTCAACCCCTCCAGTTCTTCGGGCTGTATTGGCCCGGTATTGACTGCCGATTCAAGCGCCTTCTCCCCGATCAACTGCACCAATTCTGCCCCGTCCATGGCTTCGATCAACTTGACCAAATCGTCTATTTCCTTCGGGGTAAGTTTTACCGTGCTGTCTTTCCCGGTTTGGTAATTGACCAATTTTTTCAGTTGATCTTTTGTAAGCCCCTTTTCGGTGCATCCTTTGGCGAATAGTTTCCGCCGTTGGTCTTGACTTGCTAACCCCTGCGGCCCTCCCGCCTTCTGTCCGGGCTTTTGGGCGGCGGGTGCTTTACCCTTAGCTGGGACTTTCCGTTGTTGTGTCGGGGCGCTTGCACTGTTTCCGTCGTCGTCCTCCCCGGTGTTCAGGGAGAGAAACGAGGTGAGACTGTACCGACGGGCATAGGTGACGGCTGATCCGATCCCTTGAGGGTCCATCTTTTGTGGTTTCAGGGTCAGGACCGGGGATTCCATCCATTGGCCGGAGGTATGAAAAATCCGGGTGGTCATTTGAATTTCCCCGGCCTCCGTGTTGGTGGGCATCTGCATGATGAACAATCCATGGGATGCCAAGATGGGCCGGATTTCTTCTATGATTTGGTCAATGGTTGCGTATCGGTTTTTCAGGTGGGGATTTTGGCCGTCTTTGGTGATTCGCCCAACCTCCCCGTGGAACGCTACCAAGGCTTTGCATATCTCCTGTGTGTTCTCGGATGTTTTCATAAGCAATCCCTCCCGGTCAAAATCTCTCGTAATTTCGCCCACGTTTTCCATGTTTCCGGGTGGAATTGATATTCGCCGCCCGTTTCGTCTCTCAGGCATTCCTCGTCATCCGTCAAAAGCTCTTCCATCTTGTCGCAAAGTTCTGTGATCTCGTTCGTCATCTCAATTGCCTCCTAAAGTGCTCATAAGATGCTTGTCGATCTGCCCACAGATTTCTTTCTCCCAGCCCTCATCGTTCGCTCGACGGGCCGTATCCGCCAACATTTCAAGGCGGTTCAACTCCAAAGCCCAATGAAAATGTGCTTTCAGGCATTCCCTTAACTCCCGAGTGTCCGGTTTGTTCAAATCTCCGATCTTTCCCCTACACTTCCAGTACAGTTCAGCTAGGCGGCGGTGGAAGGGTTCCATTAATACCACCCCTTGCGAGCTATTTGCTGCCTCACATTCTCCTGAATTAAGAGCCTCCAGCGTTTACCCCAGGGCAACCTTGCCCATTCCCCCGCTTTGACTTTCATTTGATTCACCTCCTTGGATGGAATCCCAGATTTCCCAATTGATCCGCTGGATTTCGGCTAGGACTCTTTTCTGTTCCTCTGGGGTTGTCTTGGGCGGGTGAACCCGAATCACTGTTTCACCCCGCTTGAATGTTTTCACCATTTTCCCCTCCTGTGAATGGGTTCCATTTGATCTCCAAAGCACTACAAACCTTTTGCATGGTGTCGATATTCCAACGACGGTGACCGCAAACAATATTGTTGAGATATGACGCGCTATAGCCGGTTCTTTCCGCCAACATCTGAAAGGTAATGTTGTTATCTTTCATGCGGCGTCTCACAAGTTGACTTAACACCATCGCAACCTCCTTTCCGCCGTTGGCGTACCATAATAATATGCTATTGGCATACAAATTTACAACATTACGATTAGGCGATATAACCCCTCACACACGGTTAATTCGGTATATCTCTCTGTAACGGCTAATACCTCACTTTTTAAGCTATTTGCGTACTTGACATGTAAGCGTATGTAATGTTGTATTTGCTTGTCAACGTTGATATGCTATTTGCATACAAAGGGGGTACATGGAAAATGGTCGCCAATAAAACAGGATCACGGTTAAAGCAATTGAGGAAGAAAAACAAATTGAGTGGATATAAATTAGCGGAACGAATAGGGGTATCCGCGCAATATTATTACGAGTTAGAACGAGGGGACAAACGTTTAAATGAAGAGATTATAACAGCATTGGCCAAACTTTTCGGGGTGTCGTCGGATTATCTTTTAGGGCTAGATGATAACGAGGAACAGCAGGATTTTAATGTTAGGGAAATGTTAGATAGTGGATCATTTAAAAAATATCATTGGGACGGAACCCCTCTCGATGAGGAACAATTAAAAGCCGCTAAGGAAGTGATTGAGTACATGTTAATGAAGCGAAAGAAGGAAGACTAAATGGACAGGGTAGCGGTTTATTTACGCAAATCCCGAGCAGATATGGAGGCTGAGGCACGCGGGGAAGGGGAAACACTTAGGAAACACAGAAAAACCCTGCTTTCCTTGGCAAAGAAGCAGGGTTTTAATATTGTCCGCATTCGGGAGGAGATCGCATCCGGGGAAAGTCTTATCCATCGACCGGAAATGATGGCGCTCCTTAAAGAAGTCGAAACAGGCATTTATGATGGAGTTCTGGTAATGGACATGGATCGGTTGGGTCGGGGGAATATGCAGGAACAAGGTTTAATCTTGGACACCCTCCGGCGGTCGGGAACAAAGATTGTCACTCCGCGTAAGGTTTACGACCTTCAGGATGAATGGGATGAAGAGTATTCCGAGTTTGAAGCATTCATGGCCCGGAAAGAGTTGAAGTTGATCACCCGGCGGCTACAATCCGGGCGGCGGCGGTCATTGGAGGACGGGAATTGGATCGCCTCGACTGCTCCATATGGATACCGCATTATAAAGGATGATCGAGGCCATACGTTGGAACCTATCGAGGAGGAAGCCAACGCCGTCCGTCTCATATTCAAGTGGTACACCTCGACCGAATCGGAACGGGCGGGAACGTATCGGATAGCGGAACGGTTAAATGAAATGGGGATAAAACCCCGTCGTAGCCGGGAATGGATGGGGAACCTGGTTTTAAACATCATCAAAAAATCCCCTGTTTATGCTGGTTACATTCAATGGGGGAAAGTGGACTATCAAAAGGTGGCGGAAGGGCGGAAGCAAACCAGAACGAAACCCCAGGAGGAATGGGTGGAAGTGAAAGGCCGCCATACTCCCCTAATCGATCGGGAAACGGCAGATAAGGCCATGGACATTCTAGAAAGGCGAACACATCCCCCGTATAGACAATTACAGGGAATTAAAAACCCTCTGGCCGGGGTGGTTAAATGCGGAAAGTGCGGAAGATCAATGGTAAGGCAAGATTCTCAAAAGCAAAAGCCCCACCTACTATGTATCAACAAACAATGTAACAACAAATCCACTCGGTTCGATTATGTGGAAAGCCGGCTTTTAAATGTCTTGGGGGACTGGTTAAAGGAATATCGTCTACAATGGGAACCAGAGAGCAGGGAACAAAAAGACGACCTGTCCGAAATAACAGCCAGGGAACAGGCTATAAAATCGCTTGAGAAAGAATTGACAGAGTTAGAGGGTCAGCGGGAACGCCTCCACGATCTCTTGGAACGTGGCATATACGACGACGAAACGTTTATGGAACGTTCCACCCGTCTGGCGGCCCGGATCTCAGACACCCGGACGGCAATTAAACGGGCAAAAGAGGACAAGGCTAAGGCTGAGGAACAATCCAAAGCCCGATCTAACGTGATCCCCCAGGTGGAACATGTTCTGGGGTTATATCCTAAGACATTCGACCCCAAACAAAAAAACATACTCCTCAAAAGCATTCTAGAACGCGTGGAGTACACAAAGGAACCAAACCAGGTCAAGGATCAATTTACCTTAGACGTGTTCCCGAAACTGGATTAATACATATAAAAAGCACAAGGGTAACAATAGCCCT
>NZ_JBHSAP010000011.1:0-4550 GCF_042650125.1 Salinithrix halophila
TTCTCCTTCATTCACTCCGGTGAAATTGCGTCGGTTCCAGTGCGTTTGCACTTGTACCCTTCGCAATTCTTGGCTTTCTTCCGTATCCAGTTTTCAAGGTGCATCTACCTTTTTTGCTTCGTCACCTCGCGGCGACAAGAAATAATATACCACGGATCCGAGATTGATTCAACCCCTTTCCAAAAATAAATTCCCATGAAGAAAGTCGGCCGGAATACGCCCGACCGACTTGCCCAAAATACCCAATTCAATCCGGATATCGGTATGAACCAGGTTGAAAAGTATCAGGATCCCACCACTTATAGCCGGCTTCCGGTTCAGACCACGGTTCTCTTTGAGGCTCATCGGATGTGGCTGGATCCTCAAAGGGAAGGAGCGGAGTGGGATCATCCAATTCTAGACCCTCCACTTGGTCGAACCGGGTATAGCTCTCCTTTTTTCCTAACCAGTCGATGATACGGACGAGAAGGACGGCATCGTCCTGCTCCTTAAACCCGTCATACGTTTTTTTGTTTTCCCCTGTCTCTTCTCTTTTGTACTTGGGTGTGGCATCCTCAATCGGGGAAGAATCTCCGATAAAGGCGGCTTTTCCCTTCCCTCTTTTTGCAATCGCTACATAAGGGCCCTCGCCGAAACCGCCCCCTTTGTATACCCCTTGATCCACCGCATGCCGCCACTTCTCATTCGTTCGGGGCAGATAAACGATTCCCTTTGCCTTGTTAGGATCGGTTACCGCCAAGGTGGCGCCGGCATGCATCGCTACCCCTTTCACTTCCTTTGTAATTCCGAATGTCTGGTCCGAAGGAATGATCTTATCTGCCGTGACATCACCGATCGCATTGAAACGGAAACGAATACCGAAATGGTCCGATAACCAATCGGAAGAGGTGACGCCCTGCATGGCGGAAGATTTCCTTTCTTCCTGTTCCATCCCTTTTGCAGGGTCGTCAAATGCCCCTCTCCGATACCCATTGAGAATTTCCGTCGCATCCCATCGATTTTTATTCCGGTCCGCATTGTAATGATCGGCGATGAAAAAAATCCCGCCTCCTTGGTCTACAAAGCGGATTAAAGCTTTTTGTTCCTTCTCTTTCAGCGGAATGTTGGGCTCGCTTAACACAAAAATGTCTTGTCCTTTCAAATCTTCGTCCTTCAAGGGGGATTTTTTCTCCAACTGATGAACTTTGTAACCCTTCTTTTTCAACGCATCAGCAAAGTCGGAAAAAGCTCCGTCGATCACCCAGTCAGCGGCACCCGCCGTCTCACCGTGGGTGTTGTCAAAGAGGATCCGTAATTTCCCATCCTCCGAAGGCAGGCTTGGCTCTTGGCAGGCGTTCATCATCGGAATGCACAGGAGGGCGATAACCAACACGATTTTCTTCACTATAGTTCCCTCCCTGTTTGTCCCCCTTTAATGGATCATCCGATCTAGGGGTGCTACTTTGTGGATTGGACTTGAACCACCTGTTGAAAGGTAGGGCGGTTCACCCAACCCATGTCCGGCAGAGAAAGGGCTCCCAGCGTGCTTTGCCGGATGGCATCCCGTTGACTGCCGTAAATCCAGTCATCGACGGATGCGGAACTGTATTCTTTTTCCAGATGAGCGGCAGCTTCAGACAGCGCGTTCCATAGAATATCCCGACATGCCGCACGATCACCGTTTCCGCAATAGGTCTTATACCAAGGGTCCGTTACCTTCTCCCCCAGCACCTGACGCAGATCCTTTTGAACGAAAGGATAGTATCCTTCTTGGTAAGCCGACCCGAGGTGTTGGTCGGGGCGATCTTCCAGTTTGACAGGGGGACGGATTCCTTTCAACGGAGCCCCAAAAATCCCTTTGACCAAGGGTGCAAAAAACGCATCCCCGATCGCGATGGCTGTTGCATTATCATATTGACCATCTCGAGGAGCGATATCTCTGCGATATCCTCCTGTTTTCACCCATTCAGCCAGTCGGTCCCGCATCGCTTGCAGCTTCTGATCATTACCAGGCGCCTGTTTCCCAAGGATTTTCAGCACATAGGGATAGACTTCTTGACCTTTTAAGTCAACAGTTCCCGCAGCCGTTGTGATGTTGACCATATCGGCAGTCGTCAGTTTCTCATCGCTTTCAATGGCCTTTTTGAGCCTTTTTTCCAAAGTCAGCGATCGGAACACCGGCCCGTAGTTGAAGTTGGCGTCATTGGCGCGGAAGCCAGGAGCTTGCTTGTTGTTCCAATTGACAAAGTACCCTTGCTTAGGGTTGATTTCCTGTGGTTGCTTCTCCGGAGGCAAATAATCGCCTGTCCAGTCATATTCCCCCGTTCCCCAGACCGGCAAGTCCGGATCGGTGCCGGGATGACGGATTGGAAGCAAACCGGAATGTTTATAGGCGATATCTGTTTGATCGACAAAAAACCAGTTAAACGTATAATCGATAGAATCGATCGCTTTTGAAAAGGATTGAGCCCCACCCTTCATGAAATCCGGATCGTTCAACCGCTTGAAACCAAAGGAACTGCCCAGTTCATTTCCGTAGGTTGAACGTTGAACGGCAATGGCGACGGGCCGATTTTTAACCGTCCCTCTTGCGATTACGGGACCGTATACACTACGCTCGACTTTGGTGTCCATGGTTTCTTTTTTTCGTTGGGAGGAATTCTGTTGCTGTTCGATCACTTCCTTTGGAGGTTGGTTGAGCGAAACCGCCGTCTTATTCAGATCTTTTACAGGAACGGCTTGAGACTTGATGGATTGTTGATGTGTAAATTGCTCCATAGGAATACATTTTCCCTTATATAAATAATGCGTCGATTGGTTAGAGGGTGTTTTTCCATCGGGTTCGCAGAGGCGGAGAATCCATTGGTCGGTGTTATCAGCAGCGGATGAAGTCGCCGACCATGCAAACTCCTTTCCACGGCCCATTTGTATGTACAAATTGGAACCGGCGAATCCCACTCCGCGGGCTTCTATGCCAGGGCCTTGCACATCCATTTCAAGCAATAGCTGCGGATTAAAATAACCCGTTTGCGGACCGAATACCGCGATTGGGTTTCCCTTACGGGTATGATTACCGACAACCAAAATGGCATTGCTCATACTCTTCGGCAATCGAAGATTGATCGGGCCAAATGGACCATCGGCGATCATGTCGGAATTTTTCAATTGGTTCAACGTTTGATTAACCGTTGACAAATCAGGCATGGCCACAGACGCTTGATCAATGTTCCCCGGATTGTTGTAGGGGAAAGGACGCACAGTGGTGACAGGTGCCTCTCGATCATTGGCGCTGCGAAAATCCGCCCAAATCTTACGCCCTTCCTTTTTTCCGAATTCGTTTTGAAGTTCAGCGAGAAATTGGGCGCTTTCCAACTCCCTTCCCCCGCCTTTGCCGAACAACCCACCTACAAAACTGGCAATAGCCACCGCATCTTCCGGCTTCCATTTTTGGGGGAGTTTCATAAGACCGAGGTATTCAACAGGTAACAAAGTCCAGTTCCATCGGGCTTTGTCGATATAAGCGTTTACACCTTCCATATAAGCCTTTATATCGCGGCAGATTTCTTCGCCTTCGCTACCTTGCTCACAAATGCGGCGTATTTGATCCGTTAAGTCCGATTCTTTATAGGGAGCGTTTTTCAATTGATTTCTATCCATTTCTTTATTGGATTCGCTCTCTCCGAGAAATTCACTCAATCGCCCCCGACCCAAATGACGGAGAACATCCATTAAAAATAGGCGATCCTCTGCCGTAGCGTAACCGACGCCAAAAAAAGTGGCCTTCCGGGTTTTTCCGCGGATATGCGGCACACCGAAATTATCCCGGGTGATGGTAAGGTTTTTGATAGGGGAGTAGGTTTTTTCGACTTTTGCCGGAGTGCCCATCGAAGCTTCTTTGAAGTACTGAGGCAATTCCGATTCGGTCAGATCAGGTGCTCTTTTCGAGAGAGAATCGTACATATGGACTTGGTCATTGTAATGTCGGGGATACTTCTTGCTCATCTGAAACCACAGATATTCAAACAGATTGATCCTCCCCTCCTGACCAGGGGGCAAAATGTTAAAGAAGCCGTCCCCGTCCCCCTTTTGTGTGGAATGGACAGGTGCGGCTTCCGCGGAAGGTAAGATCATTAAAGCCGAAAGAACCAGGATGAGCGTCATCGATAAGCTCCGGGTCAAGGTCGATGGTTTTCGAAAGCAACCCATCAGCAAAAAATTGAGTGACAGCAGAACCCCCATTCCAACTGTAACCTCCCATGGCAAATTCATTCTGATCACCCCTCTTATTTTTCGAATATTCGATATCACTATAGCATTACCGTCTGCACAAAAACAACCATTTAAACCTTTTTATCCCATTTAGAGTCGTAAAAGACGCTCATCACGACATCCGCTCTACATCCTCAACCCAGGCCTCTTGAATCATAAAAAAATCCCCTGACTCATGGTTGAGTCAGGGGAACATCATGCATTCCCTGAAAACTGAAGAGCAGGTTGATTCGACCTTGTTTGGTTCGTTCATGATGATACTCCGTAGAAAGGAGGTGATCCATCCCCACCTTCCGGTAGGG
>NZ_JBHSAP010000012.1:0-563 GCF_042650125.1 Salinithrix halophila
GGTGACAGGTGGTGCATGGTTGTCGTCAGCTCGTGTCGTGAGATGTTGGGTTCAGTCCCGCAACGAGCGCAACCCTTATCGTTAGTTGCCAGCACTTCGGGTGGGCACTCTAGCGAGACAGCCGGTGAAAGCCGGAGGAAGGTGGGGATGACGTCAAATCATCATGCCCCTTATGTCCTGGGCGACACACGTGCTACAATGGCTGGTACAACGGGTAGCGAAGCCGCGAGGTGAAGCCAATCCCAAAAAACCAGTCTCAGTTCGGATCGCAGGCTGCAACTCGCCTGCGTGAAGCTGGAATCGCTAGTAATCGCGGATCAGCATGCCGCGGTGAATACGTTCCCGGGCCTTGTACACACCGCCCGTCACACCACGAGAGTTTGCAACACCCGAAGTCGGTGAGGGAACCCTTATGGGGCCCAGCCGCCGAAGGTGGGGCAGATGATTGGGGTGAAGTCGTAACAAGGTATCCCTACCGGAAGGTGGGGATGGATCACCTCCTTTCTACGGAGTATCATCATGAACGAACCAAACAAGGTCGAATCAACCTGCTCTTCAGTTTT
>NZ_JBHSAP010000013.1:0-618 GCF_042650125.1 Salinithrix halophila
ACCGGGCTGTTACCGTCTATGGCGGGCCGTTCCAGGCCACTTCGTCTACGCTTTGCCTTTCTAACTCCATGTAGGACGCCCCACAACCCCGCCGGTCAAAGACCGACGGTTTGGGCTGGTCCCTTTTCGCTCGCCGCTACTCAGGGAATCGCGTTTGCTTTCTCTTCCTCGGGGTACTAAGATGTTTCAGTTCCCCCGGTCTGCCTCTACCCATCCTATGTGTTCAGATGGGAGTGCCAGCGGTTTACACTGGCGGGTTGCCCCATTCGGAAATCCCCGGATCAACGCCTGCTTACGGCTCCCCGGGGCGTATCGGCGTTCGCCCCGTCCTTCATCGGCTCCTGGCGCCAAGGCATCCACCGTGTGCCCTTAGTAACTTCTCCTTCATTCACTCCGGTGAAATTGCGTCGGTTCCAGTGCGTTTGCACTTGTACCCTTCGCAATTCTTGGCTTTCTTCCGTATCCAGTTTTCAAGGTGCATCGATCCATGAAGAATCGGAGGGAGCATTCCCTCAAAACTGAAGAGCAGGTTGATTCGACCTTGTTTGGTTCGTTCATGATGATACTCCGTAGAAAGGAGGTGATCCATCCCCACCTTCCGGTAGGGATACCTTGTTA
>NZ_JBHSAP010000014.1:0-1631 GCF_042650125.1 Salinithrix halophila
TCGGCCGACATGCTTTATATCTCTCGTTCACGATCTGAAAGTAATTTTTCTGCTTCGCCTGGGTCGGATTGCTCTTGCCCAGATCATCCCAGACCAACACAGGGGCCTCGATCAACCGGGCCATCAATCGGTTGTATTCCTGGCCGCCGTCTTCCACCATCCGGGCGTTTGATAGTTCATCCATGATGGCTACATCCGAAACAATCAGAACCCCAATCCCCCGGCTAATAAGTTCCTTGGCCGCAGCCACCTGCAAGTGCGTTTTTCCCAATCCGTAGGAGTTGTAACGGGGGTCGTGCCTTGCCGCCCCCTGCTCCTTCATCCGGCTTTCCCCGTACTTGGCCACAAACCCCAGGCTGTTCTGTTGGGTGTAGCGGATACTGTCAAAGTCGCTGAGATAATTGGTGATCATCAAAAAAAGTTCTTGTTGGATCGGAGTTTCCTGGATGTAGGTATCAAGGTTGGCCTCTTTCAACTCGTCGGGAATCATGGCCCCTCTCATCCGCCGCTCGTATTTCCGTTGCTCCTGACATTCGCAGGGTTTGGCCGCGTCCCATCCCGTCCAGATCCATTCCGCATCCTTGCACTTCTCGCATTTAAACCGGGGTTTTGACAAGTCCGGCGAATGGCCCCGTTGATCCTGGCGGATCAATTGGATGCGCCTTTTGATCTCGTCCATGTACGTTCCGACGGCCTGCATTTTGTTCGCCATGTCGGTTCCCCCTTCTCATTTGGCCCTCAAGGGTGTCAAATTTCTCCCGTAGCTTTTTCGCTGACAAAATGTTCGCTTGCCAAAAGTCGTTGGTGGTCGCGTAATCTATAACCGCCTTGATCTGCTCTTTAGATCGGTTGTCGATTTCATGCAGTTTGCGGAAGTCGTCCGCCCATGTTTGTTCACTCCCCCGGAAAGCAAAGTCCGGTTTCCATGCCCGGATCTGTTCCAATAAATACCGAGTCATTTTGATATAAGGAGAATCGTCGTCGTATTTGCGACGATTATCTTTTTTCTTTTCATCATTCTTTTCATTCTTATCATTCTTGTTTATGTCCGTTGATTGTTTCTCTAATGGGTGTTCATTGTTACCCTGATCGTTTTTTGATTGGTAAACTTCCCAATTTAACAGGGATATTAATGTGTACCCATTGTTACCCCTAGTGGCTGTTATAGTGATCATCCCTTGCTGTTCCAACCACTTCAAAATGGATCGAATCGTCTTTGGGTTTGGCTCTTTCCATTTCCGCCCTTCGTACCATCCGATTCCTTGCGCAATTCCTCTAACGGATGTAAGGTGCTGGCCTTTTTTGATTAGTGTTTTGCTTCCGTCTCTCATTGGAATTTCTTTGTCTTCGTGGTTGACTCGGTATTTCAACCATTGCCAAACCCGGTGATAGAGGGGCGGCATTAACCAGATATCGCTGTTTAACTCTTGTCTGTAGTCCTTGATATAGCCCTTGATCTCTGATCCCCCCTCTATTGGGTTTGGGTATGCCTCCTCTTAAAACAAAGCCCCTTGCACCGTGTCCGTGCTCCCAGTCGCCACATAGACAGCGCAACATTTCCCGCTAACGGTGCAGGTTCGTTTATCTGCAACCGCTGCCCGTCCGTCTTCCACTAGTTCAGTCAGCCGGGG